>CAWBGD010000014.1:0-38267 GCA_963788355.1 uncultured Nitrososphaeraceae archaeon | reverse complement strand
AAAATGGAGTGATAGTTAAAATAGCGTCATCTGCAAGATATGACTATGAATAAATTTGGATTGTATCCAGATAAATCTTCAAGCATCACATTTGAAACACATCTTGAAGGATTGCAAGAACAGACAAAGATAATATTACAGGACTTGAGAAATTTTGTAAGATCCCTGGGAGGGAACGTTATTGAAGAAGTTAGACCTCACAGAGTGGTCTATGCCAAGACTTTGACCTTTAGAACTTTTTTGGACGTACAGCCTAGAAATGACTGCATAACACTATCCATTAGAAGAGGCAGAAATGAACCTGAAAATACTCATACGATAAAGACGAAACAAGAGTTAGAAAATGTTACCGAGGAAATATGTAGAGCGTATGAAATAATTAAATGAATATGATTGTTTGTTTTTGCGGAAATGCAAGAATAATTAACAATCAAAATGGCAGCAGGAAGTTAAGTAATTAATCAAAAGAAAGTTTCTGTTTTAAAATATCTAGCTTGTGTAACACCTTGCGTTTCCATTAAAATTATCTGTTTATCCCTCAAAGGTATAATGCTTTATTTCTACACCCGTACCGCAGTTACAACTGATTGTTATCTCCTTTGGTACCTTCGCTTTACAAATACCGTCATATTCTTCTGTCCCGTTTATTTGATATTTACTACCATCAGTTCAACCACCTGTTATTGTGCCTCCCTTGTCTTGCCCGTTTTTATCCTCGTTAACGATGTTCCAGTTTCCCTGCAAATGCCGTGCCGTACGAACGCATCAGCCTGAATCCCCAATGCCCTTACCGGACCCTTGACTTCCCCCTCACAGTTTATGGTCGAAGTAATACTATCTATGTCGACACCACCATAAGTAGTCCCCACCATCTCTTCTGTAGTTGTCATATTTCTGGTCGTATTGCTCTCTTACGCTAGTGAAGGGAGGGTTTGCAGAGTTGTTCCCACTATTAATGCAAGTACAATTGCTGATACTACAGTTCTGACTTCAATTTCCTTCTACATCGAACATACCAATAGGAACAGTACCTTGAAAAAAATTGCGTAGCGATGGAGAAGAGTCTACGATACGCGAGAGGTTAAGGTCCCTTAGAATTTATTGTAGAAATAAGACAGATTGGTCTAGTTATTCTCTCTTTACCGCTCAATGCTTGCTAAAATGGAAATTATCAGGACAGTGCCAGATGCTTTAAGTTTTTGATTTCGTCCTTAAAGTAATCCAAAGTTTCACTGTCAATTAGAGAAAATTCTATGGTATCGATTGTATTTGGAGCGGATGATGTATGTTTGTTCTTAGCAAGGTAATTCATCGATTCCTCCAAGAGTATCTTGGCGCATTTGTCCTTAGGATAACCAAAAATACCTGTGCTGATGGCAGGAATAGAAATACTCTTGAATCCAGTTTCTTGTGCAAGTGCCAGAACGCTTTTGATTGCTTTCCTCAATTTTTCGTCTTCATTTCCTTCACCCATACGTGGTCCTACAGTATGAATAACTGCTTTACATGGTAATCTTCCAGAGGTTGTAATAACTGCGGTTCCAACCGGAACATATCCAATCTTGTCACTCTCTTCTTGTATTACCTGCCCACCCTTTCTCACAATAGCTGCAGCAACCCCTCCACCATGTTTCAAATAAGAATTGGCAGGATTGACTATAACGTCTAAATTTCTTTCGGTAATGTCTCCGCTAACTAGCCTTATAGTTTTTCCATTACTCAAAATTATCTGATCTATTACTAAGGATTCGTCCTCTACCATGTTAGTCTAGCCCTAACTATCCAAGAATCAGTAAACATTTGCAATATTTGTGCATTAACCGAGTTTAAGCAGTAGTGGCAATTCAAATTCTCTTGGGAATGGAAGAATTCTGCCTTCTTATTACTGATCTGCATCTAAAATACATGCTTGATAGTGATAATTATCCGATTGATACGTTGGTTGATTGCGTAATTGGCCAAAAGATACCTTTACGAGGCGAGGATAAAGATTTTTTAGTGATTTGGCATCAATCATGCGAAGGATGGTAATCTCCTCGATTTTCTATGATGGTGGAACGATAATAATTAAGGGCCTAGCCCATGTCCCATATGCCAAGCTCGATCCTAGAACAAAAACATTGAGGGCACATGCCTTGCATTATTCTGATATTCGAGCGTATCTTGAGGAGAGTGCTATTGAATTTAATGATTTTGTTATGGATTCTGTACCGTCTCCCCTTCTTGCACCAAAAAATGTTTCGCTAAGAGATTATCAGGAGAAGGCTCTAGAAAGTTGGATTAAGGCTGGCATGAAAGGTTGTGTGGTTCTCCCTACAGGATCAGGCAAAACACTGATAGGTATCAAGTCAATCGAAAGTGTAAACTCCTCGACTCTCGTCGTAGTACCAACTCTCGACCTCATGGGCCAATGGACAGATATTCTCTCAAAACAATTTGAAAATACAAAAATTGGAAATCTTGGCGGAGGAAATGATGATATCCAAGCAATAACGGTAGCCACTTATGATTCTGCTTACATAAGAGTCTGCTAGTCTTGGTAACAAATTTTCACTGATAATATTTGATGAAGTACATCACTTAGCTGCGCCTGGCTATAGATCCATAGCAGAACAAATGGCAGCTCCATATCGTCTGGGTCTGACGGCAACAATTGAAAGGGAAGATAATTTGCATTATGATTTCCCAAGATTGGTCGGTGGAGTTGTCTATCAAGCATTTCCCTCAGAACTTGCCAAGCATAAACACCTAGCCAATTACGAGATAGAAAGGAGGCAGGTGGAAATGAAATTGCAAGAGAAGCAAGAGTATGAAAGAAGCTTCAGAGCGTATCAAATTTTTTTAAACAGAGTTGGAATTAAAATGAATTATTCTGGTTCCTTTCAAAGACTTATAATGATGTCCACAAAGAGCAAAGCTGCCAGACAAGCTTTGTTAGCGAGAAACAGAGCTATGGAGATTGCGTTAAATAGTAAATCAAAAATAGAGGAGTTGGGAAAAATTCTTTCAGAAAATAGAGGCGTAAAAACTATAATATTTACTCAGCATAACAGCTTAGTTCATGAAATATCAAACCGATTCCTCATCCCTTTGATTACTCACAGGACTAATAAAGAAGAGAGGCAGGACGCATTATTAGGATTTAGGGAAGGCCGCTATCATGCCATAGTAACTTCCAAAGTTTTAGACGAAGGAGTAGATGTTCCAGACGCTGAACTTGGAATAATAGTAAGTGGAACAGGAAGTGGAAGGGAATTCATCCAGAGGCTTGGTAGACTTTTGAGGCCGAAGCCTGATGCAACTAGGAAAGCAAGATTGATCGAAATAATATCATCAAACACACGTGAAATAGGGACGAGCGCAAAAAGGAAAAGAGCGCTTAGTAGAATAAATGAAAAAGCAATATGAGTTAGAGTGAAATATGGTAACGCTAGAAGACTTTAAGAAAGAAATCAAGTATAAGGATGGGAGCTGAGTAATGCTCCCTATTCAATTGCTTCGAGTCAAGACAAGAAAAGGTACAATATTTCCACTTTTTTGTATGGATAATGAGCGAACACTTACTTCTAGCTAAAGAACTTATAAGTCAATTCAATGAGTCTGTCGAGAAAAATGAAAAGAAAAAATTGCTTGAGAAAAGAATAGCCGCGATTGAATCTCAATGGGACGACTATAAACTCGTTAGAGGCTTTTCCACACTGCTCGAAAGAAGGTGTCAGTTCAGTGTGTCTAGAGAACGGTAGTAATTACAGTAATAATATCGATCCAATGGCCATTAGAAAGGCCTTGTTTGAAGAATCATCCAGAATGCAACTTGCAGTGACTGAGTCTGACCGCAACGAAGTATTAGATAGAATTGCCTCACGGATGAATCTTTCTGCAGCTTACATTAATCAGGTAATGTGGAATGATTTAGAGGAAAACATGATCCTTGTGGGCTTCAATTCAATTAAACAGGCCGAACTTTTGGGAATATACAATCTTTCAATATTGCAAACCTTACTTTTTAACTGTACTAAGCTGGAATTTTCTGTCGGTGGCGGTATAAATTGGAAGCGCGTTCTAAGAGATATAAAACGGCTAGGTTTAATGTACAACTTACAACAGTCAGAGAGCAATGAACATGAAATTAGTAACGCAGACGGATCAGGTCTGCTGTGCTCTCTTGATGGCCCTATCAGCTTGTTCAAATTGACCGACAGATACGGAACATCTATAGCTAAATTACTTCCGTCAATAATCAGATCAGAGAGATGGTCTATAGATGCGTGGATTGTCAGAAAAACAATGTCTGGAAAGAAAATATACGAATTCAAGATGTCCTTCTCGGAAGCTCCTTCACTTCTTTTGCTTCCTTTTACAGGTAAGGATTTGGCTGCACCACTTTTTGATAGCTCCGTTGAAGAAAAATTTGCGAATAAGTTTGAACAATCAGCAAATGGTTGGAAACTAATAAGGGAACCCGATCCTTTGATTGTATCCAACGGGACAGCATTTATTCCCGACTTTATGTTTCAAAAGTATGATAAGAAGATATACCTAGAGATAGTAGGATTTTGGACGAAGGACTATCTCCAGAGGAAAATTCAGAAACTCATGGACATAGTTTCTAACAAGGAAATTGACCTTTTTGTTGCTGTAAACGAAGAGTTGGCATGCTCAAAAAGCATTCCAGCTTTTGGCAATAGTTCACAAGACCGAATAATTTCCTACAAGAATGATTCAGTTCCAATTAAGAGCCTGTTGAATTACTTAAAATCAATTGATCAAGAAATGACTGAGAAGTATGCAAGTGACCCCAACCTAAAAATAATCTTTGATGGAGCAAAAGACATCATTTCAATTGAGGAAATAGCCTTACAGTACAAGATACCAATTGATTCAGCAATCACAATTGCATTGAGGGATAACGAGCGTGATTATGTGAAAGCAGGACCATATTTCATTTCTAAATCAAAAACCAACGAATTGGTTAAACTTCTCTCAGGAACCACTAAATTCATGGATGCGTGTGCCATCTTTTCAGAGAAATTAATTCCAGAACCGTGTTATGGTGAGCTTATTTCAAAGCTTGGTTACGATGTCGTATGGCAAAGTATGGATTCCAATAACGCATCCATTATCAAACGTAATTAACGATGAAAGTACAATTAATTTCATGATGGCCTTCACAATCCACATAGAATTTCCATAGTCCTGTTTGTAAGAATAAATTAGCCTGTTTTTTGATGAGTTTCTACCGGAAACGTACCTGATTTGTAAGTTATTCTGAGCTTATCCCCAACGCCATAATCACATGGTGAAATGCTCCTCGGATGATCTTGACTATCAATTACACAAATTCCCTCACTTTTACTAATGACTGTTACCTCTTCGCTTATTGACTCTCGGAATAGATTTTGGATTGGAAAAACGAATAACGCAAAAAATAAAAATATTCCGACTACTACAATACCAAATAGTATGATTAGTCCCTTTGGTGACAAACTGTCTCTTCTGCTGGAGATATAGTGGTCAATGCTTCCTACTTCATATATCTGTTTCAACTTGTATTTACAACTCAATGTCTTTTGAAAGTCTATGTTGTAGGTACTGCGTTTGATCATATCACACAGCTTGCTATGTAAATGATGATACAACATGCATTTCAACTTTCAGGATCATTGACGGTGTGAGAGATCATATCTTCTTCCTATAGGTATCATTGACAGTTACAAAATACTTGCTGATTAAATTAAATTAAAAGGTGATACTTAAGTAGGAGACAAATTGACTATGAAATAATATGGTACAAGCGATATCGAAAGAGGTTGTTGTAAAAGTTATGACTTGTACGAAAAGTGTTGCTGCTGTCTATGATTTCCTGCAGGATGTTAAAAATTGGGAAACTGGAGGCATTCTAAAATCTATAACCAGATCTGGAAATAATTCATGGACCTGTGATACACCGTTGGGTAAGGCACAGATATATTGTGAACCAAACAAGGAACGTAGTATACTTGATCACGTTTTTGTGGCAGGTAATATCAAATGGGACGTTTATGTTAGAGTAATATCCAATGGGATGGGGTCAACAACCACCTGGACCTTTTTAAGACCAGAAGGTCTTGACATGAATGAATTTGAGAAGCAACTTAAGGGTTTTGATAGCGAAATTACGGGTTGGAAAAAAACGTTAGAGAATACCTAGGTTCAAGACCTTTGAAACACCACAAATTAATTTATTAAGTAAAATTGCCCGGATATTTGAAGGTGTAGCTCACAAATATTTCCATTCAGCACATAGGTTGGGTGCATTGCTCCAATCAATTCTAATCTAGACTGTTTCTATAGCCGGATATTTTATAGACAACATGTCATCAATTTCTTTGTCATTTGCAATCATGATCTCTAGTTTATGGTCCTCTGGGGAACAACATTTACAGTATGCAGACTGGCACTCAACTGAATTTTCGTGCTTACAGAATCTACACCTGCATCCCATATACAATAATAGGATTTAAGGTTAATATCGATTTGATTTCTCCTTCTTATCTCAATATTTCCAACAAATTGTATCAAATCGATGAATGAGAATTGAGATTATCTCACAAATCTTTGTCGTACAAGACGATTAGGGACTTGAAGAGCAAATACGACCCAAACAGAAACTTGGAAGAAGTTACTAAATGACTAGCTCCTATTACTTCCATTGCCAGACTTTGGCTGATGTATTTCCGTTCTCGTCTATTTCATATTCATAGACACCTACTATGTTGTTGAGGAATTCGAGCTTACTGGCAGATGTGTTACCAAAATATATTGCTCCTCGGAAACTTGTTTTTCCTTTCCCACTCATAGTTCCTATTCCGTTCCCTTTCCAACTTCCGTGATCACTCCCATCTTTAGTCATTAATACACCCTGGCCTTCACCATATAATTTTCCAGGGGCCCGGGCGACATTCCAATATGTCGCATTTTCAATTACTGCTATACTACCTTTTAGGACTCCGGACGCTGAAAAAGATACTTCTATTTTTGGTCCTTCTACATCAAGGACTCTTTGTCCGGTGATTCTACCCTTTGGTTCATAGATCAAATCTCCTAACATTCTATTTCATATATTCAAAAATAATCTAACCTTTAAAGACTTCTACATTTGGTATTGCTATGAAATTATTAACAAGTCGAGGCTTAAGTCGTTAACCTTGATATAAAAGGTATAGGTCAGCAGGTAATATTTTATTGGGGAGAAGAAATAATATTTCCTGTACCATTGGTGTTAAGATCCAGCGTTGTATCTAAGTCAACAGTTTATTTTCTTCTATTCATGACGGTTCTCATACCGCTTAATCCAACTTTAGCAACAATCGAGTCATTCTGGAGCACTGGAGCGCCTATGTCAATGGCAAGGTCCGAGATTGTTGGTGCGGTTTTAGGTGGCAAAGTGTACATTATTGGGGGCTTTGATAAAAATGGGAGTAGTACTTCTGTCGAAACATATGATCCCGTGACAGATAAATGGGCAATTTCAGCTCCTTTACCAAGACCACTGGATCATGCTGCGGCTGCCTCATTTAACGGGAAGTTGTATGTGGTTGGGGGAGGGTATCTGGACCGAGAAGATCTGTCGAATAAGTTATTTATATATGATCCTGTTACTAACAAGTGGGAGGCCGGTGCCGATCTTCCAAATGCACGTGGGGCACTTACTGCTAACTTTATAAATGAAACACTTTATGCAGTTGGTGGAGTTAATATATCTGATACCTCAGCCAGTAACTTGGCATATGATCCAGCTACCAATATTTGGACAGAACGGGCATCTATGCCCACAGCCAGAGAGCATCTTACTTCTGCAGTTGTAAATGGGAAATTGTATGTAATCGGAGGAAGAACAGCAGGAATGTCAACTAATGTTGATGTTAATGAAGTATATGATCCAATTACTGATAAGTGGTCTGGATTAGACTCGATGCCTACTAAGCGAGGCGGTTTGGCTTCCGCGGCAGTTAATGGCACGATTTACATTTTTGGAGGCGAGGATCCAACTGGCACCTTTAACAATAATGAGAGATATGATTCTGTTACTGGGAAATGGAGCTTTGAGACAAATATGCCAACAGCCCGCCACGGTTTGGCGGCTGTGGCAATTGATAGTAAAATCTACGTCATTGGTGGAGGGCCACGACCTGGGGGTTCAGGCAGCGATATAGTGGAAATATATCATGTACGGTAACTGTATTATAATAATTATGACTAGTGATTCTTCTTTTCAGCCATCTGACTTTGCTTACTTATTATTCTCATTATGACCATTTTTTTCCCATAACTCTATTCCAATTTATATTAAATGTCAAATACATTACGATCACGTAGGCTATTGTTATGACCAATCCTATGATAAATAATTGTGTTCCATCAACTGTGAAAAGACTATCATTCATAAATGAATGTCCCAAGAGTAATACTGCCAAGACTACAATTTCATATGCTACCAATTTTCCAACAAATGCCGCAACAATAAATTTCCAGAAGTTGTATCTAGCTAGTCCTAAGTGTATGTTTATTGGCGCATCTGGAATAGGGGTCGCCGATGCTATTAATACAGCCACCCAGCCAAATTTGCTAATGAAGTTATATAGAGGCAACATCCTCTTCGTAGTTTTTAAGCTCATGATGTTGCGCCCATAATAACTGCACAAAAAAATAATGGACTTGGCAGCTACGGAACCTGTTACTCCGGATAATACGAGAAGTTGTGGATTCAATTTCCCATCCAAAGCGAGCCAATGCCAAAAGGGGCGCGACAGGGATGGGAATCAAAGTTACAATTCCTGCTAGAAAACTAATAGAAAAAATTCCTACGTACTCGAAGTATTCTATATATGAATAAAAGTCGATCAGTGCGAAATCAAAACTTATGAATAGATTAAGCAAAGTAGACGATGATAACTATTGATCACCATCTATAATAATCCTTATCACAAGCGTGCTATGGCTACTGTGCTTCTTACATCGGAATCTAATATCTAAACATTAAATTATTATAAATTGCGTTTCCATTGGTAGGTATCCCTGATTTCTTAAACTCAAAGAGAGTGTTTGGCCGGTTAGCTGTTATTAACTAAAAATAAGAATATTTGAGAAATAGGGGCAAAAACCGCTAATATGGATCGTCCTACAGTCAAACAGAATTTCTGAAGGAAAACACATTAGTTGGCCATATAAACCGATATTCTTAGCCCAGTATTTATGACAAACGCAAGAACTACTGGTTATCCTATAATTTAAAATTTCATGAGAACTTCGTACTGCCATCATTTCCAACTTACACACTACTGTACAGAATCCGGACATCGATGGCTCAATGCCCTTCAACTTTCACTTCGATCTTAAATCCTGGGATATCCACCAATTAGCTTAATAACCTTAGTTGATAAAATAATACGATGGATAACCAATTTCTAAAGAATAATATCTTGATGATAGCTATATCTCTAGCAATTAGTATTACAATTTCCTTTTTTCTGCCGTTTTATTTGTCCTTACCGATTATTATTGTCATATTTATCCTGATAAATTTCTACATGCGTAATAGAATGATGAAGAAAATGGGCGGAGGCTCTGGAATGTTTGGTTCATTATCGTCTGCCTTCGGTGGAAGTTCAGTTAACTACTATTGTATGAATTGCGGGACTAAACATAAGGAAGCGTCATGTCCAAAATGTGGATCGAAAATGAAGAGAGTAGGATAGAGAATATACGACCATTTAATGGGTCAGTAATAATTGGTAGCCGATGAATATGTCTATCTTATTTAGCTATCTAGCAGATAAGACCGCATCGACTAAGAAGAATCTCTAAAAATCAAAACCGCCTCCATCAAATCCGTCAAAGCTCCACCGCCAGTATCACCCATACCCGATGTATCAGCCGAACCAGTATCACCAGCCGTACTATCGGCTCCAGAAGTATCGCTACCACTCGCAGCATCGCTGCTAGCAGCCCCTTCAGTACCCGCACTATCAACAGCGGCATTTTCTGACGGGCTCATTGCCATTCCCATAAAGGACATCATTGAAGCAAAGAACAAGGCATTCATTATACCAGACATCAGCATGAAAGGAATCCACATTCTATTCGAATCCATGTAGCCCTGCAACTGCTGCTTGTTCCCGCTCTCATACATTTGTTGCAACCTATCTTGACTTTGCCTAAGTTCTTGATGTTTAACGCCCAGGAGAGAACTACCCGTTTCTGTTATGGCAAGTTTTATCTTCTTGCCCCCAAAAAAACGTCTTTTCTCTGTCATATTTGCCAAACGCTGATTAACTAAATCATTGATGATAGCGCTAACCTCGTCTTTGCTTTTTCTTGTTGCTGTAGCGATCTTGTCGATTGTGTCCAGACCTTTAGCTATCGCTTGGAGGACCATAAAATGCGAAGGACTATCGTTAATCTTGGAGCTTGCGGACATAAGTTATAATCCATAGAGTCCTCATTTAAACATACGCTAGCTTTAAGTGCATCAAGGTTTTCGTATTGTTTTTACTCAAACCTGTACGTAAATAGAGTGTAATGCATGAAATAGTTAAAAAATTAAGGTCATAAACCACGAATTACAGGCACGATTGCGTTAGAGAGCAAAGCGGTGGGTAGTATTAAATATCATCGTCACTAATAGAAACATAGACGAGACATTGATCAAAGATCTGGTTAATCCAACGAATTTTAACCTCCTGGTTAGTAAGCTAGGCGATGTACTTGTTAGGGCTCTTGATTTACCTCTGGGATATGCTATCAATTGGGGACGAATCTGGTCTCTGTGGCCCGTGCACCTTGAAACTGCATGTTGCAGTGTAGAATTCGGGGCTGCCTCCGGACCCAGGTATGATGTTGAAAGATTTGGTATTATCGAAGCATTCGGATCACTTAGACAGTGCGATCTTATTGTTGTGCAAGGCACCGTTACACGCAAGATGGCACCACGTCTCAGGATGGTGTATGATCAGATGCCTGAACCCAAATACGTAATAGCCATGGGGGCTTGTGCAATTACCGGTGGACTTTACATAGATTCGTATAATGTTCTTCCTGGTATTGATGGTATTATACCAGTTGATGTCTATGTACCAGGCTGTCCACCAAGACCTGAAACATTAATTCAGGGTTGCATGCTATTACAAGAAAAGATCAAGCGGTCTAAGGTTAGATAATTGGAATACTAAATCATTATACAAACCTACTTTTGCGGTTCATATGAAGAGATAAGTAAATTTCTGCTACTGAAATCATTGGACTGAAGTTGTTGCTTGTTTGTTTCCCGTCCTAATAGAACCTTAGTCGGAATCTAGTTCAATATGATTATTCTTGATTTTCCTATGCTAAAAATATATAACATTCGTAGATACTTTTTTATATAAAAAATAGTAATGCTCAATATGAGACTGAAATTAAGGATTGTCTTATTCTTATTATTGTTTAATTTAATTTATGTATCCCAGCTGTTTTCTGGTGGGAGTGCATTGGCAGATAAAGTTATTGGTACTCAAACCACTATGGAAACTCCGATGGGGAAGATAACTCAATGCGCAGGAAATCTGCTGGTCCCCCCGACGATATGTACAGGGACTAGTAGGAATGACACAATTGTAACTTCTCCAAGAAGCGGAACAATATTCGGCTTGAGTGGTGATGACAAGGTTCAGGGATTGCTTGGTACCGAAGTTACCTTTGGTAACGATGGAAATGACGCCATTCAGGGTGGCAACAGTACTTCCGTAGTTTTTGGTAACGATGGAAATGATGTTGTTGTGGGAGAAGCTGGGCCAAATATTTTATTTGGTACTGGTGGAAGTATGCTTTTTGGGGGATCAGGAAACGATCAGATCATTGGAGGAATTGATCATGACGTTATGTCAGGAGGGCCAGGTCATGACACTTTCCTATGCAATGGTAAGCAAGATGTTATTGTAGATTTTAAAGAATTAGAAGATATGATGTCCGGCGACTGTGTTATCCTATAAGCTAATTTACATTTCAGTATCCAATAAGGCAACTAGTACTTTTCAATAATTTCTCTCCCTAGCTTGACAAATTAACTGATGGTTATCTTAGTCAATATACGCAGTAAATTTTTCACGCATCAAAGTAGATTTCTTCAAGAGATGTTTCCTGCTAGTAATGGGAAGACGAGAACTAGACAAGTACCAGTATAGGGCACTATCTGTCATGAGCAATAAATGACAAAATCTTGTCATTGATAATGACTGAAGGCCGAAGATGGTTTATTGGTTGATGCATATTCTTTCAGTTCCGCTTCGAGAAGTTTGATTCTACAACGGTCGTTATCACAAAGATACATCCTGAGATCAAAGCGTTCATCTTCCAATTCCTTGGGGGTTGGACGCATGTATCCCCTTTTGCATTTTGGACATTTCTCAAATTCTTCTTGCATCGACATTTTATTATTGTAAATACTATTAATTAATCTTGACCTAATCCGGGCTCTACTGGACAGGACTCGTGTGAATTCTGTACGGATTCAGTACCGGTCTTGCTTACCCTCGATTCTCAGCTCGAATTTACTTTTTGGCTGTCTGAAACTTATGATTGCAAAATATTGGTAGATTCGAGTTTGATTTTGATTTTAATAGGGTGTCTTGAAACTTGGCTAAAAAACAGATTAGATGGAAATGAAAATTTTTGCGATTTATACTGCTATTGATGGGGTAAGTGGTTTTACTATTTGGATTTGTTATTTGAACAAAAAAGTCTAGGGGGTAAGCTAGGAATTAGATGGTATCATTCTATTTTAGCTTTATTTTCTCCCCTAATATCTTAAACATTTCTATAGTTATATAACAATTAAATATTAATTCGATATGGATTCACCCTGGAAAGCTCTTTTCGGATGACAATAGAAGACGAATATTGTTACTGCTTAGAGCGGGATATGATCACGCCTACGAATTAGCAGGCCACTTTGACTTTACACTACCTGGAGTATCAATTAATCTTCGAATTCTGAAAGAGGCTGATTTGATAACAGAAAGGAAAGAAGGCAAAAACAAATTGTAATCTTTGAACAGAAAAACTACTTCAGATATGGTACGATTCTTTGATGATATGTATGATTATGAGTTGGAATCACTTAAGGAATACGCTGAAAATAAGGAGAAAAAAGAGCGTAGAAAATGATTCACGTAGTAATTAGATACTAGTGTGATATGGTTAAGTTAATGGGCATGCAGGCACGAGGTTTACTTCATTGAATTAATTTTTTCGCTATGCCAGAATTGCTCATGATCGTTTCGTTCTTCTTCCAAGCAATATTTCAAATTGCAGAAATGGCACTTTAATGTGGCTTTAGGTTGAACCTTCCTAGTTCTAATTTTTTCTCGCTGAGAAAGCCACGATAGACCAGAGTCCGTGTCTGGAGGATCTATTTGATCATTTAGATTATCTTCTAATTTGAATTCTGATTTGTCACGATTCGATCCAGTTAAGACTTTGGCATAATTATTTGCAAGGTAAAAAACTACCCACTGCGATAAGGTATATCCCCAATTAAGTTCATATCCATCTACGAAATTAGATTTATCAATCATTTTTGTATACTCCCCTTGCTCCTTCGTCCTAATTACAAATTTGGTATCGTAAATGATCGCAAATTCAGATAAAGTATTATCTGCCCACAGTTCCATGAGCCTATTTTCCATTTAGTGACACCTTAATGATATTCCAAACCAATTTATGCATTTAAGAATTACCTTGATTATCAGTTTTTAGATGATGCCCAGAGTGTTTCACGCTTTTTCCTTGAACAACATCATAAATTAGAATTTGGCTTGTTGACCTTTCAAACTATTTTCATTTATTTTTGACTTGCTATTGATTCATGTTTGATTCAAGCGCCAGACCCTTTTTTATACCAGGTAACTATCAAATTAATGTAATTGTTTGAACGATAAGCCATTAAATATTATATGAACCAAGAAGATGTAATGGGAAATGAAACCGAACTTTCAAACACCTTGTATGATATTCTACACTCAATGGGCAAAGATGCGGGTTTTTTGTATGATACTATAAATCAATACATTAAGGATGCGCAGGCCGCAAATAATTCACAGTTAGTTCAAACTTGGGAAACTATCAAAAAGGATCGGCTGCGACATTTGCATATGTTGAAAGAAGCATTAGAGAAAGAGCTTCATGGCTGACTTTCAATATTTGATCCCTTATTTTTTGCCATTCTTGATCACAGAATTAATTTGAGTGCAAATGAAAAATTATTTGGTTCAGTAGCATTCAATCATTGGTGTATTATATACCCTCTAGGTCTACAAATTCTATTTCTAGAATTTACTCGAAAGTAGACTTTCTAAATCACTATTCTTAAAACCCTTGGAATTTGCTGGATTACAAGATGATTACGGGTCACTTAAAGTGACTATATTACTTTGGGGACGGATGGTAATTTTGATTTATGGTGAATTTAGCATAGCGGGTTCGGTGGGATTTGGACCCACGACATTATAACCCGTTTGTACGACTGGTTAAGAGCCAGACGCTCTACCTGGCTGAGCTACGAACCCTCAAAATTTCCTTTAATCTGCGATATTTAAATGAAACGAGATACCCTGAATAACAAATATGTTTATTATTGAATGGGTGTTTTAACCTCTTGTTCCTTGATTAACTTGACTATCGCTTCTGATACTGAGCAATTTAGTTTTTCTTTCTGCTTTAATACCTCTCTGTAGGCTTCAAGTGTAATATAGACGGGGATTGAGCCGGTACCTTCTAGCAAGGCCTTAACCCTATACAGACCATTTTCTATGCCCCTTTCTGCTACCTTTTTGAGTTTTACTTTATCCATGAATCCCCCAAGAGGTCCCATTGGCATATCATACTCCACTTGAATTCCAGTTTTGGTTTGTTTTTCGCTTACTGGTTCAAAAGTTACTGTAATAACCCACCGCTTAAAGGGGCCCTCGATCATTTTGGCAACAATCTTACGATGCGGTATGTATTCGATTGTTTCACAGTCCCATTCTAATTTCTTACCATCAAAATCCCCACTGATTCTAAATATCGTGCCAACGCCAAATCCATTCTTAACTTCCAATGGAATAATGTTTAGACCCATATTTTCAGGGAATTGATCAGCCATGTGTTCGGGACGAGCGAAATAAGTGAATACTTCACTGATTGGAGCTTGAATTTCCATATTCTTGCTGATGGTAGTCAAGGTGTACGAATCAGAATTCGTTGAACTGGATTTAAAGGTTTCCTAAGTCCATTTCGGCCTTGAAATTACGCTATAAAAGTAAGCGAAGATATTCTGTCAACGTCTAGCATCAATAGAATAGATGTCTATACAAACGCGTTAACTCACATGTTCCCATCGTTGTCGCTCTAAAAGCCTCCCTCAAAATCTTTGGAAGTCGACTCTAAGACAATATCCCTGAAGAGTCCCTAGGCAGACATGATAAGATAGTTATATTGCATATCTGAAAAGAAAAATGTTATGAAACAGTGGCGTTGAAACCTTTTCTTAAGTCGCTGACGCTCTATCTCTAATTAAATTTAGTGAGAGTGATAAATTGCACGAAATCTTATTTATCGGCTTTCACCAAAAAAAGAAGGTTTGGCGCCTAAATTGGGTCATTCGTCTAACCTTCTGAAGTAGATCTTAACTCTTTTTCTTGGTCACAAATGATCGATAGTACTCGATTGGACTTTGCAAAAAGTGAACAAATTGCCGAGGATGAATTTCCATTATTTAAAAGTATAATCTAATCTACGAATTTGCCTTCGCTCTTGGGTTATCTCAGGTATGCTCTTGGGATAGTTCATGGTACGAATCCAGAGTCAAATTTTATACGAAACCCATAGGCGAAAATCAGTTATCGTGAGACATTTGTTGATATCCTCCATCTTAGTAAACGTTACTAACTTAGAGGATTTGCATTAACTATTTTGTCCAGACAATATACTACGTCCTGCTTTTTTATTTCAATGGGATTATTGTCAAGATGCCCTTTATCAGGCATTATAACATCGGCAGCTTCATCGAGTGGAAGTTTCAGTTTTAGTGGTTCAAACTTTAGTTTCTGACAAACCTTCTTGAATCTCTCGTAATACGAGGACTTGTTAAATTGGTGGGCAACTGTAGTGCATGATGAAAGAGCATACCCGTGAGGCACGCCTTCATTAGAAAATACATATGATAGTGCATGGCCAAGAGTTGTCGAAGAATTTCCAAAACCAATTCCCGACAGCATTGCCCCATACGGAAGGAGCTCGGGTTTGTCATTTATTATGGCGTCTTCAAGAATGTCAAATGCTTCCTTGCAAAAGAATCTTGTAAAAGGATTTCCTAACTTGCTATCGTATCCTTCCGATGCCTGAGCCATAGCATCGCATGCAGAATTTCGCATTATGTTAAATGGAGTGCCAGGCAGAAAATATGGATCCACAATTGCAACGTCAGCAAGGAATGCCTCGTCCTGTAGCAACTTTTTCTTGTGACTAAAACTTACAACTGCATATGTTGTCATTTCGGCACCCGTGCCGAAAGTAGTTGGAATCAGAATCTTTGGTATCCCAGTGAGTTTACTAAGATACTTAGATACATCCATTGAACTGCCCCCTCCAAGGCCGATATATGTCGAAATCTCCTTTCCGTCGTATTTCTTTTTAATCTCCTCAATCGTTTCGATTGCCGGGTCTGGTGTTACCTTGTCATATATTTCGTAGTTCTTTATTCCCATGTAACTTAACCATTTTTCGTAGATATCCGGTGTTGTCGTAGTTATAATCAGTGCCTTCTCGGGGTACTCAAATTCTTTAGCAGCATTTTCTCCATAAACAATTTTTCTAGGCATCATTACCTTCCACATACTGATTTCGAGGGTAAGTTATGCCATATTGGTATTATGCTTTACGGGAAAAATACCCGCCTCATACAGTAAGACTTAAGTTCAAACGTCCTACTGCCAGTCAGTCAAGTTTCATACCTCGAATATTCATTTAATACTTGACACAATTGCTTGTGGCAAAAAATGAGACCGAATTTAAATCAAGCATCTCTTATTTACGTGTCCGCTCAAGTTTATGAGCGATACCCTTACGATTTAGATTTCTGATCCAAACGGCTGCCATTGTGCGAACTCGATCCTGCTGTTTCTAGCCCTTCTCTTTCCAATTTATATGCATTCCTTACCACAATTAGTACCATAGCAAACAGAACCAATCCCATCCCAAGATGAACTGTGACTAACACTGCATGGAGCTTTTCAACAATAACAATAGCGCCCAGTGCAATTTGGCCTATAACCAATCCTACACCAATCACCGACGCTATTTTTGCATTTTTTGAAGTTACTTTTGACTTTAAGGTAAATATCATAGTTGCAAAGACCAGCACCCCTGTAGTTGCTGCGACGGTGCGATGAAAATATTCAATAATAAACTCCTGCATGGGAATCAGGCCTGCTGGACATAGTGGCCAGTTTGGACAGCTTAATCCCACCCCAGATGCGCTTACATATCCTCCAATAAATATTAGAGAAAAGAGGACAATCAGTGTTATAATAGAAAGACGCTTTAGTAGCATCATGTCAATAATTGAGAATCTGCTTAATTGATGTTTTGTTTCCTATTTTTCGTGCTCCTCTCTAATTCAGCAGAATTGAAAGGTGCTATATTATTGATTATCATTTTTGTTTTTGACAGGAAGGCCATCGCCAGCTAGATTGCATGTCATGCAAAAAATAAGATAAAGCGTGTGGTTACTTTGGTTCTATTACTGAACTACTAGAGTACCTGTCATGTAAGGATGGACAACACAGTAGTATGGATGATCTCCTGCATCAACGGTTGTAGTGGCTATATCGGCAGTAGCACCAGCTTCTATTATAGAAGTATCAAAGAGCTTTGCACTATTTGGATCCTGTGGACCTGTTCCGCTCGTCACAGTGTGTGGCAGAGTATCTTTATTGGTTACAGTTATTTTGTCACCTTTCTTTACAGTCAAAGAGTCTGGATCGTAATCTGGACTTCCCTGAACAGATGCACCTTGCAGTATGGTCAGAGGAGTTCCTGGTGGACCACCTGTTGAAGAGGGTTGTCCGGTGGCAGCGCCACTCGTGGTAGCATTACTGGCTGGTGCCGCAGCAGATGGCGCAGGTTGAGGCTTAGTCACTCCTTCAATTGTACCTATACTTGTCTGAAAGCCCGTTCCTTCTTCTGGTGGGCCCTCTGGCTTTAGGAGGGAAGCTGGAGGAGGATTTTTTACCATATCCTTCCAGAAAGGTACGATAATACCTATTCCAACTCCCATTAGTATTACTATAATGGCGATTCCTATCGCCAATCTACGTGGCGAAGTTCTAATGATGGGGCTCTCGTCGTGCGTAGTCATAATACTCCTCTCCAATCTCAAATGGGTCTCTCATATCTGCTTCTTTTCCTTTTCCAGCATTCTTAAGCAAGTTGACAATCATAATGACATATGACCATCCCGCAATCCAAGCCCCAATTGTGGCTATTTGGTTCATTGAAATGTACTCTGGCAGTGGGACATAATCATATACCCTTCGCGGCATCCCATATAATCCTAGGATGTGCTGGGTCAAGAAGACTATTGCTACTCCAGCGAATGCCAAAGCAAAGTGTACCTTCGCAGCCTTTTCGTTGTACATTCTGCCGGTGATAAGTGGGAAAAGATAGTAGATGAAGCCAGTAAACGTCAAAGAAACTGTACCCATCAATATTAGATGGAAGTGTCCTACTACCCAGTAACTATCGTGCGTTATAAAGTCCAGTGGGAGTGCAGTATTGACTACTCCACCTGCGCCTGAGGCGAAAAATAGCATGATCCCTCCGACTCCGAACATCATAGGAGCGGCAAACTTGATCCGCCCTCCCCACATTGTAGCAATCCAATTAAATATGTGCATTGCAGACGCCGGAACTGCAGCAAGTGTACCAACCATAAATACCGTCTTTTCGGTAAAGCTCATACCTGTGGCGAACATGTGATGCGCCCAAGAGGCAAAGCCTATCGTAGTCAACAGAATGAACGCCGCGACTCCTGACTGATAACTAAAGAGGGGCTTTCTTGAGAACTTGGGTATCATCTCGTACAACATGCCCACTGCAGGCAACAGGAATATGTATACCTCTGGGTGGAATGTAAACCAGAACAAGTGCTGATAGGCTATAGGGTCACCTCCAAGAGCGGGATTGAAAAATCCCGAAATCCCCAGTCTGTCGGTATATAGCATTATCAATGAAGCGGCAAACGTGGGGACTGCCACAATCGTCATAAACGAAATCGACAATATAGACCAGGCAAAGAGAGAAATCTTCATTATCGGAAGGTCTGGATGTTTGCACCTCACGATTGTAACTATAAAGTTAATTGAACCTAATATGGAAGAAATCCCTAATATCTTTAAGCCAAAGATCCACATCTCGGCTGCTGGACCTGGCGCTCTAATTATGGAATATGGTGGATATGCCGTCCATCCTGTATCTGAAAAACCCAATAATACTAATGCTGCCCCTACAGGTATCATCCAGTATGCAACAGCATTGAGCTTTGGCCATGCCATATCCTTGTATCTGACCATTATAGGGATTAGGTAATTCCCTACGCCGGCTGCAAACGGGATTGCCCACAAGAATAACATCGTAGTGCCGTGAACGGTGAAGAACCTATTGAAGTCAGTTGGGTCTTGAAAGATTTGAACACCGGGCAAGAAAAGCTCTGCCCTTATGGCCAAAGCCAGTCCGCCACCAACCATGAGAAAGGCTATGGAAGAAATAATGTACAATAATCCAATATCAGTATGGTGTGTCGAGAAAATTATTTCCCACATTGGACGAGGTTTTTTAATCTCTAATACCAACGGTTCATACACCTACCAATTGCATTTACCTGTAGCATAATATCAATAAAAGCATTTTGTTTTAACTCCTCGCACGTAAGCGCCAAATTTTCGCCTTATGCATTTTCTCAATTTGTATTTTGAAATTCTTAAAAAGCTATTACTTTTTTAATAAATTAATAGTTTTTGTTTAGACATTATGATAAAGTCATCGTCTACCATTGGCATTATTGAGAAGATTCAATCCGACAAAAGAACTCAAGGGTCTTGAATTTATGCTTGCCATACCATACGACGGTAAGAGCACCTATTCCTGCACAATTTGAAGCAATCACAATTATTTCTAATACCACGGTTGTTCTTCATTCTGTCGGCCCAATACTACTTGCCATTTTTACTTTTATTAAGGAATGGTGGCTTTGCTTTATGTCCGTTACCAATAAATAGAATAGTAGCTCAAACTTGCTCCAGTCAAAACCTAAGATGATCGCCAAAAGTAGACCCAGTGTTGTAGACCCAGTGTTACTGTACTACCAGAGCACCTGTCATGTAAGGATGGACAACACAGTAGTATGGATGATTTCCTGCATCAACGGTTGTAGTGGCTATATCGGCAGTAGCACCAGCTTCTATTATAGAAGTATCAAAGAGCTTTGCACTATTTGGATCCTGTGGACCTGTTCCGCTCGTCACAGTGTGTGGCAGAGTATCTTTATTGGTTACAGTTATTTTGTCACCTTTCTTTACAGTCAAAGAGTCTGGATCGTAATCTGGACTTCCCTGAACAGATGCACCTTCCAGTATGGTCAGAGGAGTTCCTGGTGGACCACTAGGTGGGGGAACTGTCGCAGATGTTTGGTTAGTAGTCGCATTTCCTGCTGGTGGGGGGGTTGTTGCAGATGTCTGGTTAGTAGTCGCATTTCCTGCTCGGCGGAGCTGTCTGGCCTGCACCTGCCTCTGCTACCTGAGTAAATGGCTCGACAAATAATTTGGCCCTCATGTCAGCGTGACCAAAGCCACAGTACTCGCGGCACTGAATAAGGAACTCTCCGGGCTTATCAAACATGTTCCAAACAACATTAACTCTGCCTGGAACAGCGTCCATCAAGACAACAAAGTCGGGCACATTGAAATCATGTACGACATCTTTTGATACCAGTTCAAATTTGTAGGGGACTCCCTGCTTTACATGAAGCTGTCCAACTTCTTTGGTTCCATCCTGATGCTCGAAAGTCCAGAACCACTGTTGACCTATTACTTTAATGGTTTCGGCATTTGTTGGTACGTGTTCGATGATCCTCTCTACATTCCAAGATTCTGCCCCTACCCAAGTAAGGACACTGATTACTACTCCTACGTATACCCATTCGACTGTTGCGTGGCCCATTAACGCGCCCCTTCTAACGGTTCTCTCATTCTGTTTTTAGGATTGGATTCACTAAAACGCCAGCAAACGTATACTATAGAGCCTTGGACTACGGCACCAACAACGAAGGCTGCAACCATCAGACGATAGAATAATCCCCATATCTCGAATCTCCTTAATACGACCTCTTCAGGATCAGTCCCTCCTTGAGCGAAGGCATAATTAAAACTCAGATAACTTATCACTGATAAACTTAGTAACGGCAAGAACAATATTACTAGCATCCATCCCTTAGGTCTTGATACCATGCGAACTCGCTATCTCTGCTCACTAGTTTAACTTATCCAATTTAAGGTTTTTGCATGGTAATTTAGGAACCCTTTCTCGTCTTTTTAACACAAGTTCTGTTATATGTTAAGGTGTAGTCGAATTAATCAATGGTTGATGACCCATACATTGTAACAAGAAAATGTAGGCATCAACAACTTAAAGCTATTTTTTTGGTTCTGACAGGTGGGCTTGCAGCGAAGGACGACGATCTATCCCATCTCCATCACAACATGCTTACTCATTTAGATACCGGTGAATTCCCATAACATTTACACCAGATAGCGACAAAATCTTACTCTCATGTTTTAAAATTGTCAGTGAAGCATTTCGAATGTGCCACCGAAATAGCGCTTCTGCCTGTAGATCCAAAAGAAGAGAAATTGCAGCCTTAATCGGATCTAAGTGTGTTATGAACAATACATTCTTGTCAGGATGAATTTCAATCACTTCGTCAAGGATATGTTTGATGCGCTCCTTCACCATACTAAAACTTTCCACACCAAAACTATCAAGCATCTGCTGATCGCCAGAGTAAAATTTAAGGAAAAGATTCTCATGCTTATCTAATATCTCTTCATAGTTCATCCCCACCAACTTACCAAGCTCGATCTCAAACAGTCTCTCATCAATTTGATATTCTAAGCCAAGCAAGTTGCAGGTAATCTCAGCAGTTTCAAGCGCCCTTGTTACAGGACTGACGTACACTTTGTCTATTGATATTTCCTTCAAATATTTTGCGGTATCCTCGACTTGAAGCTTTCCCTGGGTTGTAAGATGCGATTCAAGATTTCGTCCAACTAAAATTCTCTTGACATTATTATCGGCTTCTCCGTGGCGCATGAATATTGCTAGCGGCAAACAACTAAAAGATGAAAAAGAATAGCAATATTAAGTTAAGTTATTTTGTAGAATACTCTGCTTGTTTCAATATCTGTTTGGGTTAAATGTCCAATGATTAATTATTATTATAACCTTAATAGGTTCGAGATTTACCCTTAGGACTGGTTGAGATTTTGAAAGTAGGAATTATTGGAGGAACTGGTGGAATGGGTGAAGGATTCGCGCTAAGATGGGTAGCTAATCATGAAATTTACATTGGATCCAGGGATCCAAGTAAAGCTAAAACAGCTGCTGATGCATACATGGCTACAGCAAATTCGGTCATTGGCAGTGAAATGAAAGGTAACATCGATGGCTCTGACAACATATCATTGGCGGGGATGGCTGATGTCTTGATTTTATCAATACCTTATGATTCAATACAACATACTTGCAGCTCAATTAAAGATCGCATTAGGTCTAATTGCATAGTAGTATCACCAATTGTGCCTATGAATCGAGTTGATGCTGGATTTACTTATGTTCCTTTTGAGGAGACAAAGAAATGCGCTGCCGAGATCGTTTATGATAATTTACCTGATAACAAGATCGTGTCTGCTTTTCACACTATTTCAGAAATCAAATTGAAAAATGTTACAGAAAGTTTGAATTCAGACACATTTGTTTGTGGTAACGATCAGAATGCCCTTGACGTCTTAACTGGCTTGATATCAGAAATTAAGGGTCTTCGTCCGATTTATCTTGGCCCTCTATCACTAAGCTACCAGGCCGAAGTCTTGACTCCCATGATATTGAATGCATCTAAACGGAACAAGATCAAGCATCCTGGGATAAAATTAGTCTGATGATACGACTTCACATGAAATTCTTTTCGAGAGATTACGGCTCGTCCGGTGGACATAGCAGGAGGGGCAAGAATTGGATGTCCGCAATGGGAATTTTATTTATCGTAATGGCAGTAATTATTGCACTTCGAAATCTTTATTTTATCAGTACCCACTTATCTTTTGGATTTTATATCGACAATTACACTAATGGTGAAATAAACAATGAAAAATTCGTATTGGCAATGTTGGCTGGGGGTGCTTTTTTGCTTTATTGGGGATATTTTAGGAAAGAAGAAGACTACGGCCCGCCTGATGAGCACGAATATAGAAGATTCTCTTAATTGGTAAAAAGCTCAATTAGCAACAAGGATACCAATGCTCTCGGATTAAGATCCTACGACTGAACTATGCTCTATCTTGTTCATTGATGAAATCTTCAAGCCTGTTCATAGCCTCGTCAAGGATATTCTCGTCTGGAAGATAGACTATTCTGAAGTGCCCAGAGCCAAATGTTGATCCGAACCCTGAGCCGTGAACTGCCAGTACACCAGTTTTGTTCAACAAGTCCAGGACAAATTGCTGATCGTCTTTCCACCTGTTTGAAATCCCAATTTTGGGAAACGCATAGAAAGCCCCCTTGGGAAGCTTGCACGTTATTCCACTTATTTGGTTTAGACGTTTGATAACTAGGTCTCTTCTTCTTCGTAATTTATTAACCATCATAGGGATGTGATCTTGAGGTCCTCTAAGTGCCGCGACGGCGAGCTTTTTGCACAGGTAAATTAGATGATATCCGCACCCTAGCTAATTTTGGAATATTGTTTCGAATGTTATCCAAAGCTACACAGTTGCTATTAGTGCATATGTATCCACAGCGCCATCCTGTCATCAAATATACTTTGGAGAATCCATTGAGCAAGATTACAGGTGAATCCTTGGCGACCCTACCTATACCTGTAAATTCCCCATCAAAGATCAAGCTATCATAAATTTCATCACAAATAAGGTAAAGGGAGTGTTCAGCTGCCAAATCAACTAATTGCTTTAGACTCTTGTAATCAAAAACTTCTCCAGTAGGATTATTTGGACTGATTATGCATAACGCCCTAGTGCGTGGGGTTATCCTCGATATTATATCTTCCAAGTCAGGCTTGCTGTCATCAGTAAGTCTAAATTCAACTGGCTTGCCCCCGTAGAATTTCACGTAAGATGCATACGGGGGATAGTAAGGTCCGGGCATGAGAACTTCTGTTTTTGGTTCTACGATGGACGCCATAGTCATATCCAGTCCCTCCGATACCCCATTAGTTACCAAGACATCTTCTGCCGTTACAGAAAGACCTTTGCGTGATTCTTTTTCAGCTATTGCTTCACGCAGCTCAGGAAGCCCCTCTGACTCTGCATAGAAATTCAAATCTTTTTGAATAGAATCAATTAATGCCTCCTTGATATGAGATGGAGTCTTGAAATCATATTTCACTGGATCTCCTATATTCAAATAAATTATTTCTTTGCCAGATTTTTCGTATTCTCTGGCATGTAATATAATATCACGAATAGCGTACTCGACTCCGCTAGTCCTATCAGATACTTTCAATTAACAAATCTAGACAAGTATCCCCGGGTTAAATTGTTATGCATAAATTGCGATAGTGGCTCAAATTCAATCAAAATTCTTATTCATTTTCCCACTCCGACAAATTAAGCTTAATATTACTAAAAGGTAAGGGCCTTACACGTTCAGCAGAGCCGGTGCTCTATAACCTTGATAATTTTCTGCCAGTCAGGTCAGTTGATATAGAAGCTCTCCTTTTCTGTCTTAGTAACTGTCTAGAGTGAGGGCTCGTAGCGTAGCCAGGATATCGCGGCGGTCTTCGGAACCGCAGATCGTGGGATCGAAGCCCACCGGGCCCGCTTGCTGCATTAACTTGGCTCATTAAAAATTGGATATAATTCAGAACCTGTATTACTGTTATGTTCTGGATTTGGAGGACGGCCCACTAACTATTAGATTGTATCTACATGTCTTGTTGCATTGTCAGTTGTCGTCCTTTGACATACTTGCCTTTCCTCTCTTAGTTTTCTTGAGGTCTTCTTCGAGATCATCTGCTCCCCTTTCATTAACAGTAAACCTGACATCTCCATATGGATGATACGGAGAATCGATCATCCTTGCGATTCTATTCTCTCCAGATTTCTTCAGATATACTCTATATGTTGATGCATGTCCTATTACATTACCGCCAGTTGGTTTGGTCGGATCGCCAAAGAATGTATCAGGAGCTGATTGCACTTGATTGGTAACTATCACTGCTACATTGTAAATTTCTGATATTCTAAGAAGTTTATGCATAATACCATTGAGTCTTTGTTGCCTATCAGCCAGAGTTCCTCTTCCGGAGAACTCTGCTCGATGTAGTGAAATTATACTGTCAATAATGACCAATTTTGATTTATAATCATCAACATACTTACCTAGATTCTTGATTATCAACTCCAGATGTGCACTATTATATACTTTACATACGGCAACATTCTTTAATGCATGAAATGGATCTACACCTCTTGCCCTAGCTATCTCTTCTAATCTCTCAGGTCTAAACGTACCTTCAGTGTCAACATATATTACACCGCTATTAAGTCCACCTGCTTCTATGGGTTGTCCAGCAGTTATACATAGAGTATGGCAGATCTGTGATTTCCCAGATCCAAACTCTCCATAAAATTCTGTAACTGCTTGAGTTTCTATTCCTCCAAGAAAAAGATCATCTAGAGCACCTGAACCAGTAGAACATCTTAACAAGGACCTTCGTTTTTTAAGCGCGGTGTCTGCGGTAATGAACTCTTTTTCTAAAATATTTGATTCTCTTAGAAGCTTTTGAGCTGCCATAATAAACGACGCAGCACTATCCTTTGTGGAGTTAATATCTACGGCCAGGTCTTCAACACTCGCAACTGCCAAATCCATTACTGAAAGAATTCCAGCTTCTCGCAGCTTCTTAGTTGTAGTGGGACCTATACCTTCAATGTCTTGAATTTCTAGATCCAAAAGTTCTACATCGGAAGGCTGAGTAAATAATATCTTTGATCCTGCCCCTTCATTAAGATCGATTGTATCCTCTGAGGTAGCCACTTCTTCACCCTTATGGTCTGATATGGCGATATCGTTAGTATTGATATTCTCCGGAGTATTTTCCATTTCTACTTCATTATGATTTGCGGGATAATCTGCTTGCTTCTTATTGCCCATCTTAAATCTAATCTAAATTTTAATGCATTTAAGGCTTGAGGGCTGTGAAAGGGGGTGGGGGGAGGATATAGCCGATCTTTCCGTATATGCCGGTCCACTCATTCAGTCACCAAATAATTTATTCTGTCGATATAGCAAAAATACTGCATGTCTATAGATAGTTTAGAGTTGGAAGTAGTATAGAATAATAGCAACAAAGGCTCAGACAATTGAGACGAGCGAAACTTGATGGGTTAATGGGCTAATTTTCTCATTCTTAACTTTGAGACTGAATACTTTATCCCAATATAGGATAGAGATGACACAATTAAACTTGGAATTGTGGCCCCGATTTGAGGTATGCCTGACATGTAAATGGGTGAGAGGGAGGACAGTATGAAATAAACTACAACTCCTATAAACCAGGCAACGATCGCTGTATACCCAATCCTGTTTGTCTTTGAGTCATAATAAATATCGTCCTTATATCGCATTCGCTTCAAAATGTAGTAGTCTGACAAAACTACTCCGAATAAAGGCACAAATACTGCTCCAATAAGTAGCAAGAAGGTCTGGTACTGCGAGATCGGGATCAAGTTAGCCATTATGATGCTAAATGCCGTAAATCCAGCTATTAGATATCTTTGATCAAATTTGGGAAATATACTTTGAGTAGATACCGAAGCAGAATATACATCTGCAAATGTATTATCTGTTTCGTCTACTATTAGCACAAGCATCAGGAATCCAAAAAAAATGGACTGGATTGCACTAATTATTGTAACAATATCGCCTGCCCCTAAGAGAACACCTGCAAAATAAAATAGGACATTTGTCACCGCAAAACCAGCCACTGTTCCTTTAAATGCACTGTTACTATTCTTAGCAAACCGATTGTAGTCGGCAGCAAGTGGTATCCAAGAGACAGGCATAGCTATGACTATATCAAGTGCACTAAAAAAAGACATTCCATTACCTTCAGACGATATCAATATCAAGATTTTGTCGGACAACAACAGTACGAAAATAATCATGACAGATGATGCGTAGACAGCCCATATAGCAAATTTACCCAACCAATCTCGGATAACTGCCAAAGGACCCACAAGGGCCATCAAAGTTACAATCGAACCAAAAATTAAAGTCCAAACATAGAATGGAATTATTTCGCCCACCAAAATATTGGCTGCAGTTGACATTATCATTATTTCAAATATCGTCCAACCAATAAGCTGCATTACGTTTAATACTGCTGGTATGTGGGAACCGCGAACCCCAAATGATGGTCTCGTACTAACTAAAGACGGGACCGCATTGTCACTACCGATCTTTCCTGCTAAGGCAAGCAACACAGAACCCCCTATGGATCCGATCAAGATTGCTAATATTGCATCAGTAAAGCTTGCATCCGTGAGAAATGAGCCTGCTGATAAGACCAGCAAGCCGACACCGAGGCTCGACCAGAGTACAAAGAAGTCCCTTCCTTTCAATAATCGCTTATCTTTTGGTACCGGCAGGATACTCCAATGCATAGAATTCCTAAGAAAATTCATTGTATTTTATTTTCTAAGTTAACTGAGGTAAATTAAATGATATCTAAATGTATGCTTACGGTAAGGCCGCATGCAGCGAGAATTTCCTGGCGAAATTTTTTCAGTAATTTTAGTATGTTCTGGATGACTGGCTGACTGACTGAAGATTAACCAATTAAGTAGCCAATTTATAACACATTCTAAAACTAATCGATCACTCACTCACTCAATCAATCAATCAATCAATCAATCATAATAAAATCTTAAAATCTTCAATTGACGAAAAACACAATCGTTGTCTCCACTTTTGAATATAAAACAAATTACCATTTCTTAAACTCAATATCAGACAAATCTGAGGAAACAGGTAATGAAAGTGTGTTTTAGAAGAGTCTTTTTGATTGCCCGGAAACTCCCTTAGTGGAATGGGTCAGTTAATCATCAATCATTTACCTTAAACCACTAATTGGGTTTTGACGCATTCCAGGCTTCCTTCTTGATATCATATTCTTTTCTTGTATATTTCACGGTCGCCGGGTGCCCTATCACAACGGTTTCTGGTGGAACATCCTTGGTAACTATTGAACCCATACCAACCACGCTATTTCGACCGACCCGTACACCAGGCCTAAACACTGCTCTTCCTCCTATTATTGCTCCATCTTCGACAATAACACCTATCATCTTTGGACTCATTGGATATGGATCATTAGTGAATGCTCGCTCCCGGACCTATGAACACATTATTTCCTATTACTGTGAGTGGCGGGATGTACACGGATCCTTCAATTCTGCAATTGTCGCCAATTCTAACATTGTAATCGATATGCACAAGTGAACCTATTGAAACGTTGTTACCAATTTGCGTATTGTCACCTATATAACTGAAATGCCAAATCTTTACGTTGTTACCAATTTTTGCAGTTTTTGAAACATAATTTATTACTTCGTTTTCTGATGACCCTTCGTAATTCATTTTCCTATCTATCCTTGCCCATCTCTACAAATGCCATGGATGGCCAGAATTCGTGATTTTTTCTGGAATTTGTTTCTGCCATGTCTTAAGAAATTCTATATCTTTTTCCTTCTCTCGAAGATCGTCAGGAAGCATTATTGGAATTTCATCCATTATCGGGTAAAACCTAGAGCACTTCGAACAGTACAAGATGCCTTCTTTTATTATGGGTTCATTTACGCTTGGATCGTTAATTGTATTAATTTCGTATAATTCTAAGGGATAGAACTTGTCAATAGGACAAGCAAGGATATCAAGTAACGATTTTCTCATACTCTATTTCAGTTCCATGTATATCGGAGATCCGGTGTTACTACTTAGGAGTGCTGCCTCGGCCACCTTAGTAACATTAGTCGCATCCTCGGCAGTCACCAGAGGTTTGGTCAGTCTTCCTTGTATAACTTGAATAAAATTCGTGAGTTCAAGAGTTAGTGGCTCTTGAAATTTTGGGCGCCTTGGTATTATTGTGGATTCTGCTTGCTCAATTTTTATGTCCTGAGTAAGGAAGTCTCCCCGAACAATCCCTTCGGTGCACACCGCAGAGAATGTACGAACTTTCTGTGGGGTAATCCAGTTTGATGCGATTATTGCAACTTTCTGCTCGTCAAAGCCAATCATAATCGTCGCGAAGTCTTCATACGAATGAAATTTCTTCCCAGCTCGAGCAAATACCATTTTAGGTCTTTTGTCAAATAGAAACATTGCAGTATCTATGTCATGGACAGAAGTATCATATATGATACCCACATCCTTGATGTGCAAGGGCATTCTGTTTTCTCTATGGAATTCCATCATTATAAGATCTCCGTAAGATTTCTCTTGAATTAACTTTTTCACATCCTGTACTGCGGGATTGAATCTTTCGACATATCCACATGTCAATATAACTTTATTCCTTTTTGCCTCTTCGACCATTTCTTCGCATTCAACGGAGGAGAATGAGAGTGGTTTTTCGACAAAGACGTGGCAGCCATTATTGATCACTCTCTTGGCGACATCTAAATGTGTCTTAGTCGGCGTACATACAAGGCATGCATCAAGATCTCTTTCATTAGTAAAAAGATCGTTTAAGGATAGGTAGTAGTTTGACTCATACGTACGTGCTACTTCCTTGGCCCTGGTGTCTGAAACATCACAAACCGCAGCCAAAGCTCCCAGATCATGAAGAACTCTTGCGTGATTCTTTCCCCATCCACCAACACCAATAACAGCTATTCTAACATGCCCATTCTTGCTCGCAGTTTTTACCATACTGGCGTTAACCATTCCTTGTACTTTGCTATTTTACCGAACACTACTTTCTCGTACTTTTGCCTGATGCCTCTTGTCACTAATCCCTCTTTTCCATCTCCTACGGTATGTCCATCAATTTTTATAATCGCTATTATTTCAGCAGCTGTCCCTGTTAGGAACACCTCTTCTGCAAGATACAGTTCTGACCTAGCGATTGGTCTTTCTACAATTTCATAGCCCATTTCTCTAGCAATAGATATTGTCGTGTGCCTTGTTATTCCTTCAAGTATAGAATCTGAAACTTGTGGTGTGTAAATTATGCCGTTTCTTACTAGAAAGATATTTTCGCCAGATGCCTCACTCACGTTTCCGATTCTATCAAGCAGTATGGATTCTTCAAATCCTAGGCGCTTGCTTTCCTGTGTTGCAAGGATAGAATTAAGGTAGTTACCTGCAGCTTTTGCCATAGGGGGCATAGATTCATCATCGATTCGTCTCCAAGAAGACACGCATGCTGAAATTCCTTCACTATTAAAATATTTGGCAAAGGGAAAAATGATGATGGTGGTATGAGTTGGAGAATCCTTAGTCACATTCAAGTCTATACCATGGAGGCCCACAAATGTGAGAGGTCGTATATAACACGATTCCTTTATAGATGCCTTCTTTATCAATTCCACAGTGGCACTGCAAAGCTCCTCTACAGAATATTTAACTGAAATTGAATAAAGTCTAGCGGATCTATGAAGCCTTTCCATGTGGTCCTTCAATCTGAAGACAAAGAGATCGTTACCTGTCGAATATGCGCGTATACCTTCGAAAACAGAAGTTCCATAATGTAATGCATGTGTCATAACGGGCACCTTTGCTTCTCCCCATTTCACATATTCACCATCAAACCAGACAAGCTCTGCACCCTTGGCCCTCATGAATGGCAAATCTATAATTGGCTTATAAAAGTCTTCAAGAGTGAAGTATACCTTCAGCAGGAAATTTCATTCCCATTATTTTCACCGTACGATCTTTCATTCTAGCGAATTTTTCTACGATACTCCAGTTATGAATAATGATGTTTGCCACATGGTCAGAAACTAGATCTTTCCATACTGACATGCCGTCGGTTGGAGTCTGTTTGCCGTTGTTTGTGCCCCTATTCTTAGCAAGCGCTTCGTCATACATCAATTCTTTAACCTTTGACGCAGAAATCTCGAGTCTCCTTGACTGTTTGGGGTGCAGATTATACAGATTCAATGCTAGTCTCTCTGCAAAATCACCCGTGTAAGAAATGAATTCTTCTTCTTTTACATTTCTAAGTATTTGTTTGCGCAGGGTCCACGAGTACGGAGAAATAAAAGGAGGCAGATATTTCACATATGGGGATTCGAAAAAATAATCTGGCAGTATATTGACATTATTTAGTCGCGTAGTTAGTCCTTCCAGCATGACTTTTCGTATCTCATAAGGAAAGGGAAATGTCCGCGTATTGATCTCTATGTTATTTTTAAGAAATATTACAGGATATACGTAGACATTGTACTCCTTGGAAAGATTTGCTATAATGGTCTCATGAGCCTTGGTGACAGGATTAAGATGGGCTAAATAGAGAGTGGCAACTTTTTCCAAATATCAATTATAAAATGACTTTGTATTAAGACAATCACAAAAAGTATAGAAGAGACTTAGGCCTTTTTGACTTCAATTTCGATCGTCGAGACGTTTCGCGTCCGTCCATCTTCGGCTTGGACTGTTTCTGAACCGATACGGACCTCGCCTACAGTGTATCCTGCATTTTCCATGCGTTTCAGAATTATTTGTGAGACATCTACCGCTCTTCCAATGCTAAGGCCTCTTGCCTTGATTGTAACCGAAGGCTGATTTGCTAGTTGTATTAGAGTCGATGTGACATATGCCATCAGTGGTTTTTTTCCAATGTAAATGGAATCCCTTGGTCCATCCCTTTGCCGTACTTGGGCATTCTGTGATGCTTCTGCTTCAGACATAACAGGTCATAATCCAAAGGATAATTTAAATCTAGAAGCCTTTGTGGCTAGGCACCAAGGCTCATTCACAAATTATCTCGGCGCCTTAACTAGCCCGAAATATAGGCTATATCCTAGCGTAAGAAGAGAAGTGAATAAACAGATTTTTCATGCCGTAACTATTTTAGCTCAGATTCGCTTCCGTTCAACTTTTTTTGAACGATGCCAAGGCTTGGTTCTAACTTTTTGGTTACAATATTTGCAACGCAGTACTTTCTTTGGAAATTTCAGGGCGCAAGTCGAGCAGTAGTTAAACAAATTATAATCTACTCGACTAGGCACAGGTTTTATGCTCTCGGCGATCTCAAACGAGCCAATCAATCTCGTTGACAACTAGCACTTATCCTCCAGCAGGTTAGATTAGGCCTAAATCTTACCGGCCTAGTCTACTTTTACTTCTTTGCGTTTCGGCTTGGCTTGCTCACTAAGTTTGAAGTTTAGCTCCAAAATTCCGTTCACGTATGTTGCTTTCACAGAATTTTCATCTAGTCGATGTTCTACTGGAAGCTCTGTATGGTATTTCTTCTCTCCCTTCTCCGCATGTATTGATACCAATCCTTCTTGCACTTGCACCTTGATGTCTTGCTTATTCAAACCTGGCATCTCTGCAGTAATTCTCAGTATGTTGCGTTTCTTGTCTACCGACGTATCAACCAAAGGTTCCTTGGAACCACTAGGACCGGGACGTTGAGTTAATGGTTTCACATTCCCGAATTCTTTTACGTGCGGTATTCCGTCGGGACCTACGTTTAGTTGATAGCCGTAATAGTAGTATGGCAAAGTCGGTTTCTTGTCGTCTCCCGATTCTTGGAGTGTTGCGAATGTCTTGTCTAGTAGACTCTCTGCGTCTGCAAATTCCCTGTTCAGAGATTCAAAAATATTCCTAATTCCCAAATGTTCTTTCCACATATCAAATCACTAACATATTGTAATACCTATTACATTATATATAGTTTTCTTACTTAATCCAAATTTCGGCGGGCTGAGTTTACACTTCAACACTGTGCAAATACTAGATTACTAAAAGCTTGGAATCCCGGATAAAATTCTATTCTCAAAACAAGGATACTTGCAAGAAATTTCATGTTAACTACAGACTTCTCATCTACCTATAAACATGAGGCAATCGAAGAAACGGAAACGATTTCAGGCTTAACCCATATGAATACCATTACTGAACGAATCTCATTGCCTTTTCAGTCTTTATAGAAAATCTAGTACTTACCGGAACCAGGATTTAGTTCAACTTAGATATACCTACACTTTCTGTGGGAATTAAATTTCCTAGGAACAATAGCTGAAGCACTAAGATATGTAGTGAATATTGTTAGGAATCTTCCAAATAGCTGAAAGCCCTATTGATCTTCGCTCCAAGTGATTATTACAATCAAGTTTAAAGTAGTCAATCTGTCTCTTGTATGATTTAATATGATTAGAAAGTTTATTCTTTCTTCTACCTTTGTGGCATGTATTTCCATTATTGTAATCGACCTATACATGCTTGAAAATAATCTACCAACTCTTACGTATGCTCAAAACATTATTCCTAGTACCAGCACTGAGGATATATTTGCCGGCGACACTAGTGACTCCCAATCTACGGATCAGGTAAATGTCCCACATTTGGGGGTAAATATGCGAGGATACTATTCGAGCATGCCACAAACTAGAGAAGGCTTAAAAAATCCATTTCCTGGAAATTACTATGAAAGTAGTTTCAAAACTCTAAAGGAAGCAAATATTATTGATCACGTTCGTTACAGATTTTATTGGGAGTCCTACGAAAGAGATCCAATTGCTTTTATCGAGGAACTAGAAGTTGTCGCGAATACTGCAGATAAATATGGGATAAAGGTCATCTACGATAACCACCAATTTCAAACTTCTTCATGGCTGGGTACTGGCACCGGTTTTCCCGCATATCTTTTCAATGATCCATCCTTGTACAAGCAAGGTAGCGGTGGTGCAACAAAGTATTCATCTGCACAAATGTGGTGGACAAAATGGTGGGACCGGGGCATTAAAAGTACGGATGGTATTGATGGATGGACCCTTCAGGCGGAATTTCTGGGAAAAATAGTAGAGACTCTGGATGACCATTCCAGCACATTGGGCTATGAGATTTTAAGCGAACCCCAAATTCACAACAAAGATCAATGGGCCAAGATAGGAAAATACAATAATTTCATTACAAATGAACTAAGAAAAATTACCGATAAAATCATAGTCTATAGCATCAATGTTCCTCTAGATGCAAAAAGCCTGATAGAGGTTAATGATCAGAATATGGCAAAGATGGTTCCTGAAGATAAGAAAAATATAGTACTGAAGATGAGCCTGTATGGACTTCCTTCCTCCAGATACCAAAGTGAGAAGCTCGAACTTTATTTAAACGCAAGCAAGATTACGGGCATTCCATTGTATATTGGAGAATGGAACAACGTAAAGCGAACTGCCATGGTAAATGAAGAGGGTAACAAAATCTGGAAGATAGATGCCAACCGGAGTGACATAAATCAGGAGGAAGCGAATGCTATAGTGGATAAATTCAAGGATGTTGAGATATGGGGAATGGCTTATTGGGAATGGAGCTTTGTCCCCAATGACACGCCTAACCTGAATCTTGTAAACACCATATATGATCGCACGACAGAAGAGGCCAGACTGGAACCTACAAAATATTTTCAACTCGTGAAAAATGCGTATCGCAATTCTTATGGTAATTAAAGACAGAAGTCATTCGGGCGGATTTTCCGCTTTTACAACAAATCCTAGATCATACTTCACTTTAGAGATTACCGGCAAGTATCTTCTAAAATCGCTTGAATGTTTTTGGAAAAGAGATTAATTTTTTACCAAACTTAGAACCTTGTGAAATTATCGTAATTGTGGAGGTTCAGAATGATTGTCTATTTGTGCTAGTTTAGGCAATCTAACATGATCTATCGAGTACTACAGTTAAACTCACATCTTTGTATATCCCACTAAGGTTGAGGTCGTTCTAATTCCATTGAGATGTCTAATTCTTGAATATACCTGCTCTAGGTCTTTTGGTGTTGCTGCAGACATCTTTACAATAATATCGTAAACACCGTTAAGCACATGGGCTTCTTGTACTTGATTAATTTTTCGTAACTCTGTAGCAATTTCTTCAGTGTAACGAAGGTCACAAACTATTAGAACATACATGTCTACCATTAGAGTTAATGTATTATCAGCAAACCCTGAAATACTTTTTCTGTCCGAGTACCTGTTCTGTGCGTCGTTCCAGCAGGAATTAGTTTTCCATACATACTTGCATGATATATAAAGGCACCATAGCCCTGCTACAACAACAAACATATAATTCTGTATGAGATAAATAACATAAGGCAGTAATGAAGGAATATAAGAAGACCTGGCTTCATAACATGGAAGGAAATTGGAGGGATGTCGAGTGTCCGTGTGGGAGTTCTTTTCATTTTGATGGTTCGATAGAGACATTATTCTCGTGGGAGAGAACACACATTAGACATATGTGGTTTGATTCAGCCAATCACGACATGCTCTCTTTCTATCCAAAAGATATGGTTATTTTTTACCATTCTAAAAGTGGATATGTGGTAGAAAAAAGGAGGCATAAGATGGATGAAATTAGAAATTTGAAAGATGCCTGCATCTACGGAACGATCAAATTGGCCGGCGTATGATTATATGATTATTCTCAATTATAATCCTGCATAATATCTAATCTACGGATTCGGTTTCACCCCTATCAAGATTTACAGAATAGTATAGTATATTTGCTAATACTCAGTTTAGAACCTGATCTAAAAAGGATAGAGCTGCCTGCGAATTCATATTACCTCAAATGATATAACATGCTATATGATAAATAAGGGCACTCTGCCCAAAGGGTGGAAAATCGAATCTTCAAAGCACGTACACTCCAACAATTTCATTCAAGTTTATGAAGATGTTATCAATATCGGGGGAACGGAAAAGATTTACACAAGAATAAAAAGGAAAAACTATTCTACAGTAGTTCCTTTTATTTCAAAGGATCAAATTTTGGTCATAAAAAGTTACAGACATTTGATTAACTCTATTCAGATTGAGGTGCCTTCTGGTTATATTGAGCCTGGGGAAGAGCCAAAAGAAGCAGCTGCAAGAGAGCTAAGAGAAGAGACTGGATACAAAGCAAACAAAATAATCGGTATTGGTTCCTATACTTTGGACTATACAATGTTTGATCAGAAGGGATACCTCTTTGTTGCATACGACCTAGAGTACGAAGGACTCCAACAGTTAGGGACAATGGAGTTAATTGAACCGGCATTTATGACTGTAAAGGAAGTTTTGAAGTTACTCTCTGAAGGAAAGATACTTAATGCATCTTCAATTGTGGCTTTTTACAATGCAATAAATTATCATTCTGAAAAACATGGCAAGGGTCATTTGAATAGAAATTGATATTCAGATACATAATCGTCATTTTAACAATAATTCAATACGATAGGAAATAAATATTTGATTTATCACTTCGATGTCGCAGTTATAGGCGGAGGAATTTTGGGCAGCTCAATTGCTTATTTTTTGGCCACTTCTACAAAATCTAAGGTGATCGTTCTTGAGCAAGAGGGCAATTTTGGAATGCATGCAAGTGGAAGAAATACCGGAAGAGTTCATGCTCCATTTCTGTATCATCCGGACGAAAGAAGGTTGACAGCGAAGGCAGCCTTAAAGGGATTTGAAATGTTAAAGGAATACTGCCATCTAAATAATCTACCCTTCAAAGAGGATGGAGTCATTGAAGTCGCTACGTCTGAGGAAGAAGAAAACGTATTAGATAAATATCTGAAATGGGGATTTAGCAATGGACTTACTGAAAATGAATTAAAACTATTTACACGCGATGAAATGCTTAGAATAGAACCAAATGTCAAATGTCATTCAGCAATACTATGTTTCAGGGATGCTGCAACAGATTACGGATTGATTACGAAACAGATTATAGAAGATGCACAGAAGTTTGGGTGCAGTATATTACCTAATCATAAATTCTTAAAATTTTCCGATAACAATCATCATTTAGTTACTATTGGTAAGGAATCAGAAAAAGAAATATCCGCAGATTATGTAATAAATGCTGCAGGTGGGAGTTCCCTAGATATTGCTCATTCAATGAATCTGGCTGAGCAGTACGAGAATCTTTATTTTAGAGGAGAATATTGGCAAGCTCCTCAACTATACTTTGATCTAACCCATAGGAGCATATATTCAGTTCCTAAACATGCAGAGTATCCATTTCTTGATCCACATTGGATATTAAGAGTGGATGGTCGAAGAGAAATAGGCCCAAATGCAGTTCCTGTATTCAATCCTTATGCATATTCTTGGAGAACTGATTTTAGAAGATCATTAATCAAAATTTCTGAATCATTTAGCAAAGGGCCTTTATTGAAACTGATAATGAAACCAGAGTTCATACGCCTGATATCCAAGGAATTCTGGAGCTCTTTATCGAAAAAAGCTATGATAGGCAGGGTTAGAGAATTTCTTCCCGCCCTAAAATCTTCTGCCTTTACCAATCGAGGATCAGCTGGGATTAGATCCTCATTAATTGATAAAAATGGAGATTTTGTACCAGAGATGTTGATTGTTGAAAATAAGGATTCTCTACATGTTCTAAACTATAATTCCCCAGGGGCAAGTGGCTCATTGCCCATCGCAGCAAAAATTGTCTGGCGCCTAATTATGGATGGTCATGTGCAAAGATCTGAGAGCAAGACTGCACAAGTGTGGAAAATAGATGAAATCTCACGGTCCTTATGAATTAGGGATAAACATCCTTGCCTGTGTAGGATTCTGATAAGAAAAATATCTTATAATAGAGCGTTATTAGTTGCTCTTTGTGTTGGGGCTGTTGTCTAGCTTGGTTAGGATGCCAGCCTCGGGCGCTGGAGGTCGCCGGTTCAAATCCGGCCAGCC
>CAWBGD010000013.1:0-165929 GCA_963788355.1 uncultured Nitrososphaeraceae archaeon | reverse complement strand
TGAGAGAGACTGTTCGGCCCTAAACGATGCATGCAAGGTGTTCGAAAAGCAGAAGGAATGAAATCGGTTCCAAAATTGAGCAGAATGAAAAACTGGAGTTGGAGCTGAATTCTGTAAGGGTTGAAATTTCTGGACTGAATACCAAAAGAGTGGCTGGCGTCAATGCATCAGAAAAAATGAAGGAAGCAGTTAGACGGCTGGAGCTTTTGATGAAAAGACTTGAAAGTAACGATTTTGGGGCGCCAGAAAAAGCACAATTAATATCTGCAAATTCGAACCTCGAATCACTCTCAAATGTTAATGAAAATTACGCGAACTGCCAGAGTGTCCTCACGCTATACCAAAATGATAACGTGGAGAAAAAGTACCTTGAGGACCTATTTATTGCACAGTCAAAAACAAAGACAGTCGAGCAGTCTGAATTTGTTGAAAAATCAATAGTGGAAATAGACAATGATATTAAGGAGGTAGCTGAAGAAATTCCAAGACTAGAATCCTCTTACAAGTCAAAGAACGGTGATTTAATTCAATTACCAAAACTGGAATCAGAAAGATCAAGCGTTGCATATGAATTGTCTGAGCACAAACAGCAGCTGGCTGTCAAAACCTCTATTGTGAAAGAAGCGCAGGACAATATAACGGAAATATGCAAAAAGGTCGAATCCTTGCGCAAAACGTACGAAGAACTGCAATACATGGATAACATGGCAAGGTGGCTGGGCGAATGTTTCATTCCTTCTTTGGATATCATAGAGACATATGTTATGAAAACAATCAATGAAGGGTTTGCTCATCAATTCCAAAAATGGTTTAACTTATTAGTGGACTCTCCAGACATTATGGTTGAGTGAGACTAGTGTTTTGCACCAGTAATCCATCAGAATGGGCATCAAATGGAAGTTGACACTCTAAGTGGGGGAGAAGACTGCAGTTGCTATGGCATACAGGCTTGCGTTAAACGAAGTTATCAAGAGGCTTGCAGATATGGATGATAATTTGCTGATACTGGATGAACCCACAGACGGATTCAGCAAAGAGCAGATGTACCAGTTAAAGTATGTGTTTGATGGACTTAGCGCGTCTCAAGTAATAATTGTCTCGCACGAAAAGGAATTGGAAGGCTTTGTTGAATGCACTTGCCGGGTTGTTAAGGAAGGGGATTGCTCTCGAATACAAACTCTTACTTAATCTGTAAAAAGTTTAAGTCATGACTTTTCTATTTTCTATTCCCATTCTTTAGAACGATATCTAGTTGACTTCTCTGTCTTTCTGTTATTTCTAACGAGCGTTCTAAGGTGATCATTGGATTCTCTTTGCCCAATTCTGCGAAAGTTTGTTCTAAAAGTCTTAAATGAAAAGAGGTCAGAATCTCATCCAGTTTGAGAAGGGCTGAATTATTCGTTTTGTCAATTAAATCATTACTAAAACCGCTCACATAAGGCCGGGATTCAGGTGTCGCATGACTTTCCAGTGTGTTAAGGACCACTCCAATGGCAATCGCAATAATCAAAATGTGATTGTTAACAATATTGCCAACTACTGACTCAATAGCCGTTTACAATCTTGGTAATCTTTATTTCCTTTAATCCGTCCATTGTTCGAACTAAGCGCATATATTCTTCATTCAAGTTATGCACCTGTTGGTATGCGTATTGAAATTTAGAATTCTCGGAAATTGTTAAACCTCGTAATATCGCTAATTGGGCATTTAGCTGTTGAAGTTCCTGTTTTGCTTTGGAAGAGAAATGAAACTGTTGGAGTTCAGAAGTTAGCTCGTGGTGATTTAGGATACCAGGTAGTCGAATTGAAATGCTAATGGCTTGTTTTACATTGTCTATTGTAATATTTCGAGACTTTGCTTCGTTAAAAAGAGTTATAAAGTCTGTTAAGGATTTGCCTATATCGGTATAGCTTTGCGAAATTGGAAAGCCCGATAAGTCTTTTAAAGGCAAGATAGTATGCTTCGGCGATTTCTGCAGGAAGATCGAGTTCGAATAGCTACCTGATAATGGGTCGAGGCCCTCCTTAAAACTTAGTCAGAGTCTGTGAAAACTTGCTCGGTAATCGGGACAGAAGAGAGTCTTCATATCGAGCAATGATAATGCTGGATTGTCTTAAAAGCTCATTTTCACAGCGTGAGCAATCTCTGCGCGTGTCTTTCCTTTCTTTACAGGTCAATTACCAGACGTTCTTTTTCATCTTTACTAAAGGTCATCTTTTTGGAGTCACATCATTGCTTAGCAACAGGAGTAAATATTTTTTTGTACTATTAACATGCAAACATAAAGAAATTCTGTCAACATAGCATTATTCTCTATTATCCCCTCATTACCCTCTCATTATCTCCTATTATCCACTGTTATCTCCTATTATCCACTATACCTTCCTTTATCACTTCAAATGACCCGGGGGCAATTCTGATTAATTTTCCTGAGTCATCCAGTAAAGGGTTCGTGACGAAAAGTATTTGACGGTCTAACAAATCGAACCCCTCGGCTCTAATCTTAATGTCAACTTCGGTTGAAATGTTCGCTCTGATATTGGGGTTGAAATAACATGAAGGATGGAAATGTTCAAGAATTTCTCTGCCAGCAGTTATTTTATTCATTGCGTGCAAAGTCACCTCTCTAAACGAAATTCGGCGTTAAGTTTCTAGAATATAGGATCCATACTTCAGTATTGATACGAGCAATTTAAAATATTTTCCCTGGAAGGTCAATAGGGTGAGTTAAAAAAAGTATGTTAAAGCCACCTAGTCCTATATTCTTGGTAAACGGATATAGGAATACGTGACTTCCATGCAATTTAATATATCTTAGGACTACTTTGGCCATAGGACGCGATCTGGCATTTCTATATCTTATTATAGTTTAGGTACGCTATATCATGGCATATGGCAATCTTCAAAGATACGAAACGTTTTCCAGTTCTATGGTAATACGCTAGGACTTGATATTTCAGAATCAAATGAAGGAATAACCTTAGAGTCTCTTAGGTGGTAACGAGATATTCATATATCCAAAATCTGATCATACCCCTGCAACTTTCACCATCCTTAATTTTCTTGTTGATAATGTTGACCAAGCTGTTGACGACCTGGTAAAATTAGGAGTACGTTTTGAAATCTACAACGAAGGCGAGCTGAAGACTGATGAGAAAGGGATTTGTAGGGGGAATCCTGAAATAGCTTGGTTCAAAGATCCTGCTGGAAATTTCTTGTCTGTACTTAAAGAAACTTAACCGATCTGAATGTCCTTGATTTGACAGTTCATCTCGTATTGGGTTACATTCAAAAATATTCGGATTTATGAGATTAGTGTTTCAGTGTGGTTTATATTTAGACGTAAGAATCGCATAAGGAAGAGCTGTCTACAGAAATACAAACTGCTCAGTTTCAGATATGAATGAGAAAAATTCTTCCATTGACACGTGGGGCCGGTGGTCTAGCCTGGTTAAGATACCGCCTTGACATGGCGGGGGTCGAGGGTTCAAATCCCTTCCGGCCCACTTCTGAATAAATTCAGGCCTCACTAAACTCAATATTGAATCATTAAATACGGCCCACTTCAATATTATTCGATTTTGACGCCAGAGTTAAGCACAGCGGACAACTGTTTTACATCAGATCCACTCGCTAATTTCCTTTACGCTCTAAAAGCATATGAAACACGGAGACAATATCCTAAAAGGGTTGAATATTTATTGAATCTTATGAAAATTGATGGACTTGACTTACAGGCGGAATCACTAACGTTGCTAAAAAAGCCAAAGAAAATCCTGAATGGTTGCAAAATACTCTGATTTGGTTTGTCACTAAGCAAAAACAACGGGCTCTCACTGGCTTAAGAATATTTATCTGCAGGTTGAGGGGTTACTTTGGGAATAGTTAGCACTGTCACGAATTGGTAATATTTCCAGTGACGGGTAACTGAAAGAAGGGAACCCCGCCGCCACTTCCTAATGCATAGGTACAGTCCTTAGATTATTTTGTTCCATTACCTGCTAATCTGACCCTGAGCTCCTAGTGACTGATTCGTTTGGTTTGTTGTTTGAATTTGTGGCGAAGGGAGCTGGAAAAAGGGGACTGCGCCACTTCCGCTAGCGTAGGGCAATTGGCCATTCCATCTGTTAATTGCCTGCCACTGAAGGTACTCTGGACTAGATCGCAGCTGCTCTGTTATTATATTGATAGCTTGAGCTTCTCCATCGGCCTTTGCTACATTTGATCTTGCGGTCAGCTTCAGCCTGGACTACGGTCTGATTTGCTACAACTTGTACTGTCCTGAGATTATTTTGTTCCGTGAGGAATTTTTGAAAAGCGACGACTTTCTGCTCTATCTGATCTGCAAATGACTGGGAGAACTGGAAATCTGTAATAAACACGTTTTGGGTGGCGATGTTGTTTGAAGCCAGGGTGGTACGGATAGCTTCAGCGATAACATTTTTCGCAGTTTCTCTCTTTGTAATTAATTCTTCAGCGTTAAATTTTGCAACACTGGACTTGACTGATTCTTGTATGGTAGGAGAAATAACTCGGTCCTGATAATTAACACCTAAAAGCTGATAAATCTTGTTGGTCTGTTGGGGATCTATCCTATAGTTCAGTGCTATTACTGTTTGTACTTCCTGGAGATCCTTTGAAGCAGCTGAAGCCTCAGCTTGGAATTTCTGCGTACGGACTTCCATTTGAACCACTTGTTCTACGAACGGGGTGATAAAATGCAGTCCTTCTCCTAAAACACGGTCTTCTACTGCGCCAAGGTATAGAACTACGCCTCTGTAACCTGCTTGAACCGTTACAACTGATTCTACCATAACGACAATAATAATGATAACTATAATTACGACAACGGCAACTCTCAGCTTATTAACTCCTGGAAGTCGGGGCATGCGGCGACTGTATGACATATTGACGGAAGAAAATTAAGGTAGAATCCTCATATATGTGCTAGTAATTGAAATAGGAACGTCTTTGCTTAGCCAAGTTAAGAATGTTAATAGGATGATCTAACTGAAGTATGATGCGCTCTTTTCTGCGCTTCAGGTATTAGCTGTTAATCCACCTCTTTTATGTATTTTGGTGCTTCAACCAACAGTCACTCTTCGAATCCAACATTGCAAGAATGGCACATTTCTTTTCCGTAAATTGACAGAAAGTAATAATAAAAGGGAGAACACATTAGGTTCGTGTCTTCTCCGTCTGATCAGATATCGAGATTTTCGGGACATCAGTATATAATTGTTGAAACGTACAGAAGAAATGGACAGGCAGTGACAACACCAGTATGGTTCACAATTGATGGCAACAAGATTTTTGTTGTGACTAGGAATGAGACCGGTAAGATCAAGCGTCTGCGAAAAAATTCAAAAGTTCGCATTGTGCCATCTGGTATGAGAGGAGGACCCAAAGGTGAATGGCTAAACGGAAAAGGAGTTTTGGCGACTCCGGAAGAGTTAGAGCATGCTTTAAAACAAAGAAAGAAGAAATATGGATTCAAGGCAATGCTATCCGGCTTGTTTTCTCGTACTAAAGGTAAATTGGTTGGAATCGTAATCTCTCTTGACTGAAAGCCCAATTGAAAGTTCGTTCATTTCTGTGAGTAACTATACTATTCAAAGATCCTATGGAGTCCAGATTCCAAGACAATCAACAACATCACATTCAACCTTCCATGATAATCCCACCATGAGGACACGTTATGTGGAAGTTATTAAGGAGTAAATTTGGACAAAAACCTTCTAATGCACAAATTCAACAAATTCATGAAATTTCTGGACCTCGATATAGTGACAAATTTGTCCCTAATCCCTTCCAGCCCTAAACCTGTATAAAGCAGAATTTTATTTTATCAAAAGAAGTTGCATGAAATATTGGCAGTACTGAGAAAGATGAAGTAAGATAAGAGCAATCTCTGAATTACATGGCATTGAAATATCAATATTTAATCTATGGAAAGGCACTATGCCTAGGGCACTTATTAAATGATATCAGCAGCCGATGACCCAAGGAAAAGAGAATTGCTAAATGTGACAAGAGATAATCAAGTAAACGACTGCTTGTCATGGTCGACATTATAGATCGCGATAAAAAAATGATAATCTGTAAGTTCATGGAAGAACTTTGCGATAAGCATCAAAGTGCTAGGGAAAATAACCTACCCACAGATTTCAAGTTTAAGGATTTCTATAATATCGGCCTCTTCAACAAATATCTCTTAAATATCGGTTTGAGGGCATCACCTAGTGAAATCAGAAAATTAGTTTTAGATACGCTTAGAAAATATGCCGAAGAAGAGGGCCTCGTTAAAATCGATGAAAACAATGTTACGCTGACGGAAAAGGGATTATCGGAATGTCAAAGGTCTTCTCGTGGTTGGGATTGACGATAAGAAATAATTCCTACCAATAATAAACTACTACTTTTACACATCTTGTTAAAAGTCTGACTCAAATGATGTATTTATTGTGAAAGATGTGAAGAAACACAATCACTCTACCAATGGTTTGACAAAATGTTGTGCCATAGATGTAATAGAATATGCAGGGCCAGCGCTCAAGAAATACTTACTTGGTCAACCTGAAATAAGACTTAAAAATAAAAAGGATGGAAGATGAATTGGTAGCAGCCAGTATGGACTAAGAGTGGCCTATAGAAATTACAAAAGACAGGTTAAACGAATATGATAATTCTTTAAGTCAACCACCGGTTTATAGAACGCGTCCCTAATGAGCGAGATAAAAACAAATTTTGTATTAATTGTGCTAATATTACAAGACAAATTGCTGTTTTTGATGTTGTAGGGGCTTCAAAATTAGAAAAGTATTGTGATGTATGTGTCAAGAATATTGAGCAACCTCGAGACTCTATGAAAGATAAATATAAGTGAATCAGGTAGATAAATGTGAGAATTACACCTCTTGTAAGCATTGAGATTGAACGTTGATTATGTATTCAATGATCTCAACTTCACCCTCAGTTCAAAGTGCCTCTGCATTCCAAAAGTTCGTTGAAAAAATTGATGTAAGAGGAAAGGCAATCCACGTCACATTTCCTCCGCCTATTGGTTCTGTTACAGGATATCATCTTTTCATTGTCTACACTGAAAAGCACGGAAAACAGTTCGTCTGTCAAGGGTTCCCATTTGATCCGGCAACAGGTAAGATAGTCTCGGATGAGATACTTCCGTCCGATCCACCTGGTCTCTTGACTAAAGGACAATGTATTCCATTTCTTCCGGACAACATAGATTTTATTCCTGATGCACCTTCAATAACCGTTCTTTCAGGTTCCGACGCAAAACAGGCCTATAAGTGCTTTTTCAAAGTGACTGATATGTTCAATGGTGCAAAGATTCCCTATCACTTAGTAACAGGACCTAATAGCAATTCATACACAAGGACTATGCTAGACAGATGTGATATACCTGCAATGAAGCCTGCGATCGCCATGCTTACGCCGGGATGGGATATTTCCATCAATCTAGACTATAAACCTAGATGATCAAGAAATAGCCACAAACCATCCTTATTTGCATTCACTAAATTCAAACATACGGGGGTCTCTACTCATACCCGAAGGTGGAAGTACCTTGTATGATGACTGTAAAGGTTGATTTTAATTTTTATCTCCCCTGTCTTAACTATGACCGTTTTCCGTACTCCTTGGAATCCTGTGAAAAATCGTGCGTAAAAAGGGGTAAACTGGGAAGGGAGACAAGCCAGGATGTCTGATAAAGCCCATGGTGGTAAGATAATATTTCAGTGAGTTGTGTTCATTCTGACATTGAAACTAGGCAAAGTGGATGGCAAGACAACATCTGAGGGCAATGACATTAGGCATGTTACAACTCTCTCTCGCAATTCAGTCTTAAAGACTTCTTCTCAGGTAACCGAGGCAAAGAAACATCTTAAAGCGCTTAACCTTTTTCTCCATCATGACCAGAGCAAGTCGTGGGACACCTACAAAATGATTGAGATGTTGAGCAAAGCCGATAGAAATTCCTTCATACTCGACGTTGGTTGCAACGACTCTCCCATATTGCCCATGCTCAAGAGACTGGGTTTCAGGAATCTTTATGGTTGTGATTTGGTCTTAAAGCCTAGGTACAGCCGGAATTTCATGAATGTAGCATATTCGCTCTATAAGCGAGAGTACAAGCCGATAGTTGAGATGCACAATGATAAGCCTCTTAACCTTTCAATCCAGAATTTAGAGGCAACTAATTACCAAAATGATATGTTTGATTTTGTAACCTCTTTGTCTGTAATTGAACACGGTATTGATGTCCAAAGATACTTCATAGAGATGAATAGGATTCTCAAAAAGGGTGGATTTCTGATGACATCTACAGACTACTGGCCAGAAAAAATTATCAATACAAAATGCGTTCTCTCACAAGGAACGCCTGACAAGATCTTTGATAGAAATGAAATAGAACGTGCTATAACGATTGGCGAGAAATCCGGTCTGAAACTGATTGAACCTATAGACTATACACATTTGGATAAGGTTGTGCATTGGAAGGAAACAGGTCTTGACTACACTTTCATATTCTTCGCCATGAAAAAATAAGAAATCCGAAAAGTATTTCCAACAAATCCAGTGTCTCCAAAGTGTCATCTGTCTGTTTTTTTCAAGACACCTTTAGAAGAAATTCTTTGGAAGTGAGAATATTAGCCGTTTCTCTTTTTTGAATCTGCCTTTCCCCTTTCATATACTCACGTAAGATACCATCTTTCATCTAACACGTTACCTTTTTCATTCTCCTTTGTCAATAGAACTACACGGCCCAATTTTTCCTTACAATTGTCACATCTACGTCCCATTTGAGAGATGAGTTGTTCTAATTGTATTTGACAGTTCAAGTTGACCGGGAGCAACTGAATTCAAGTCCATTTGAAGAAGAAAAGAAAGTGCGGATGAGTTGACTGGTAGGATGAGAAATTTTCAATATCGCTGTTGATTCCTTTTGCCAATGGATGCCGCACTTCCAATACGGTAATTCTAGTTGTCCAAGAAACGATTGAATCTTCTGGAATTAAAAGGAATGGGTGTGGATAGAAAATACAAAATGCACATTTGCCCATGTCAAATTTTTCTCATTTGAATAATTGAACTCCCAATAATTTCCTATACATTTCGGTATGTCTTTAAGGATCCAACTCTCCTTAAATAGATAATGGCAGACGAAAGACTCACACAATTTTTAAAGGAAGGAACCGATTGGGAGAGAAAGGTCACAAGTATTACTGGTGTTTTCTTACTAAAAATACCTACATCCAGAAGCAGACCAGAATTAATAGTCATCGAAGTTAATCCCGTAGACAAGTCAGGTTCACCAACAAAGAAGAGAGGTATAATAATAAGATCCAGTACCGAACTAGACCAAATTCGCGATATTCTTACAAATATCAAATTAGCGCAATTGGCAAAGAACATAGATGAAGTGAATCCTGAGGTTAAGACGCCTCCAAAAAGTTCTTCAGATATCTTTGAAATTTAGGTACCAGTCTTATAAGATGAATGACGGATGTAATACCTGTTGGGAGTCCAACTCAGCCTAGTGCTTTAAGCAAACTAATCCAGTATCCACCCTTTTTGTCACTCTCGTCGCCTGTCTGTTCGTATGTGTCTTCCATTACTTTCGAACGATGATATTCAGACCGCACGAGTTCGAAGAGTTGCGGTACCTTCAGATTAGAGGGAGAGTTATCTAGTGATCCCTCTTGAAATGAAAATCGCTTTTGGAATACGTTAGAGAATTCTTCTCTTCTTGCATTAGCATATTCTACACGTACGCAGTATCCTCCTCTCTTGACTAATGAACGCAAATTTTTTGAAATGACTCTGTTTACCAGTAACGATTGTAATAAGTCGGGATCCTCATCAGTATGTTCTTTACTTACGTCTTCCACCCCTCTACCTTCAGCCAAAATCATTGCATGTTCAATCTCGCTGAATGTAAGAAACTCGAGAAAAGAGTTAAAATCTAAATTGTAGAGGTTTGAAAGGATATGTGGAAAGGTGAAGGTAACTAAATCTGCCCTTTTATTGAGTAATAATTTACTGGGAAGAGGTGCCTTCAATAGTTTTATTCTATTGAGAAGATCGGGCGCTATATTTCTTAAATAAGTCTTTGCAGTTTTCAACATTGCAGGAGATCCATCAATCCCAATAAACTTCGCTTCTCCAAATCTGATAGCAAGATTGCCAAGTAATCTGCCAGTCCCACATCCATAATCTATAACCAAAGAGGGAACGGGATCGATTTGTGTGATAACGTAATTTGCTATATTCCTGTAGGCATTGCAATGAGATTTGTTACAGGACCGAATATTCCACCATCGGGTAAGGGGCATATTGTATCCTGTAAAATTAGTCCGTAATTCTTTCTCAAAGTCTACTTGTAATTTGTTGTCAGGAAGCATTCTCTCATCTACATAGAAAGATATTGTAATGTCTGTTTTAAAAAGATCGGATATTATTATAGTTGAGATCAAGCATAAATAGTCAATCTCTCGCCGCAAAACATTGTCTGACGGTAATGATAAGCCGAGGATAGACGAAGAGCATTATAGAAAAATAACTCAATCTCTGAGCAACGATCTTTGCAGAAGGTCTAAGATCGCACGTAAAGGCCAACCATCTGAATTCAGCCTATTTCAAATATGGTGCGATGAATATAATAGCCTTGAATTGGAATATTTTCGCAGAATACTAGAGAGATATTCAGCCCAAACACATAATATTGATATTGAGGGTGACATGATAATATTAACTGAAAATGGATTGAATCTTTGCAGGATCTCAGATCCGCTATTTGACGAGTGAAATAATTCCAAATCATTTTTATTTTCATTCTTGATTGATTGATTGATGTTGATAGATAAACAGTCTTGGCGATAACAGTCTTGACATATAACCCATGTACATGTAAATTGATCAAACGATCATTATCCGAACATCATTTAAGATTATAGTCAACATGAAGACAAATTAAAGAGTCAACTTTATGAATACGAATTAATTGAAGCACCATAGTATAGGCAACACATTACAAAGCAGATCGAAAATGATGTACATTTTTGCGGTGTTGTGTTTCCCAGATTCACAATGAATGTTTAATTCGCGTGATACGGTTAAAATACAGTAATACTAATTACATAATATGCACAGGCTTTCTGACCATGAAAAATGGCTTGTGAATCTGATGATTATTGTACAATGAGCGAAAACTTAGACTTGTGTACTGCGTGTAAAAGAGGCCGTCTTAAGGCTACTGGAGAAGTTCTAGCACCAGGGGAATCGGTTGGCGAATTTAGAGATATTGGAGGCAGAAGAATATTCGTTTGTGACAATTGTAAACAAAGACAGATTAGGATTGGCGTGCATGAGTACATGCCTGTAGGTGAAAATGTTAAGACGGAACAACAAGAGAAATGAAAGACTTTAATTTTTCGTGCCAGAATTGCGACGAACCCTTTACAATATTTTTACCTGAACAAACTACAAAAACAGCCTATTCGGAAGTCTGTGATTATGACGATCTTAAACATCACAATCTTCAGCATATTTCACAATGTTCGAATTGCAAACAGAATAACACTATCTATTATTGTATAGGCGAACACCCAAAGTGAGTTACCCGGGTACCAGAAATGCCGGTTAAAGCAGGTTGCGCGTCCAAATCAGGTTTCCATAAGAAAAACTCAAGACCCGCTAATGGTGGCACTGTCATCTTAATTACTGTAGGTAGACCTTTGCATGGGTAGATTATGATGAACTGGAAGCAAGTATTGGGCCCACGTGCAGAGACAAACAAGATGGCTTGCTAGTAATAAGAACTGAAGCAAACAAGAAAATATACTTGGATGATTTCCTTCCTAAGATGAAACGACCAGAAGAAGTAAAAGAAATTGAAGGGTTACGTCAGAGAGTAAAGAAGAGTGAAACAATCACACTTCTCTGTTATTGTAAGTCAGGAGATTTTTGTCACAGGGATATTATAAAATCATTAATTGAAAACCTTAACTATAGGCAGTACGAAGGAACATGCCTATAGGCGACATAATTGCGCTTTCGATCGGATCGGTGATAGGGGCAATATTTTCTATTACTGTCATGACGTTGGTTAAGCCAGGAAATGTGGCTACCCGTAAACACCTCAAAATGTAAGAGTACGATAGATGTTAAGCGTGATAGTACTGCAAAAATTGTTGCAGCAGATCGCAATAATATTCATAAAGCCTGGTAATATAACAAATGGTTTGAACCCTCAGAGGTAGCCAAGATAGTCATCATCGTGTTCGCAGATGACTGCGTCACGATGGAATAACAAGTTTTCCGTTGAAACTGTATCTTCCTTCTGCAGAATCTAAATTACTTATGTAGTGAAAGTAAATAAACGAATGACCTAATGGGCAACCTCAATAATTACTTTGGTTGAGTGGAGAAAGTATTCAAAGGTTTACGTCCAATCAGGCCAGAAGAGAAAATAAAGGCTGGAAGTAAAGATAAGAACCCAGCCAAGAAGTTCTGTAGTCTATGTCATAATGAAGCCACCCAGTTCGCCATGTTTGAATCTGTAGGTACGACCATTTTAGAGAGATATTGCGACACTTGCATTAGTCTGAAGAAGCATCTTGCTTAACTTTACTAGCAATAGCAAGATCCAAAGGTTGTCTTCTTATTTAGGTGACGCCGCCGAAAACACTTTTGTACCGATGACTGTCATGATGTCATAAATCATGAAGTGGGCACAGCATGATGTCATAAATCATGATGAGTTTAGAGCGGCCGGTTCTTGAATAACGCAGATGGGTAGAACAATCTCATCATTTAGAATCGCCGCAGAAATGGAGCGAGCGAAATGGAGGCCGTTCAGGGCCGTGTTAAAATAGAAAGGATAGAAAGATGTTTGACCAAATGTATTCCTATGTCAGATTTTACATTCGGCCTGTATGATGCAGGCAAGTCCTGTAATCTTCCATTCAGTCGCTATGTCTATTTTGTTTCAATTATGTTCTGACAGGTAGAACCTGAAGTTAGGAAAAGAATCAACCTTGGAAACATTGTTGCATCTGTGGAGCACAATCTACAGAGATGGCTACCTATCCAATCCAGGGTGCAAAGGTAGTACAGCAGCAGAGATATTGCGATAGATGCGCGGAAAGGGCATTCTCTAAGTTATGAGTCGTGCAAAGGAACTACGTTTCGGGCGTTGATTGATTGAATTTTGAAGCGCAAGCATCACAATATCTTTCAACAATGATAGCACCTTCAGTTTTGAAAAATGCAGTTTGAGTTGCTACGCTTCCACAACCTACACAAAAATAGATCCTGTCTTTATTTTTCGCTTCTCTTTCTATTGGTTTAAACTCCGGGTCAGATCGCTCAGTCATTCTATAATATGATATTGCACATGATCCCTAAATACTATGTCAAGCTCTGTGCGGGGTCGAGCCAGAGCACTAATACTCAGCAACAATGAAATAATGTGAGTCTCTTTAGGCTTTAATGGAATAAGAAAGAAGCATGGCTGACAATTTAAGATTATGCCCTATGTGCAATGAAGGTTATATGAGGCCTATTAGTGAAATTGCAGCAGATTCTGACAGTCCCCAAAAACAAATAAAATTTTACGAATGTGACAATGAATATTGCAGATATAGAAGTGCAGAAACAGGAATAAGTCAAGATGTGCGGGTTGGGGATGAATTAGATGAACCTCTGATGTGTAGCAAATGTAATATCATGTTCACTACGGAGTTAGAGTATAAACAACATTATGATGAAAGGCATAAACCGGCGACATGAATGCTCTTCTGAAATAAATCAAATGTATTTATATTATTTCATCCAAATCATGTCATGACGTCTTACGCAAAATATCCAGAGTCTGTGAGGGATAACGATGAGTACTTCGCGAGGACGAATGACAAGTACGCTAACCGTGACGAATCTGATTATAAGGATAACGAACCGGGCATTTGCAGCAAATGTAAAGTCACATTCGAAACTGACGATCAGTACTTGCAACACTATGACGAAAAGCACAAGCTATGACAACTTCTGTGCGTAAATAGTAAAACTACTGCAAGTAATTGTACAAATAATATAGTTACCTATCTTGTACGATAAATCTAGAAATGAACTTAATCAACAAGTCTTATTTTTCTGGCACCAACTGAATTAACCATATAGTACTCTTTATCAATCTGAATAATATCTCCTGGAGAGATCTTACTATGAGGTCTCTTATCTCTTAGAGCCATTCCAAAGGGTTTGTTCTCTTCTTTAAACTTGAGCCATATTCTTCCTACATTCAGAATATTCTTAAACTCACATTCCCAGACTAAATCGTAAATAGTAACTAATGCTTGTCTACCAATTTTATTACCTTTTATAATAATCTCAATATCAGGCTCTTTGCAGAAGTAAACCCTCACTTTCATAGTTTTCTAAATCGGTGCTTTGGTAAATAGTGTTAGGTCTATTCTTAAATGGATGAACTGATACTATGGAGGTTTGGTAAGATCTTGCATTTATACACCCCCCAATACAAGATAAGTCTGAATTTCTTACCTTGTAAAGACTTCCTTGATTCACGGTTGGAAAAAACCTGGCAATGGTCCAAGAGAACTAACCTGTCATTCTAGCGGCACTAGGGAATCTTATCTAAAGAGCCTTAAACTGCTCGCTCCAACGAGCATAAGCCTTCATCATGTCTATACTTACACTAGGTTTCCTCCTCTTTAGGATATCTTTGAAATCGGTGAGAGATATCGGCCTGGTACGCGCTTCTGTTTCCAATGCCTTTCCACTTTTAAAGAGCTCATCCACAACTCGAAGTTGGGCTGATTGACATATGTCCTTGATATCACTCGCGCTGTAGCCATGCGTTAGCTCTGAAAGAGTTTCTGACTTCAGCAATTTTTCCATCTTTAAGGGTTCAGTATACTGTTGAAATAAATGCAATCGAGATAAGTGATCGGGAAGAGTTACGTAGATCCTCTTCTGAAACCTTCGTAAGAATCCTGATTCTAGAGTCCAAGGCTTATTGGTTGCACCAATAACATATAATTTTGAATTCTTAGCCTTGTCATTTATTCCGTCCATCTCTGTAAGAAATTGATTCTTAACCCGGACTTCTCCGCCCACTTCACCATTTCTTGAACCAAGGCAGCGAATCTATTTCATCTATAAAAAGAAGAATTGGAACTCCTTCGCTATCGTGAAGCCTACGAGCTAGAATAAAAAGCTTGGAAACATTTTTTTCTGCTTCACCCAGCCATTTGCTCATCATTGCTGCTGCATCAACATTTACGAAATAACCATCTATTTCTGCAGCCGCAGCTGCCAGCCAGTAATGTCTTCCCACAACCCGGTGGACCATACAGCAGTATACCGCGCGGCCAACCTAAAGGAAATAAATCCATGCGCTTTGTTGGGTAGACTATTGATTCTCTAATTGCGCTCTTAGCATCATCTAATCCTATGACTTGATCCCATGAAACTTGAGGCTTGTCTTTCATAACCAAATCATCAAACTCAGCTCCGAGATTCTCTGCTTTCTCTGCTTTTTTCATATTGTCTAAGTTGCTGTCGGACCTATCCTGTTGGTTGGTCTTAGTGCTCCGGGTGTTTTGATCGGATCGCAAATCAGTAATACCGCTAGCTAACGCTTTGATTCTATTTTGGTAAGCACTAACCCTTTCCATATAGATTTTATTTAGTTTGTAGTCTGGATATAGCTGAATAAGCTTAACTAGTGATTCGGTCGCTCTCTGGTATGCTTGTATTGCTAGTCCGCGGGTACCCTGAGAATCAAACCTAATCGCCTCAGCAGCATACTTGCTTGCATTGTCTTCTAATTCTTGTGGAGCTAAACTCATAATACGGCAAGTGCGTGGCAAGCCCTTGAAGTGTTATAGGTGAATCTATATTATCTAAGGGACCAAATAAGATGAACCAAATTAGGAATTCGGGCGAGATGCAGCTTGCTTGTACAGTTCATTGCTTTATTCGAACTAATAATAATTTAGATGGAGGCATTTGCAGTCATACCAGTGTTTTTGATAGAATAGTATACACAACGTAGAAGTTCAAAAGCTCTAACCTGTCATATATCAAATTATTTACAAGGCATTGTCACTTTAGACTATATTCAATGGTTTAACTCGTGGCATAACGTTGTTACCAATATCAAATCCATTTTGTCTAAGATATTTTAGCGTCAATTTGTAAACTAGTTCATCATGGTCTGCTACTTCTAATACCCTAGTCCATGAAATCTCACCATTCCTTGAAATTTCGTCTGAGAGCAATTCTGAATTTTTTCTGGCTTCATCTTTACATTGGTCCATAGTTTTACCATTTCTATATGCAGAGACACGAGTATTACAATTATTATTGGTTATCTTCATTTACAGGGTTAGATATTAGATGTAGTGTCTAATAATAATTTATAATTTGTGGTTAGTTCAAATATGGTAATTTTTTTTAAATCGGCAATAGAAAATATTATCAAAATGAAAATCCGATTGTTATTAAGGTGATGTAATCCTGGGTCTTTTCACGCTACCTTTTTCTTCCTGTTTTTTAGATAATCAAAAAGGTAAGTTGAAAGTCCTCCGGCGAGACCTGCACCAACTATTGAAATCATGGCACCATATACACTCCAAAATTCTTTAATCTGTTCAGAGATTGTTGGAGCTTCAACTACAGAAATGGTCATATTGGCAGTTGTGGTACTGAAACCCTTACTATTGATCGACACATTTTGATTGCCTAGATTAACGAAGTCCGATGGGAAGATGGAGCCTGTAGAAATCTTTGTGAGTATGGGAATGACATATTGGCCGACAGGAGTTCCCAGAGGTGCATTAACATTAAAATGTGCTGGTGCAAAGCCCGACTGTGTCTGATTAACTGTATCCGGATTGTATTCTATTATCAAAGAAGTATAATTTACTAGAGGTTGGTAATTAGAAACATTCGTCAATGTGCCCTTGCTCGAAATTAGCTGCACGCCAATATTCTTCTGCTCACCCTGCCTGATCACAATTGGTGAAGGTGTGGTTAAAAACACATATTGTGGTGGCGGGATATCTATCCAGTTGCTAAGATCTAGAACCATTTTTAAATTGTCATAAATGACTATAGCGTAATAGAGCACTCTAAATACTGCCGGGGAAGTCAAAGACTTTAGATCAATCGAAATAAGGGCAAAAGTTTTGTTTTCTAAAAAGAATTCTGTATTATTCCTTTGTTGGTCCAAAACTCTATAATCCTGAGGAGATGAATATTCGTATAAAACACTATTCCATGAAGCTGTCTTGTTCGTCCATTGAATTTCTTTTTGATAATCTACACCAAATTTTCCGGTTGCGGGATTGTTATCTACATCGACGAGGGCTCCATAAACTATCGTGTTTGCACCATACTTGGATGGTATGGCACGTACCGGACCATCTAACCAAATTGTAGCATTGAGCATTTTACCGTCGCTGCTGTAGGTAATCCTTTGAATGTCTGAAGAGTTGTCAAGAAGGTCCTTGTAATCAGCCGCTCTCTGTCTGCCATTCGTACCATTAATTTGAATTGCATCATGAGATCCTGTTGTTATTTCCTGTCGTGCGAAAAGCGCAAAGACATCAGATGATATGACCGGGATGAAGTAGGCGTAAAGCAGTAAGTTAACAATTAACGAAAGGTAGAGGAGTGATGGAGCTTTTACTATAATTGTCAAATTAAGATAGGTAAAAGCTAGTTGGCAGCATAATATTTCTTTCCGGTAATAGTAGCGTATTTATTTTACAGACTTACATGTGCAAGTATACCAACAATAATTGACTTCATACATGGGAGTTCATTGCTATTGAAGTGGCATTACTTGGCCTTTTCTGTTACAATATTCATATCTCTCGGTGCCTGCTTATTTGGACAATTTCTAATACCTGGGGCATTTGGTCAGTTCCCACCCAATACCACCAATTCGACAATCCCCTCCGACAGTTCCATACAACCAATAGATCTCAAAACTGCTGGTGATCAAGATCTTATCTCACCTGTTCTTCTTGCTCCAATTGATGCAGTAGGTGACAATGTTTATTTTGCCTGGTCTACTAACAAAACGGGTAACTTCGAAGTATTCTTTACGTCGAGTTTAGATAAAGGAAAAAGTATTCAAAACGCAACGAACCTTAGTAATTCAAGTACCACAGCATCACTGGATATCTCGCTCAAGGCGGAAGGAGACAATGTTTACGTGTCATGGTGGGAAAATTACGCAAATGGATCGAAGGTTCCAGTCTACGTAGCCTCAAATGATAATGGTAGAATATTTGGTGAAAAAGTAATTCTGAGCCAATCAATCAAATAAATTATTAGGTTCTAGGCCACTTGTTGATTCGAGCTATATTGACGCACAGCCATTGGTGGATTTACCCCTGGTTTCAAATATATGTTATCAAGGAAAATATGTCTGTAATATGATTCAATAATACTAATGATCGGAACGTTATATCATATGATAGTTACCATGTAAGGGTATACTAGTCTTGTTTGGTAAAAGTATTGATGAATTACTACCTGACTATGGTTGAGATCCCCCGCTAGTAAGGAATCCCTCCATATGCCTATCAAATCAATCCTATTCAATGGTATACTTTGAACATTTAAATTATCTACACACAAATCATTTGCAATGTCCAATTCACGTGTTAACCCAATTCCAAAAGGGTATGAAGGAATAACACCTCACCTCTTTGTGAGTAATGCAGCTGATGCGATTGAGTTTTACAAGAAGGCCTTTGGAGCACAAGAGGAATATCGGCATACTCTACCTGATGGAAAGAGTATAGTACATGCAGTAATAAAGATCAGGGATCACAATCTAATGATTGCGGATTATTTACAGGACATGTGCGGGGACAATGTTGGCTCACCTAGTTCATTGGGGAGAACTACAGTGCTTCTATCTCTTTACGTAGAAGATGCGGACAGGTTCTTTGATACAGCTCAAGCTGCGGGAGCTAAGGTCCACATGCCCTTGATGGATGCCTTTTGGGGCGATAGATATGGGCAATTAAAAGATCCTTATGGACACATTTGGGAAGTTGCCACTCATAAAAAAGATATGTCCAAGGATGAGATTGAAATAGCTGCGAAGGAGGCATTTGCTCAAATGTCCAAAAACAATTCGCAACAATAAGATCTCTACATTTAATAACGAAGTCTATTTAGACTCAGTATTCATCAGGTCTGATTACATCTTCCTAAGATCTCGGAAAAAAGACCTTTAGATTACTGTTGACAGATTAACAAGTAACATCAACTTGAATGATACGAATATAGTCGTTGTCGTAAAGGAGATAACATGGAACTCAATTAAATAATATGTGTATTCAATATACAATTGCTGAAAATTGGTGTCATCGAAGCTCCATCGATTTTGGGACTAAAACTGACAGGTGTACAACATCTTCCAGACTCACTGAAAAGTGCTAATTTGTTAGGACAACTTTGTGCCGAACATGTCGGAAGAATTGAGGCACCGACTTATAATCCGAAGCGAGACATAGCGACACATTTGCTTAATCCTCAGGGAATTCATGATTATTCTTTGCTGCTTGCTGAAGCAGTCACCTTCGTATTGGAGGAAAATAAATTTCCATTGGTGCTTGGGGGTGATTGCAGTATCCTGATAGGTAACCTTTTGGCTTTAAGGCGCTTAGGAAAGTATGGACTTTTCTTTATTGATGGACATGCTGATTTTTATCAACCAGAAGCTTCGCCAACTGGAGAAGTCGCTGACATGGATCTTGCAATAGTTTCCGGCCGTGGTCCGGATATTTTAACTAATATCGACGGTCTCAAACCACTGGTTCAAGATGATAATATTGTGTTGTTTGGTCACAGAGATGCTGAAGAAGCAATGGCATACGGTTCTCAAAACGTAAGAGAAAGTAATATTTTTGTTCTAGATTTGGAAGGGGTTAGGAAGATGGGAATAGAGAGAGCTGCATCAGTATCTCTTGATAAATTACTAAATGAGAATCTTGAAGGATTTTGGATTCATTTTGACGTGGATGTTCTCGATGACAAAGTAATGCCAGCAGTAGATTACAGAATGAAGGGTGGAATGAACTTTACCGAACTCAGCAAGCTTTTAAAAATCCTATTAAGATCAGGACAGGCCGTAGGGATGGATATCACTATCTTTAATCCCGATCTTGATAATGGTGGCGAGATCGCTCGCAAACTTGTTTCAAGTGTAGTCGAAGGGTTCTCCAACTAATTCATAGTTTCATAACTTTTTATGGCAGAGACCTTCAGTTTTAACAGCCAATTACGGGTAAATAACAGAATCATAAAATTAAATTCACACAAAAACCAGATTAGTACATGTCAGTGTGCAAATTGCACTCTGCAAGAAGGCCACTGTTGGTGTGATGTAAATATTAATTAGAAGAAGGTAAGGTGCAAGATACAAAGATTGCAAGTGATCCTTGATTAACAGAGCTAATTATCGATTACAAGATTTAGCCACCCCTACCATGTTTATTTACTATAAAGTCATAATAACAAACATGAGTGCATCGGAGGATGAACTATCAGGCTATATCGACAGAGAAGAATCTGTCAATGAGGGCAGTGGAAATGGTGAAGCAGGTGATGAATCAAATGTTTCTGGTTTTAATAGTCAGGAGGGCGAGGGAGAACCATTACCTGAAGAGACAAATCGTACCAACGAAACACCGACTGGCGTAGAGGAAGATCGAGTACTTCAAGAACAAGAAAAGGCAATTACCTTGCAAGCAGAAGAGGGGGAAGAGGAAGAAGACGGAGGAATCCGAAGAAGAAGAAGACAAAAAGAAAAAACGGGGTAGCCGAAGGCCCGCTCAGGATAGATTGACAAGTAAATTAGAAAATGAGCTTAAAAAACAAATTGATAAAACTAGATCTTTACAAGACTCGGTTAATGGAATTCAAAAACAACTAATCCGAATTGACAAGACTCTATATTCTGTAAAGAAGGAACACGAAGTCATTAGAAAGAAACATGCTCAATTTAATTCGCTTCAAAAAAGAGTTGAGAGCATAGATAAATCAATAAGGACTTGGAAATCAAAACCTGCGGCTAGCAAGAGGAAAACAAAACCAAAACTAATGAAAAAGAAAAGACCAGTGAGCCGTAGTACCAGTAAGAAGCGGTAAATTCAGTTGAAAGACTATATTGTTGGAGTAAAGGAATTGTTCCAAAAGGAAAGTATTGACCTGCATGATGGGAGCCAGGGTCATCCGCAGGTCATTCTATATCCAACATTAGAAAAGACCTTGTCAATCGCGGGAACTATGCACCCTAGTAAATATAACGCGACTCTATTAGCAGGAATCCTGTCAGCTATTTTTAGCATTGGAGCGTTTGATTCCTTTGCTCAAAGTGAGTTAACAACCTCCCAGGATGTAGGAAGCAATGCTACTTCCCTCACAGCGTCGCTTGGGGAACCATTGTTTGTAGAGCAAGGCAGAATTACCGGACAAAGAGTACTTGCTGTTTCTCCCCAACCTCAGTTAGAAACCAGTTTCATGGCCAACACTAGTATCAATAATGGGACGGGTTTTGTTGTAAATGCAATAAACATTGGGACAATCATAAGCACACTTAATGACGATGGAACATTTAGCGGTAAAGGTCAGGGTATTCTAAGGACTAGAGGTGGCGACTTTGCAAGCTGGACCAGCCAATCAGTAGGGAACCTTGTTTCGGACGGAAATATAATAGTCCATGGAGTGACACTCTGGAGTACTCCTCGATCAACAACAAGCGAGCTAGCTTTTATGAATGGTGTGATAGGACTCTTCGAATTCAAAATAGATAGGGAAGGAAATCTATCCGTCAGAGAATGGGAAGTGGGAAAGTGAAATTGGGGCATGTTGGTGATGTACCAAGAATACCTCATGAATTTTCAACTAGTTGTAAGCAGTATATTCGAAATTGATACCGGACTTGAGAAAATTGAGTCTTTAGAGGAAGTGAAAAGTGTAGAGGTATTCACACCTCAAAAAGGTAAGATACACCAGGATTGGATATTAAGGGAGATTGATAACAGAATAAATGCTATTGAAAAATATTATGATATCTAGTCTGAAACAAGATAACTGCTACTAATGATACCTCATATGGTAGCATATTGAGTCCGGAAACAATCTGTTAAAAAAATAATATTAGTAATAAAAAAATAAAGCTAATGCCAATATGCTCTATGCATTTCTGTTAGCGATAATTAAGAACATCATCGAGAAAGTGGGGAATAATGGATTACGGGAATGCTTCAGATTTAACGGGATTCCTTTGTCCTCAAGATTGGGATATACATGTTATTGTTTTTAGAGTCTGTGCTAGGTAGTTTGCATTCGAAGAACCAGAAATAATGATTCTACATACATATACACACTATCCCGCCCCTGAAACTAGAAATTCATCCTGTTCCAATCTAGGAAGTGAACTGAAGAAGATAGGATCTGAATTATAGACAGCCGCTAATACTTCATTTGAATAAGAACTAAGAGCACCGGAAATACCGGTATCTTCTGGTCTTTCATTATTGAAAAATACTAGAAATTCAGTCGCGTTAGCAGGATCTATGTTTTCTATATAATGAAAATATGCAGGTGGAATGAAGACTATTTGTCCAGGCCCAATTTCAAATGTATTTCCTGTCCCATCAGGACTGAATATTGTCATTCGCGCATTGCCGTTAATAACATAATCTAGTTCAGCGGCGTTAGGATGCCAGTGAGGCTCCCTAATGCCGCTTGGTGCAAATCGCAATAAGTATAATGCCAGTCCATTGAGTATGGGAAAGATATTTGCATTTCCTAAAGCCACACTGCCCCCTGCAGTTTGAATTTGAGGTGGCATTGCTGCTAAATTAAACTTGTGGGCATTAGGAATGCTTACCGCATAATTAGAAGGTGAAACTACTGCTGGCTTGGGCGCTATTACTACGTCCTGTAAGACCTTGTAATTTAGCGTATCAAAAAATCCAGGTGGTTTAATTCCGAATGTAGCGTCCATTACACGATTTGTCATCCAACCTACTGAACCTGATATCCCCAAATCTTGGGGAAGTTCATTGTTGAATGCTATCACAAATTTAACTTCGTCATCACCAACATTTTGAATATCATGAATGTAACCTTGTGGAACATAGGTCATTTCTCCTGGTTTAATAGTAAACGTATCATGATTATCACCAGGGCTGAATATGGTCATAGATGCTTGTCCCTCTATACAGTAACTCAGTTCAGAAGCATTGGGATGCCAATGGGGTTCGCGCACTCCACCTTTTTCAAGACGGAGAACATACATTGCTATTCCCATCCCAGAAAGTACAGGGAAGTTATCTGCGTTAGCCGTGGTTCTGCTTCCGTTTGAATTGGATACTTGAGGAGCAGTCCCATCCAAATTGAAATGTATATACCGAATTCGTACTAGTACTCAATTGAATACTATTAAGTTTGCCTGATAACTAGTTACGTTTGTCTTAGTGTTCGAGTTACTACTAATACTGATTATGTTACCACCAAAAGCACTTCCAAATGGCACAAGAGATGGTAAAGTAACTGCAGCACCAGCGGCTCCTAAAAACTTTATAAAATCACGCCGAGTTATCTTACTCCCATTGCCTAAGTTTTTGTCGTCTGATTCATCAGACATACCATGAAATCTTTTGAGATGTTAATAAAGTTTTAATCATCGTCATTGCTAGACGAAAAATTAACTAACGGATCTCCATGTTGCTTATTTTGAATCTGACTAACAGATAGTCTGTGATGTCAGATTATGTTTAACTTGACTGGGGCTTGTGTAAAATTACATCTCATGACTTGGAAATAATAGAAAATCTTACGGAAAGTCGTACTTGATATCACATTATTGACAAAACCCTTTTAAGCATGCAAACGAAGTCTATCTTCAGAAATTTGAAATACTCGCATGCTGCATCATTTACGACTGCTTCAGTTCTGGGGGTTTTGATACTAGTCATTACTATTCAATCGAATCAGTATTCGCATGGCCAAATTGCGGGTGGGAATATGTCCACATCATCAGAAAGCGTAAATGTAAATTTGAATGAAACTGGAGATAAAATACTTCATCGGGGAATATCTGTATCAGAAGTATTTGAACATCCTTATCTTAATGATACGCACAGAGCAATAATCCTCCCATTCAGAGAAGATGAGCGTGCCTATACTGGTATCTTGAATTTTAGAGCCTCTACACCTGTTGAGGTGATCCTGGGACAAAGAGTACCCGTTGATACTGCGACTCTCTCTATGGTAGAGAAAGAATTCGGCGACCTTGCGGCTGGCAATGTCACTCATGGGACAGTAGAAGTTTTGGCTGCAGGGGCAGTATTGAAGCCACAATACGGAGACTCGCCCCAGTATTATTCAGCATCAATCCCTTTTATAGCTGACTCAATAGTCCTTCGCGCAGAACAACCATTTGTTACGGTCTACTTGGTGTCAGCTGAGGTTCAGTTGCCAGAGCCGGTTATCAAACTAGAAAAGTGAGGGTTGTCTATGCCATGAGGAGTGATCTATTCACCGAATCCATTTTTAACATATGATCGGTATTTCCTGAGGTACTTCGATTGTCTCATTTGTCGCAGATTTTTTTGGTATGTATTTAACAATGATATCAAGCACTAAAGTATCTGTCAAGGTGAAACATGTGTGCTGAACTTGTCATTCAGCGTAGGAAAACTTAAGTCAATGTGACTTGGTGACACAGTTATGTTAGGTGAATTTATTGGGGAATTCAAAGGAAAAATAACAAGTCAAAGAGTCTTAAGTGTCGAAGGCCCCAGGATGGAGACAAGCATATCTGCAACTGGTAATTTAAGGGGAGCACAAGTAACTGAAACGCTCACCTATGTTGCCAGTCAGACATCAAAAGGAGTGCTTCATGGAGTAGGTAACGGAGTGATTATGAGTACAGAGGGAGAATTGGTAACATATACTGGCGAGGGAATAGGCAAATTTGACTCTTCAGGTACGTTGAAGTGGCGTGGGGCAATATTCTTCACGTCTGAGTCGACTGGCAGATTAAGTTCTCTTAACAACCTCGTAGGAGTTTTCGAAGCACAGGTTGATGCCGAGGGTAATTTTTCTGACAAAACATGGGAATGGAAATAATAATACTAATAGATTCTGCTAAATGCTCTCAAACTAGAGAATTACCTCTTTAAACAATAAATATATGACCGCGCTGGGAGTCTCACTGATTATGCCTCACGCAACTCAAGCATTTTTGCTAAATAACTGATTTAAAGACACCCTAGTATCATTTTTTGTGATATTATTCTAAGGTCAGTGCCAAACAAATTCATTTAGGATATTCTTTCATGTTTATAAAACTTTGTATCCAGAATCAAAATCAATTACTGTATTTAGTAACGCCAATGCAGCTTCCTACCTTGATTCCACACAAAATTAGAACTCTATGATTAATTGAGACAATTGATAGCAAGATTTGCAGTCTTTCAATATTCAACTCCCATTATATTCCGTCAATATGACGGTTATTAAGGATATTGAGTAATACAATATTGCCATGGCAGACGAAGGCTACTAATGTTCCAGACGCCCATTGCGACAGTTGTGATAGACAAGGACTAAAACTCTATCATAGATATAGGGATGGAAATAGGTGGTTGTGTAAGCGATGTGTGAATCAAAAAAAATTTACCGACAAGTCTTCTGATAAACGGTAACGAACCACTTAAAGCTGAGGCAGCTCATTATTTAATTAAATGCGAAAGTCAACTCTTGAAGAAGATAAACGAGGTCATTAGAGTGTGTGATTTATTTTACCACTAGAATGGACAATGGGGCATACGACGATCCCTGAAGCAGTACACCTAACAACATGTTTTTTGATACCAGACATGCCTCTGGTTCCTACAATTATCAATTCTATTTCGTGCGCTTCTGAGGTGGGTATAATTTCTGTACCAACGGAATTAGTAACAAATATTACATCTGGCCGGATCTTGATCTACGGCTTGTTATCCATAATGTATTATCAAAAATATTCTAGGAAGTAGTATAAAATTCTAGCAAGAATTCACATGAAAAATCAGATTAGTCCCTCGGAACCAGGCATAAAATTATGATTCAGAATGCAGTCTTGACGGTTATGGTCCATCGCTACTTTGCCTGTTTGGCTAGAGTTACAATTAGATACATCATTGTCACGTTTAGAGGTAGCAGCAGATTCAGTGATCAAATCATATTTTGTATCCCAGTTTACAAAATGGAGAACCTTAAATACATCTGAAAGGTTGTCAAATTGTGGTTAGCGGTATAATCTCATTATTTCTTTTGACACTTGTATCAAGTTTAACAATAACTTCTTTGTTAAATTCATCTCCCGAATTTTTTACTGGCGCTATTGCTTCATCCCTTACTACCCACGAAGTGCCGGCTAACTCGACGTCATCTTTTGAGATAATTGATGAAATCAAGGCTCATATAAATGCCCTTCTAGATATTAATAGAACTAATGCCGCAATTGTTATTGGAATTGTTGATCCAAACGGAACTCAGTTCTATCGCATTGGTAAAATGTCTGATGCAAATAATACTAGAGTAGACCAAAATACAATTTTCGCCATCGGTTCTAACACTAAAGTATTTACAACCGTTCTGTTAGCAGAGATGGTAGAAGATGGGCTTATCAAGTTAAATGATCCGATTGACAAGTATCTTCCATCTAACGTTATTGTACCTCAATACAAAGGACACAAGATTACTATAGAAAACTTGGCTACTCATACTTCCGGCTTACCTGAATTTCCTCCCAATTATTGTCCCAGCTTCGCAGTTTCAAATGCACAAAACCTTGATGATAAAGTTCAACATGTGCAAAATCTGATGAGTTGTACCAAAAATTATACCTTTGATCAACTATATCAGGGCCTTGCAAACACTACAATTACGAGAGAGCCAGGCTCAAAATATGAATATTCGACTTTTGGTGTGGGATTGCTTGGTCGCATATTAACCTTGAAATCAAATATGTCCTCTTATGATGAACTATTAACAAAACGAATTCTAGATGTATTGGGTATGAATAGTACAAGTATCTACCTTTCAGATCAACAAGAATCTCGAATGGCAATAGGACATTTATCTGGCCGGGAACTTCCTCTATTTAATATCTCAAATCCCCTTGTTCCAGGCGGTGGACTTTATTCATCTGCCAATGATCTGTTGAAATTTATCTCAGCTAATGCTGGATTAATTAAAACCAAGTTAGATAGCGCAATGCAAGCATCACATTTAATAAGACATAGTACAGGCTTTTTAATACCAAACAATATTGATGTATCAGGTAAAAATGATAATATTGAACTTTATATTGGATTAGGATGGATCATAACCACTAACCTTGGTAACGAAATCATCTGGCATAATGGTGGGACTATTGGTGGTTACAATGCCTTTATGGGTTTCAATCCTGCTACTAATAGAGGTATCGTAGTACTATGCAATACTGGTGTAGCTGATGTCAATATTTCAACCCTTGGATTGAATGAGAAAGGCAAGCTCTCGTCTTTAATATGGAATTTGCTCAGTCAATAAATGATGTTGTTCAAACATTCTTCTGCATTTCTTTACAACAAATTAGTCAGGAATACAGAAAATCTATAGATATTGATTTTTCATCGGATTTATGTGTTAATTGAATACCATTTTTGGTATCTTATGGAGGTACCCACTAGGTTAATTTTGAATGAATTCAAATTTACATCCATGGATTTATGGTGATAAAATGTTAAGACTTTATCGTTCACAATGCTGTTTACCATCCAAGGACCTTCGCAGATGCAGCGGCTGCGTCATCCAATGCTTGCTTTGGTTCCTTCGTACCATTGTAGATTTGTTCTATCGCTTGTCTTATGTTCTCAGCTAACTGTGGATATTCAGGTATACTGGGACGGTTTCTAGCAACTTTGAGCATGCTGATCAATTCATCATAATATGGCGTAGATGCGTTCAAATCTTGTGCATAAGGTCCCTCGCCTATTGGTATCTGGGTGGGTAGATTTGAATGTGCAGCTAAGTATGGAGCAAGTATTCTGGGTTCTACCAATATCGTAAGAAATTCCCACGCAAGATCCTTGTGAATTGATGTGTTAGGAATACCAAGTTCCCATCCTCCCATTAAGCTGCTAGTATGATAATTCTTATCAGGTATTGGAAACATTGGGATAAAACCAACTCTCTGTTCGAATTCATGTTTCTTTTCAGGAGAGGTTATAGGAAATCTTTCACCTATGTGGTGTTGTAATGCTTCAATCATAACTGCAAACTTCCTATCCAGAAACTCTATTCCCCAAAAATGGTTTTTCTGTGGCTTTATACCAGCATTTACCTGTTGTTTGAGAAATTCCAGTGCCCTCACTCCTTCACTGCTATTATACGCTGGAAACCAGTAGCTACCTTTTGATGGATGTCCAGGCTTCAATTCAACTATTTCTCCTCCCATAATCCAGAGATATGGATACCAAAGATCAGGAGAATGGTTAGCACCAGTAAGATGAATACCCTCTATTCCTCGAGGCATGAGAACTGATCTAAGTTTCTTAGCAGCTGTGATATATCCATCCCAAGTCTCCAAGGAATTAGGATTAACGCCCGCTTCACCCAATAAATCCTTCCAATACCAAATACCTCTGACATCGGTCCATGCCCATATTCCATAAACATTACCCTGGTAAATACCACCATCCCAGTTTGCTTGATACCATTCAGGAGATCTACCCCAATCTTGTGTAAGGTTAGTAAGATCCGTTAGAAGTCCTTTCTGAGCAAATTCTCCTAGCCATATTTGATCTAGAGATACCAGGTCAATTGGAGTCTGGTTGGTCAATGCTTTTAGCATCTGTAATCTGGCCTGAGCATACGGAAATGTTGTGTAGTTTAATTGTATGTCTTTATCTGGATGTCTCGCTCTCAATTCCTGCAGAGCAGGCAAAATCAAGGTATTCCATCTAGTAGGATCTCCTTGATCTTCAAGCATCGCTGTTAGTGTAATTTGTCTCTTTTGACCTGTAGATGTAACAGCAAAACTAAAAGACATAGTCGCTATGTTGATCACAAGCACTATAACTACACCTATAGCAAGAAATGGCAACTTGCTTTGCCCTTTGAACATACAAACCCGAATTCATGATCCTATAAAGGTTTTTGCGACAATATTCTATTCCTCATAGGCAGTCGAAGTCAATGCGACAGATTCTCGCCCCACTTTATTCGAGAAAGCAATTCTTTTTCTATGCTTTGCCTAGCAATCAGACAGCACGGCTATTACTCTCGGTTCGTAAAGTGTAGGTTCGAGTCAATTACCATGTGTCAATGTACAAGTTTTGCTCGGGAGAGATTCCATATGCTAGTGTTTTGGATCCTACCGAATCGAGACCGACGTTATTTCTTTCCATCTTCTAACAAGTGACAGTCTTCCACATTACTTTCAGGCTGCAGTTCCTCACCATAAAAGATATTATCATAGAATGTATGAATCCCAAGTATAGTCTAATGGTTCGGATACTAATCCGAGAACAAGTCATAATAATTGTCAAAAACTGTTGTGTTAAAGGTATCTCGTTGATCTTTTCTATCCTTTTTAGCATGTGGTTGTCTGGTCCTCCTATTCTAATTTCATAACAAGCACAGCTGATTAATGTTACAAATTATTATTTGTATACAGAATGAATTACTAGATCTTAATCATCAACTCATTACCAATGCATATCCTGCAGAGAAAAATCCTGTGGTCGATATCGCTGACGGTTATAGCAATTGCAATTTTGATTCTACCCTTGACACCTGTCTACTCAGTAGATAAAGTAAAGTGGAAGACATTCAAAGAAAAAAATGGCCTATTTACTATCAAGTATCCATCAGACTGGAGCCCGACTAAACCAAGCGAAGAAACCTACGCACCAATTGATCTCTATTTCTTTCATCCTGTAGGAGGATCGTTTGTCACGCTATCGTTATATGCTGATGAATCGATACTTTCTGATAATATTGATCTGATGGATTCTTATCTTGCATATGATCAAAGTGAACCAAGATACCGCTTGATACAGCCAACTGAATGTGAAAAATATATGGTAAATTCAATAAAAGTCTCTAGCGCAATTAACACATTTAGACTCATGGCACTTGATTCCAAACCCATGATAACTCAGTTAGTAATTGCTGGTATAGATTGTGATGGAGTGGAATATGGGATGACATACAGGGCGACAACGGAGCTTTTTGAAGATTTCCTACCTGTTGTAGAGGAAATGATAGGCTCGTTTAATATTACAGGTAACCTTTTGTCTTCCAGGGAAGAATTGACACAAGGGGCGCAAGGTTTCGAACAGCCTTTTTCTGAATCACTGGACATCAAGGGATTTTAGGCATAGTTAGTTCAGAGTCAAATCGACTGTGAATGCGGACTCCATGTCTTTATTGTCTTTGTATGGAAGAATTTCCAACTGTGGCCCAAGGATTCGAGTCCCAACCACAACAGCACAAACGTTTTGACTTATATTATGACAAAGCGTGCTTAATATGATTAATATGAATTCATTTTTACTTCCATCAATCTTGAATTCATATCATATTAAATACACTATTTTTCCTTCATTAATACTTATAATCATAACTATTATTTCTGTTAACCCTGAAAACTGGGTTACCTCAGATGTACATCATTTTTACTTTGAAATCATAGCTGTAGTATTATCGGCTATAGTTGGATTCTATTGCATAACAAGAGCATACATGTTGAACGAAAAATTTACACTTTTTGTTGGTGTAGGATTTCTCACTGTAACCGTCATAGACTTACTACATGCCGTCTTTTCGTATAATGCTGCAGGCGATTCTGTTTTTCTTCGATATTTTATCCCCCAAACCTGGTTCGCTGGACGTACGTTTCTTGGAGGTATGTTAGTATACGCAGTGCTCAAGTATTCTCCAACCAGCCCATCCGAGAATCAATCCTCTTCAGAGAGGCAAAGCCTTCACAAGAATGACAATAAAGATTTGCAACATGCTATTGGTGATAACGACGGTGAAAGACTACATGCTTCATTGTTATTATTCTCACTAGTCGTTTTTGCCATCCTGGCGATAAGCGTAGTTGTAGTATCATTTTTCTCCATATTTCCCATTATAGTAACAAATTACTTTGTACATCGACCTTACGAAATTCCATCACTTGTCCTTTTTTCGTTAGCGTTAGCATATTTTTACAAAAAGAAATTGTATAAGATAAATGATGTTTTCTATAAAGGAATACTAGGTGCATTAATAATTGATATTTTTGGTCAAGCTATAATGTCATTTTCTGGAATGAATTTTGATACCGCACATAATATATCTCACATCTTGAAAATTTGTAGCTTATTCGTTATAGTCAGTTCCCTTGCAATATCTAGCATACAGTATAACAAAATACTCAGGCAAAGAGAGAAGGTAATCTTGGACCAGTATGAGGAGCTAAAGGAGGCAGATAAAATGAAGGATGAGTTTATTAATATTGCAGCCCACGAACTAAGAACACCTATTCAACCTATATTAAGCATGGCTGACCTTCTTAAATCTAAAACAACGAATGAGCAAGATCAAGAATTATTGAACATTACTATACGAAACGCAAAAAGGTTACAAGGACTTGCAGATAATATATTGGATGCAAGTAAGATTGAGAGTAGATCACTCGAATTAAAGTTGGGACTTTATGATCTTAATGACATCATAATCAATGTAATAAACGATCTTGTTTTAGATAAAAAATTCACCAACAAAAAAGGTGTCAAGTTGATATACGAACCTGAAACTTTCTATGTAAATGTGGATAAAGTGCGAGTGTCCCAAGTAATTTCAAACTTATTGAGCAATGCAATAAAGAATACTTCTGAAGGGTCCATAACTGTAGAAGCCCAAAATATTGATAGTAAAGCAGTTGTAAGTGTAAGAGATACTGGGATAGGAATTGACCCTGAACTGTACCCTAAACTTTTCACTAAGTTTGCCACCAAGTCTCCAACTGGTGGAACTGGATTAGGTTTGTTTATTTCAAAAAGCATTATAGAGGCACATGGGGGAAAAATATGGGTCGAAAATAACCCTAGTGGTTATGGTCTTGGAACAGTCTTTAAATTTACCTTACCACTAAATAAGTCTCTCTCTAAGAGCAACTCCACCAACTCTACCATCACATAAACTAAACAAAATAATCTACTTTCTCTTATGGGAAATGCGAGGGTGCAGTTGCAGGTAGAGGAATAAATCATAAAACTGTGCATAATACATAATAACATGTTCCTGACTTAGAATAAGATTACAATTCCATGAAGAATCTCAATTGTTTATTATGTGCAACTTCCATTTTGTTGGTAGTTGAGGCAGGCTTTTTGTCAATGCATGGGCAATCCATAAACAGAACTAATGCAGGATCATATTCTCAATGGCGATTGGGATACACACATTCGGAGGAGAGCTACGTTCCTTTCGAGTTATACAGAATTGGAAAAGCAGAATCTACAATACCAGTTAAGGACAATGTAGTTACCGAGGACGGATCTATCGGAACTAATGGAGCAAGCTCTCAATACGACCTGGGTGGTTCCTGGAAAGTAAACATAAGTACCGATAAAGGTAGTGTTGCAGGGTATGTGAATATAAAACAGAATGCCTCTGGAGTCTACGTATATGCTAGCGATCCTGAGAACGCACGATGTGGAAATTCTTCAACTGATCCTTCAATCTGGGGAACTGTTCAAGGCAACAACATAAAAGGACATGCACATGTATGTACTGTTACTGTGGATTTGAATTCGCAAGAATCAAGCCAGGTTGTTGATGAGCTGCCTGCTAGTGTAGAAATATCGGAGAATCGTGATAAAATGAGAATGAATTTGACTTTAGGAAGTGGAGAGTTTCTTGCTATAAGTTTTGCTCGCTGATCCTAGTGGGTTTAACATACTCTTAGTTAGCAGATACGTAGGAAAGAATGATACAATACCCGTCGCAGTACATAATATAGGTCCTTATTTCTCAATTTTCAAAAAGAACTATTTTTGCAAATGGGTTAGTACGGAAGTAACTATTCCTATGTAGTTATCCCCTTTCATAAGGAAATCTAACGATTAAGCAATAGAGTCTCCAACTATAGCCCAAGGCTTCGAATTACAATCCGAGAATAGTTCGACTTATTATTGTTTTGAATTATTATTTGGTCACTGTTTTGAGAAAAGAATATTTATACAAATGATATTGGAGAGAACGTCTAATCCGTTTCTTCACAGTATTTCTTCACCCGGGGTAAAAAATAAATCAACCCTAATCATGTATATTTGGCCATTTCCGTTGTGTTAGTTCCCATATGAAAATGATATTTTGGGAATAATCATTGGTTACCATGTAAATTGACAAACTGTCTGATCAAAAATGCTGAGCCAGTTGAATCTGAGGTATTGTGGAACAGAACTCAATTGAACTTTGCATTGAGCCTAACCTTTTGAATAGTAAAGATCTTAAAAGTGCATATGACATTGAGCGGAAATAAAAATCGATAAAAATAAAAAAAAGGAAGTACGCTTATTGGATTCGAAATTTAAGGTACTTGCAATGATTGATGCGAATCATGCCTACCTACTTACTTGCACAAGTAACTACTTCCGTGATTCCTGAATTAGGGTCTAATAATTACCCATTTTTCTCCAACATCTCTTCGGGCTCAATATAGCAATCCATAACCTCATAATCAGTCAGTGAACCACCCAAATCTTCTGCAGCCCTCAAACAGTCCTGTTGTTCATCATTAGCACTGATGTAAACAGGCGAGGATTTGAAATCACTCCAGTCTATGTTGTCGTCATCACACTCCATATGGTCAACGGCTTTCGCGAAATCACGCAATGTATCATGCTTCTCGCAATTTTTTTCACTTGGATTGCTATCGCCATGGTCTGTGCCACTCCATTCGTCAAAGTCTTCTTCAGCAATCGCGATGTTATTGTTATTGTAACCAGCAATTACCGCAGTCGACGCGATACCAATGGCTAGAACTAAACTTAATACTCTCTCAATATGCATGAAAAAACTTCTAGAACCTGGTTATAATATATATATCTCTCTCATTTTTATGGATATAACAGGACCTCTATGAAATATTAAGAAACTTCTAACTCGCAAACGTATGATTATTTGTAATTCTCTTCTCATTAATTGCATTATGGTCAAAAAATCAAGTTATTATTTGCTAGAGATCCTATATGCATCACTCTGTATAACTAGAATTTCGAAAAATCGTAGATCCAACATGCGATTATCTAGCTCTCATATGAAAAATTGCGAATGTTCATTGGTTGAGACAAGTCAACATCTAAAAGAATGCCGGAGGCCAGCTTTTTGGAATACAATAAAAGAAAACATTGTACATGTCCTAAACTTGCATTCCCTTGATCGATTAATTAGAAATAGAAATGTATGATCATAAATTGGAATAACACATGGAACAGAACGTTGCAGATGTTCGGAACACCGGAGGCCGAGTGACTAAAGTGGCATTTGACGATCGAGATTGACTAGACAAGGCATAGAGATTGCATGATTATCATTTCCCGAACATCTTTTAATTCCATTCAAACCTAAATGATTGGCCTTCATGAATATTTCTTTTTGTCCACTTCGCCAAGTTTCTTTTAGTTGACGTTTGATTCAATTTTGACTGAGACCGAATTTTCTTGTAATCCCCAGTTTCCAAACTAGATTCGTAGATTTCCAGCGATTTAATTGAGAGGGGAAGATCGAAATACACTGTAAACTTTTCACATCCTACAAGAAAGGTATTTTCAAAATATTTCTCAGGCTCTTCAACATCATACTCCAAGATGTAGTAACGCGAGCGATCCCCCTTGGATATTGGCTTATTGAATATCGTGGTAAACTCTTTTTGATAAGGCTTATCCACACTTATGCTTGATATTTTTAATGATAATTTATTCTCATCATAGGTCATAATATTCAACTCATCAAAGTTCTTACCTACATCAGTTGCTATGCCGTGCAATACTTTATGAATAGGTTTTTCTGAGATATTTTCAATTTCGTACCTTCTTTTGTAATGCACCAGCATCTTTCGGGCATCAATAATAGTGACATCTACCCTTATGTCTGGATAAATAGTTGTTTTTCTCAGCTCAGCTACTTCTCTCATCATCTTACTTCTTTGTACTGCACCGCGCGCTGGAGGAAGTGGGTTTCCAAAACCCGTACCGTAGATGGAGTAAACTAGAAGATTCTGACCATGCTTGGTAGTGTAGTCATGCAGAGGTTTTATGATTTTCTTGTACTTGTACGATAACTGTCTAAGATCTTCAGCCGTCCTTGCACTCATTAGTATGTGACCATCTTCCCCAATGTCCATGATTCTTCTAGCAATAATAATGCCTGGGCCCCAAATGTTTCTATTATTAAGGATGTCATTCACGAGAAAAACTGGACCGCTGTGTATTCCAATTCTTATTCGTATACTTTCTGATGGAATCTTGCCTTTGTTATGTTTTGCAATTCCCTTACTAAGCTCAATCGCAAGATGCAATGGAAGTTCAGGCCCTTGCGTGAAACCTATAACCATTCCATCACCTGTTGGTAGAACTAGCATGGCTTCTTTTGGGTTTGATAGGAAAGAAGGACATTCCGAAACGAGTTTATTAAGAATTTCAATCTTCATCATTTGATTCCGTGTAGGAACCCTTGGATCTGACAGACCGACTATGTCAACGAAGAAAAAATGCGCATGAACAAGTCCTAACTTCGTAGTCAGAGCCATTCTATATCTGTATCTGTGAAGTACTTCGATATATTAGATATTATCAACGTGTCAATATGCATGTGCGATATTTATCAAATCTAGCTAAATCACGGTAACGCTTACATGCATCAGGATTATTCGTCATATAATCCCGTTAATAATAAACTTAAGTTAATAACCCAGCTACTATTCACGCTGTAATTAGAGCAATTAGTAAGATGGGAAACCCATACTTTCAGGACGGATCATAGTTTTTTATGATGGTTGCAGTTCGGCCGGCGGCACAACACCACCCACAGCAAATTTGGAGAAATGCTCGGTTTGTAATTTATAACTACATTCCACCATGGAAGTATCCAGCGACTGCGTCCTATTAATTTTCGCAGGTTGCCATTTCCCAGATTGCTCATTGAACAAGCCAGCAGCCAATTTTGGGCAGCCATCATCAAGCTTTACTGAATTTAATGATTTTAATGCGCCAATAATAATTTCTGGGGAGGAGATAAAATTAGCAGGATCAGAAAAGTTTAGTTTACCTGTTTCATTGGGAATTGACCCCTTGTCTTGTTTTCCAACATAATCAATATTTAGGAAAAGGCTTGTCTTGAACTTTGAAGTGGGCCGTACATTCAATCCTTCAGGAATCTCTGGGGAAACGGCAAAACTAAAACCGACAGATTCTCCTTCCTTGCCTAAATTGAATTTGATTTCTTTCGCTTTAGTTGAACTATTTTCAGGATTTGCAATTTTATCGACTAAAATGGTAAAAGGAGGGATGACGCGGTCTAATACAGGAGTTAAAGTAAAAAAGCCATCTTTTTCCAAACCTGTATCGTTGTCAATAATCTGTCTTATGACAAATGTCGGGGGATTAAAAACTACGGACTCATTTAAGTCTAGATCTGGGATCTGATATGTTGGAATCGCGTATTTGGTAAATAGTTCAGTTGCCGTTTCGTTATACATTGACGGGATTGTAAAAATAACCTGCCTTTCTACGCTGTCGCTAATATTTCCTTGAGGCGTCATGACAAAGGAAGGTGGTAAACCTACTTCAGCTGTTAATGGGATGTTCCCAATACGCGCCCCCATAGTTTTGAAGACCTCCTCTGTTGATTGATCAAGTCGAGGAGGGGATAGCTCCACTGGACCCTCAGATGATTTGTCTAAAGCTTGAACGACTACGAAAGAGGATATAGGGGCGGTACCGAGAATCATGATAGCCACAAACAATGCTAGCAAAAAACAAAATTTCCTATGCAATTCTCTTACCTTGTTGGTAGTTCTAGGTTTTAAATGTTAGTTACATGATCCCCTTAAGAAATCTTTACTTAAATCAATTCGTTGTATCATGATCTAATGCGGCAATTCAATCTTGTCAAGCCCTTGGCAATAGAATGGATTAACTTTGTTAAGGAACTAATAAAAGGCGTTTTCCTTTTGTGAGTAACTGTTAAGTAGAAATGGCAAGGGAATCGACCTCGTCTTATTCCTCTAATATGCGGGGAGTTGCTTTGAGTATTCTTGTGATGGGACTAGCCCTTGTGGTTATAATAATTGCCTACGTTTCCTTTGGGCACATTGGTCCAAAATTTTCAGCAGATCTTTTGGTCAAACAGCAAGCATCATTAAGGAGACAATACAGCTTGCCTCCAAAACCTGTCATTACGAACGATACAGAATTGTTGATACCACCATCCCTAAGGAATATTGCCCAAAACACAAGTTCCTGACAACAATCACCAAGTATAGCATGATAATTGGGTGACGAGGATTTTAGGAAAAGACATAAGAATCTTAAAAGTCATCTTATGTTTGGTTAAATAATGGAAGCGGCGGCAACTACTACTAATACTGACAAGAACATCCCAAAGTGGCGTATTTCTGGAGACTGGTTTGATGTTTGCAGTTGTGACATACCATGTCCTTGCATATTTGCACAAAGTCCTACCAATGGAGTCTGTGAAGGCATACTGGCTTATCATATCAAGAAGGGAAATTATGGTCAAACTCAGCTTGATGGATTAAATGTATTGGTAATATCTTACTTTAAGGGAAATATTTGGGCAGGTGAGACCAAAGCAGATTTTGCAATCTATTATGACGAGACAGCCAATGAAGAGCAGCGAAACTCTTTGAATATGATATTTTCAGGTAAGGCTGGCGGGTTCATGGCTGAATTTGCAAAAATAATTGGGGAAGTTCGTGCAGTTAGTTATGCACCTATTAAATTTGGAGTTTCTGAAGATTTATCTTGTTGGAATGCCGAGATACCAGGAAAAGTAATAGCAAGGGCCGAAGCCTTGTCTGGTCCGATGACTCCGCCAGGCAAGCGGGTACAGACCATTAACGCCCCTGGAAGTGAGGTAGGTCCTGGTACAGTCGCAACATGGGGCAAATCAATTACAGACGAAGTAAACGCTCCTGAAGTTCACTTTGAATGGAAGAGAAGTGGAAAATCCAGCAAACATATTCCGTTCGACTGGTCAGGACCTTAGAAGTTCGTGATTATTTTTGATTCGTTAACATTTTCTGAATGATTCCAAAAAGTCAATCTAGCGTTTTTTTCAACTTAATACAAGCCACTTAATGCAGATCTAATGTAAGGTATTTCTATCCTGCAAAACTGGAACAGAAATGTTGACTACCTTATTACGGACATCTGTTAACCATGTTGAAATTGAGATTATTTTTCGGCGCATAAGTGTACGTTCAAACTGACCTATATTTTCCGCGTTAATTCTAAGTATGCTACATCTCATTTACTAAACGCCTCTATATTCTCTGCCGCAAATTGTTTGAAAGTGATTGGTCTCTTTCCTGTTACCTGCTCTATTATATTGGTAACCATAGAGAAATTTCCTTCTCTTGTGAACCTGTACGAATAAACCAAATAATCTATCACATTTGAAGGCATCCCTATTTCTTTCAATCTTTGGCGGGTGTCTATTTCTGATATACTCACATAAGTTATTTTTCTTCCTGTTATTACAGAAAGTATCTGTGCTACCTCATGACACGTAAGAGTTTCAGGGCCGGTTACTGTGTATGCTCTTGCATCGTGTCCTTCGCTAATTAGCGATTCTACCGCTACTGAAGCAACATCGCGAATATCTACAAAGCTAATTTTGGCGTCAGCCAGTGGCAAATAAAATGCATTATGATCTCGTATGTTTTGTGCGTAGAAATTAACAAAATTTTGCATAAAGTAGTTTGGACGCAAATGCGTATACGAGATTCCAGACGCTTCAACAACTTTTTCAGCATCACGATGCAGTCTACCTCCAATAGTCCTAAGTCCAGAATCAGCACCCATTACGGACAAATTGACGATCCGTTTAACACCTGCTTTGCTGGCTTCATTTACAAAATTTGAAATAATATTGACTGTATCATGCAAATCCGGTGTTAACAGAAAAAGCTTTTCTATTCCTACTAACGAAGTGCTTATAGTTTCAAGCTTGTCATAATCTATTTGCACTATTTCAACTCCGGGTAAATTTATCTTGCTAGTTTTGGCCGGATCATGATAGGCGAGCTCTGAAGTTTACTTTCTTACGAAACAGTTCGTGTACTACATGGCTTCCTATTGTGCCGGTAGCCCCTGTAACTAATATTCTGCCCCGAGCCATAGTAACAGAATCGCCATATACCTTCCTTCAATTAGTTGACTACTAGTTATTAAATAGCAACATTACCATCTGTAACATTATCAGATGTTTTTTTCATTCACTTTTGTAGGTGTTCTGTCTTTGAAAATTATGATCACGCATAGGATTACGAAGATAATTTGGGCGACTTCTATTGCTACATCTAACGGGCTAATTGGGTATCCACTTCCTGGGACTGCAACAAAGTACATTATGATCAAGATAACAGTTCCACCTATTCCGACATAAAACCAGGGCTTACTCCACTTTTTAATGGTCGGGATTACCCAAAAAATCTGAGCCAAACCAGAAACTAGAAAGAATATAGTAACGTCTATGGTCATTTGTGTAAAAAACATCGGAATTATTGCAAGATGCAGTACGCCTGCTATGAAGGTGCACGCAGGCAGCTACGTAATACAATAATGTCCTATTGGTCAATGGTTTACTCCGGATATGTCTTCCATTAGGTATTAGGAGTATATGGTAGCACTGTATATTAATAACGGCTTTTTACTTTTTTTCTTGCCAGCTTTTGACATGCTAATACACCACTTGCCGCTAGTTGCAAAGTCACAAGCCATTAGGACGGCTAAAATCTCCCATCACAAAACCAGTTGCTGGAGTAATAAGATTCATGAACTTTTGATAGAGAGCACTCATTTTTTTCGTCCCCCCGGGGAAGAACCCAAAAGAGAGAAACTTTTTTTTTTATTGGTTTTTTTTGGTTGAAAAACTTTTTTTTTTTTTTTTTTTTCCCTTTTTGAAACTTTTTTTAAATTTTTCAATGAATTACAACCTTATTTTTTAAAACACAAAATTTTAAAAAAAATTTTTTTACTTAATAAAAGAACCCCTTCTTATTTTGTTTTATAGGCACTATGCACACATAGTATTCTCTTAGTGTAGTAAGGATTCAGTATTTAGAATGAATGAGTGACCTAACCCGTATGCAGAATTTCACAATTAACAGCCACGTCCCCATCAGTAGTTATATTTACCCAAGCTTCATCTTCACCAGGGCCGCAATCTATCTTATCTTTATAGCCATCTGGATCCGTATTTTTGTCATCGTTACTAGAAATAAGGTCGCTGCCTTCAAATCCGACCAATACATCTCCAAGCGCACGTCCTACTAGCTCGTCATTATCGGATCCACCATCAATATAGTCCTCATTACCTCCACCACATATGACATCATTGTTGAAACTGCCAAGCATCAGATAGTGACCCACTCCTTCGAGCTGAATAATCGAGTCTAATCTCATAGATATTTCATTAGCTGATTTTTGTCTTTCATTAAATAAATCATAAACACCTACGAATGCTAGCTTGTCTTCAAGTATCGCAATGATTCAGCTACTTCTATTGTTTCAGAAAGGGGCTTTGCTCTTTCAGGAAAGCATAGTATGGTATTAGCCTGTGCATTATGCGGAATAAAAGTCACGATAGCGAGAATCAATATTGATAAATGTACTGAGGCACGTAGAAAAAATACTCCGCTAAACCCCATAGCATAATAGCCGAATTAGGATTCATATGACTTACCCATATACATCACTTAGAAGAAAGTCCCTGATAATAGCTCATATTGAAAAATACGTGACATCGCGCATCGCTCTAATGACTCTTAGGACTTGATAGATGCAACGAAATTGAGTCGCCCTGCATTAATTGAGCAGAAACGGCTAGCGTAAGCCTGTGTTTATATAGATCACTTAGTTCTAGGGGATAACTGTTATATAATTATCAAAGTAAACCAACTATGAGAAAAATGATCAGTAAGATGCGTTGTGAATCATGCAATAGGCGAACAGAATCGCTCAACTATTGGTTTGATAAGCTCTTATGCAAAACTTGCTATAACGTGCACAGGTCAAATCCACAGACGATATTAGTAAGTAATCTCCAAGACTGAAGAGGTCTAATTTAGATAGTCGGGCTAGATCTACCAAAACATTCTGCGTGAAACAGTTTGCCTATTGCTCCGTCTTTATTTATTGATAGGCCATCACCAGCGAAGTTCTGATCAGGAGAACTTTACCTTTGCACTCTGTCGATGTGTTCCCATAATGCAAACGCATTGTTTTCAGTATCCATGCACACAGCAAAATAACCGTAACCTGAAATTTCTGTTTTTGGCATCACGACCTTGCCTCCCAATTCGTTAACCTTCCTTGAGTAATCATCAATTGAATCTACACCTATGTAATTCAGGTTGGGCTGCTGAGGATCTTGTCTTTTCATTATACCTCCTCCAAGAGAGGATTTATCAGTGCTGATTCCCGAGGTCGAAATCATCCAATAATCCATCGAATCCCCATCTTTGTTTACTTCTGCTTTCTCTATTTTCCATCCAAACAAGGTAGAATAGAATTTTCTTGCGCGGTCTACATCATCTGCTGGGATTTCAAAATGTACAACAGTTGGATTCTTTTTTTCCTCTCTCACTTCTGTAGAATTACTTCCCATTTTTTCTTATTCACCTCCTTCTTTCAAACCTGTCCTAAACGCTAAGGTGACTAAACCACCCTTCTACACATGACCCAGGTGAAATGAGGTCCATAAACTGTTTCCCCAATTTGCCTGCATTTTCATCTTTTTGCATCTTTGTACTCACGTCATCAAGATGCTTTTTATCTATATAGAACTGCAATTCTAGCCATACTTCCTCGTCTTTATTAGCGGATACAGTTTTAGCTATATTGGTAAATCCCATTTTTTCAGCCATTTCGTTCTGTTCGCTCAAGTTCGAATTTCCTTCAAGTTGAAAAATCTCCTGCCGTACGCCGATTTTTTTAAATAGTTCCTTTGCTGGTTTCCCAAGTTCAATCATAGCATCATGATTCCTTTTTGGTGTTCGCCAGACGAAGAGTCGGATCAAATTTCCAATTTCATTGTCCATTTTACATAATCACTATTACTATATGACGAAAAAATACTATATTAAGTGCTAAGTAACAGTACGGTAATTAAGTGAAGGGAAGGTAAGTTTTGCGCATAACATCAGATAAGAATCTTTCATTCATTATGAAGAAATCTGCAGGCACCGCTGCGTATCTAAATACATTGATCTAATTGCTGTTCATTCAAGTCTATCCACTTGGAAGTTTAAATGACCGCTAGAACAGTTACAATAAGGTTGACATTAAAGGTAACTAAGAAACATAAGACAAATTGCCAATTAATTCAACGGCTCTTCATAATACGAAATTTAATACTTCAATGCAAACTAGATTTTCCTAGCTGGATCTTTCAGACCAAGTTTAGACTAATGCTTTTCATGACTCATAATAGTTATTAGAGCTGCACTCTTTGCAGCAAACTCGGCTCGCCTTTTGGAAGAATTGTCAGTTCCTATGATTATGACATCTTCTTCATGCGGATGGAGATTCTCAATTAATTGTTTTGATAGTTCGTCTTCATCTTTCAAGGCATCATAATTAGTTTGTGGGATGAGAAATTTATTGTTCTGGTATAACAGGGTGGTTGCACCAGATGCGCCCATCTTGATCGCAGCATCTCGTTGTTCAATTCCTGATTTGATTGCAGACCCCATTTGCTTTACAAGAATCGCATAGTTGTGTTTTCCCAAAGTTATAGTACATTTGGAAAGACTTGTTTCAAATGGCATTGAAGATTGGAGCTCTGAAAAGAATGAATTCCCTTTTCTAGTCATCTTGGTTCCTGCCTTAGTAGATTCTATCAGATTCTGTGTCTTCAAGTGCCTCATCAAAGTCTTAACAGTTCCTTCCCCAAGTTCTAGTTCCTTACAAAGGATCTCTCTGCTGACATGCCCATTCTCTTCAATTAGCTGCAATGTCTTGAAAACATGCACCGTATCATATGAAAGCATTCGACTGGGCCCAAATCTCTTTGCGACCCTTTGGAGTGTTTTGACATATGTGTGCATTAGAAATGTATCAACCTATTGCAAATTTATGTGTATTATAGGCCTTTCTTAGCGCCTTCATTCAATTAGATTTCATAAGGTTGGATAAACCATCCGATGATTTAAATACTACAGCTAATACTAGTAGTAAGATGTCAATTCTCAAACAAATTGTCAGAGAAGCACCAAGCGTTCCTCGTATAGCAGTTGGAATTCTGGTTGCGATTTTGGTGTTTACAATTTTCATTGTAGGTTATGATCAAGGTCACCTATTCAGCATAGTCCAAGGCCAAGAAGCATTTGATGGGATGTGGCTACATGAATTTACCCACGATATGCGTCATGCTGCCGGCTTTCCGTGTCACTAGCCCCTCGTTAATTATGTGAAATGTTTTGAAAGCGTTAGCTTTACTAGCAATCACAATATTTTCTGGCGCAGTTGCAGGTACAATTCTTGCGATTATTAATCTAGGCTTGGTCGAACCCTACATAGACCAAGCAATAGCAATTGAAGTTCAGAACTCTATCGCTTCAGGTGAAAAAGCAGATCTGGTAGAAATTGCCGATTATCGAGTTTGGCAAAAAGGTGGTGCAATTGCTGCTGGAGCTGTGTATGGTATAGCATTATCAGCATTATTTGGTATTGTCTTTGCGTACGGAAGAAAGTCATTACCAGGTGCTAGTAGCAAAGAGAAAGCACTCTTCTTAGCTGGAGTCTTATGGTTTGTTCTGTATTTGACGGTAGCCATCAAGTACCCTGCGAATCCACCGGCTGTAGGTGATCCAGAAACGATCTATTACCGCGAAGGCTTGTACATAGCATACCTTGCTATTTCAGGTGTTACGGCTTTAGCGTTGGCATTTGTATGGAACAGAGTTCAAATGAAATCAAAGAAAATTGTCCTTCCTTTAATCTACGCAGGTATAATGATAGCGGCATATATTGGAATGCCTCCAAATCCTGATGAGATAATCATATCTATGGAATTAATTCAAACATTTAGAATTTTGACTGCTTTTACCATTGGTATCTTCTGGGGAATCTTGGGAATATTATTTGGCTCTCTATGGGATAGATTCATTCCTCGACAAGAAGCTAAGATGGCAACATTGTGATAGTCAAGTAAGAACATTTCTATCAATACACCAGATAATCCATTGATTTGCATAGCTTACTGATCTACTTGCTAGTGATTAGAAGATAATATGCGATAATTGCAAGGGACAGTTTATACTTCATCCCCATTGGATTTACTAGACTATTGAATTATTTAATACAATAACCAATTCTTGAACTATCAGACTTTGAAATGAGACATATAGTCCTAATAATGAGAATAGAATAAAATCAAGTTATTTTCTGAACGATCTAATAGTCAATAGCCGGCTTTAGACTGAGCTATATTGATATACTTGACCTGCCGAAATATGCTTTCACTTGTGGTCTATACATGTAGTAAAGTATTACGCCGTTGATAATTAAGCCGAATATATGTTCATACCTTCCGCTTGCTATTTGTGTTATGTTTACGATTGCCATTATTATCGTAATTATTATCGTAATAATCCAAGCCCAACCTTTACCCGTAATCAAACCCCATGCAATGAAAAGACCTGCGATTCCTAGAGCTAATGCGACCGAGCTACCAGCTATAATTACTCCACCTGCTATTCCTAATTCAGCGCCTATAATTCCTCCAGCAACTATGCCAGCAATACCACCAAGTATGAGGAAAATCCCTTCAATAATCATTAGAATTGCCACAATTGTAACTCCGAACGGTCTGCTTCTTCCAGTTTGCATGTTAATTTTCTGTTACAACAAGTCCGTGCAACTCTTATTTATGCTTATGCCATGTTACCAGAGGTTGGCCAAGTATTTTATAGGACTGTTGAAGAAGTTGTTATCGCTAGAAGTGAGGAACAATAATCTCTCAGAAGTAATTTCCTAACAAGATACTAGATACAGTGTACATATTATTTAGGTTGTAAAAGCCAGTATCATTTTAGGCAACGCACAGTCAAGCAAGGGCTCATGCTAGAGATTAATTCTAATCCTTGAGAGTCTTAGTGTCATGAGAGTAAAGTATGAAAAATGATTTAAGTTAGAGGATTGGTACTTCATCGTGGTAGCAAATAGCATTGGAAAGAACGCGTCCAAGTTGAAGACTATAATCCTAGCCTAAATTATTTTCCATATTTTCTACTCGTTTCACTATGTATATCTCAAAATCTTAAATCACATGAGCATTTTTTTTGACCTCCAGTTGCTTAAGACAATACTGATTCCCATCCAAATAATAAAGAAGTGTCTCATCAAATACATAGCCTAACTTCTAGTAACACGGTATAAGCATAAATACGAGTTGCACACAGTGTTAGTAACAGGAAACTAATATGCAAACAGGTAGAAAAAGACCGTTAGGGGTCACAATTGTGGCAATTCTGATGATTATTAATGGAATTATTCTTATAGCTGGTGGAATCGGTGGCGTATCAGTCGGTGCAGTGATGGGTATTCCACTTATCGGTGCCGCCAGCGGCGTGCTTGTTGCCCTTGGTATAGCAGCTCTCATAGTAGCATGGGGTCTCATTAAGGGTAAGGGCTGGGCTTGGATTGTTACCGTCATACTTTCCATAATATCCATAATCATGAGCATCATAGCAATTGCAGGTGGCAATTTTGGCGCAGTTATTAACTTAGTCATTAGCGGTGTAATAGTTTACTACATGTATAGACCAGAAGTCAAAGCATACTTCGGAAGAACGAGTATATCACCTTAGATTAAGAAGAGAAATCCGTCCAATATTCTCTAAATTTAAAGCAGCCCATAACTAGCGCACCCTTTTGTAAGCAGAGGCACTTGTTAAGGCGTACTTTGGCAGAGCAAAAATTCCAAAGTAACTTTAAGGTCTTATCATCCTTCCACCTTCAGAAAAAAATCTATCATCTCAATAGTTTGTTGACTTAAACTTGACGTGGACAGTATAATGAGAACTAAAAGGATACCAAAAATACAGATAATTGTACCGAAGCAAAGAAATAATATTTGTATAGCCAAACCTAAAGTGTGCTCATGTGATACCCACATGGGCGGATATGATTTAATATTTGAACCCAAGGGAAGAATTTGGTGATTCTCTAATACTTTAGAAAGTAAATCAATTTTGAGCGTCGAATCACTTGTTGTTCATGTTATTTGATCAATTCTTACAAGTTCGTCTCATCTATTGCTTATTACATACGATAAATCCAGTCTATTATCAGTATTTACAACTTGTATCATATTAAGAGTTGCTTGGTAAGGATATTAGCTGCGAACACATTATTTCCAAACAGAGGAAACATTATTTTCTAGACTGAACAACTCCGATGAGTTGCTATTTATTGGCAACCTGGCTAACAATGCTTAATAGGTACAGAGTGTATAATATAATATGGGACTAATTGAAATGATTGAATTGGCATCATTGCGTTTTATCCCGGCTTACGGTGCCTTGCAACTAAGATTGCTTGAACTATATGAACGAAGTTATTTTGACAAATTAACTCACTGGAGAGGGAACAAGGAGGCGTTATAAGCTGAAAACCTTACAATACGTAAATTCATTCACAAATTCTTCAGAAAAAGTGAAATATTGTTTGCTTTGTGGAAATATCGCAACAAAGCTAGCCTGCTTTCAAGTCGAAGGTGCTACACTCATAGAAAGATATTGTGAGAGTTGCGCCAAGACTATTACGTAGAATGTCAGATTCAGAAAAATCACTCTCTAAAAAGCACTAATTTCTATATTTGATAATAATGAATTGGGTATAAGTGTGAGTAACAATTATGGTATAAATACACGCAAAAGTTATTTTAGAAATAGTTCATATCATAATTGTTATTATGGATGTAAGCATTGAAGAAATATCTAGTTTGGTAATCGCAATGAATCGCCATAGTAACATTACTACTAAGAGAGACAATCGCAAGCATTTGGAATTTAGACTAGTAACTGGCGCTATCGCGATGACTGAAAAAGGCTTACTAAAAATATCAAATTATAACAAATCAAGTATACAAATAGTCCGTTAGCCAAATCAGTGTATCGTAGACCAGAGCAATGTTATTTGACCAGCTCGCTTAATGAACCAGTCTTTACCTTTGCTGTGTCATTTCAGAATGCTGAAACATGATAGGTTAAACTGATATCTATTAGGATTTAACTAAAATTAAAACTCTCCCAAATATTGAGTCGATCAAATAACTTAGTGGGCAATGCTAGCATTTTGGCAATAAGATGAACTGGTCCGAAAGGACCTAGTTCTCATACTAACTAACATCAACCAAATAGTAGATTCTTCTTCGTAGAAGACAAAAACCATGTACTTAAGATAGACGTAATGAGAACGAACGCAAAGATCAACGCCGTCGTCTTTGGAAGCGTTCAGGTTTTTTCTGTCCGGCGGGACGATGCTTTTCAAACCTTTTAACATAGTTACTCATATTTCGAACCTTTGATATGGGACTTGACCTTGGTTTTCCCTCGATTTTAGGAGTCTGGCCACGTACTTTTCCAGCTTTTGTTAACGATCCATGTGTCGGCATGTAATTCCTTTACTTCATCATAATAAATCTTTTCCTAATTAGTATCTCACAAGATCTAGCTACCTTCAGTTAATATTACAACAATAAATTTCTAAATGCTAACTGTCATGGAGCTGCATTAAGAACTCTTGTACACGCCTAGTTCTTTTAGAACCTGTATTACGACAGGAATTTCTGTGTCAAGCTGCATTGCAATAAATTCTTCGGAAATTCCTGAAAGGTAGAGATTCCTGATTACTTCTTTTTTCTCCTCACTAATATTTTCGAGGCTTGCCATCTATGTCCACTTACAACATAGCAAAGAGGAACTTTAATGTTTGCATATTTGACCTCACGAGTGTTTGATTCAGCTAAATTCAATTTGATAATGCAAGACAAGTTACCGCCAGGTTAATAGACTTAAATTCTAATGCTATATACTACAGAACAGCCAAGAAGATTTCCTAGGATAATGGTATTGTAAGGCACATTGTCCATATTATAAAAAAAATTCGAAGGTAACAAGGGAACCAAATAGGGCAGGGCCTTAAGTTACTTCTCTAAAATGTCAGGGTATTTGGTAATGCCTTTCTGAGGTCTCCAATAATATTACTTAAAATAACTAAATCTCGAGTTCGCAGTTGCCACTGTTCTAGAACGTCTTGTTTTTCTCATTTAACCATACTTGCGAGCTTTGCCAAATAAAGTGAGCCTTGAAGGAACTCACGTTCCGTAATCGTCAAGTTGTGAACTCACTGAGGTCTATGATTGGTGCGAAAATGATTATCAAGCTCAGAATTGCTATAAACAATGGCACCGCATTGATTGCACTTAAATTTACGCTCAAACATTGATATTGATCATGCAGTGTACCTATTAAGACTTTTCTTGCTCTCTTTCAGTAAGATCCTTTCTCTTTAGACAAACTTGATTTGCTAGAATGTAAAAAATACTCGTCCCTGCTACCTTACTGTAACACATTTGGCCAAGTTACGTGGATAGTCCGGATTTGCATTGTTATAAAGGGCTAGATGGTAAGCCAGGATTTGTAGTGGTATCACTTCAAGCAACGGCAATAAAGATTCCCTGATATGTGGTAGAGGTATGCAGTAATCATATAACGGGTTAGGCTTGTTTGTTATGCCAATTAGTTTAGCTCCTCTAGATTTTACTACGTGTGCGTTAGAAAGAGTATCAGTGTATGTGGAATCATCGGGATTTAAAATTATCACGACGCTGTTCTTGTCAATTAATGCTAATGGACCGTGTTTCAGCTCTCCCGCTCGCTATACCTTCTGCATGAATATATGCAAGTTCTTTGATTTTAAGAGCACCTTCAAGGCATATAGGGAAGTGACTGGAACGACCAAGTAAGTATATATCCTTTGCATCTTTAATATGCGCTGCGAGTTCTGCAATTTTCTGTTCAAGTTCCAAACTTTTTGCGATAGCATCTGAGAGTTGTGCTCTATCTGCTGAAATACCTGTCAAGTTCCCTCCCAGAGCATCAGTTAGACTGTACAAAATTGATAACTGGCTGGTAAAGCTCTTCGTAGCTGCAACTCCTATTTCAGGCCCGCATTTGACCTCAAGATAACAATCACTCAATCTAGCAAGAGAGGATGTAGTTACGTTTACAATTGAAAGCACTTTAGCGCCCTTTTCTCTAGCTCGCCTTAACTGACTGTAGTACATCTGCAGTCTCTCCACTTTGGGAAATAGCAATTAGCACAGAATTTTCATCTAATGCGTCCGAAGAATATTGAAATTCGCTGGACATCACAGTTTCTACGCGAATCTTTGAGAATTTAGAAAGTATGTGCTTTGCAAGCAATGCTGAATTATAACTAGTCCCACTACCGGTAATGAATACATCTTTTGCTTTGGTAAGCACCCTACAGAAAGTTTCCATGCTTTCTTGCTTTTGTTGCATACTTTTGAAGATAGTATAGAGCTGTTCATGGATTTCCTTGAGAGTAAAGTATGCGTATTTTCCTTTATCAGTCTCTGCTAGTTCCCATGCAACTTGGGTTGCAGTTCGCTCTACATTTCTGCCATCAAAGTCCACTATAGAAAGTTTGTCTCCCTCTAGCAGAACTATATCCCTATTGTCCAAGAAAATAGCACGATCAGTATAATCCAGGAAACCCAATACATCACTAGAAATGAAATAGCCTTCTTTTGCTATTCCGACTATAAGTGGTTCATCATATCTGGCAGCACATAGCGTCGAATTATCAAACATCGCTACAAAAGCAAATGAACCCTTGAGCCTGTTACATGTGTTTAACATAGCCCCTTTAACGTCATTGTTTATAGACCAATAGTGTTCTAAAAGGTGTGCTATAACTTCACTATCTGTTTCGCTCTTAAATACATGGCCTTCTTTAAGAAGCTCCTGCTTCAGTTCCTGATGGTTTTCGATAATGCCATTATGGACTATTGCCAATCTGGTAGTACAACCAGAATGAGGATGTGCATTAGAATCAATTATGCCGCCATGGGTTGCCCATCTAGTGTGGCCTATACCCAATCGACCTGCCATATCCTTCAACCCATACGACCTGTCTACTTCAGAAACCTTGCCTGTCCCTTTTCTGATTAACAATTTTCCACTGCTTAGAGTCGCTATACCAACGCTGTCATACCCTCTATATTCCATTTTCTGAAGTCCTCCTACCAATAATGGAGCTACCTTTTCTATGCCAGAATAACCAATTATCGAACACATATCTCGAAGCTCCCAAACACTGAATTACAGGTCAAAATGGTTACAAATTTAGGGTACACACCCAACCAAGTAAGTTTATTCATATTCAATTACATCAGCTTTTGCTTACTTGTATTAGTTAAACAAATGGCATTAAAATGACAAATTTTAGCTCATTTTGGGGTAATTTATGGAAGCTTGTTACTGCAATGAGAATTGTAGCGCAATTGCCAGGAACAGGACTCATTAGTTTCTTGCTACAGATTCTTTAATCTTTAGATTGGCCAATTGGATTTAAATTTCTAAATTAGTCTATACCAGATCCCGATAATGTTTCAGATTCTACTAGTAGGTCGTTGTTTTCAAAGTCATCGTAAATGACCAGTGCAGAGTAGTTGACTTTTACTGTTTGATGATCGGAAGGCAAAGGCTCAGCTGTAGAAGCAAATTTGACATCTATTAATTTGAACTTGGCGCCTTTCCTCTCTGTACTCTTTTTTATCCATTCGTTGATATTGTTACTTACACTCTCCAGGTTTGATGATACGAAACTTACTGTTTTTATCAAGGTTTTGCCTACTGACTTACTTCATAAATACTTTTGATGTAACTAGCACATTCCATTATCAAAATTCTTTCTTACCGTGACGATCCCGAGCCTTGCTTAAAGTACTCAGGATATTAGAATTATAATAGCTGATGTCTTTTAATTTTCTAACAGTATTCCTTTCCCTGGTATTGCTTGCATGTTCGTCAAAAACAAGCAAGTAGCTAGTTTATTATCTACCCATCTATATCAGAAGTGCCTGGTCGCATTTAGCCTACTAAAGGGCGGTTTGAGAACTTGAGCCCTCGACTGGGTTTTGAGCTGACACTTTGTTTCTGTAATCATGCACACGTTGATCACAATCCAAAGATTTGATGGACATACTGAATCATCCGCACTTAGGGATTGAAATTGCATCACCCCTCCCACCTAGTCTTTAACCATTAATAATCAGTCTAAGGGCATAGCTTAGTGTTAGTGTCCAAACCGTGTTCCATAGTTATATCCCAATTTAATATTCGTGACATACATTTCCGTAGGATATCTAATTATTGGCAAACGCGCCTCTTTAAGTGAACCCACATTAATAGTAACAGTTTTTCCGACCCGCCTTAGAAATTAGGAGTGGCCGTCAACACCAACATATATAGACAGTTTATGTTAATGCTATTGTAAGTAATCCCAGTTGTCATATAAAAGAATTCCAAGGCTCCCGCGAGTTAACGGAGCAAGAATTGCTCTTGTGGTCATACCCTTGATCATAGTAATATTTGTAATGTTTCAATCAGTCGTGATCGTTGAGGCAGGTCATAGAGGCGTTATTCTTTACCTAGGTGCAGTCGAAAATCGTGTTCTTCCAGAAGGTGTACATTTCGTCATCCCATTTGTCGAGAAAGTAATTCAAATGGAAGTCAGAACGCAGAAATTCCAAGCAGAATCATCTGCTGCCTCCAACGATTTGCAAGAGGTTGAAACAGTTATCGCTTTAAACTATAGACTTGACCCTAATGAAGTCAATAAGGTGTATCAGCTATTAGGTGAAAACTATGCAGACCGTATTATTTCACCCACTATACAAGAATCAGTCAAAGCAAGTATAGCTAAATTCAATGCAGAGGAACTAATTACAAAGAGAGAAACTGCCAAGGACGTGATTGCTCAAGCCATACGAAGCACCTTGACTTCCAATGATATTTTGGTTGAAAATGTATTCATTACGGACTTTAAGTTTTCAGAGTCGTTTGCTACCCAAATAGAGCAAAAAGTTGTGGCTCTGCAAAAATTTCTTACAGAGCAGAATAACTTGAGGTCAGTACAAGTCGTGGCAAATCAAACCGTAGTTCAGGCTGAAGCTACAGCTGAGATTAAACGTAGCCAAGGCTAACGGAGAAGCTCAGGCCATTGAGGTAATCTCTAGCCAATTGAAATCAAGTCCAGAATATCTACAATGGCAGTCCATCAACAGGTGGAATGGTCAGCTACCGTATGCTTCGGGAAATAATGCAGTCCCCTTTTTCCAGCTCCCAACACCACAAAGTCAATCAGCAAACCAGACAAATGAGGCACTAGGAGCAAAGGGTCAGATCAGCAGGTAGTGATTAATAGATACGTACAAGATTAAGGGCGCCATTAAGTTCAGACCCAGTCTTTCCATAACGAATAACGAACGAATAGCGGCTAACTCAATTTTTGGATGCCTTTTTCGTCATATTTTGTGCCCTATAAAAGTCTCGGGAGTATCTCGATAGTAGTTCTATCATTAACTGAAAGGATCAATTCACTTAAGGAGAAAGCGAGTCTTAGCTTGGAGATTTCTTTTTCAAACTAGCAAAAAAGATTATTTGCTGAAGCTCGGATCATGCGACAAAGCTGTCATTTAACAATAAACGGTTTCTGGAATAATCTACCTCTATGGAAATTATAACGGGGCTCGAAATTGATTCCTTTGCTTTTTCTAATACCTTAGAAAATTCTTCAGTGGATTTAACATTATATCCTATTGCTCCAAAACTCTCTGCAAGTTTAGCGAAATTGGGATTGTTGAATCTTGTAAATGCACTTTTGCCGAACTCATTTATCTGTTTGAAAGATATCATTCCATAATCATAATCACACCAAATAACTACAATTAGCGGTAATTGTAATCTTACTGCAGTCTCTATTTCTTGAACATTCATTAGGAATCCGCCATCACCACACATTGCGACAATTTTTTGACTTGGATTTACGAGTTGAGCTGTTATTGCTGCAGGCAGTGCGAATCCCATAGAACAAAAACCATTGGGAACTATACACGTGTTTGGAGCATATGTATTGTATATTTTTGCAATCCAAAGTTTGTGAGCCCCGACATCGGATATAACTATATCAGTTTCATCAAGTGCGTTTCTAACATCCAGAACTAACTTTTCGGGTTTTATCGGATAAGAATAATCATCCTTATATCTCGCTAATCTCCAGACTATTTCTTTTTTGATTGTTTTAAATAGTTCCAAAGAATAAGGTTGAGTACTTACTTGTCGGTCCTCTTCTTGTCCTTTCTTTTTGTCCTGATTTCTAATCCTTTCAATTTCTTCTAAGACAGCTTCTATTGTATATTCAATATCTGCGGCGATCTCTATAGTCGGAGGATAGTATGTATCGGATTCGGCAGGTGTAAAGTCAATATGAATAATTTTCTTATCCAAAGCACCGTTCCAATGCTTGGGACTATATTCAACAAGATCGTATCCTATTGCAACTACTAAATCGGCCTCTTTCATCGCAATCAAAGCATGATCTGCTTCTCTTATCCCTATTGTACTTAGGTGTCGGTCAGTTTTGTCTGATATGACTCCTTTTGCCATAAAAGTATTCATAGAAAAAATTGCTGTTTTTTCTATAAATTTTCTTACAGCCAAGCTTGCTCTGCCCCTTATACAGCCATTTCCGGCCAATAACATGGGCGTTTTTGAAGCTAGTAGTAATCCGGCTGCTTTCTCAATTAGATCTTTGTTTGGTCTCGCCCTAAACACTTGCTGAGTTCCTATTGGTCTTATGTCAGATTGCATCACTGCTATATCTTGGGGTAATTCGATATGCACTGCACCAGCCTTTTCCTCCACTGCGATTTTGAACGCTCTTCTAATAATTTCAGGAATACTGTCAGCATTACGTACAGACCACCCCCATTTCGTTATTGGCTTAAACATAGTTACAGCATCCATGTTTTGATGCGCTTCTTTATGTAGGAAATCTGTATCAGTCTGGCCTGTTATTGCTAAAATTGGAGATCTATCCATATTTGCATTAGCTACTCCGGTTGTAAGATTTGTTGCCCCCGGTCCCAACGTCGAAAGACAAACTCCCACCTTTTGAGTTAGCCGACCGTACATATCCGCCATAAAGGCGGCGCCTTGTTCATGTCTTACTAAAATGAATTTGATTTTTGAATTTAGAAGAGATATCATCAAATCACTAGTTTCTTCTCCTGGTAACCCGAAAATATACTCAACCCCTTCAGCCTCCAAACATCTTATAAACAGATCTGAAGCCTTCATGAAGATATCAACCTTTTTTTAACTCTACGTATTGTTTACCGACATTTTATAATATATAAGGAGGATGGATATTCTCGTTTTCGGCGTAATACATTAAGTCGAGTAAATTGCCTTGTCATCTTTTTGAATCTTGTTTGTGTTCACCTATTACATCATGTGCCCCATTAAGTGTTACTAACCACTTTGGCTTGATTCATTCAATGCCCAATCATTCTACCATCAATATGAAGGATATGAACAGTCAATTGATTCACCAGAATGATACCTAATACCAGAAAATATTGCATACTGTTCAAAAATGTGAAACCAGGGTATTAAATTGTTCAACAATATGCAGCGGATGATCAATGCTAATAAGTTGAGGCCGTTAAGGGATGTTAAGGCACCAACAATGGCGATAGGTACTTCCAACAAGAATTTGAGCGAGGTCATAAGTAGCTTTGGCATGGTCACTACAATCCTTTTATATTCATCCATCTAACATCATTACCTACATGTCTAAGCCTAATGATAAAAGAACCCATGCTCATAGTTCACGGAGATCTGCAAGTAAAAAGTATTTCAAGAAGGAGAGACGGAAACAAAATAAACCAAGGGTTTGACTGTGTGATGTGATGTACACCTTAACAATTTCCCTATGCGCTTGACCGAGCAATTTACCAGACAAGTGGCAGATCTTAAGTTGAGGATCGTTCGAGGTGTTCATGGTAAATAGCAGGGTTCGCTAATTCGTCAAATAAACTCCTGAAGGAGAATTTTCAATAACGGATAATGTTAATTAGATCAGAGAATACATTGAAGATCGTGGAAAAATCAGCCAACTGCATTAGTCAGGAGCATGACTTATGTTCAGGCGAAATAGTGCAAGCCGACAATGATTCGACCAGTACACGAATATGTGAATGTGAATGTCATAACAGCATGTACAAATTAGTGAGAAGGATGCAGGCTGCAATAAATCAGTAAGTAATTATCTGGTGTTGCTCTAAGGTCATTTCAACTGATCATATTAGGATTGTATCATCCATGTTTTACCAATGAGTATAATAGAGATAACAGATACAGTCGTGGTAAGGTATGACTTGTGGAGATTTTAGAAGTAGTCTTTCAACAGAGGTTTTTGCTACCAGCAAATCCTTAGAAGTAGGTAAGACTTTCAAGGGGACGCTAGTGAAATACGGAAAGAGTAATGATATCGATAGGCTCCCAGGATTTACTACCTTTCCTGAGAACCAGAAACAGGACAGAATGATAGGTTTACGAGTATTCAGATGACAGATTGAGTTTACCGAAGAATCAGCTGTGGCGAGCTTTTGAGAACACATATAGCGTCTTGTATTGATTGTAAATAGTAGATATCTACGTTAGTCAGTTTCGAAATTGTTGACAACTAGAGAACTACCGCTGTCCTTAACGGTTTTTAAGGGAACAATATATAAATCAGGATGAGGCCAACTAGATAACAGAATCCTTGTTTTTGCAACATAGTTTTACATGTTCAAATTGCAACGAACCATTTGGAGTGGAACTTCCTATTGAAACTTTACGAACTTCATATAGTGAATGCAAGGTTACTAATGTAATCCATCATAATCTGATTCATATCACAAAATGCCAAAGCTGTAACCAAATAAACAGGATTTACTACTGTACTGAACCACACAAGTACCTAGAATCCTAGAATCCCTTCTTCTGTCTTGCTCCGAAACGTTTAATGCAAACTCTGTAATCTGCAGCATGCTCGCCAGTATCCGTAGGGGCAAGTCAACAACTCCCGCGTCAACAGCAAGACAATACGATTCCTTGCTAGTTTCAGATATTTGTTGAATAGCTTGTATATTTGCTACTGTAAATGTTTTATGTCCCAAAATATAGTATTTCTATCTTTACAGTCATAGCATTCAAAAAAAACCTCTATACTATCGCCCTTTGAACAGCGCTCTAAAAGAATAGTAACATATTCTGAACTAGGGGGATAAAGCATAGTCGGATTTCCGCAGTTTTTACAAGATACTGTTTTGCCAGTCAGTGGTTTGTCCATTTTACTCGGTCTAATTTGCGTTGTCAAAATCTGCAAATATAGCGCAGCTATTTTCACCGTATTAGAGGTGTAAAGGTGGGCAGCCACGTCAATTACTTTTCAAGCTCCTTATGTACCAGTGAGACAGGAGGAGAATGAAACTGACAGAAGTTTGCATTAGTGTCATACTCCTTATTGCACTTGGGACATATGCTAATTCTTGTTATGTACTCTCCCTCCCAGTCTATCTCTGCTCCGCATCTATGACACACAACGGGTCTTGTTTCGCTTGTATGAAACATGATTAATGTCCCACAATCAGGATTACCGCAGAGATACGTGCGTTTGCCAAGAGATCCCTCTAGTCCCTTCACTATGGAATCCCACATCTTTATCAGAGAATTGTCAGTTTCGGCTGAGGGCCTTTTCACTGGCTTATATCTCTTTGAGGATGAATCTGCAACATCGATATTGTTACTTCCAGGATTTTTTTCGTCCATATACTACTATATTATTACTATTTCTTAAATATGCATCAAGCCTTGCCAGATATCTAGAGTCATTATTCTGCTTTTGTTATTCTAAGGTTATCGGGATTACTATAAAACAGGTTGATATGAGTCGAAAATTTGCCAGCATAAAGGAGTATAATTGTAAAGATGGCCACATAGTGAGCTGACTGATAATAATATAACGGCCAACTAATGGAAGGAGTGTACAAATAGTCAACCTATGAGGTTGGTTCACTTGTTCTAGAACAGGTACTGGTATTCATTTTGAACTTGTTATTAGTAATTGGTATCTAATATACTCTAAATCAACTTGTTTATTAATAATATCATTTAGGCTCAAATTCACTTGAGACATAGTGTCAAAAATGCAAACTTAATGATATATGTAACCACTGCGTAAGTATAGTGTGTTAGATTGTATATCATGGAAATGGTGGGTATGATGACTAAACCCTCCAATGTATGTCATCGATAGTCATAAACGGCTCTTAGAATCGATTGCTTTTGTGTGCAGTAAATTGAATGATGGTCTAACCCATCAAGAAATATGCAGTTATCTACCTATAAATGACGACTACGAGAGGGAGTTTCTTCTATTCTGCAGCGATTTTGGTACAGATAATAAATGGTTGTCTAAGCCAGATAATGAAGATAGATACTATCTGACTACGTCAGGTAGAGCATTTCTTTCAAGTCAGTTTGGGTAAGCAGATTGCCAGTGATATCCCGTGGCTGGTGAGCCGAGCGTAACAGAATCATATATTTTAATCCATTAATCTATCAAGATATCATGACTTCCTGTCCAGAATGCGGAAAAGTGTTCACTGCACCAAAAATCTCATTTCAAACTTGAATATTCTCTCCAGTCGCTAATCTATCTCCAACAGAATTAACCCTAAACTTTGACGTTTGTCCTGCTTTTCCCCTTTTACAAATACAACAAAGTCTCTGTAATCTTGCAATCCCATCGCCCCTGCGTCACTAAGTTACGAAGATTCTGCTAAATAAGTGTGGTAAAATTAAAAACCAGTCAACTCGTAACTGATTTATGCTGAATTTAGAGAAATACCCCAAAGAACATAGAAAAGAAATCATCGATTACGTAGAACACAATAACAAAAGTATTTTCAAAATAACAGGGGAGGTATTTGACAGGCTGACTACTTTACTTACTAGTGAGTTACCTTATGGCTCGTCTGTTGATAAGATACATACCCGTATTGGCAAATGCAATTATTTGCTCACTTTGGTGCGGTTGGTATTCTCAGCACACAATTAGTTCTCAGGACCATGATTTCAAATATTCTAATTTCAGACGCGACTATGTAGGGGATTTTAGGAACGTTATCACTAGCGCATTTGAAATAGGCAAAGAGTAATCCACAGTAAGACCCTAACCCAAAGTCTCTATCGCTAGGATTAGTACGTTAGCAATGATGGAGAAATTACCGTCTGTACAAGGACCGGACATTAGGAACTTGATGGTTCGATGAGATTCTCGCATGTCACAAGCGATTTGGCCAGTCTACTTAAGACCATGGCTCTAATTTAGGCGATGGACCCGTGATGAATTTCTCGATTGTGTAGTTTGTGATCTGATTCAGTATTGAACCTAGTATCGCAATTAATACATACAATTGGTTCACTGTCTACATCGTAAGTTTGTTCCATATATTCATGTAACGCAACATGTCTATTAAAGCTAGCGTAAAACAGAAACCTAATACAGTGACCACTTAAAGTATCATGGAAGAATTAGGCTGACCTTGTTCATTATCCCCACATGAATTGTCTATTAAGATATCGCTAATCAAGGTAACACTGTCGATAATTTCTCACATGAAACTCTAAATGGAAACAATTGAGGATGGTTACAGACAAAAACGGATAGCATTTACGAATATGTTGGATCTGGTATGCATACGGGACAGCCCCCTAGGAGCACATGAGAGCCACAATCCTTAATACGTACGACCACGGTATATAGTTAGTTGGTTAAGTAAAAGGTATGTCCAGCGAAATCTGGGCAATCGGCAAAGCCGTAATCTGACTACCTAACCGACTACTATTATTTTTATTTCAAATTCGCCTTCTGATTCAAAAATCGTAGCGGAATAGGCTGTTGTACGTTACTTGAAAGTGAGGTACTTGTTATGTAAAATAGACTTGCGACCTTGCAGATCCCTAGCGCGAAAGTATATTCCGATTTATAGTATAGATTCTAGCCATAATGGGGCCTAGTAAACATTATCAAGAGAGTAATAGACAAGATATCGTTAATCCTAAAAAATACAATGGTATATGCTATAGTCGCACGACACAATCATGAGCAAGCTATAATACTACAAGTTCTTACCAAGATAGTTCTTACAGCAAGTATCTGAGCAGAATAACAAGAGACCAAGTGCAGTGCTTAAATATTGAACTCCAGCAACTAAGTCATTAAATTCTTTAGAGCAGGATTTACAAGACCTGTACATTTACCAATGCATAGACCTGTTCGCCTATAAAGTTTTACCAGTAATCTTTTCTCCATAATTAGTCCATTTAACAATATAATCTATTTAATAGCTATTAATCCTGGGGGATAAGGATAAATTGAAGGCGATATCAATCAATGATGGAACTATTCTAAAATGGCTGTGCTTATTGTCCATAAAAGAAACTCGATTTTTATAGATTTGTCTGATCTAGTGGGACAAGTCAGTACCTCAGGACTTGATGATACTCTTGGAAAAGTACTATGAAAAACCAGTAGAAAAGCAAGCAAAAAGCATAGTAGCTGGTCCTAGTTTCTTGCAGTTCTTAGATAGACTATTCAAAATTCAAATAACAGCTGGCGATATTATACAATTATCGTCTGCGGACCAGTGCAAATACTACATGCTGTCAGCAACTGGAACATGGGATGAGATAATTAAGTTACAATAGGTATTCATTTAACATGTCGGACTTGAGAGGATTCTTGCGGTAGCATCATTGGTATCCTGCCATTGATCCCCAATGATTTCAACTAATTATTGTACTCTACTACGTTATACTGTACGCTAATCAGCTCTATCTCAGGTTGCATTGATGGGGCTTGCTCGAACTTGAATCGAGAGGGATACATTTGCCTGAGATAGAGATATAATTTTCATCAAAGAATATCTTTTGTCCACATCTAAAGCATCTTTGCGTTTCATCAAAACCTGTTTTTTGACCTTTATGTTTGCAATCGTGGGGTTCACCATGATCATCCAACGGAATTGCGATACCGTAACCATTTCTAATATTATTGCCAAAATATATTTTCTGATTACATTTATAGCATCTTTGTATTACTGTCATATTTGTTCAATCCATTATTCTGTCAGAACCTTCAGTTTCTGAAGGTCTATCTAACATATAAATCAAGATTGAGATATATAACCTTTGAAATTACAAATCGACGGCTACGTATATATCACTAGTGACGCAGGTGCCAACAAGGATTACCAAAAGAGTGTATCCATTTGCCATAAATCTTGTGAAGGATTTAGCATTCGATCTAAAAAGTCAAATAAAGCACTAAAATAATAAGTATTCATAAATGCGGCTAGGAGAAAATTATTGAACAGCAGAACCCGAGAACCAAAATGCGCAGTACTTGCAGATGGGAATATAACTAATCATACATTACAGGCTTCAAGAATAAAATCAGGTCGAATTTTAAGGGCGTGCAATATGCGCACCTCGCATTTACACTAGTTGACGTACTAAGATGAAGTAAGTCTCAAGAATTAGTTCAGGTTCCCGAGATGCCATTTGCCACCAAAATTGAATAGCATCCCAGACCACAATCCTCGCAAATTGGTTTCAATGCTTTACTATCTGCACTTCCAATGCAACAAGGTTGCTTGACTCTTCCCATATGGTCCAAGGAGAGTATTGCCCATGAAGGACATTCAATAGGGGTTGTTCCAGTTCCTCCCCAATTACCTTTCATTAATGAAAGCTGCTTTTCAGGATTTACTATATATTTTGGGTACTTTCTTCTAAGCTCTATAAGATCATCTACAATCTTATTACGTAATTCTCCAAACTCTATCCAAAGAGGATCGCCTTTCATGAATGGCGTGTGAAATTGGAAACCTATCTTGTTTATCTTTCCTCTCCATTCTTCTGCCAAATCAATAGCTGTAGAATAGTTCAATGAGTTGATAGTCATGCTGAGCCAAATATCTTTATAAGCAGGTTTTCCGTTCCTTGGAGGGCCTTTAACATACTCTAATATGCTGCTTCTAGTTTTCGCATACGAACCTTCGCCCCTGATGCTATCATGTGCCTTCTGCGTTCCATCCAATGATATCCAGTAAAAGTAAAGCTTCTCAAATCTCTTCAATGGAAAATTTCCATTTGATACAACACATACTACTCCTGGCATCTCCTGGCAAAAAACTTCAATTATATCTGGCCTCATTGTTGGTTCACCACCAACCACGGTAACGCCTAACACATGTTCCTTCTTGAATGTCTTTCTGATTATTTGTCGCCAATCCTCTGCACCAAGTTCTTTTCCTTCTTCCTTCCTATTCAACCACCAATAACAATGAGTACAGTGAAGGTTACAAATATTGATAATGTCAGCGGATCCATATAGGATACGCCTCTTGTGAAGAATCTTAATTTCGGCATACTTTCTAAAGAAAGACAGATAGTATGGAAGCTCACGAATTAAGTCGGTTATCCCACGACCATAAATTAGGTCGACCATTTATCATAGTAATATAGTGGGTACTAATTAAGTGAACTATTTTAGAGATTTAAAGGCATAATTTCTTATTTCCTGCCAGCGAAAATCATTGCACCTGCACGGAGAGCTGAAAGAACTATTCGCTGTATTGCGAATTAATATCCAAATCTTCTGTTACAAGAGTAAATAATTAAAAATCTAAAGCCTGACCTTAGCTATAATCACTAAAAATACTATTTAAGTATGATAATAATTCATCCCGTAATTCAATCACTTTGGTTCTGTTCTCCCCGTCCAAGTTGTTTTGCAACAAGACATCCAGACCCTGAACTAAATATCGAATATTAGAGAGCGTTAGGAGTGATCTTATTTTCTCATCGCCAATGGACTGGCGCTCATCATACATACCTTAACAATGGGTCTCCTACAAGTTAAGGTTTACTCAACGCAAACTTAGAGATTTACCTCTGCTTTTAGCTAATAAGGCAAGCAAACAATCTTGCTACAAAATATAGTCTCAGGATAAGCATCAACTCTGAATTGACATTGGATGCGATGCATGTAAGGAGTTGGTTGCTAAACCAAGACAGGAAAAACAAGACAAGTCAAGGCAAGGTGATAAAAGATAATTCTTGTACATTGTATGTAGAAATAAAAATAATTAGCCGGAAATGAATCAAAATCAATGACGAGTTCCGACATAGTCTTAAGTGGTAGAGATGCACAATGACAATAAAAAAACAATGGAGAGAGTAATTTGTGCGAAAGGAGTGGTCTTGATTAACATGGTTAAGTTAAACGGTTAATTGAGGATGTTAATCAAGGAAGATAAGGATCTTCACTTATAGTAATTGCAAGATGAAAACTAGACTACTCAAAGGAACAAATGAGCACAAAATAGCATTGAATACTACAAAAGCGGGTACAATAGATCATAAAAGTTTGCTAGGGAGGTTTTCCTAGATGATGTCTGTGGCAGATATTCTGAAGTCGATAGGAGATGACAAATCTTTGTGTATGTTCAATACCATTGCCCTTGCACAGGACTATGATAGTGATCTTCTTATTACAAATATAAATCTCAGTCGTAAACAGTTCTACGCGAGGATGACAAAATTGATGGAAACTGGACTTATACGTAGAATTAGCGGAAGATATCATTTGACTTCATTAGGAAAGATAGTTTACCACGCTCAGAATTTAATCGGAAATGGGGTGAAAGATTATTGGAAACTAAAGGCCCTAGATTCTCTGCATGTTTCAAACGGTACAATTCCTGCCGAAGAGCACAACAAAATTATCGAAGCGATAATAGATAATCAAAAAATTAAGGAAATGGTACTTATAAGATAGATAGGGAGGATAGTTTCCTTATTTGAATATCTCTGTCAACGCCTCGTAAGATTTTGTGTATCTAGACCTGGGAACTTGGTGAAAGGAAATCCTCCCTCGCCTCCTAAAGCATAGGGTAATTGACCATTCCATCTGTTGATTGCCTGCCACTGAAGATACTCTGGACTAGTTCGAAGCTGCTTTGTTATTATATTGATGGCTTGTGCTTCACCATCTGCCTTGGCCACGTTTGATCTAGCAGTTGCTTCAGCTTGAATTACATTTTGATTCGCAATCACCTGTACTGTTCTTAGATTATTTTGTTCAGTGAGGAATTTTTGGAATGCTACCACTTTTTGTTCTATCTGATCTGCAAATGATTGGGAAAACTGAAAATCTGTTATGAATACATTCTGAACCATTATGTTGTTTGCGGCAAGGGTACTTCGGATAGCTTGAGCAATTACATCCTTGGCAGTTTCCCGCTTTGTGATTAGTTCCTCTGCATTAAACTTTGCGACACTGGCCTTAACTGACTCTTGTATGGTAGGAGAAATAATACGATCTTGATAATTCACGCCTAATAGCTGATAAATCTTGTTAACTTGTTGAGGATCTATTCGATAGTTTACCGCTATCACCGTATGGACTTCCTGCAAATCCTTTGACGCAGCCGAAGCTTCAGCTTGGAATTTCTGAGTTCGTACCTCCATTTGCACCACCTGTTCGGCGAAGGGAGTGATAAAATGCAGCCCTTCTCCTAATACCCGATCTTCTACTGCCCCCAGGTATAGATACCACGCCTCTATAACCTGCCTGGACGGTTACAACTGATTCTACCAGAATGATAATTATAATTATCACAGTTACTACGACAGCTACTATTCTTAATTTATTAACTCCTGGCATTCGGGGGATTCGGCTGTAAGACATATTACGTGAAAAAACTAAGGTAGAATCCTCATATAATTGCTAGTAATTGAGGCCATAGAGTAACAGGTCGATAGTATTTGTAAATACAGTAAAATATCATGCCTTAGTCTTTGTTCCTAATTCCGATACAAAATGACTTTAGCAAATGAATCCTATTATGAGCAAATGTACATATTAAATCAACAATATGGCGCAAGAAAATAGATCACACCGGAAAACTTATGTTATGACCGGAAACATTATTTCTTGCTATTTAAGTAAATGTTACTAATGGAGATTCGCTAGTTGAAGTGATCCGCCCACCAAAATTCATTATTTGCAATTCATGCTTTTGGTCTGCTTCATACTTGACATCCACTGCGAAGCTCCCTAAAAAATGTCCTATCTGTAAGAAATCAAAAATCAAATACTACAGGGAAGTTTATTCATCCTTGTCAGAAAAATGATCTGAAAATATGAGATTTAACTATACCTGTGGGTTCTAATTTGATATTACATTTGCTAGGTTAGCCAATCCCTTTTTGCAAGATATCACTCATACAAAAGGTTGCCAAATTAAAGAATATCCGGGCCTAACCTTGAGATCGAACTACCCAAACTCGACGAGGAAAGAAGATTCGAAGAATTGATACCTCATAGAATCAAGCAAAGTACAATGATCTTTGGTCTTCAATTCCAAAGATAATGTCGTAAGAGTACAAGAAAAAAATATGATAGTGGTTCTAGGATTTCTTTATCAAGCTTTTAAAGTGTTCGAGATTATGAGAAATTTCATTGTTCCAAGTTTCTTCAGTAAACCCATGTACCTTGATACCATGTTCTTTTGCGTTCTTGAATAATTCTTCCTCAGTTTCTCCATACATCGTATGCGTACAGACTGGATCTCCTGCGTCCTTGCAATTGATCGATAGAGTCAAATGTATTCCAAATGTCCGTATTCGTGATATTTAAGATGATCTGATTGTGCAAAGTGTATACTTGGCTACCAATTTATTTATGGCACAAGGTTTGGTCCACCTAGGGCTTTTCCAACCTGCCCCATCTGTAGTGATGAGCATTAAATTATTAGAGATTCATGCAGACTGGTCATGAACAATTTATGGGGTTATGAAAACTAATTCCTGCCCAAATTATCGTATTTTAATTGTTATTTACATATGATTTGACTAAATTTTTCCTCGCAGAGAATGCTTAATCACTTTGGCTGATTAACAATTTTATGTATGTAACACTGGGCACAAATAGTCTCCACCAAGCCTTTAGCCCATTGATCACAAATGCATTTGCCCCATCCAATAACCTTTACACAGTACTTGCATTTCAATTCCTCATAATCATTTTTCGGAACTTGAGGTATATCCGTTGACATTAAGATATAGATTAATGAGGATGGTTATAAGACTAAACAACTAAATTTCCATGAGTTGCTGCATTTCGTATTCGATCAGCCTTGGTGGATTGCTCCCGATCACCGAAATCCATGGTCGAAAATTAATAGATTTAATGATTTGCAAAGAAGTATCAAAGAGAAGGGAGAGGTACATGGTTACTCTAATTCTTTACGTATGTTCCTATCCCAATTTATGGTGTTACTTTTGAAAGATTATCTCTAATAATTCATTACTCACTCACTGGAATATTGAATTCAAATTCAAGTGGGTTAGGCAAGAAAAGATTGTCAAAATCAACTCCAGTTACCTCTAATGATGCCGAATAATTACCCGCCGTCGAGAACAAGGGGCCGTTAACTTTTATTGGACTTCCGAACTCAGAAATATAGCTTGCAGATAGTCCATCGAAATTAGCGTTCACCTTGTATGGATTAGAAATATCAGGTACAAATAATAACTTCATGTTACCATCATGAGTATGTACTGATTCAGTAAACAATCTTAGACCATCTTTCATTAGAGTAACTAAGTATGTAACATGAGGAATGTTATTTCCAGTGTTATTGTCTTTCAAGTTAAAATTAAAGCCAATATTCTTGCCAGATACCAATTGTGATGGTTCTGTTGTGAAATTTAATAATGCCTTCCGGTCCCCAAGTGCAGCAGAAGGCAGATTGTGACCATGACCCATTTGGGCATTTGAAATTTTCGCATAGATGAACGTGTTCAATGTAGCAATAACTGTTATGAACATTATGGATACTAGAATTTTTCGCAAACTATTCGAACTCATTAATTTTGATACCACGGCCATTTCAACTCGTTACTATTTTGGAAGAATGTCTGACAAAGAATCTGCAAATTTGTCATAGAGATCTTTATGTTTTTTGAGAAATTTGTTACCAAAAATCTGCTTCATGAGTGCTGGATTCTTTGCAAACTCCTTGAAAATATCCTTTTCAGTTATTATCCCTATCATCTTATTTTCACCGTCTACAACAACCAATCTTCTGATATTGTAAGAATTCATCTTATCCATAGCTTCTGGAAGAGAAGCGGCAGATTCAATGGTAATTACTGGCTTGCTCATGATTGTGCGTAATGGCATTCGATTATGCCATGGTTCAAGCTTGCCTAAAATTCGGACTATATCTCTTTCCGTTATTATCCCTATTGGCTTCATTTCAGGATCCTCAAGGCTTACTATGACAACGCTACCAATATCATTGTCGTGCATAATCTTGCAAGCTCCCATAATATTTTGGTCGTCAGATTGCTTTTTTACGTCGGTACCTCATTGTCCCAGAAACCAAAAGTGAATCCAAACTCATAGATTGTAAGTTGTAATCTGATGCTATTTTACCATTGCGAGTTAAATCAAATTGTTCAAATTGGGATCATGCATCACCATGTGGGTTTTCTTGCTGGAAAAAACATTTTGTAAATGGCATATAATTGCTGAACTTTGAAAGTTGACTCTTTTTGTGCCTTAAAGTCCTTCTAATATTGGTCAATTCTCTGCATTTAATCATTTTGACTATTCTTCAAACTGGCATGCCAATTTTGGAAGATGTTCATCTACCGACGAAGGAGAATTGCCATAATAGACTGAGCCATAGATTTTTAACAATCACTTTTGTCCAACTTAAGGCCAATTTTTCAACGTACTAAGGTGCTTAGTAGATTTCCCACTGCAAAGGACGCCGCGGCAGCAGCACCCCCTATTATCAAAGTATTGAAACCCGCACGGATGAGAGATTTTTGGACAACCTTGCCTCTAATAACACCAATCAAAAAGAACGCACTAGCAGTAGCTAATACCGAATAAAGGAATGCATTACTGGAGGAGAGGAGGGAGCCAGAGAAATAAACAAAAAGGAAAGGTACCAGTGGAATTATCCCTATTGAAGTAAATCCTACAAAAGTATTAACGGCATTTTCAATAGGGCTGATTTTTTGTTCTATTAATCCAAGCTCTTCTTTCATCATTGTATCGACCCATACTTTCCTTCTTGCAGTAATTATACGCACGACCTCGTCCAGTAATTCGGCCTTGAATCCTTTTGCCTCATAAATATCTCTAATCTCTTGTTTCTCCTCCTCTATTAGATTGTCAATTTCCCATTCTTCTTTTTTTCTTGCCTTTGCTATCGACTCGTTATGCGTTTTTACCGATAAATAGTTGCCAACAGCCATAGAGAATCCATCTGCAATCAGGTTTGCCATGCCTAATATCAGAATAATAGATGGTGACAAAGATGCACCAATGACCCCTGCTACAATTGCAAAAGTGGTTACGGCTCCGTCGGTTGCGCCATATACAAAACTTTCTATTGAAAATTTCACACTATAAAGCTATCTTGCATTAATAAACAATTATCGGAAATTACCATATCAAAGGTTCAGAAACAGTGTACAGCGTAACACTCCCATCTATCAAAAATGTCGAGTCATCCAATAAATAATATATGAATGCATACATAGTATAATCCAGATAGATTTATCATGAACTCGATACTTATCACGGTCTTCTCCCTGTTAGCAGGCAGTATCGTCATCCTTTATGCCCATTTTTTTGACCATCTGCTTCCGGCATTCAGCGATGGACTATTTGAGGAACAGCTCTCGGCTTCACTAGGAAGCCGAAAGGCTGATCTTTATATCAAGATGAGCCCTCCCGTTGTCACGACTGAAACTATTATGAATCAGACTCAAAAACCTGTAATTCAATTTAGATTATTTGATTCTGCGACAAACAAGAGTTTAAACCATGTGACGTATCTTATCACAATTGAAAAGGGCGACAAGCGTCTTCTGACTGATTGGTTTCACGATCATGCGGGGGATTTGAGAATACAAATGAATCCTAGGAACGCAAGTCAAATAGTGATAAACGGAGAACAGGATCCAATATTGAACGCATATACCGGAACTCCACAAAGTCCAGTAATTGCTTCAGGCCCAATCTTTCAAGAAGGTGGATTGTATCATTTCATAATACAAATAGCGACAGTTGACTACGACAGGACATTGTTGCCTGAAAATCAGCAACCAATTTTCGACGCATATCTAAGTGTTGGAAATACTCAGAATTATACAATACCTATAGATGGTAAACAACTACCAGTTGAGGTTACCTCATATTATGATAAATTAAATATGATCAGTTTTGATCAAAATAATAAACAATTAAATTTCGACATGCCATTTAATTGGAACCTAAGTAGAATTAAAGATGTGAATATATTTGTTCACCAAGAAGTCTCTATTCCCAAACCAAGTCCATTTGCATCTAATGTGTATTCTGGTACAGTAAATGGGTTTCCAGCATCAAAAATGCTTATGGTTGATCCTAGCAATCCCACAACAGATATAGTACATTTTATGATAGCCAAGAATGATCTCATCTCGCTTGCAGAACAGGTAAACAAGGATGGACAAGCATCATCAGGATTTATGAAATTTTCATTGAGCCCTTCGATAGGACAAGCAGGCACGGGGAATAACTCTATGACAATGGGCCCTATGAGTCCCATGTCTTCTATGAGTCCTAACGGTTCAATGGCAGATGGCTAGAATACTATCCGCTATTCTAGTGGACTAGGCAGCGGAAAAGTAATCTTGGTAAAGGAAGACTGGCAAAAATCAGCAAAGTTTTGCTCATCTGACTTGTATACTCTATAATAGTATGTGTCCAAAATAGAAAAGAAAAAAATAATTAGATTTATTCTATCTTGATTTCTTTTCCTTGGGATCCTTTCTGTTGTTTCTTCCCAAACACAATCTCCAGTATGCCATTGTTATAAGTGGACTTGACCGTTTCAATATCTGCTTCGGGTGGGATGTCGATAACTTCGTGATATTTTCTTTTGGGATCATTGCTCTCTACTTCTACTTTATTGTCATAGGCTTGTATTTTGATATTCTCCTTAGAAACGCCGGGCATCTCTATTGTGACTTTTACTTCCGTAGCAGTGGTTGATATATCTGTAAGAGGTTCCCTTTCAGATGAGATTTTTGGTACTCCAAATGAAGTACGTCCTCCGCTCATTGGAGATTTTATGTTTCCAAATTCTTTTACCCTTGGTTTGCCATCTGCTCCTACGGTCATTGAATATCCATACACAATAGGTCCTATTTCCCTAACTTTTGCACCATCGGGTGTTTCATATTCCCTTATCAATTCTTTTGGTGCTCCAGTCTGAAGGTCTTTAAAGCTGTCCTCAAATTGTTTTTCCATTGCCCTTCTCATTTCCTCAAATCCTCTGAACATATCATCAAAGTAGTTGCTACCTTGTCTTCGCCTAGATGGCCAATTTGCAAAACCAAAGAATTTGTTAAACCAATCGTCTGGTTCAATACTCAATACTAAATTACTCTCCAATACTATAATCGCTTACAGAATATTTAACAATTTTCTAGAATGGATCAATTTACATGACGGAATCTGAACCAAAGTTTCCCCTATTCAAACTGGGAATAGACGTCGTCTGCTAATTACTTCAACCAGTTGACCACGGATTCCAATACCAATTTCCCAATGTAGTTTCAATAAGTTATTTGCTCTACTCGACGAGTAGTTAGCAACTATGGAATTCGAATACGTTGTTTTTCATGACCCCAGTAAATGTAATATCATACAATGCTGGATACAAAACAAATGGAATCACCCAGATCGCTATGGATTGTTGGGATAGCTGCATCGGTTGCAATAATAATAACAGTCTATGGCGTTTGGGCTAGTATTGAATCACAAAAGGATAAATTTAGAGAACTTCGATTTCAACAAAATACTAGCAGGCTCCTGTCGGAATTGAAGAGTGGAAAAATTTCCTTGTTTGAATATTGCGACCAGATTCCTCAATCTCAAGACGAGACACAAAGAATATGCAAGGAAAATGAAAGTTTGAATGAATCTAGATAATGATATTCAAATATTCTATTCAGTATTTTCACGGAATGCCTAAGTGACAATGATTTCCAGTTCATCAAAGGCATCATTTACTGAAAGCTCTAGTAGCGTGTCTTCGTATACTAGTAACCAGTCTCTGATACCAATAACAGGTAATTTTCTTACAAATATTTTACCTGATTGTATAAGTTTCGTAGATAAGTATGCATTCTTCAGAGGAACTGTATTGTCACAATCTTTAATTTTGAAAAGACTTTCCTGAAGTTCAATTCCGGGTCGGCCACCCTGTATATTAACAGTAACGTTATCCGCAAATCTATTTTCTACCTTGGCTGTAACATAACTTTCTCCAATTTCAAAACGTTCAATATTTAGTAATACCCTAGATCTTACCTCTGGTGGCTTAGGTATCTTGACAAATAATTCTTCAGATATTTTATCAAAGAACAAAGTATATCGATATTTAATTAGACTCCGCGCCCAATCTATATATGATTGCCTTCTTTCGGGAAAATTATCCAGTCAATAATCAATGAGAGGCCCATTTAACCAGGCTCTTAGAATTTCAAAAACCAAGATTGATTCTACTATTATATGAGGTTAAACTGGATCTGAAAATATTCGCATCAAAAGGTTTTCGAAATCAATTCCGTTAACAAATCCTTGTAGCAAGTAATCAGTTCTGTTGCACTAGTGCAGGTAATATTTTTAAACTCAAGCCACGAAGGTTAATGACATGAGTAATAATGGAACTTTCTACCTGCTTGCCTCTGCCACAGTGGTCCTCTTTCTTTTCTCATTCACGTCGATTGTTAACGCTTCCACTTCGACATTGAATGAAAGGGATTACATCATAACGAACTTTGGAATCAAGAACGGGAATCCGATTATCACTGTTGAGGGCACTGCAGGGGGGTCCTATGATGCTTCAATGGGCGATGAAGGGTATCAAGCATATGTTTTTGATACCGACAAGGGGATCTTCCAGGTAACTGTTTCAGAAGGTAGTTCAAATAAGCCATATTACTCAACTGATGAATTATTGGTTAAGCAAATCAAATTAAATGAATGCTTACTCACAAAGGAAACTCAAGGCAAGCCATTGTTTGACAATAATACGGTTGAGTTTGTAGACCATAAGCTAGACATCACAAAAGTTAACAAGGCATATGCTATTCAAGTTACTTCAGATGATCCTGATGAAAAATGCGAGACAGGAGAACATGTGCGAAAAATATACCAAATCCGAGGAAATCAAACAAATGCAACTATGACTGGGAGTTTAGAAACAACCAGATCGGAAGTTGAGAATAACACTGTCGTTGAAGGAAATCCAGGCGCAGTTGACATCAATACCTCAAGCGGTGAGTATCAGTGCAACGGGGCTTCTCAAAAGGGCAAAATAAGTGGACTTTATGTCGATGCCTACGACCGACACGGAAATGTCACAGGACATTGGACACTTGTAAATGAAAAGCGTGATGGGGAAGATACAAGCGGGAAAATTACAGGAGGTAGCGTATCAACTACATCGTATCTTTTGTCTGGGAAAGCAGTTAGAGATATGATCTGCCCAACTATATATGACAAAATTACTATAAGCGGCGAGTGCGGTGAAGATATGATGGTCGAAATGAAAACTTCTGATGGTAGACCAATAGCTTCGCTCAAAGGTAACGCTAGATGCTTACCTAATTGAGTAAAAATACAGTTATGAAGTGAACAAAACTTGAACAACGAAGCATTAATCCAGACTTAGCTAAAGTTTGATCCTAGATTCAATACCTGAAAAGATCTAGACTGACGGGGATTAATATAGGAAATGCTTGCTTTTGAATTGTTTCTGACATCATCTTATCTTGTACTGCTTTCATTCCTTCTCCAAGTTGTATATTATGGATAAGTTCGACGACAAGGTAACCTGCGATAACGCTTGCCACTATGCCAATAAACAGTAAGACAGGATGCATGTGATCTACATTGCTACATTGTGGTTTCTAACTTCAGTGCTGTTAATATAATTATTCAAGTTCTAAAATTAAGTAACCTCTATTAGATTCTCGTTTATACCTTTCGCAATGAGCATACTTTTGGCTGCGTCTCTGTGATCGCCTTGCAATATGACAAGGTGGTTCTTATAAGTACCTCCAGTTCCAAGTTTGATTTTGAGTTCTCTCGTAATTGAAGCAGCATCTATCATACTTTCTAGGCCTTTTATCACAGTTGTTGGTTTCTTAAACTTTCTAAATTCTTTTGAGATGACTATCTTGGCTTTTTCTCTATCGAGTTCTTGTAGAAAGCCGCTAATTGAGCCATTATCATAATAACTTTCTGACACCAAAATTAATACGGCATTTGACTTAAAGAAGGTTTTGATCATTCTGGGCAATTTCGACGTCTAATCGCATGGGATTGGACCAAGTCGTAAATATTCAAAAACTAGCACGATGACCAACCCTAGGAATGTCCAATGGAGGAAAAACTTTATTATATTAATACCGGCGATTAGGGAAACATATTGAGCACGATCTAAGACGTACTTCATTGACAATTGTTTCAAGGCTAATTAATTAATTAATACAAGCACGACTATGTTCAAGTGATTGGGTGTCACGGGGACGCGACGCATATCAAATTTTTTATATCTTCTGATGCACTAATTAACTCTAATTTTTCGTCGAAACAACCTAAGGATTAACCAAGATATCATCAAGGAAATTTAATACAGTTATTCAATTTTATAGGGCAAGGAATTACTCGGTAATACTATTTGTTAAAGTTTTAATACTGGCTTGCGAATGGAGGAAGCATATGAAAATTGCTAATTCAGTAATTATCGTCATATTCTTGCTTGTTGCGACGGCATTTCTAGTGTGGATTAATCCCTCATTTGGTTCTGAAAATGTCACTAACATATCATATTCACAGCCACGGTGAAATAAAACATGCTCATGTCACATACATGCAGAAAGCCATCAGCATGAACATGAACACTAACGACAACAGAAGTCATCGTTCTGAACTAGACAGAATAGCATTTTACGGTAGAACTCTTTCAGAATATCTTTTGATGTTTGCTATTAGTGACGTTACATTGTTGAAGAGCTACAACCTAATATTAGATTGTCCCTCAGGTGCTTCATCTTTTGTAGCAGAGGCCACAAAGCGTGGAATCAATGCAGTTGGCTGCGACCCTCTATTCGATACAGATGTTCAAAGCTTACCTGAGCAAGGGAAGAAAGATATTGAGTATGTTGTAAAAAGAGTATCTGAAGCACCAGATCTTTATAAATGGGATTTTTACTCCTCAATAGAGGAGTTAAGAGATTATAGGAGCTCTGCCTTAAGTCAGTTTTTATCAGACTATGATAGCGGAGTACGAGACAAACGTTACCGAAAAGGAGAGCTACCGCAATTACCATTTACGGACAAAAGTTTTGACCTGGTATTAAGCGGACATTTTTTGTTTACATACAGCAACAAGTTTGATTTTTCTTTTATTTTACATGCTATATTAGAATTAATTAGAGTTTGTTCTGGGGAAGTAAGGATTTATCCCATTCAGAAATCAAGCTCGCGGCCATATGACGGAATGGCAGAGTTGCTTAATGTCCTGAAAAAAAGTCATGGAATCGATCACGAGATTATCCCTGTTGAGTTTGAATTCCAGCGCGGGAGCAACAAAATGCTGATCTTAAAACGCCAAAAAGATCAAAGCAAAATAGAAGATAATTAAGTTTATGTTAAGAGTAGATAGTAACACGCGCAATTAAGATTTGCAAAAATAGTGTATAGACATAACATAGACATTCTTCAAAGAGAATGGTTCTAGAAGGTTAGATCACGACAAATCATAATCAATCACAAGGTGTAGCATAGGTTATTCATACATTTGATGCGATTATATGAAAACTTGCACATTTAAAAAACAGTACGCCGGAATAATACAAAAATTTCAGTCTATGGTAGATGACAAGGATGAAGTTAGTATCAAACTATTTTTGACCTGTTTCTGCGCTCCTGTATTTGCACTTATCGTTATCACACTCGTACAATTCAATATTGCCATTTTGTTGTGCTACACTACTAATAGATTTCATGTGACCTTTACTACATTGTGGGCATAGCCTTGATGTTCCTATCATTGCGTCAGGAGTGAATGTCTTTCCAAGGCAAGTCGATCCCACTTTGCCTGCGTTGCGGCGGCCTCATATGTGGTTTGCAAAAAAGTAGTTAGGACAGCGTCAGGTGATTCGGATCTGCGGACGACGTCGTATGGAAGCAGGAATTCTCCCATTGCGCTATTGTAGAATGCTTCTGATGGCTGAATCTGGTATTCCTTAAATCCATCAGGCTCAGGATAAGCATATGCGTAGAAAATTGGTTCATTGATTGGGCCTCCACCAGGCCAGAAACCGCAGCTACTGACTTCATGCGAATAGGCTTCCGTCGCTACAAATCGTGGAACGTTTGGAGCGCCCGGATGAGGAGGAGCGGTGCGGCCTGAAAAGCGGGTTGTCGCAAGATCAAAGGCACCCCAGAAAAAATGTACCGGGCTTGCCTTCCCAATGAATCGGGATCGGAATTCGGTAAGAACCCGATTGGATTGAGCCAAGATTCGCCAAATCCTTTCGGCATAAACAGGATCGTAGGAGGCGTGTTTCTGATCCTGCTCGAACGGAATCGGATTGGGTACCTCAACCGGAGTCGACCAGATTGCAATTGGCATTCCAAGTGATTCTAAGGCGGACATGACTTCATGATAAAAGTCAGATACTGGGCGAGGCCGGAGGGGTATTTCCTTGGTAGGCCTATCATTCGTTGCGATTAACAGCAATTGATTGATGAAATCAAAGTCTATCTGAAGGACACGATCTTTGTAATTCATAGCAGACGTGGTAAGGCCTCTGGGAGTCACATATAGAGTAACATTCCACCAGTGATTCACTAAGGGGGTCAGTGCGAGACGAATCTTACCAACTATTTGGGTCCACATATGAAGTGTTTCATAAGTATCTTTCCATTCAGCCAGTGGTAATGCTGGCCATAGATTTGTGGTCATAGAAACCCTCCATTTTGTCCCCCACGGGAAAAACCATTCGCCATGCAAAGGCGATGTTCGCTGCAGTTTCCTTGTATAACAATTAATCTGGAAATTTTTGCAACTAGACTAGTTGCCAGCATGAATTGAAGTAGTAGAGATTTTAGGCAATACATGTTATGGATATAAGTGGCAATCAACTATCTAACATTTTCCATATTGGATAAAAATCGTTAACCATCTCGTAGAGGCATGCATTTTCTTATTTAGTTGCAATCATGAAGAGCATCTTGAAATCGAGTGAAAAATCAAGTTTCTTCCATACAGTCCGATTAGTTGAAGAGTCACACTCATTATTTTGGTATATTTGGGTGAACTATAATCCTAATGCCATTGTTGCATCTTACTTGTAAGGCCCTTCTAGCATCATAAATCGGGCGTTGATTACTTTGATACTAAGATTTCGCCATATATCAAGCGCTCTTCTCAAATGTCAAAGTCAAAATGCCATTATCTAGTTCTGCATTAATCATGTCCATATTGAAGGTAATCGAAGGGAGTGGTATCACGTTTACCAAAAAACCAGTTGCAGTCTTTACTCTGATCAATACTTCAGCCCCAGAACGTTTAATGTCAAAATTCCCTTTCTCAGTAAACGGGACTTTAAGGATTATTCTTAATCTGTTTGAAGTCTCTTGAATAATGGAGTATGGTTTTCCTTCGTAGAATATGTCAGCAGGATCTTCACCATTTTTAAAAATCTTATTGGCACTAGCACGTAACATGACTATACCGACCAACTCGCTACTATGAAGATAAACCTCCTTTACTGGCACAGGATAAAAACTTGTTTTAGCTTCTTCTACCTTAGTGACTTGGAATTTTCGCCAGTTTTCGTAGTATTCGTTGGAAACACCACCACTATCATTCGCAATAGTAGGCATAATCTTGTTAATGATTACGAGATCGACATTAATGCCATACAAATTTGCAGACATAAGAGAGCGTTTTGCGTTTTCAATACTGAAAGTGTCTGGATTTGCAATAAGTCGTAAACTCGTCACACTATTATTCCTAATGAGTTCTGATAAGTGGTTGAGCTTGCCGAATAATTCTTGCTCATATTCTAAAATAGAATTATCAGGCATTGAAATACCCGAAAACGATTGAAATATCTTCGAAAAGCTGGAAAACGTTCCCATCAAGCCGGTGAGTTTTTTCCCGATGCCCCCAATAAGTTTCGGAAAATACAGATACCTTAAAGCCTCACCAGATGCGGGCATATCCATTACAATGACGTCAAATGAATTATTACGCATAACTTCCTCGGCTTTGAGCAGCGAAAAAAGTTGTGTCATCCCTGGCATCATTGCTAATTCGTAAGAGAGTGTTTCATCTAGGCCTCTTGATGAAAATAAAGAGGCCATATACGAAAGAATGTTGTTATATTGCTTGCTCATCTCAGTTATTGGGTCAACTTGGAGAATATGCAAATATGGGATAATTGACTTGATGGATTCTTGGTCGTTACCGTCGTCATTCTTGTTGAATTCGTCATACTTGTTTTTGCTTATCTGAAAGGCATCGCCCAGTGTGTGAGCTGGGTCAGAAGAGATAACTAAGGTTCTATATTTTTTATTAGCTAGTGCAATTCCTGTGGAGCAAGATACGACAGTTTTACCAGTGCCCCCCTTCCCCGTATATATGATAAGCCGCATTTTCGATTCAAAAATATAATACCTCCCAATCATATTTATTGAATATTGCAAAGTACAGTGTTTAACGCCTAAGTTTGACTAAATATGCATTATACATTCACAAAGTCATTCGGACTAAGGAGGCTGATATTAGGTAGATTCTGATTTCAATTGTAATTTCGACTGCTATTCTAACGAGAAATAATGAACGTTTACTGGTACAAATCGAGGAACCTGCACATTGTTAATTTGATCAACTACAATACCAGTATTAGCCATTGGCACTGTTTGACAAGCACTAGGTAACGAGCATGTTCATTCCCGAAATTTCAATTTTAAGCGTACATAGAAGTTTAATAAGTTGATTTTGTGGAATCGAACTAACTTGAGTCATAAACCTGAAATCAATGAAGAGACTTCACCAAAAGTATACTGCAGCTGGGAAGAAGTGGAAATGTTGGTAAAAAATCTTGCAACCAAAATACAGAGACTCGCAGAAAAAATACCAAATTATTCTGGGCATAACAAACGGAGGAATAATTCCTGCCCGCTTACTGGCACGGGAGCTCGATTTTGACCATATCCAATTCATACCCGTTAGAAATAAAGAAATTCAAAGTGATGAGATGCCTATATTACACAAGGACAACAAATATCTTGTAGTAGATGAAATATACGACACTGGTAATATTTTTAGCAAAGTTTATTATTCTCTAAAGGGGTTTGAGTGTGATTTCGCGTTTCTTATGAGTCGATACAGAGATGATCATCAAGTATTTGTGGCAAAGGTATTGAATCATGATAGATGGGTTGTATTTCCATGGGAAATGAAACGTTACTAAAGGTCGAGTGACTAGACCCACAATCATTTCATCAATTGTATTTAGTTTGAGTAAGTGCAACAGGGAGGTAGTTCGCTTTCTATCGGGTTACTAGTTTGATCAGAACTTTCCTTGAGTTTTTTGACTTGTAGTTCCTTGCCTGACCATATGATTGACAACCATGCCCATAACTATCACAAGCATAACCGAAAATATTGCAGGAATACATAAGGTTAAACATGGAGCATCGCTTATCATCGCAACATTCACTCAAGGTATTCATGCAAATATTTCTCGTTCCTGGCTAGAATATTTATATATTTCCGGAGAAAAGAAAATCTAGAATGAACATAAAGTCAAAACTCAGAACTAGTATTGTGATAGCGGTCATAAGTTTTGTAGCAATTGGACTAGCGGCGGGTTCTACACTTTTGCGTGCTATGACAGTCGAGGCTACACCTATTGGAGGACTTGCACAACAGGCTTTTGTTGGAGGAGCAATAGTACATGGAACTAGTGACCCCCAAAAGATAACCTGTTCAACAGGTAGTTCTAAGAACACGAATGGTCTACAATTTTCTGCGCATACAAGGTTGGGAACACTGCATGGTTACTGGGACATAGCATCACCATTTACGGGTGCAGAAAACAAAGGTGGATACATTTATGATGGAAAAACTGATGGAAAAACATACGAATTGAAAGGAAAAGAAACTCATGATGGTATATGCCAAGCTAAAGTACCGAAGAATATAATCATAAGCGGAAATTGCGGTACTGGACAACAACATAAGATACACTACGAAACCATCCAGGGTTTGAATCATATCTTTACCGGCACAGTAAAGTGTTTAGGGCACACGACAAATTATTAACAACAACCTAGAGTCTAGCACTCTAATTTTTTCTTTCTTACATTTATGTAATCTGCATAAAGCTTCAAGAAGATATTAGTTCGGAACTTCATTAGTAGGTTTTGTTTCTCACCTCACAGTTATTAGTCGGCTATGTTAAATTAACGACAATATCAAATGATTTATTCACAAGAGAAAAACGGAAAAACGCCTGATGAATCTAAAGCAGAGACTACTATAATCATGCTCCCTTCTGATGCTAATCCGAAAGGTAATGTTTTCGGTGGAGTAATTTTAAAGCATGTCGACCTCATTGCAGGCTTAGTTGCAAAGAGACATGCCGGTCATGCAAATGTTGTGACAGCCAGCATTGACAAAATGTCCTTCCTAAAACCTATATTTATCGGAAATGCCGTAATCCTTTCAGCTAGAATTAATTATGTAAAAAGGACGTCTATGGAAATAGAAGTAAAGATTCAGGCCGAAGATCTTGATGATAATACAATTGTTCACGCAGGAACAGCATTCGTCAATTTAGTTGCCATAGACAAATATGGTAAACCTACTACGGTTCCTCCTTTGATATTAGATAATGATGAAGACAAGAGGCGATTCCATGAAGGAGAAACAAGAATGAAATCAAGATTGAATGCAGACATTAACGAATCCTGATTCTTGAATCTTATCTCATTGAATAATTCGTATAGAAACTAACTTACTACGTAGTATGAGTGAGTTTAGATCCTGGTGTACTCACCACGTTGCACGACAAAAATTCTTATTATATCGAGTAGAAATGGTAGACGAGTAAATGAGTAAAGAAGAGATCAATTCCCAATTTGAAAAAAAACTTATGGCATTGCAAAACGCTATTGAAAATAATCTTAGTCTCGAAAAGGAACGGGCGCGAAAAGAATTGATATCCATTGATGTAATCATGCTACTTAGAAATATGCGAGACTTGTATGGGTTGAATAAACTATTATTTAACATGTTTTTAGAATTTCGAGACAACGTCGATAAGATGAAAGTCGAGCCAGATGTCCGACAATCAGTCTCGTTGACCTAAAGAATAAATACGATTTAAAATTTGCATTGCTAGAGGAAAGGCTGAGGAGGATTAACGCAAAGGATGCAGAACAAATAAGAGAAAACAGAATTACCTAAATCATCCACAATAAATCAGAAATATTATGCTAAAGTTTGGGTAGCGATATTCAAGTAAGTCAAGATCAAAGCGAGACTGAATTTTTCAAGGAACACCAAATACCCAATTGTATTGGAATATTTGCACCTCTAGTTTGTATATTATTTCAGGTATGAATCCCATTACGAATTGTTAGCATGACTGAGTGTTTTACCAATAAAGCAACTGAGAATTAATAACAATCTCCCACCTTAATCATTTAATAATTATTCTGACTAGTTGAAAGACAATGGTAGAATTCTTGAGAGCGATTGAAATAGAATTTGCGATAGATATACTTATCTCCTTAGCGGCTGGATTTATCATCGGTGCCGAACGAGAGTCAAGGGGTAAGGCTGCTGGCATAAGTACTAACTGTTTTGTAATTGGTGGGTCTATGATTTTTACATATTTGTCTGCGGCAGTGGATCCCAACTCTACATCCAGAATAGCTGCCTCAACTTGTCACAGGGATTGGCTTTTTGGGTGCCGGTATTATATTAAAAGGCGAACTCGATAACAAAATTACTAACCTTACAACTGCGGCAAGTATATGGTATTCCGGTGCAATAGGCATGGCAATAGGATTTAATTACTATTTTATGGCTCTACTGGCCGTAGCATTCGCTGTTCTAGTACCGCGCATCCCCCATATTTCAAAAATAAAGGGCGATATTGATAGGTGATCAAAAGGGATCAAACAAATTCACTTTTTTTGTTGTTCACCCTGTCATAGCCTGTCGTCAATAACTTCGGCAGTTGATCCCTGATCTGGTATTATTTCAATATCGAGTGGTTCATAGTCAGTAAGATAGTTTACGAATTACAGTCTGGGGATAATCTTGAACAAGACGGCATCATGTTTAATTGAGGTAAGTACGTAAAGATATCCATCAGGCCCAACTTGTACATCGGTGACAAGTCCTATGCCATTTGCAAATGTCACTTCATCAAGCTCTTGTGGTGTGTTAGCAACTTTATCAGAGAGTGAGCCATCAAGGTCTAGATGAGTTCTATTTTCGTTTAGGTCAAAGTGAAAGATTGTGCCGTTCTTTGCACTACCTACAAATAGATCGTTTTGATACTCCTGACCTAACTTATCAGAATTAAAGAACAGCAAGGATGTCGGAGCGACAGTGTCTATCCAATTAAATTCTGGATCTGAATATACACCATTGCCATCAAAACTTTCTAATTCCTCCTCGTCAAAATCCTCTTTTTGATTAGACAGCCCTTGAATGATGGGCCACCCACTGTTAAAGCCTGGCCTGACTAAATTTATCTCGTCGTTCATATTGTTGCCGTTCTCCGTGTCCCATAAATTCCCTGTTACGGGATCAAATCCTATTCCGAAACTATTTCTTATACCATATGAAAAATACTTATTTAACGGATCTCCATTTCCCAGTATCCCTTCCTCGTCCACAACTTCCCCCTCGAACGTTACCCTGAGAATTCCTGCTCTCCCGTCTGGCATGGGACCGTCCTTTGCGTTTTCAGCTTTCGTCATGTATGTTTGGTTTTGGCGGTAGTTAACGTTACCAATTACAAGATACAATGTCTTATTGTCTGGGCCGATCCTTAATACACCTCCGTTGTGTGACATTCCAGGAAATGCAGGCAAATCCAACAGAAGTTTTGGATTTAGAAGCTTATTTTCAACCAGTTCATATCTATATAGACGATTCCCTAAAACTTTGCTACTATTGGTTGCATCAGTCTTCAGTATAATATAAGAAAACGTAAGGTGTTCTAGATGGTTCTTTTGAGACTGCAATCCCCAATAGTCCCCTTTCACTTACATTAGCCACATTGACAGTAAGGAGCGGTTCATCTAATTTAGTTCCGTTTTGGATTCTGATTATCTTCCCTGTATTCTTTTCAATTAGTATTACATCATCTTGGCTCAGGAAAGCCATAGCAGTTGCGAATTTTGGCGCTCTTGCAAATTCCTCGAAAGTTAAACCAGCATCTGTTAACTTTACATTTTCATAAGTTCGCACTTTCGCGTAGGTGTTTTCCACACAATTGAGCCCCAACCACAAACCCAATGCAACTATAGGACAAATAAGTGAAGCAAATCGCTCAATCTTCATTAAGCACACACGCTACTACACTAAGAATCCTAAAACCATTATATTGGTATTTGCTTCTCTGGCAAAATGGCCAAATAGACAGAACAAGAAAGTACATCTGTTCCTAGTATTGACAGAATCGATTTAATTTATAAAATCCTACGAATTGTTTAATATCTTACTCACTTTACTTGATTTTGCTTTCATTTGTTAGATGTTTGATTGTCAATGAATTAGATATGTTAAACCGCATCTCTGGAATTTGGTTCCTCTACCATAATTGCAAATATGATTTTTAATAATATAGTTTGATTTCTCAGTCAACCATAGGACGGAATGTTATATGCATATTCTTCCAAGAAATACATATGGAAATATTGGAAATGATTGGGTGGCTAATGATAGGCTTTCTACCTACCTTGGGACTTCTGGAACTTTCGTATCAAATGGGCAAGATCACTGGTAAAAAGGGAGACCGATATCCTTGGAGGCACAATTGCATTAAATCATTGAAAGCGATTAATCCTTAGATACAGTACTGGTAGATATCGATCGATCGCAGCAATTCTCAAAAATCAAAATCTTTCCTAATTTTTGAATCTCAGGCTAATCTATTAGTTTGGCAGTAAAGTGTCTGGGTGTCCTCCAATACAAAAGTAAAAGGTATTTATTTCATAACAATTCTTGCACTCCAACTTGCGTTCTAAATTATGGCCAGGTTTATCCTCGTTATTACATTTGTCATACCCAGCTCTTACAGTTCCTTCAGGAAGATTTACTTCAAAGGGTTCCTCACAGTTCCAACACGAGCGTTGAAAATCTTCCAAAGTCAGTTTTCACTTGTTCCAAATTTTATTCAGCCTTTTATTTAACTGTAGACTGACTGATACGGCTAGCACGCATATTAGTCAACTAGTCACTGATAGGTATGACGATAGGTGACATCTACTAGTGTCTTTTCATAGCAGTGTAAGCGCATAACTGTCATTTTATGCATATTTCCAAGTACTCATATATGCACTATACATAGAAGACATGCATATGGATAGAAAATTGATTATGGCATTAATTGGTATTGCATTAATTGCCACGGGACTTATTGCAGTACCCAGTATATCAAAGATTTCGTATTCACAAGAAAGTGAAAAAAAAGTCCTTCGACTTGGATACTTTTCAAACATTAATCATGCACAGGCAGTTATTGGAGTTGGAAACGGGGATTATCAAAGGGCTTTGGGCGAGAATATAGAAATCAAGCCATATGTCTTCAATGCAGGCCCATCTGCTATCGAAGCACTATTTGCAAAACAAATTGATGCTAGCTACATAGGTCCAAATCCTGCCATAAATGGATATGTAGTATCTGGTGGCAAAGATCTCAGGATAATTTCTGGTGCAACAAGTGGAGGAGCTGTATTTGTAGTGCGAAATGACTCCGGAATTCAAACTACAAAAGACTTTGCTAACAAGAAGTTCGCGTCACCTCAATTAGGTAACACTCAAGACGTAGCATTGAGAAAGTACATTTTGGAGAACGGGTATAAAACTAAGGAGAACGGAGGAAGTGTGCAAGTACTTCCGGTAGCAAACGCAGATATTTTGACCTTGCTTCTAAAGAAAAGTATAGACGGTGCGTGGGTGCCAGAACCGTGGGGAGAACGTTTCATCCAAGATGCTAACTCTAGACTTTTCTTAGACGAGAGAGACCTGTGGCCAGATGGTAAGTTCGTAACTGCTCACATAATTGTTAGGACCGATTACCTTCAGAATAATCCTGATGTAATAAAGAAACTATTAGGCGCTCATATAGACGAGACACAGTGGATCAATGATCACAAAGACGAAGCGATAATCAAATATAATGATGAGCTCAAAAAACTCACCGCACAGACAATTCCAGAGAGTGTCCTTAAACAATCAATGACCAGATTGGAGCTAACATGGGATCCTATAAAGACGTCACTATTCCAGTCAGCAAACAACGCTTTTGATATTGGATTTCTTGGCAAGACGCGTCCAGACTTGTCTGGAATATATGATTTAAAGCTTCTAAACGAAGTTCTTACAGAAAAAGGACTGCAGACCTCTGAATGACATTACTACCTCTAGTAACTCTACTAGAGCAAATGCCACTACACTTGCAGGGAATGAAGCATCTACATCCAGTGTAATAAATAATAATACTAGTTAGAATCTGATGAGAAAAGTTCAATTGGTTACATCTTAAAGAAGCGACTGTACAAAATCAAACCTATCTCCTATCTGGAAATCTTTCCAGCAAGAGATTATTGGACACAATATCACATAAATGACAAAGGAATATTGACTGCTATAGTAGGTATAAAACAGCTAGCGATTCGACTTGCTGTCAATCATGTAATAGGTAAGCCTAAATCGACTGGAGCCCTCAATAAGAGCCTGATTTCGAATTAGGTCAAGTTTCGAAACGAATCTGCTTGCCATTCTACTACTAGCCACTGTGATGCATAGGTGAAATATATATGAACATTATTCATACATTTGCAAAAGATTGCATGTTTAAGTTGGTTTAAATGCACTCATATTTCTCAGGTGAATGTAGTTTGAAGCTGATTTGAGAAATCCAGAATTCATTTTAGAACTGAAAAATATTTCAAAAGTGTACAAATCTGCCGATTCATACAATCATACCGTCTTTGATGGCATAGATCTTCAAATAAAGGAAGGTGAAATTGTAACTGTAATAGGCAGGTCCGGATGCGGTAAGAGTACCTTGCTTAATATCATTGCAGGACTAGACAGGTTATTCAGTGGAGAACTTCTAGTCGAAGGAAAACGAGTTCTATCCACAGGGTCAGATAGAGCAATGATATTCCAAGAAAATGCTTTATTTCCCTGGCTTAACGTTATTCAAAACATTGAATTTGCCCTTAGAGAGACAGGAATCATAAAGGGATTGAGAAAGGAAATTGCTCTAAACTTTCTTAATTTGGTTGGATTGGCTGAATTTGCAACTGCCAATATTCATGAGCTTTCTGGAGGGATGAAACAGAGAGTATCTATTGCTAGGGCGCTTTCACTCAATCCAAAGATCTTACTTATGGATGAGCCATTTGCAGCCCTAGACATTCATACTAGGCAGTTATTATACAGTGAGTTATTGCGAATACAAGGAGAAACTAAAAAGACTATCCTTTTTGTCACACATAATATTGAAGAGGCAGTGTTATTGGGAGATAGAGTTATACTTTTATCTCAATCAACTGGTAAGATTAGAAGAGAATTCAAAGTAAATGCCTCAAGGCCTAGGAACTTGAATCATTCGGGTTTAAAGACTATAGTGTCAGAAGTTCTTGATGAATTAAGAGATACGAATTACCATAAAAAGGATCAAGCATATGCAACAACGCTCTCAAACTAAAGAGATAAAGAAAAGAAAGAATCGTAGAGTAATAGACCTCAAGGATGCCGCAAGTATTGCAGCATTCCTTGTTGTATTTCTAGCGATCTGGGAAGCCATATACTTGCTGGAAATATTCCCTACTGTGTCGCTGCCATCGCCATTGCAGGTTGCTCAGTCACTTTTCGATTTGATTACCGAAGGGGTTTTGGTTTATAGTACTGCTATAACACTGCTAAGATTATTCACAGCATTCATCATTTCCATTATTATTGGTGTAGGGGTGGGATCTAGCCATGGTGAAATTTACTTATTTCGGAAAGACCATGAATTCATTTGCAGTAGGTTTGCAGTCATTTCCCAGCATTGCCTGGGTGCCATTTGCTATTTTATTGATAGGATTGAACGATTCTGGAATCCTTTTTGTAGTAATAATGAGCTCGGTATTCTCTATAATGATTTCTACATACAGCGGCATACGAAATATTCCTCCAATATATTTGAGATCTGCATCTAACATGGGTGCAAGAGGGTTATCCTTGTTCCGCCATGTCATGTTACCTGCAGCTACTCCTTCACTCATAATTGGCGTTCGACAAGGTTGGTCGTTTGCCTGGCACGCAGTAGTTGGTGCAGAAATGCTAATCAATACTCTTGTGGGTTTAGGGTACATTCTCTCAGTTGGAAGAGAATTTTCTAACATGCCTCAGATAATTGCTACGATGATTGTAATATTCATTATTGGGTTAATATTCGATAAGGTTGTGTTTTCAAAAGTAGAAGAAAAGGTTAGAAGTCGATGGGGGTTGAACCAGCCATCTGAAATGTGATTCCTTTCTCTATTATAACTATTTTATACCTGTAGAATTATCTAATCGTGAACACATAGATCAATTCAGTCATGCTATAGCCTAAAATGAAGATAACGCATTTCTATAACTATCGTTTAAGCGTAAGATTAAAAGCTATTTGGAGATTAGGATGAATTTCTCCATGTATATTCTCCATGATTTTATAAGGGCTCTCTTTTGCCTCAAGATAATCGTTCAGATTGATTAAGGCATTTGCCAATCGAGACATTGCGTGAATAACATTAGTAGAATTGGATAAAAATCCCTTTAGCTCATCATTATACAATTCTGACATTCTATTTGAGATTTGTATCGCATTATCATAACTATCCCTATCAATCATTATAGTTTCATTTGCTTGATTAGGCAAATGACTAGAGTGAGCAGTAGACATATTATTCTTATTACTAGACATATTCTGTATATTGGAAACCTTTGAAAAATTCATACTAAGCATGACATTGGAAGGAATCCCAAAAGCATGACCGTAATTTCTTAGAACCTCATCAGCCAAATTAGCGACTACCAACGCTATTATTGTATTGTTATAAAATTGATCACTATCAACACTAAAGGACTCCTCACTGATAAGTATGTCAGACAAAATTCTTTCTATATTCTTGGTGTGTGCAACGGATTCCGCATAACCACTGTTATTAGTATTGATTGTTAGACTGTCATTGAGGAGTCTATTTTCAATCAGTATCTTGTTAATTAAAGTAAGAAATGAGGAATCATCATCAGTACTAAAATTATGTGCAAAAATATTATTAATCCCAATGTTAACACTGAGGAAGAAAATTGCAATGAGAATAGAGCAAATCAGATTGTTGTCCATTTCACTGAGGCGATAGATAAGATTTCTAAATGATCATAGATTAATAGGTATTTGCAAAACGCACTGCTTCATTGTGCCAGCTTGAAAACCTGTATGCGTGAATTACCAGTATCGGCAACATATGCGGTTCCCGTATCTTTATCGACACCCACTCCCTCTGGATCTGTGAATTGACCGTTACTTGTACCAGCCTCCCCAAATTTGGTTATGAATTGTCCATCGCTTGTAAAAACCTGAACTCTGTCGTTGTTCTTATCAGTAACATAAATATTGTCATTGGCATCTATTGAAAGACCAGATGGCCCTTGAAATTGTCCATCTCCTGTTCCCTTAGTTCCCCACTTAGCAATGAATTTACCGTCATTAGTAAACTTCTGAATCCTATTATTGCCATAATCAGCAATGTACACATTTCCGCTAGAGTCGACAATAGCACTTTCTGGTTTTGATATCTGCCCATCCTCTTCACCCTCTGAAGACCATTTGAATAGAAATTCTCCATCCTTCGCGAAGACTTGAACATTTGCAAGGTCCCTATCTGTTACAAATAACTTTCCTTCTGCGTCATTTGCTGGGACATGTGGGTGCAAAAATTGTCCATCGCCTTCACCTTCAGTCCCCCATTTAGTAATGAATTTACCGTCATTAGTAAATTTTTGAATTCTAAAATTGAATTGATCTGCCACATAAATATTGCCTTCTGGATCCAGAGACAACGCTGATGCCTTATGGAATTGTCCATCTCCTTCACCACCATCACCAAACTTGGAAATGAAGCTCCCTTCAGGGTCAAATATTTGTATTCTATGATTAGCGTAGTCAGCAACAATAACACTTCCATTATAAAAATCAACATCATTGTGCCCATTAAATTGACCATCTGCTTCACCTGCAGTACCCCACTGCGTATAATATTCAAAATTCATTGGCTGTCCCATAACCAACGGAATTGAACTAACAAAAAACAAAAGCATGCCAGAGATAAGAAATAGGACCATTTGGTTTAGTTGCAACATGAAGCCTTTTTTGAAAGCAAGGTATAAATCTATTTCAGTTGAATTGTTTGTTCTTCTAGTATAATCTTAATGCGAATTAAATAATTATTTTGAAATAGAGGGGAGTGCAAAGAAGATATGTAAAGTCCTAGTATTGGTAACCAAAGTACGTAAGCTTAGCTAGCATTTAAACCGATACGACCGTAGATCGAAAGCACTTTTATATTTAATACACTTCTAAATGAGTATAGCTGCTTCACGATTCCATGATCATAAATCCTGTAGCCGTGATGACTATAAATGGTAACGTAGGGCAATAAGAATTGTATTTTATTAGGCACGCAAAAAAATTGTAGTAGTTCGCAGAGGACTTCTGATGGTAGGTTAATGGAATGAATATGTAAGCTAAGCTGCCCGCTTTACCAAAATACTTTCAATTGTATTATCATTCAAGATAGTCTTTACTAGTTTAAGTCGTTCTTCTTCGCCTATCTGTCCTGAAGACTGGATTGAATCTATCGCTTTCAGCTTCCAGTAATTATTTACTCCAGCTTCAATAATGAGTTGCGCGTGATATACTACTGCGCCAAAGTTTGTAAGAGAGAAACTACCTTTGATCCTTTGTACCACTCCTACTCTTAATAGTAATTTAGTTCGGATGTAATACTGCTTCTTGGTAAGTCCCTTTGTGAGTTTTAGTGTCTCACTGCTTACGCCACCTTTGGCAATAGAGCAAAAGATATCAAGCGACTTACTGTCGGAAATGGCCTTTAGAATATCAGCTACTGATTTACGTTCCATGTTTTTACCATACCTTTTAATCTATAATTTTTCGGTTGCCTATATAAAGACACTTTCGCGTCTGTCTGGAAAGTCGAGCAATAAAGTGTCCAAATTACGGAAAATTACTGAAAATTCATCAGAAGGCTATTAATACGCAGTTTAATGACATGATATCGGACTCTATTAATGCTGCAGCAGACTATACCATGCGTGCCTGAGGATATCTTCTCTATACTTGCTGATAAGCTATCTGTCGAAATTATTACAGCTGCATATGCAGGTTTGCATTCGACTAATCGTCTCACGAATCAGTCCAAAAAACAGTACTATGTGAGACTGAAACGTCTAGTTGGAATGGGTATAATAGAGAAACAGGAATCTGTATACAAGCTAACATCGTTCGGTTCAATTGTTTATGAAAATAACTTGAGAACTATGGACAAGATAATTCCAAATTATTGGCAGATTAAGAGTATCGACGTTCTCAGAACCAGGAATGACTTTCCAGATGATCAAAAGGAGAATATCCTAAGTAAATATTTTGGAACTGCCAGTCTGAATGATATTACTAATTCGACCCAGCTTACAAGCTTTAGCATAGTAAAGAAATTTGAAAAACTAATTCCTGAAGTTCTTAAGGTCTTAGATAACGCAGAGAGTGAAGTATTTTTTGCCACCAGATATCATGACCCTCACGTTTCAGCGAAGGTTTTTGAGAAATTTGGAAAGGGCGCGACTATACACATACTGGACGGCAACCCTGAGCAGATAAGTGTAGAAAACAGACTTACAGCTATATTGAGAACTCCACCAAATAGGGAAACTGCAGAATTAGTCAAAAAAATTGTAAAGTCGTCAAGATTCGATCTGAAAAGGCTATCTGGCTTACCGATAAGCTTTATGGTGGTAGATGGCATTCAGGTAGTTTACGAGACTGTGAATTTTATGAATCCCGAAGCGTTTACAGTCGCCGTATCCAAGTATGATGATCCTTATCTAGCTCAAAGATTTATCGAGTATTACAAGTTGTTATCCAAAGATGCAACTGTACCAAAGCTCGTACAAAAAAATCCAACCTCAACACTCGTAGGAACTAGTGTAAATTCAAACATATGTAGTTACTTTTTTACTTAAAAATAGATAAAAATTAAGTAAGAAACAATAGTCAGTCATAAATACTCTGTAACTTAATACGTATCGATTAGAAATGAAATACAGAAGTCGAGCTGACATTGTTTCACAAATCTTGGAAGCAGCAAACGGGGGTGCGACTAAGACGAAGATAATGTACAAGTCATACGTCTCATTTGCACAATTGAGAGAATATTTGGCATTATTGACCGAAAAGGGGCTGATTGAATTCGAAGCAGTGGGTAGTATTTTTAGAACCACTGAGAAGGGCTTACGAGTGCTAAACATGTGCAATAATATCAATGAGGAACTAGTAATAACTCAAAAGTAGCACTAAACCGCAGTACGTCGATTCCCCACTCATAATTTTTCCAGGGCCATGGTAACTGTTATATAACTTTGAAAGTGTATAATTCATGTAAAAAAATGGAAAGTATAATGCGCTGTCAAATATGTGGTAAGAAGACACATGAACTGCGCTTCTGGTTCGAAAAAATGGCTTGCAGCAATTGCTACAAAGTCAGTAGAGCCAGATCTGAGATGATTTTGGAAGCCTCAAACTAACGTATCATCTTTTTCTTTTGAAGCAATGGTCATATTTAGCGAACTAATAAGACGTCAGTTCCTTATTTCACGAATTGCTAATAACTCTTGGAAATTTTAAGTGAACGACTAATGGTCCATCGCGAATTCTAGGCTGCTTTATTTGGTTAACTTATTCTATTATTTAGTTCATCAATAACTTGAGCTAAAATGTTACTGTAAATAATATCAGCAAGTAAGATCGTAGTGGGACGATCAAAATTCTGCTGAATCAGTTTAATTCATGAATTAGATCTTTCAAATTCCTTTTGGGTTTCGGTTGAAGCATCTTCAATGGGTATCCTATACAAAGGATTGAAGAAGGCAAGAAATTTGTTTGGAGTGCTTCCATGACCTTGGATTCATCTAGCATACCGATCCATATTGAGCTGAGACCTAGAGCGTGTGCCGCTAATTGAGAATATGAAGCAGCCAGCGTCGCATCTTGCTGGGAGAATTTCTTAATAATGTTGAGAGGAAAGTTCATTTTTATTCTTTCAGGATTCATCACAAAGACAAGGACGACGGGGGCGTTAACATATGGCTGGTTGTTGGCAGCGTCAACTAGTTTCGATTTTGCTTGCTGATTTTTCACATGATAAATTTCAAAGCCTTGAAATCCTCCTGCAGTGGGAGCTGTATCTGCTGCAGCGAAAATCATTTCAAGTTTCCACTCCTCTACTTCTCGATTCTCAAACTTTCTTTGGGATCTCCTACTTAACATCACGTTAAAAAGATTTGTCTCCAGCACATCACCTACGTCTTGAACCTTTACTTCTTCCTTGTCTTCATGCTTTGGATAGATTAAATTCGGACTCTCAGAGAACATTCTAGAGAATATATCTTTTGGGAAAGACAATCTATTATCATATAGATCAACTTTAATATATAAAACATTTTTCTAAATTACAATTGATCAGCTAACTAGTATGTTTGAAGATTTTTGATAAGCTTGAACATTTTGTCAAATATGCCAGAAAACCCGTTTTACTATTTTATTATCACTTAGAGTGTATAATCTTGTTAAGCAGACTCGATACCATTCAAATAATTTATCTATATATACAAACACATCAAACAAATAATATCGTATTAATGTATAGTGCCAAACTATTGAATAAATGAATTACAATGGAACCATTGTATCTATTAATCTAGCATTTGTTATTATTCCATCTTTTTCATTGATTAATAGATCAACTGTGTGCTGAAGCCCATTGAGAAGGAATGTAACTTGAACATCCCATGCTTCCCTTTTCTGTTCGTTTGGAAAAGGAAGCAAAGTTCTAATCTTGAAATTATCAATGTTGCTACCGTACATTGCTTCTACGGCTTTCTTTGATGCGGTTTGAATTTCGCTTTCTGTATGGACGGGATTCATGTAGGATTTATATTTTCTAAATATATAAGCATATTGCAACTAGACATTCAGATTAAAATAGATTGTATAGTCTTGACAATGACAACTTGGTTGCTGGTTCTGTGGTAGCAACTTTACCATTTACTTTCACAATATAGGTCTCAGGATCGATATTGATCTTGGGTGTCAGGTTGTTCAATATCATATCTTTCTTTCCTATATTACGACAATCCTTTACTGGTAAAAGCTTTTTATTGAGGCCTAATTTCTTGGCAAGACCATTTTTTATTGCAAGTTTTGAAGTAAACGTTACTGAAGTCGAATACTTCGCACGACCTAACGCACCAAACATTGGTCTGTAATGAACAGGTTCTGGGGTAGGAATAGAAGCGTTGGGATCCCCCATCAATGAATATGATATAAAGCCTCCTTTGATTATTAATTTGGGTTTCACACCGAAAAATTGTGGAGTCCAAACAACAATGTCAGCAATTTTTCCTGGCTGCAGTGAACCCACATAGTCTGAAATGCCATGCGTAATCGCAGGATTTATTGTTAGTTTTGCAAGATATCTTTTGGCACGGAGATTGTCATTTTCGCCTTTCTCTTCCTTCAGTCTTCCAGACATCTTTTTCATTTTGTCAGCCGTCTGCCAAGCTCTCGTTGTCACCTCGCCTACCCTTCCCATGGCCTGGCTGTCAGACGAATACATACTCAGAGCACCAATATCATGTAACACATCTTCAGCAGCAATTGTTTCACCCCTGATTCTCGACTCGGCGAAGGCAACATCTTCTGGAATACCTGGATTAAGGTGATGACAGACCATCATCATGTCCAAGTGTTCATCCAATGTATTGATTGTGAACGGCCGAGTAGGGTTTGTGGAAGAAGGTAGGATGTTTTTCTCGCCAGCTATTTTCATAATGTCCGGTGCGTGTCCTCCTCCAGCTCCTTCTGTGTGATAAGTATGAATCGATCTACCTGCTATTGCCGCAATGGTCTCGTCAACAAAGCCACATTCATTAAGCGTGTCAGTATGTATTGCTACTTGAACATCAGTTTTATCGGCAACTTTTAGTGCAGCATCAATTGTAGCAGGGGTAGAGCCCCAGTCCTCGTGTAGTTTCAATCCACATGCCCCTGCCTTAATTTGCTCAATTAGTGAGGATGGCAATGAATCATTGCCTTTGCCAAGCAGGCCAAAATTCAAAGGAAGATCCTCCAATGATTCTATCATCCTGTGAATATTCCATTGGCCAGGAGTGCAGGTAGTAGCTTTGGTCCCTTCTGCAGGACCAGTGCCCCCACCGATCATCGTTGTGGTACCACTACAAATTGCCTCTATTGCTTGTTGAGGTGACACAAAGTGTATATGAGTATCTATTGTTCCTGGAGTGCATATAGTATGTTCTCCGGATATCACCTCCGTACTTGAAGAAACTATCAAGTTATTGTACACGCCATCCATTACGTTAGGGTTTCCTGCCTTACCGATCCCCGCAATTAAGCCATTCTTGATTCCTAGGTCGGCCTTTATGAATCCTATAACTGGATCTAGAATTATTGCATTGGTAATAACAAGATCTAGGGAACTTGCATTAGGTATACCTGATGCCTGTCCCATTCCATCACGCACACTTTTACCTCCACCAAAAACAAGTTCATCACCATAGACTATTAGATCATTTTCGATCTCTATTATGAGATCTGTATCGCCAAGTCTGACTCTGTCACCCTTGGTGGGGCCATACAATTCCACATATTGCTTCCTCGGGATTTTTAACACCAATAGTTAATTCACTCCTAAAACCCTTTCTCCTTCAGCTTTATTAAGGAAATTTTTTTCTGCCTATTAGAAAGTTTGCCATTGACTAAACTATTAAAACCAAAGACTATTTTCTTTCCTCCGTATTCGGTTAACTCAACAGTTCTTGAATCACCGGGCTCAAATCGGACCGCTGTACCAGACGGTATATTAAGATGAAATCCAAAGGCTTGTTTTCTTTCAAATACTAGGGCCTTATTAACCTCAAAGAAATGAGTGTGTGATCCAATTTGAATGGGTCTATCACCTTTATTCGCTACCTTCAGTTTTATTGTTTTTCTTCCGACATTAGCAACAATGGGCTTTTGTGACAAGAAATATTCTCCAGGGATCACGACTTCATTTCTCCATAACTCAAAATATTGGACTATGAACAGTCACAAGTTTAGTACCATCTTCAAAAGTTGCTTCTACCTGGACACTTTCAACTAGCTCTGGAACACCAGGCAATACATCTGCCCTCTGCAGTACATGTCTTCCAGAACTCATAAGATCTGAAACTGACCTACCGTCGCGAGCACCCTCGAGTATGTGATCAGCTATTAAAGCTACTGACTCAACATAATTGAGTTTGAGACCCCTGGCCATCCTTTTCCGTGCAAGTTCAGCAGTCATAAAAATGTACAATTTATCCATTTCTCGTGGAGAAAGAAACATGTAGATTCAAAATCTATTACAAATTGATGTATTTATAATTAATCTTAATATAGAAATTTGATGCAGTATAATTAAAGTCATTTTTTGTAAGATTAGTTCTGATCTAGAAGATCACTTTGCTCAAATAAAATTATAAGTGAGCAAAATACTGATCTAACTTCTGTCAATGAACTTACAAAGCAGAGATCTTGCATATTCGCGTATTCATTCTTCAGAATATGTTAAACCTCCCATGAATATGCATAAGAACTCGCAGATCATTAGTTTGAATGTGCAGAGAATTACACCATTAAGGTTTATCCATTCACTTTATAATATTGGCTTGACTGGACATATTTTTAACGGCCTGGTATGACATTGCAAAACAGCAAGCTGTTGGGAGATGACGTAAAGAGGTCGTCTGGTGAAGAGGCTAGAAGATATAATTTATTAGCTGCCCGGTTAATTGCCGACCTCGTAAAGGGTCTGCTAGGACCACGTGGTTTGGAGAAAATGTTTATCGATATTTTGGGCGAGACTACTGTTACTAAGGACGGGGCTACATTACTACGCAAAATTGATGTTGAGCATCCTGCCGCCAAGTTATTAATTGAAGCTTCCAATGCTGTTGATAATGCTGTAGGTGATGGCACTACATCAGTGGTAGTTCTGGCTGGCTCTCTTATTGAAAAAGCAGAACAACTGCTAAACATGGGTTTTCCCCCGCGATAATTTCATCTGGATACACGGACGCTCTGCAGATAGCTATCAAGATTTTGAAAGCGCTTAGTGTAATTTCAGCTAACTCCAACATGACTATTATGGAAGGGCTTGCGGACACATGTTTAAGATCCAAGGCAGTATCTCAACTTACCGAACAGAAGAAAATAGCAAGGCTCATTGTGGATGCAATTTGCAATGTTGCCAATCTTTCGAAAAATCATGTCGATATTGATGATATAAAAATAGAAGAAAAATTGGGACACATCTCTGAGACCGAACTGATTCAAGGAACCGTTATTGATAAAACAATTGATGACTCATCCATGCCCAGACTCATTGAAAACGCACGTATATTGCTCTTAGATACTGGTATTGAAGATGAAAGAACCAAAACCGACGCGGAAATTAGGATTTCATCTCAAAAAAGCCTGAAATTATTCTCAGAAACCAAGATTCGGAATTTGATGGAAAAGGCTCATAATGTAATCAATTCTGGAGCAAACGTTGTCTTTTTACGTGGCGGTATCGACGCCCTTGCACTGAACTACTTTGCAAAAAATGGTATAGTAACAGTTCGTAGGATCAAAGAGAATGATTTACTTTGGCTATCAAAAGCAACAGGTGCCAAGATCACCCGAGATCTTGACCGTATAGCTAATGATGATATCGGGATCGCCGAAAGAGTTTATGAAAAATTTGTTGGGGATGATAGGATGGTATTCGTAGATGGATGTAAAAACCCAAAATCAGTCACTTTGCTCTTACGTGCAACTTCCAAAGTTATTTTAGATGAATTTCATCGCACAGTTCTTGATTGCTTATCTGTTTTGAAAGACTTTGTAATATTGCCAAGAATTGTAGCTGGCGGTGGGTCAGTAGAGGCAATCATATCATTCTTGATTATGCAGAGATCATACTTATTCAAAGGTAAGGAACAAATTGTCATTAAGAAATTTGCAGAGGCATTCGAAGAAATCCCGTTAACAATTGCCCGCAATGCAGGAATGGATAGAATCAACACAGTAACTGAGCTTAGGCACAAAATTTCCTCTCAACGTTATTTGAATAATATAAAATTAGAAAATGGTGAAAGAAATAAAAATCACACCGATAATCATTGGTATGGCATCAATGCTATTGACAGAAAGATAGACAATATGATGTCATTAAGGGTGATTGAACCATTTATGGTTAAGGAACAAATTTTTGTAAGTGCAGTTGAATTAGTCAGTCTACTTATTAGGGTAGACGATGTCTTGATGGCAAAACCTGTCGCGGATACTCATTCACATAGTCATACCCACGCAGACGGAACCACACATTCACACAGAGAAGGAAATAAGGCCCACGAACACTTTGACAGGCTGGGGAAACAACAACGTCCAATGCACCATTACTATTGACAGGACTCTAATACTGCATTCTCCCTCAAGTTAAGCGAAGACAATAGAAGTAGCTCAAGATCACACGTAAACTAACACACACTAATAAGATCATAGCTTTGAGATTGGCATGACTGCCATTAATCAGTCCATACTTATTGTTTCCAATGAACTAAGGATATGTATTTCTTATTTCTTTTTTGTTTAGTAATCATAAAGGTCGTACCTCGGAGACGGGATAGGATTGGTGAGCACAATTTGGTTTGTAGAGATTTTATCACCAATTATATCAAAGGTAATTTCTCTTAACGACTCAGGCACCCCAATCATGACCTGCTTGTTACTCAATATGGTTGAAACATGGACCATCATATCATTGACTTCTAAATTTGACTCAAATCCCGAAATAAGGTAATCCAAATAGATGAGAAGTACCTCGTTAACATTGATTCTCGCTCCATTTGACAATTTGTCAGTGATTATTTTGACAGAGTTAGACAGTACTTGCAAGTCTATTTCTCCATCAAAATGAAAGTCCTTATTCAGTGGCGGTGTATCTGGTTCTCCTTTAACAGTAACTTTAGCGTCTATCCAATTAGGTGTGGTTCTATTTAGGACCATAATTGAGTGGGGGCCGCTTTGGTACATCGGCTTTGGGCCCATTACCAAAGTCGTAAGTATGTCCCAGACCCCTGTAGAAGTTAGGTCTCACAGGTTGTCCCTCTGACATTCCCTTCTTAGTCAACGAAAGTCCTGCAAGTAGCTCTACTATGAGCCTGTTTGCCAATCCTGAAGTGATTCCACCATTATACGAATTACCATCGCTAACATCATAGTTTGGCGCAACTTCTACCAGATCGAAGGCGAATCTGTCGGGGTCAAAGGAAGTGGAAAGGAGTCGCATTAGTCTCATGCCTTCTCTCGACGTCAAACCATTTGGCTCTGGTTCACCAGTACCCGGTGCATAAGCAGGGTCGAAGGTATCAATGTCCCAACTGATATAAACCGCATCAACATTGTCATTAGCTCTATCAGCTGCCTCTTTTGCAATCTTGTCTATGCCAAGTTCCTCAACGTCTAGCATCGTAAACCACTGAAAATCTTGATCAGCCATCCACTTATACAGATCAGGTCCAGGCCAATATCCTCGAGGACCTATGAGTGTGTAGTTTTTTCCTTTCAGGCATCCTAACTCCATTATTCTTCTGATGTGTGCACCGTGGTCATATTTGAAACCAGTTAATCCTTGGGGAGCACAATCTGCATGTGTATCAATGTGTATCATTCCTATATTCTTGTACTTTTTTGCAAAAGCACGAACATTTGCAAAAGTGATAGAATGATCTCCACCGAGCATGACAGGAATTCCATCTATGTCTAATACCTGTTTTACCTTGTCAGTCATTCTCCTGTGGGATTCTACTACATCTCCAGGAGATACATTCACATCGCCATAGTCGATACTTTTAAAGACTCCAAAAGGATCAACTCCAGTCTCTATGTTGAAATGTTCGTATGGAGGAGAGGGCACAGTCGATGCAGCACGAATAGCCCGTGGGCCATATCTTGCTCCTGGACGAATTGTAGTTCCAAAGTCAAAGGGTTCACCAATAATTGCTACATCTGGTTTCACCTTCTTCAATTCTTCCTGGCTCCTTATCCAAGGTAGCTTCAGAAAAGTAGGTATGCCAACAAAAATCGGCTCATCGTTTCCCTTATAAGAATCACCATAAAACTCCATTCCCATGTTATATCCTATGTACCTAATTGACAGTATTTCTTAAATATTTCTAAAGAGTTGATTGAACAAGCATTGGCAAAACGTGGCAATGAATTCAACCTAGAACTAATAATGTCAAATTATGTTGTATTTAGAATATCATTTGTTTGTAAGACTGTTTTAATATTCAGTCAAAAATTTCAAATTTATATATAACTAGTATAGATGATCGAAGTAATATGTGTATAATAGGCGATCATGATGATTACCATGAATGCAGTATGATTCTTGAATTAAAGTTTAAACCATGCTTCCAAACCAACGTCTGATTGTAAATGGTTTGCATTTACTGTTGTTAACTAAGGCTTGGCTACTATTTATAGTGTCTATTTAGTTGGTATTTAGTATGAAAATCAGTTTATTTTCAGCTTTGTTTTCTAATATTAGGCAAAGAAAAAAAATTGATAGTATATTACTTGACAAGAATAATACTCCTCAGGATTTAATTCGGCATGGCGAGGATATGGCAAATGCAAAAAGATACACTGATGCCTTAACATTATTTGAGAATGCCCTTAGAATTGATCCTGACAACGACATAGCATGGGGAGATAAGGCACTTATCCAAGACAAACATGGAAGGATAGAAGAAGCTTTGACATCATTTTCGAAAGCTCTATCAATAAATCCTAAAAATGCTATAACTTGGCATAACAAGGGATTGATACTACTTCGTATTAAGAGATTCAGAGAATCGATCGAATGTTTCGACATGGCTTTGAACCTTGATGAAAAATATGCAAAGGCTTGGTACAATAAAGGTAGGGCACTGGAAATGCTAGGAGATTGTACTAGTGCTCAACCGTGTCTCAATAAAGCCAGACGCTTGGATCCAATGCTTTTTACCAAATTAACCAAGATATAATCTATGAACTGGAAATCAAATAGACAATTGGCTTCATTAAGCGGACGAGTAATGTCTACTACGACATCCGAAATCTCTACGAAGTTCAAAATCAACCTTTTAGAATACGATTTTGTGCATAATGTCACCAGCGATAGGCAACTCTAGAAGTTGGCAATAAATATCCAATTTCTTCATAAATAATATATAGTAATGTTGCACGACTTTAGAATGTTTGAGCTATTTTGGGATTATGCAAGACATAAGCATTTTCAAGATTTCTCCAGCAAACCATAGTATACGAGAGGTAGCAAGTAATTTAGAAGAGTTGGCAGAATCAATTAGACAGTATGGTCTTTTGCAGCCGATCGTCGTCCGACCAAAATCGTCTGGTTATGAGGTAGTCGCTGGAAATCGTAGACTTGCCGCTGCGAAATTACTGAAGCTTAGAAAGTTAAGTTGCCATGTTATCGAATTATCTGACAAGGAGGCATATGAAGTGGGATTAATTGAAAATCTTCAACACAAGACAATGAATCCTATTGAAGAATCTATTGCCTTCAAAAAATATGTTAATAGCTATGGATGGGGCGGTGTTTCTGAATTAGCCAAGATCATTGGAAAGAGTCAGGAGTTTGTGACAAAAAGGATTCAACTACTCTCTCTTCCAGAAGAAATACAACAAGAAATTATTCGCCAGCGAATAACTCCAAGCGTGGCCTTAGAGACTCCTTGCATCAGATAAGGAGTCAATTCCAGAAATGGGCGAATTTGTAATTAAAAATTCACTCACTAAGATCGAGGCAAGAAATTTTGTTAAAACCTTGATGAATGAAAATGTCACAAAAAATGTCATTACAAAAAACCAGGCTGAAACTGAGGAGATAGTTAAGAAGGATTTGACTTCATATGAGAGAGAATTATATTTGCTTGATAAAGCCTTAATGAAATCAATTACAATAATGAAATCAACGTTGGTCAGCTTCGATGATGTAGTAAATAGCGTTGACTACAATTGGATCCTAAAGGAATTACTCATGCAATATAGGCTAATTATTCACGGAGACATTGATACTTTTTTGAAACTGCGTAAGAGATTGAAATCGAAAATGCCCTTGAACTATCTAAGTTCCAGTCGTAACAGTAAGAAATCATATAGCAAAGTAGGGGATCACCTTGATAAAGAAATAGTTACACCTATTCACTTAGGAACAACATTTTTGTCTTAATTTGGCTTAAGTGATTTTTAGGACATTAATCTGAGAAAAGGGATTCTGTTACTGTTTAAGGATTGAAACAATATATCTAGTTCTTTAGCAACACATAATTCTTACCGAAAACAAATCCAACCCACATTATTTGTCCTTTCTGAAATACAATGACAAGCTGAGAAAGAATTTCTGTGACATGAAAAGGAAATTTTCCCTCCTTGTATGCAAAGTTAATTTCATCTGGATGAATAAATAGTGACAAGTCAGTTCTCTTGAGATTTTTTTGTTCGCGCATATGGTTCAACATATTAATTATGAGTTCGAAATCGTGTTTAATGTCAGGCAATTCAAGATTTTCGTGAAAGGTCATTATCTTAGCAGAATCTTCTGAAATTTTTACCCTTGCGATTCTGCAAACCATGGGAAGTGTATTCCACTTGTCATTAAATTCCTTAAGTTCCGAGAGAATCTCTTCAATCTCAAGGGCTGAAACATTTAGATAAGTTTCAGTAGCGCGATGCTGCTTCGAAATTATCTTAGTAATTTCTTTTTTTACATCCAATATATCATTGAATTGTTTTCTTGACCTGAACACTACAGCTGTTACTTTAGATCGGTTCCCTATTCAATTTTTGCCTGATATAAAGTTGGAGAATGACTGATATAACATCGAAGGGTAAGATCTCCATATAAGATCTTCAAAGATAGTCTGTGTCTATGACAATCAAATCGATAGTACAAAACACTATTTCAAAATACAAACCCTACTTTGCTGCAAAATTACTGACAGGTCTTGCCATTTATCTCCAAAATATACAGATCTCTTGTAAAAATTTGGATCAGGAGGTCCACCGCGTTAGGTGAACCTGTGCCCTCCCGGACTCACATATGCCTTCAAATCTTCGCCTCTGACCACGTCTTCATCCGGCGGTACATAATCTATAACTCCGTGTCTTTCTACTCCTGGATGTTTCTTCTGCGTAGCGAGAGCAACAATTACGAATAGGGCAAACGCTATTGGTGGAGGGATCATTGTGTCCAGACCTGCAAGTTCTGGTGGAATTATAAAAAACATTAGCAATCGAAGACCAGACCCAACAATTAGGGACACCAGCGCAGCTGGAGCATTGGCTTTCTTCCAGAATATCCCCAAGGTAAGAGGTGCCCAGGCACCAGCAAATGCAATATCAAATGCTAAGATCAAATAAACTCCAGGTTGTGGCAAAACATAAGCAAGAGCAAAAGCGGCAGCCATCATTGGAATGGTAAAAATTCTTGTTGTCCTTAGTAGCTTAGAGTCCTCCATTCCTGGTCTCTTCAACCACTTTCTCAGTATGTCTCTTTGAATGATATTTCTAGAGATGACACTTGAGATTGCAAGAAGTCCTCCATTCGCAGTAGACATTGATGCTCCTAAAACCCCCATAAGAAGTGCTACTCCGATAGGGAATGGCATATGATCGATCGCTAAAGTAGGGTAGGCAGTAAAGGGATCCGCAAGTGATGGAAGCAAGAACAGTGCAACTATGCCCATCATACTCGTAGGAACAATTGTAGCGATAGTCAATCCCGCGCCCATGAAAGCGCCTCTTTGCGCAGTCTTACCATTCTTAGCTGCAAAGACTCTTTCCATGAAATCTAGGGCCACAATATCTCCTATTCCGAGTGCAAGTATTCCTGCCCAGTTTATCATAGCTCCATTGGCCATGTCCGTGAGTCCGGACAGATCTAAATATGATGGAGGTACGCTTCCGAGAATCGTTCCAAAATCAATTCCAGAGTACCCCAGGGCGAAGAAAAGAAAGGCCGCCCAGAATGCGCCTATAGCTAAATAAATTTGGAATATATCAGTATAGGCCGAAGAGAATAATCCTCCTGCAAAAGTATAGACTAGAACGATTATCGCCCCTATCAACATTGCCCAGACGAAATCAATGTGCAGGACAGCTGACAAGATAAATCCGCTAGCAGCAAAGTTACCAGCCACAAGAACAATGAAACTAATCATCATTATTATGCCTGAAATTCCCTCAGGTCCAGCACCGAACCTTCTGTAGTAAAAGTCCGGGAGAGTGAGGAGTGACATTTTATTCAACCTCTTCGCATAAAATGCACCAGTAAGAATTAAACACACTGCTAGCCCGATTGGTATAGCGGCCCCCGCCCAAAATCCGAATTGGTATACTAGGGAAACATTTCCTAATGATGAATTGCCATCTATGGATTGAGCGGCAAGCATTGTCCCAACGAAAAAGAGTGGAAGACTCTTACCAGCTACCATATACCTCTTGCTACTTTTCTTGACGAGCTTAGAAGCTAAAGTGCCAACTACAAGTGAGAGTCCCAAAAAAGCAATGACTGCAATGCCATACCAGTCCAAAGTGACCATAAATTATTCTAAAAGTTTACTAAATATTAAGGATTTAAACATTTTAGACAAATCTGATACATTAATGTGTGCTACAATGTACACGTTACTGCGCATGAGCGAATAATCCCTCTCCTACGCAAACTTACGTAGTTTTGTCCTTGTTTCAGAGTAATTAGCTAAATGATCTTATGAGAGCTACCTTATTTGATACTGATTTATTTCACTATGGGAGATGAGATCCTAAGGCCAAATTACATTAAATTTATGCGCTATTATTCCCCTCTCTCAACATTCCTGAATAGTTAATAGAAATGATTTAGGTTCAATCTGAAGTAACACAAAGTGCGATAAATACAATACTCAACATTGCAAAGCCTTAGATCGTTTAATATTGTATGACGCAACTAAACGTTGGGAATTTAAAGATTAGCTCCAGAATCAGTAGTCGGGTTGATGAAGTAAGAAATTCTGACTGAATATAGAGACTTCCTACACGCGTTTCTGTGACCATATATAATTCAAGCAATAAGGGTAAATTCAAAAATGATTATGATCCAGAGATCCATCCTCCACTCATCCTACAAGATAAAATCTAAACATAGAAGTCATCTCCCAGCGAAATCCTACAAAAAGGAACATCAAAATGATCCAATTTCGTGTATTATTGAGCAATGGAAAAAAGTTGAACAAATTCCAGTTAAGTATGGTTAAATAATATTAGGCCAGGTTTGCATTCATATTTTTATATAACATGCAGAATAAATCATGTGTATGGTCAACCTTGGAGATGATACTGTGTCAATCAAAAAAATTCTAGTACCGATTTGATGGGTCAGAAACTTCATTTAAGGGAGCAAATTATGCAATTTATCTTGCGAAGATGGTAAACGCAGAGTTGGTCCCAATAAACATAATGGAAGATGTTAAACAGGGGGCGCTATAGGATTACAGGCAAAATATGGTAAGTTATCTCTAGTAGAGGCATTTAAGAACGTAAAAAAACAATCTGCTGAAGAGTGGCTTAAGAAAATTGAAAATGCAGCAGAGAAATTAGGGGTAAAGGTAAAGAGTGCAATATTAGATTCTGAAGGAAAGAATGAGAAAAAACTAATTATAGAATATACCTCGGAAAATAATATTGATCTTATTGTCATTGGGTCGAAAGGTGGTTCTAGGTTTAAAGGACTTTGGATAGGAGGCTTTACCAATTCAATCCTGCATCACTCTACTATCCCTGTATTGGTAGTGCCTTGATTGTCAGTCTCATAGAATAATCGACGATTAATACCTTTTCTACTATGACTAATGTCAAGGGTTATAGTCTAACATGATTGAAATTAATGGAATATGTAATACTAAATCCGATCAGGCCCTAAAATCCAAACGTCTAGAAATGGCAAAAAATGGTAAAGCCAAATCTATCTTGTTAACACGTAATGAGTCGGAAAAATCAAGAATGAGAAAGGTATCTGACAAAGGAACTGAAGTAGCACCAACTATGCCTGCGGGATCGTGCCTTAATGATGGTGATGTAGTACTTTTTGATGACGAAAAGATGATAATAGTAAAACATGTGACTCACAACATTTGTATGTATACATCGTCATGAGATAGCAATGAGATCAAATCGACAAAAAATGAATTAGGGAACGAATAGCTGCTGGTCGCCAATCCAGAAATGAATAAGCCACTATTGCTGCTATTGTAGGTACATATTTACTGAAAGAGAACAGTATCTGGTGGAGATACTTTCCGGAAATCAGGGTATGCTAATAAGATTCTTGGGTAAAAACGGAGAGTAATTGCAGAATATCATGTTTCAAATCAAAGCAATTTCAAGAATGCATAACATACGACTTTACTAATATTAGGAAACCCTATCTTTAGGCAGATTAATAATTGCCGACTCTTAACGCACAGAACTTCAATCAATTTTACCCTGACATGCTTCACAATAATTACGGACAGACTTTCTGTGAATCATTAAACTTATACCTAATATACTCCGTCAAAGGACAAACAAGTAAATCAGATAAATAGGGACCGAAAAGTTGAACACTCCCTATCCATAGGTGAATTAGCTGACTGACGCAGCTACTATGGAAACAAATTTGCTAGCAGAGATACTGATATATCGTTAAGACTGGTGAATGGATAATGATAAAAGATAATATGGATAAAGTAAGAGAAAATAAAACACGATGTCAGGGAATAAGGTCCTCGCGATACAGAATTCAGGAATAGAGACACTTGGCAATTTAGAGAAATTATTTGAATCCGACGGCTATGTGATCGAAAGTATGGAAGCCGGCACTCTAGTTCCAGATGATCCAACTAATTACTCGGCAATTAGTTATCCTCGGGGGATATATGTCAGTCTACGAAAATTTGCCATATTTGATTAAAGAACAAGAACTGATAAAGAAAGCAAACGCATGCAAAGTTCCTGTTCTTGGTATATGTCTAGGTTCTCAATTAATTGCTCAAGCGCTAGGGGGAAGAGTATACAGGGGGAAGAAAAAAGAAATTGGCTGGTTTGATATTGCACTTACTGATGAGGGAAGGAGAGATATATTTAGAGGCATAATGAGCAAGAAGTTAAAAGTTTTCCAGTGGCATGGAGATACTTTTGATCTCCCAAAGACTGCAACCCTTTTGGCAACTTCCGAGCATTATCCTCAGGCTTTTAGGATTGGCACGTCCGTAGGCATCTTATTTCATCTTGAAATACAAGCCAAGATGGCTGAAAAATGGGTCAAGGAGTACGATCTCGAATTGGAGCAAGAGGGAATAAAAAAAGACCAGATTTTGAAGAACAGGGAATATGAATTTAACAACCTGGTTGACAGATGTAAGGTGGTTTACTCGAACTTTTCCAAAATGATCGGTTTTGTATGATCCACATAGTCAATCCATTATCTAGTTTCTATCTCAACGCTTTTTTATCAGCGTAGGACAATTTTACAACCTCTCCCTCGACTTTTTTCCTATTATCTTCCAACCAACCTACAATTTGTTTGCACTTGATACATCTTAACCAAGTTATTCTATTACTTTTTTTTTCATAGTCTAATATATGGGAACAATATCTTGAATTAGAACTCGCTTGCGTGCTCACTTGTGAATATACAATCTGTTATTCGCTTATCTCACATATATTCCTTTGAGCTTTATTTCGATTGGAAGATGAGGTTAGTCTACCAAGAGCACGAGTAATTAGAATCAATTCCTAATCTAGAAGCGAATAAGGAATACAAATCAAGTTTGTATGCAAAGGAGAATTAGCATGTGCTTTTCACCCAGTCACCTTTCAGCAAATGTATAAAAGATTCATGATATTCTTCTACCTTCTAGATCTGACGGGTCTTGAATCCTAGTTTTTGTCAGAGCAAAATCTAACCGAAGATCTGCCCCTCAGCAAGCATGTCCATTTTGCTGACAACTTTGAGACATTGATTTTCATGATTGTCACTGTTTCGTAGAAGTCTATCTATGAAACATGACTGTTAGGTCATTGCCACCGCTTTACGTGTCGCAATTTAAAACAATGACTCTTAATGTGATCTTCACTCTCTTCAATATCCTGAGTGGCTCTGTCCCATTACTGAATGGTATTATAGTTAGACATTGAAAGCCAGTATTGATACCTTCTCAAGGGACGCCATTTATTATATACCCAACAGTTACTCTTGTAATACTCGCTTTACTCATATTAGGTATTTCTATGAAAATTGTCTCGATACTCCACTCAGTAGCGTTCTTTTCTATAGGATATTGGTAGTTCATGTATATTCTCTTTAACAGTATTGTCCCAAGTTGCCAGATGGTTTCCATGCAACGGCCTAAGAAATCTCTTCCTAATCTAACTTTATGGTATGAAGCATCATTGTCAGATAAGTATCTCTTCCATCAGTGTCTCATGTATTTTCATTGCGTGAATAATATGAGAATTTGGCAGATACCTACCAGACAATTCTTGTTGCAAACAAAAATGTGCCCTTGATGTTATAATTGCAACCATGCGTAAACCAAGGTCAATTTCGCCAGGCTTGCCGAACACATGGGAGATGATCCATATTAGATAAATTCGCTCAATGTTAGCACAAACCGGGCATCTAGCTATGCCGGTGCTACGAGTAGTAATAGAATGGGTTAACATAATTCATCTGGGAGTATCCCACTTAAAGTAAGTAATTATCAGTGCACAAAATGATCAATTATAATAAAATGAGGATACAGATGAGTCGACATCGACTTATCGTGAGTCTCCAATGAGTATGCTACATCATAATAAAGAACTTGTTTTCAATTGCTTTCAAAAATGAAATTATCCATTAGTCCAGGGCGCTTTCCCCACTTGTTTGCTTTGCTACGTCATATGCTTCGGCGATGTCACGTACAAAAACCTTACCCCTCGAAAGTTTTAACTTTGAAAGGTCGTCTACTATAACTTTCACCTTAGAATCGCTAACTATTGCTTCAATCTTGAGTCGTGTAACAAATTCTGGAATGATTTTCCGTCCAGTCATGTAAGATCGGACCATTTCTGGAACCGGTTCATGAGCATCCTTCCCTTTCCCGCGTATATTGGTAATGCTAATTCCACCAACTCCCTGATTATCGAGGATCCCTGTTATTTCAGACAGTTTCTCTTCAGGCACATAAATGTCAAGCTGTTTCACAAACCTAAATTGGATTGGTAATAAATATAAATTTGTCTGGATCAAGACTTTAAAAGTATTGACCTTATAGAGGTGCTAGAATAGCTAACTTACTCATTGTTGATCTAATCGACTGTCTAGCTATCTTGGCCGTCCATTTCATGAGCATGTCTATGTATCCCGGTATGCACATGCGGGTGTGAGTGTTTCATACCTGCATGATAATGCGAATGGTGTATCCTTACTACGAATGAATATAATGCAGATAATCCTACAGCAGCTGCTCCAAAGAGAACTATTGTAGCTCCAGACGCCGAATTGAAGAAAAAGCTTGCATACATACCTAAGAAAGCAGTGGAAATCCCAATAAGAGTTGACAGGATTATTATTTTCATAAAGTCATTTGTTAGCATCCTGGATGCAATTGCAGGTGCAACGAGCGCAACCGCTAGCAAAGTTACGCCTATTGAGCTCATGGATGCTATTACTACACCAGCAAGAACCAGGGAAAACAATATATCAACGAGATCAGTTCTAACGCCATAAACTTGGGCTGTCTCCCTGTCAAAAACTGTGAAAAGAAGCCTCTTCTGAAAAAAGAATATGAATCCGCCCGTTATAATGGTAACCAAAATTATTGCAATTAGGTCCTGATCCGTTATAGACAAAATGTTACCAAAAAGAAGTGCTTCAAAATTTCTCATATAACCCCGATTCAAGCTAATTAATAATACGCCTATTGCAAAACCTGCGGTAGTTACAACTCCAATTGCAGCATCTGCTTTTATTTTATTTCGCTTTGCAATCTCATTAATAAGTAGAGCAGAAACAAATCCCCATGCAGCGGCTCCAAAATAAAAATTCAAGTTGGCAATGTAACTTGCAACTGCACCCCCGAAAATTGCGTGAGACATACCATGACCAATATAACTCAAACCACGAAGTATGATGTACACCCCCAAAAGTCCACAAGTACCGCCGACCAGGACTGAAACCAAAATCCCTCGTGTAAAAAACTCATATTGAAAAGGAATTAGTAGGTCGATCATATGCTAGTCCTTTTTATGAGTTGAAGTTATTTCTGAAAGTCCATATGTTTTCAATAGAATAGTTTCTGTCAATGCATTTTCTGGTTTCCCTTCCGCTATTATGTTACGATTTATACATACAACCCATGGTAGCCTCCTTGCTATTCCAGAAATGTCATGGGTAGCGACAAGTATAGTCATGCCCTTAACGTTCAAGTCGTTCAGGATTCCGAAGATTTTCTCTCTTGCATTATAGTCTACTCCTGATGTGGGTTCATCTAACACCAGGATATCCGGGTTCCGTATCAAGGCCCTAGCAAGAAATACTCTCTGTTGTTCGCCTCCAGATAGTTCTCTTATTTGTCGTGAGTCGTACTCTGCTATACCCAAGCTTTCAAGCAGATCATGGACTTGTTCTTTAACATTACGCGCGAGCCATGGAGTACTCCCGGATTGGTTCCATATTCCCATACCAACTACTTCTCTAACTGTAACGGGGAAGTTCCAATCAACGCTTTCAACTTGTGGCACATATCCTACTGTTATCTTCTTAGACCCATGTGATGAACTATTATCAAACGTTATCGAACCATGCCAGGGCTTTATTAAACCAATTATTATTTTAATGAGTGTGCTTTTTCCTGAACCACTTGGACCAAGCAATCCTATGAATTGTCCCCTACTAATTGTAAGATGGATTCCTTCAAGTACAGCCGACTTTATTGAGTAACCATAGGTGACTCCAGAAAGAGTAATCATACTTTTTACGTTCACTTTCAGTTTAACCTACCTTTACGGAAGAAAAACAATTCTAGTAAGAACAATACTTTTATTCCACCGTTACTGAGTCCGTAAGTTTATTGTTCACGATAAGTTCTCCAACTCATTCTCTGAATGTATTTTCCATATTCTGTAAGCGATTAACGAGAATCAGCCTTATACTTCATCGGGCTCAATCCCTTTCAAGGCTTCAATGGTGCCTCCAAGCGGTACTATCATATTTTTCATATTTTCAAGCATCATTCCAACATAAGTATGATCAGAATCGCCAGGCGCTCCTGGAAGTGCATCGTCATTAAGCTCCAGGACAAACGTTACATTGCCTTCTCTCCCTATCTGCTCTACCACTTTGCTGGCGAAGACTTCAGATCCAAATATTGCTGTGACTTTTTCAGAACGTATCTGATCTATCAGCTTGGCCACATATTGTGGACTGGGTTCCCCAAAATCCGATGGCTGCACAGCACCAATAACATCCATACCGTATCTTGGCGCAAAATATGCCCATGAATCATGATATGTTAGCAATTTTCTGTTCAGTGGTGGAACAGTTTGAACCGCTTGCATAATCCCTTGATCTAAATCCTTCAAAAGAGAAATATATCTTTCAGCATTAGATGAATAATAGTCAGCATTATTGGCATCCATTTCTATCAGCTTATCCCTAGTAAGAGTTACGAACTTTATTGTATATTCCACGTTCAACCAAAGATGCGGATTGGGATCTCCCCTTTCTTTTGGAAAGCTAAAATCAAAAATCCATTGATCTTCGGTTATGGTATTGTCCCCAAGCTTGAGTAATTGTAGCATAGGATTTTTATTTTTAATTTCATTTGCAACTTTTTCCATACTACTTTCTAAATTAAGTCCATTAATAATTACAAGGTCTGCGTCACTCATTTTGACAACATCTGAAGGTACTAATTCAAATGTGTGTGAGTCCGAGCCTCCCGGAATAATTCCTACTAATTCTATTTTTTCGCCACCGACACTCTTCACTATATCTGTTATTGGCTCAACAGATGTAACCACCTTAAGTTTGGTTGTTAGAATTGCAGCTTGGTTTGTACTATCATTTGAATTTCCAAATGCGGAAGGTATAACCTTGAATGCTGGCAGTGTTGCCGAGGAGAGCAAGCAAATAATAATCACTATGGAAGCAACAAGTCGCATAGTAGTTACATTTCCCTATGAGTATTAAAATTTTATTGAATAGTACTACTAATAGTAGTCCCGAGGGGGAGGAGGAGTAGAAAGATACGGTATTAATTATTGCATAATTAGTATTAAACTTAGTCGATGTCTACTTAATTGTCTTATCTTACCCTATCAACTCAAATCTACAACTAGTCTTACTGTCTAAACAGGCGTCATAAAGTTGAGCCTGAGAGTCTTAATGCCTCTATTCTGTGACATCACTCGAACTAGTTCTTTAATTCTTTTAATTTGACCTTTTACCAATACTGTTTCAAGACAATTATCATGATCTAAATGGACATGAGTTGAAGCGCTAATAATGTCAGTAAACTCATGTTGTAAATGCATATATTCTCGATCTTGATTGTAGACATGACTATCATATAGCATTACTACGGCACCTGCTCCTGTTTGATTTTCTGCTCCTTTCCATTTATTTTCATCCACGAACGAGTACAGTGCAGCTTGTATTGCCTTTGATCTGTCGGAAAATCCAGCCTCGAGCATTGAGTTCTCTAATTCTCTCAACAAACTTGGAGGGAGTGACATGCTAATCCGTGAAACAGGATTCCTAGTGTGTTTGTGACCATGTCTATTTTTTGCTTTCAAGCTGGTATTATATCAAAAAGGACATTCTTTATTTATGAATTGATCCCTTATTGAAGAATACAAGCCATGAAATATGCAATATGGCTTCTATACTAGACAAAATTACTCATCATCAGCCATTTCGGCAACTATCTTCTATTCCTTGCAGTCTCGAGACCACGATCTTTTAAGGGTCTTTAGGGCATGAGGTATCGAAGTCTTCTGATTCTCATGAGATCTATTATATATTCGAACGGCAGACTTACGAATTTCTCTATTGACTTCCATGATTTTTTCGTAAAAAGAGGATAATCCGATTTTCCACCATTGCGTACATTTTCTCTTTCTATATCTACGCTCTGAATTCTCCATGCTAGGTAACGATAAAAGTCGTTACTTTTTTTAGTATATCTAATTTCTAGTACCATATCATAAATATTTCCCATACATTCAAGGCCTGTAATAGGAATGCAGGTCCTGTCTATTCAAGAAAGACTGATCTGAATGTGCTGACATATATTGCCTCAAGCTACCTCAACAAATTCATCACCGGTAGTGAAAGCATGAATGCTCCTTCCGGTTGGTACGGGTATACATATTATTTTTTTTACCATAATCGTGAAGCAGATGTAATTCGGATGAAGCCACTTTACTAAAACTTTAGTATGCGATATAACTACATAAATTACCACAACTAATGAAGAACTGTTTGGTCAATACGATATGTCAGAACCACACCTTATAGTGTTAATGGTAGTTTGAGTTCATATCGAACCTCAATACCTAATTTCCGCCTATTTTCGAACATTTGAGGACATGGTAACAATCGTCTTTAGCAAGAAAATGATAAATAGAAATTTGAGCAATCCACAATTGAAATTTGCAAAATCAAAATGACCGAAATGGTGTACAATCTATACAGATTGAGATGAAATCTCAATCTATCATAATTAGAATGGAAGTCTTTGCGGGAGTTCTCTCAGAAATAAGATTTGAAGGTGCAGATGTATATCACAAGATGTTAAATCATCTAAAATCAATATGTTCGGGCGAAAATATACATGCTATTTTACAAATTAAGGAGGAGAACTAGGTACCAGCAATCCTCTGTTACTTAGGGTAACACACTTTGATTCCTTGCTAAAAAGATAGGTTTTTAATGATAAAGCTACTAAAATAGTTGATGAGAACATGAATGCTTTTGATAAGAGTAAATTAAGATGCACCTGTTGGTGCGAAGATTGTCGTCTAGTTTTTGATTCCAAGTTACTAGCCCAGATGCATTCTGACGAAATGAATCACAGGATTAAGGTAACCGAGTTTCTAGTCACCGGTAAATCCTGAGCCTAAATTTATTGGCGCCATACCAAAGCATAATCTTATTGAACTATTGTATAATCATATCACCGGCGATCGTATTGTGTTGTAATTGGAAGACCTTTTTACTATTTGAAGGTAAATGTTAGTCAAGTTCTAAACTACATGCTACTTAATTGATATTTTCAAACGATTATTCAAACATACTACGCCTTCCTAATGGGACTAAATGGAGCGCCCAGAATTTGCTTTCTAGATATTCTTACTATCTCAAGGATGGCGTTTCGTACTTCAGCTGATCTTTTACCCAATATTCTTACAATGACTCCTTTTTTGTCGTGAAGGATCGAAGCACCACCAACTATTTCTCCTTCATGCTCGCCTAACATAGAATTGATCTCTCCCTTCAGGTCCTCAACATAGTATTCCCTTGTAATGATGTAAGTTGTTCCCACAACATCGAATTTACCTAATATTCCCTCAAGTCTTAAATTTTCTTTTTTCGGTTCCAATTTAACCATGTCTGTAAATCTGAGCTTATTTTCGTGATTTATTGCTGTTGTCTTGATGTAACATATTTCGTACTCAAGCGACTCGTCACTAGCTACTCTCCCTGGGGCCAGCATTTCAGAATAGATAAGTGTTGCATTGTCGTGAATTTTGAGCCGAACAGGCTGATAGAATCTTGAGTCATGAAATGGTATTATCTGATCTGGGATGTATTCAAGATAGCTTCCCTCTTCCACCACAATATTGACCATCTGCGTTCCAAAATTTCTTTCCATCTTGTATATTCTGGTAGCACCTTGTGTGGTAATATGAGCGAAAGCGTTGTTACTCAGTGTAATATCGATACTATAACGATCTCCTTGTAGAATACCACCAGAAGGTGAAATAATATACACATAAGCCATCGCAGGAAGAGATTCCTCCAAGTACATTGCTCGCTGTACAAAAAGAGGAACCTTGCAGTACTTCTCACGAATTACGGTCTTCTTGCTTTCAGCATCCCCTTCTAACCTTAGTTGTAGAATGCCCACCTTGCCTGACTTACCTACTCCGAGCTGTCCTGGTTCAGCCTGGAACACCGAGATTTCTGGCGGAATATCAATTGGAGTATAGGAGTTAGTTTGTTTAGTCATTTCTATGTCTTCGTATTCTTTATAGATTTATCAATTCAGCCATCAATTGGATTTCCATTAGAAGTTTCTAACTTAAATTTATTCATTATGAATTGGGAATTAACTCTTTGCTAACGCTTTAGGCGGTGATTCAAAAAGAACATCTCTTATTAAGTACGACACGACGTTGCTAATTCCTTGACCTGTTTTGGAATTGACAAAAATTGATGGTTTAGTGCCTCGTACGACTTTGGCATCGCGCTCCATTATCTTGAGGTCTGCGCCAACATATGGAGCAATATCAATTTTGTTAATTACAAGTAAGTCGCAATTTTCTATGCCAAGTCCTCTCTTTCTGGGATATTTGTCACCGCCCGTAACATCAATGATGTAAATGAAATAATCTGCCAGTGCGGGACTGAACGTAGTCGTAATGTTATCACCACCGCTTTCAATCAGGATCAAATCCAAATAATCGTGTTTTGATTCCATCTCCTCAACCACTGATAGGTTAATAGACGGATCTTCCCTTATAGCTGTGTGAGGACAGCCTCCAGTTGCTACACCTATTACAAGCTCCTCTGGCATAAGTCCTTTCTCTGTTGCCAGATTTTGTCTCATCCTCTCTGCGTCTTCTTTCGACACAACGTCGTTGGAAATTATGCCAATTTTGTATCCTTTAGCAGTCAGTAATGGAACAACCTGCTCAATCAGCATTGTTTTGCCAGATCCGACTGGACCTCCTATTCCAACTCTAGGAATTCTATTAGAAGACACACCAAAAGTACTCTGTTTTCAAGTAATAAACATTTTCGAACTCATCTGTTCGTGCTTGATCTGCAAGATATCCAATCCTGGTGCAAATTGCCACATGCCAGTAAGGGGTCGATCAATATTATTTTGAACCGACTCTAACAGATAGGGTTTGAGATCGTGAATTATTGTCTGAGCTTCAAAATGTTGAAGGATGCCTAGCCTGAGAGCTGCTCCTATAATACTTACTGTAAATCCGTACAGTAGCATTAACCCAGCCTTTTGCTTAGGAACGTGAAGGGAGCACGACGCAACAGCAAACGAAACAGCATAAATTCCAGTCGCCTCACCATGAGTTACTGCTTCCAGGTAACTGTTTAATATTCTGTCTCCTTTTACGAATGAACTCACACATTTAAGTAATTGAATTCCCGACCTGACAGAGGCATTCCTGACTTCTTCAATAATCCTCATAGAATAGAGGGTTTTATCTATGTTAATAAGACCCTTAAGGTCTGATTTTTTGATTGACTCATACGCATTTCCTAGAGCAGTACAATCCGAAGGGCCTATTTGTTGTCGCAAAAAGACTCCTATCAATTCCTCTATATTGTTACGATCTAACTTCTTTGACTTAAAATATGCTTCTAGGCCGTTTGACATGGCATATAATCCAGTTGGGAATAAAGAGTCAGATAATTGCAGGAAACTTATGTCTTCGATACCTATTTTAGTGCTCATGGACATTGTATCCTTGTTCAGGTTCAAAAATCATGTTGTCGGATTTAATGTCAAGATGGTCTTTAATAGGCGATAATAGCCTTTCAAATAACTGAATCTCTGAAAGGGCCTGAATAGGAAAGGTTATTTTATTTCCTTCAATTCTTAATGGTCTATGCAAGTTACCAATGGCGTGTCCAATTTTGACTGCTGTTTCCAAAATATGATCTTCAGGGATATTATTGCGCACGGTAACCAATGCTACGTTTTCAGGCTCTCTTTGCACTATTACCATCTTTTCTTCAGTTAAAAGTACGATATCATCGTGATTAAGACAGGATCCTGGAGGCAATGTCAAAGCTGACTCTGTACCTTTATCTGAAACTTTTCTCATTCTTAATCTATCAGACTCAAGACGGCTTACAGAAATTTTCTCGATGTTACCAACTTTTGACATCTCCTGATATTTGGAACTCAGTTCTCGATTGCTTCTTATGTTCCCAAGTATTTTGTTGGCATTAATCATCTTCATGTTGGTCATATGTTAGATGGAATTTGAACTAGTTATGGTTTTCTTTTTCAGCCCGTAGGCTTTTTACTGCTTCTGCCATGTCAATGAGTCTTTGCGTATAATCAACTTTGCCATAATGCTTGTAGTCATCCGGATTCACCCTTGCAAAGACAAAACCTTCATCGACTATTTTGATCTTAGAGCCTATATGGAATTTGTCTGCTATTACACATGTACTAACCTTATGATCAGGATAATCTAGATTGAGATGAGACTTGATATCTATCATTCCAGACATTGATTCTATTTTGCCAGCTCTAATTGTCACGTGAATTAGCTGCGTTGGATTGAGTACGAATAGATTATCGTCAACGTTTGAACCTTCTACGCAATGTCGGATCGCAGTCATGGCAAGCTCATGGAATAGTTACTTCTTCTTTTTAATTAATACTTTAGCATGACCCAGTAATGTTATGTTATCTTTTTGTTTCTGAAACAGCCTGTGGACTTAGATCCTCTGCTGCCAAGTTTCTATCAATCCTTAATACTGATTTTGCAATTTCGCCTGCAGATTCTAATGCCATCGTTTTTACAAGCACAGGATCAATTACGCCCATCTTCCACATATCTACAAGATCTCCTGTATCTATATCAATCCCGAATTCATCTGCAGATGCCTTGGCACTCATGACTTTTTCAAGTCCGTTGAAACCAGCGTTAGTCAGTATTTGTCTCATGATACTCTCTAAGGCAGCAGTGACCACTTCTAAGCCAACCTGCTCAAGACCCTTAAGCCTAAGATTCTTTACCTTTTCAATAATGTGCAATTCAGCAGCTCCTCCACCCGGTACAACTCCGTGATTTAGCGCGGCTTCAGCAGCGTTTACTCCATCGATTGAAGCTCGCCAGCGTTCAAGTGACGTTTCCTTTGTCGATCCTGATACAATTATCGTTACCATTTTTTTCCCTTTTGCATTCTCTATATATATGATCCCTTTCTCTTCGTCTTCGTAAATACGATCGGCACTACCTAGTATGTCAGGACTTTTCAGCTCTTCTATCATTCTGACAGGTTTCGCTCCAGTATACCTTGAAAGATACTCTATTTCCTCCGAGGATATCCTGACTGCAAACACTTTCTTGAGGACAAGCAGATCTTCAATGGTATTATCTATCTCAGGTGAGGCTAAGAGGAAGGTATTGGCGCCCGTAGAGAGCATCAACTCTACTATCTCTTTAGCTTTGGAAACACGATCGGTTTCCATTGCCATAATTTCGTCGTATTTGCTGTTCTCCTTCAACCAAGATTCTTTTATCGGTTTGAGATCCAACTTTGTGATCATTATCTTCGCATCCTTAATTTCTAGAGGCATTTCAGGATCCATTCGTTTTCTTTCTAAAACTACCCCATTGACCACTTTGTCATCAGCGTTAGCGCGCCTGATCACTTTTGTTGATTTGTCAAAATCGAATTTTCCATTGTAAATGGCATCTTGTCCAACCGAACGCAATGCGGTTATTACTAACTCTGAGAGCTTTTTGCCGTCCAGTTTTGAAGAAAGGCTTGTTTTAATGACATTTTCCAGTTCACGATCTTCAAGCTTGATTCTCCTTACATCCCTCTCCAAAAGAATGCAGGCATTTTTAACTCCGCTTTCAATTCCCTCCACCACTTTAGTTGGATGTACACCCAGCTCCTTTACTAGCTTTTTTCCTTCCTTTATCATCTCTGCTGCCATCACGACGGCAGTTGTGGTTCCGTCACCAACCAACTGCTCTTGTCTTTCAGCTATCTCAACTATCATACGTGCTACTGGGTGAATCGCTCGTAAAGATAACAATATGGTAACACCATCGTTGGAGACATGTCTATTCATGGCTTGATCAATTAGTAGTTTATCCAATCCCTTAGGTCCGAGAGTTGTTCTTACAGTATCTGCAACTGTCATGACTGCATTGGCATTAGATTCTAAAGCATTAAATTCAACATTCTCAGCCATCGGCCTCCATACACCGTAATTTGGATTCGACATAATCTAAATCTACTTTAAGAAGAAAATAAAGATATCCAGTTATTGAATAGGAACAAAAAAAAGAGAGTAGTTAGCAGTGCAAAATCTACTCGTTCTGCACTCCGCTTTGCTTGCGTATGTGCTTAGTTTCTTTTGTTAGCCCATGAAATATCTTTGGGCTAGAGAAAGTTCCTCCGCTGGGTCGACTGTTGCAATTTTCCCATTGACTTTTACTTCATAAGTTTCTGGGTCTATTTTGATGTCAGGAGTCTGGTCGTTCCACATCATATCCTTCTTACCGATCGTGCGACAGTTCCTTACTGGTAGTATGACTTTCTCTAATCCTAGCTTCTGAGGTACTCCAAGGGAAGATGCAGCTTTAGAAGTGAATGTAAAGCATGTCTTCTTTACAGCCTTTCCTAAAGCGCCAAACATTGGTCGATAGAACACTGGCTCAGGTGTTGGCAATGAAGCATTTGGATCTCCCATTATTGACCAAGCAATGAATCCTCCTTTGAAGACCATCTTTGGCTTCGCAGGAAAGAATGGCGTGTTGTACATTACGATATCGGCGTATTTCCCTACTTCAAGGGATCCGAGATAATCTGCTACGCCGTGCGTTATTGCAGGGTTAATTGTTGTCTTTGCTATGTATCTTTTTGCCCTAAAATTATCATTTTCCCCTGTTTCTTCCTTCAACTTACCCTTCATCTTCTTCATTTTATCTGCGGTTTGCCACGCACGAATGACCACTTCTCCTATCCTACCCATAGCTTGGCTGTCAGATGAATACATACTCAATATTCCTTCATCGTGTAGGACATCTTCTGCGGCAATTGTTTCAGCTCTAATTCTTGAATCCGCAAATGCAACATCCTCTGGCACTGCAGGATTGAGATGATGACAGAACATAAGCATGTCCAGGTGCTCATCCACTGTGTTTACTGTGTACGGTCTAGTTGGATTTGTGGAAGATGGGAGTACGTTGGGGTGTGCCGCTATTGCCATGATATCTGGAGCATGCCCCCCGCCTGCTCCTTCTGTGTGGTAACTATGCACAACCCTGCCATCTATTGCGTTAACCGTGTCTTCCAAATAAGCGCATTCGTTAATCGAGTCTGTGTGAATTGCAACCTGTGTATCAGTTAGGTCAGCTGCCCTAAGTGTCGCATCCAGAACAGCTGCAGTTGTTCCCCAGTCTTCGTGAAGTTTCAGGCCACAGTTTCCTGCTTCAATCTGTTCCATTTGTGTTGCAAGTGAAGGGTGAGAATCGTTTCCCTTGCCAAGGAAGCCCCAGTTCATTGGGGTATCCTCCACGGCTTCCATCATCCTACTTGTGTTGAATACTCCAGGGGTACATGTTGTGGCATTAGTACCATCAGCTGGTCCAGTTCCACCTCCTATCATATTGCATATACCACCACTAATACCGTCTATGTATTGTTGTGGAGAAATCATATGGATGTGTGTATCAAAATGACCAGCTGTACATATTGTATGTTCGCCTGCTGTAGCCTCGGTGCAAGCTGAAACAACCATGTTCCTATCTACGTTATCCATAGTAAGGGGATTTCCCGCCTTTCCAATTCCAGCTATTTTGCCGTCCTTAATCCCAATATCGCCTTTGGCGATTCCAATTACTGGATCTAAAACAACAGCATTTGTGATCACAAAATCCAGAGCGCCGTTCGCATTAGTAATACCAGGGGTCTGGGCAAGACCATCCCTAATTGTTTTTCCTCCACCAAAGACGCATTCGTCTCCATATGTCAAGTAGTCCTTCTCTACTTCGATCATTAGGTCAGTGTCTCCCAATCTTATTTTATCGCCTTTTGTAGGTCCAAAGAGATCTGTGTATTGCTTTCTTGTTAATTTAAGAACCATTTTTCTATCACTCTCCTCCTATTGCTACGCTCCCTTAAATCCAAGCGTCTTCGCTTTCTCAAGCGCCGCCTTCCTTACAACTGTTGAATTTAGGCTTCCCATAGTCAGGCCATTAAAGCCAAAACAGACACGTGAGCCACCCAGTTCACACAACTCTACATCTTTTGAGTCTCCAGGTTCAAATCTTACTGAGGTTCCTGCAGGAATGTTTAATCTGAAGCCGTATGATTTCTCTCGTGGAAAATCTAGTGCCCTGTTTACTTCGAAGAAGTGCGTATGAGATCCAATCTGACAAGGTCGATCTCCCGTATTTTTAACAGTAAGTTTTATAGTTTTTCTATTTGCATTGCACTCGACTGGCTCTGAAGAAAGAACGTATTCTCCCGGGATCATTGCTCTACTTCGAACCTCCTTTCCCCGTTTTGATTTGGTTTTTGGCCGTTGTTTTTTTTAGTATTTCTTTCATTTTCTTTTTTACCATTTTCTATTCACCTATCTCCTCCCTCTTCTACTGCACTGGATCGTGCACCGTCACCAATTTGGTGCCGTCAGGAAATGTCGCTTCAACTTGTACTGTGTGAATCAAATCCGGTACTCCCGCCATTACATCTGTTTTTTTCAAAATATTTCTTGCAGTCTTCATTAGTTCTGCGACTCTCTTACCTTCACGAGCGCCTTCAACTACGTAGTTCGCAATGTACGCGACAGTTTCAGGATAATTTAGCTTTATTCCTTTATTTTTTCGCCCTTCAGCGATCTGGGCAGCTGTCCAGATCATCATTTTATCGATTTCTCGAGGTGCTAACATCATTTCTAACCAATTACCTCAAATTTAGAGTAATTCTGAATTATTTTAAAATTTCAAAATTCGTTAGTATATAAAAGGCCGCAAGAACTTTGCGATTTCTTTTTTGTGTGGAGTTTAGTCGACGTCGACTAGCTCCTTTCTAAAAAGGTGATACATCGATCGGCAATATTGCAGACAACCAATAATAGATTTTGTCATAGGGACCATTTTTGCCAACCGGAAGAGAGAATTGGAGTTGGGAGCCCTCTTTAGTTTTTATGAACATGAAGTTCTGTCTCAAAGTGCTTCCAAGCATATTAGTCACTCTTGTCTCAAGTCCGGGTCTCAAACTAATTTCTGCCACTTCGGCGTATGGCACGTACTTTGATAGAATGCTTTCCTTCTTCCTAATTATATCTGCAGTTTCAACCAAAGTTTTCTTTGTGATGTCAGTAATCTTTAATTTGCTGGAGAGTAGCGCATAGGGCAAAGGAGCCATTCCTGCAATGAATCCGGTGTCAACAAATTTTCGAGACCAGTTTTTTTTGCGGATGAGAATCCCCTTTGTGGTAAAATCTAGAAAGGAACCTACTTCAAATAACCGCGTCCCATCAGAGCTGAGTCTGATAATGAGTTCTTCTAAACCGTACTTGTTGCACCAGTCTATAAACAACCTAATTTTTTCAGAGTCAGATCTTCCTTCTAATCTTGACTTGTTTGAATTCAGAAATTCTTCAAACTCAGATTGTAGCATTGTCGTGAACTCACACTACATATTTACTGCCTAGAACATAGGTTTTCATTCTTAAATTCTCCTAAAGAAGAGGGGATGCTAGGCACAGTTACCCTTAACAAGGTTAACTGCTAGCCTAAGCCTTCAGGCGCAGGTCTCGACCACCCAATTCCAGCAGGAATATTGGTGAAGCCGTGAATTGCCAAGAGCCATACCCAAGCTGTGAAGACAAATGGTCCTGTAAGAGCTGGAAGTCCCCATTGTCCAAAAAATCTTTGCAGCGCTGGCATGACTACAACTGAACATGCTACTGTTGCAAGTACTGCCATCAGAAATGTCTGCCAAGTAAGGGGTACGAAGCTAGTAAGTGCTATCATTACTAGCACTTGATTAAATCCGTGTAATCCGATCCTAGTCTCTGCTGTAGGCACTTTTATCAATATAGATAGCGCTGCTCCTATTGCAGATCCTATTAGAGCCATTACACCTCCTAAGTAAAGAGGTGAGAATGGGTCCCACTGAGCTGTATAACCATTTGTCCACCATGGCCTTCCTTCTACTCCAGCGATCATTGGGGCTAATTCGAAGGCCAGGGTCAAGCCTACAACCCAGAAAATTCCAGTTTTCCAGTTCTCAACGAAGGTAACTTGTGAGACTCCCTTCAAAGTAGCGATCGTAAATTCCTTTGCAGTCCACTTGAAACTTGTGTCCGGCTTTGGGTTGCCGCTTCCAGGTATTGTCTCTTCTTTTGCAGCTGGGGGTACGTCTGGCCAGATATCATGCCCATATCTCTTTGACGCATACATCATAGCCCAAGTTGTAAAGATGAAGGACGAGGTAAACCCAGGGATTGCAAGAGAGGCAGCCAACCCACCTTGGACAAACATATCACCCATCAAATGTGCGAATGCCATCCACGATATAGCCGTGACGGCAGATCCAAAAACAGAAATAAAGAATGTAGCCTTATTAGCTTTAACGAATGGTCCTGACCAGAAGGCCATTCCCGTAAGTATGGAGTTATAACCAAACAAACCAAACGTTACTAAGCCATAGTCGGCTCCAAGTAATATAGCCATGCCCGCACCTATAAGACCTGACAGCACCATCATAGTGCCAGCTTTCCTGGATGCTACGAAAACTCCTGCCAGAATCAGAATTCCAGTGACTGGTGAACTAAAAAGAGGTACCTCTGCTATTCCATTAAAGAGTGTGTAGAAAAAGTCTAATGCGGGATTTCCAGACGAATAATTAGCTGGTCCTACCATTCTATTGGATTGTTTACAGTGAATTGTTTAACAATTTGTAATATAAGATGGTTTATTAACAGATTTAGGAGCTCCTAATTGAACGAAAATAAGTCGAGTGACCGTATATGTCTAGTCAAGAATTAATAATTTGAAATTTCAAATAATACTTAATTAACTGACTACAACAACTGGTATTGAAGTCAAATTAATTAACTTCTTAGTAACATGTCCCAAATCAGAGTTAGTGTCACCCAATCCTTTTACTCCAACAAATACAACATCAACGTCCAATTTCCTTGCAGTGTCCGCTATTCTTGCACCAGGATCACCTAATTTAACAATCCTTTCGCAGTGAAGCTTACGACTGAGAAGCAATCTTGTAAGCATTCTACGACCTTCTATCTCCATTTTTCTAGTTAGCTCCGAATCAAAAGAATCTTCATCGTCATCAGTCCATTCTATTACATGAATAACGTATATCAATGCCCCTGCTTCGTCAAATAAGCGATTTGCAAGTTCTAATGCACGAATAGAGAAGGCGGACCCGTCCAGAGCAACAAGAATTCTTTTCGAGATGACTTCTTGCGGAATTTCTATTGGCCTGGGACGGCCAATATAATTATCAAGATTAAGTTCATACTTTAACTCATGAGATATTCCGAGGATAACCTCTTGTATACCTCTCCTTGCTTCAATTAGTGGTTTAAAAATAATTACTGCAGCGGCGACTGATGTCCAAATAAGGGATGTTATTACCCACATCAAATACACGGGATAAGAAAAAATATATCCGGAAAAATAAAGAGGAAGGGGCCATGCTACAACTAGTATTAATGATATAACAATCGCATATTTGTACCCAAACCTTGCAATCTTGTCCAAATATGCCGGGTCGCTATCCTGTCTGATCATCGACCTAATTTTTTCGTCGACGACATGAATCTTCTGACGAGTAATTCCAAAGTTAAATCTCTCTGGTCTTATAATGCTTCCAGTGATGGTAACTATTGCGCCTACTGAAATGGAGATCAGATTACCTAATAGGAGTGGAATGTTCTGCCCCTGTTGACATCAATGAAATGTTACCATATAAGTGATTTGCTGAAAATAGCCATATTGTAACTCCACATATCAAACCTAATACGGCTCCTAGCATAGCGGCCGTCCTATTTGTTTGGTTCCAGGCAAGCGCTAGAAGAACGGGTGCTACTGCGGAGCCTATTAGAATTCCCATAGCCAAATAGACATATTGCAGACTCACTCCCAGTTCAAACAAGATAAGAGCCAAAATTCCCATTCCCAATCCAAAAAAGACTATTGAGAATCTTGAAAATTTCATGAGCTCTCGGCCGGTAGCTGAAGGTTTTTTGTAAGTTCTGTAGATATCGTAAGTCAATATTGAAGAAACAGCCACCAATTCTGCTGATCCTGCAGACGTTACTGCCGTAAATAGCATAGTTAGTAGGAGTATGGCTCCTATATCACCAAGAAGTTGCGATGCAGCATAGGGAGCAACCAACCCGTTGCTTATATCTTCAGGTGAGAGCTGCATGCCAGTTGCCAATCCTGCCAAGCCGAGTGTAGTTGCCAGTGTAAAAGGAATTGCAAACCACGCTAAACCGCCTATCAGAAATCCATTAATTGCAGATTTGGGTCGTGTTGCTATTGCTCGCTGCCAGTATGCCTGATCAGTAAAGACAGTTCCAAAATTCCCAACTATATTTATTATTCCAAAAACTAATGCCCCGGTAGAAGCCATTGTAAGATAAACGCCTCCCGCATTCCCTTCGACTGGTTTGATACTAGCTAATGTTACAAGTTTGTTGAATAGGCCAGATATACCTCCTATTTCAGAATTGCTAAAATATATTATTGTTACAAAAATAAGTATTACCACGAATAGAAATGAAGAATTCAGATAATCTGCAAAGAAAGTAGCTTTTAGTCCACCAAAAAAAGTATATATTATTACACCGATGGGAATCAAAAATGCTGCGACGAGCGTGTTTACACCTGTTAAGGCATGCACTACGGCAGCCCCACCCAGAACTAGCATGGCAGTCACTATGGTATTTGTCATAAGTGCAAAAACAAGCAGAATCTTATGTGCATCCTTGCCGTATCTTGTATGCACGAACTCCAAAAAGGTATGAGAAGACGGTGCCTTTCGTTTGAGCTCAATAGCTACAATGGCAAAAAGGATTACTTGAATGCTTGCTCCAGCAGCGTACCAAAATGGTCCGCTTATACCGAATTGATAGGCAACTGTTGATGACTGCAATAGGGTAGCTGCCCAAGTCCAAGCTGAAACAATAGAGGAGGCTATTAATCCAGTCTTGATATTTCTACCAGCTGTCGAGAACCACTCTGATGTTTTTCTAGTTCCCAGCCATTTGGTCTCTGCCTTTACCAACAATGTTACGACAAGTGCCATCAATAATCCAACCCCTAAAAGGACGAAATATCCAATACCTTCAGAGAGGATTGTACTCATTGCAGTATTGAACTCTATTGCGGCCTATCTATTTAAAAATAAGGCCACTCAACATTTTTTGGAGACAATCGGTAACATAGTACGGATCGTGATCAGATTAAGTCGTTGATAAATGGCATAAAAAATGCTAGTACCGTACCCAAAAATGGAAAAACTAAGTTACTGTTATCCTTAAATATGTTTAGTACGTTTGGATATTAAGACCATATAGATGACTGATACTATTGATGACGTAATTCTTTCAGCTCTAAGCAGAAACGCTAAACTTGATCTGAATGAGCTTTGGGAGTGCCTCAAGGAATCTGGATATAATTTGACTCTCGATGAAATTGAATGCAGAATTAAGACATTGGAAGACGTAGGCGTGATTTCTCACTATACAATTGCCATAAATCCAAAGAAAGTTAAACACAAAATAATCCGAGTCGCACTCGTTACCTTTAGGAATTCGCAGCATCTTCCTAGTCGCTTGGAAGGACTTAAAAAGTATCTGGCTGATGCGCCATTCATTTTATACTCAGGAAAAACCAGAGGCGGATACGATTGGATCAGCATTCAGTCTTTCCCTTCAGAAGAAGTAGCGGATCAAGAAAGTGACATATATCGGAATTTATTTGGTGACATAATTCAGACATACGAAGTATATGACTTTTTACCGTTGAAGGAACCATCATTCCATGCGCTCACTTACACTAACAAGGACTATAAAAAATTTCTACATGAATGGATCCCGCCGTTCCTTGGAAAATAAATGCAATAACTCGCTAGATGCTTAGCCATTGTTGAGCTTTAGCTTGATATGGGAATTCTTAAAGCGTATTGTTTCATCAATCATTGAATGAATTCTCAATCTTATGCACATAAGGAAATCAATTATTTCTTTTCTCTGTTCTGGTTGAATATTCATTTCAGCCTCTTCAATAATGGTATCAAGTCTTGCTAACGTAATTTTCAAGGCTAGAGATGTTTTCTTCGCAAACTTTACCTTCCTCACAATTGGAATCACACTGCTAAGTTCATTAACTGGACTTGAAGATTCGTATAAAGATTCTTCCTTGATAGCGGCCTTAACTTCTCTTATCTGCTTCACAGTCAAGTTTTTTTGCATAATTTTGCTTGTGAATTCAAGAAGCCGACTCTCAGGCACATTTGTAAGTTCAAAAGCTTGACTAACATTTAATCTGTTTACAATTATTTGTTCCTTTACATCTTCTGGAAGTTTCAACAGCTGAATCCGGTGTGATACGTATTCTTCGCTTTTGCCGATCTTTCTTCCCAATTCACTCACACCTCCCCATCCGTATTCAAGGACATATTTTCTGAAAGCTTCAGCTTCTTCAACTGGATCCATTGACTTTCGCTGAATATTTTCAGTTAACATTATCTCGAAGGCTTGTTTATCAGACATTTCCCTTATTTTGCATGCAATGAATCTCCAGCGAAGCGATTTGCATGCATGAAATCTACGGTGTCCTGCAACAATTTCAAATCCATTTAACCTTGGCCTGATCAAGATAGGCTGCAGTAAACCGTGCTCTCTAATACTAGACATCAGAGATTCCATTTCTAGACTTTCTTGAAACTTATCTCTGACAGCGAAATTGGATGGTCGAATCATCTTCATTTCAATTTGCTCAACAATACTAGAATCAAAAACTTCCATCGACTTCACTTGAAGCTTTTTCTACTTAACTTTTACTACATGTCATAAAAACCAATTTTTTTGATATTAACATTATATTTCTCTTTACAGGTTTGAAACTGGAGAAATGCATCAGATCTGAATAATCGATTAAGACAACGTACGAAGTGTTCTGTCATATAACTACTGATCTGATTTACATAGTTGACTTTTAACAGGCGCACATTTGGGTGAGCAGAAAGGTATTATTCTTCGCAAAGACTCCGATTATAGTTGAAATATTTAATTACCGAATTTCATTTCAGTATAGTTAGTGAAGATAGCAATGGTTTTCATGGCCATTATCAGCTTTGCATGTATTCTATATAGTCATGTTGCAACTTACACATCTGCAGTATTAGGAGCAACTAGTGGCAATATGACAAGTGGCAATATGACAAGTGGCAATATGACAAGTGGCAATATGACAAGTGGCAATATGACAACAAAGCTGGAATTTCTTAATAGGATTCTCCGCTGAAATGAGCATGGGAGTTATCATATAATTATCTTCTGCATTATAAAACAATCTTAACCTGAATTATTTGTTTACGTAAAGAAATTCTGCATGATATTAATTAAAGCTGAAGTTCTAGTGTCGAATTCAGAAGTCCTGATAAATACAATTGCAGTAGGTTGTAATTTCAGATTACTTGAAATCATGCTCGATTTTCATTTTTAAATGTTTTATAATAGGCTATAGATGGAAATACATGTCATAATGTCATTTCCAACAGACGTATTCAACAGAATGTTTTCCGAAACACCTAAGCTGCTTTATCCAAAACAGGAAGAGCCGGCTGAAGGACCGGTTCAAGACGTAAGTGAAGTTCTTGAAACTAATATTTTCAATGTCATGTTGAATAGAAGATCCCAAAGAAAATTCGAAAAAAAAGAGGTTGAAGCATCGAAACTTGAAATGATATTTGCTGCAGCTGACACAGCTCCTACTGCTGGAGGGTTTCAAGGTTTTGAGATTTATCATGTAAGCAACGAACAGATTAAGATGAAGCTGGTTATGGCGGCTAATAATCAGCCGTATGTCAATGCTCCTGTTGTATTAGTCTTCCTTATGAACCCTAACAGAATAAAGATGAATTTTCCTCCAGAGAGAATTAAGAAATTTTCACAACAAGACGCAACACTGGCTGCTGCATATTCACAACTAGCAGCTCACGCACTGGGTCTAAGTACAATTTGGATAGGAATGATAAACGAACCCAAAGTTATGGAAGCGCTTGATACTGATCTGGTGCCATCATCTATACTTTGTATAGGTTATCCGCTAAAGATGCTTCAACCAAAGCCAAAAAGGAACTTGAAAGACTTGATCCATGTACTTGATTCATAGCAATTTAAATTATTTAATTAACCTTGTCGAGATTTAATATAATCCTGAAAGCTTAGGATATCGTTAACAATTATTGCGAGAAGTTTAAATTAAGCAAATTTTTGCTATTATCTGCAAACTCTAATTATACCATGGATGGGACTGAAATGCCTTTCATATTTTCAACATATTTATCGGATGTTACGATTTCAATGCTAGTGTGGATAGTAATAAAACAATGACGTTGCTTAGTCGAAATGAAATTGAAGTGTTATAAACTATAAAGGCGTCTTATCATTGTGAAACACCAGTATATAATTTTGGGATCGACCTTTGCTTTGTTAGTTGCCTTAAGTGGTACTAGTCCTGTCATCGCTTTAGACCTTACAAATGCTACGATTGAAAAAACTCCTGCAAATGCTACGGTGATTATGGAGAATGGCATGAACATTTCTCAGCCACGCACCCCGCTTATAGTCCCTCCGGAAAACCTAACTGCAAATAATTTGAGTGACATAAACATTTCAGCAAGATAATATTTATCGGGACGAGCGGCATTAGCCATGTCATGTCGTGTTTATAGCCAAAAATTTTCGCGTTATACTCCAACTGGTGCGTATCCACTATCCACGCACTTGTCTTGAGTTAGTCTATGTGCACGACAACCCGATAGGAACTTATCTGGAACATATTCCAGATCAGATAATCCCGTATAGCAATTCTAGATTCTATCAGGTGATTTAAACAATCACTAGAAATCAGGTAGGGAAACTAAGGTTCATCGATGTTGTAAAATTGCAACCTAAAATAAAGAATTTAAGAGAAATAGGAATGTTCGGAGCCTCGATGTATTAAGCACAGTTTACATTATCCCCCAGCCGGCTTATGTTCACTACATTCAGGAGAAAATTAACAATATGATTGCAGAAATTCAGGCCCATTTTCCCTCTTTTCCTCAGCCATAGGAATTATGCGGTCATTTCTAAGATTCGATTAAAAACAGTCTTGACAAACCCAATAGCGAAATGGATCGATAAGATGAACAATAAATTAACAGGTAACATCGGTCTTCTAAGTTCTTGCCACATAAATCACAGAGTAATTTAGTTTCTGCATACATTCACGGATTTATTTTTTGGTCAATTTGTCTAATGATCTTTTACTTTCTCTTTTTGGATAGTCTAGGTGCTATCAAGAATCTTTAATCGGTACGATCATAGATATGTAAAATAATTTCAAACTTTAAAGATTTCAAGCGTCGCTTTAGTGGCTCTTTCACAAGTTATCCTAACTTAGTAAGTACAAACCCTCCCTTTCAACCTTCAAATTCAATTATATTGTAATCCAATTTGGATCATTTATTATAGCAATCTCTAATTTCGATTCTTGTACCAATGAACTTAAATTTGGATAACTAATAATCAACCTTGTGGAGCTTCACCATGGAAATCAGACTACTCATGGTAAGCTCAAGTTATTTGGATTGATCTGCCTTGTTGTCATAGGAGTGACCATACCTTTTACCATTCCTCATTTTACACACTCATCTATGATTTATCATATAATATTACATATTGCCAGCTTGGCTATTGCTATATTCCTGTCATTCATTGCAGTGTCTGCGTACTACAGGGATGGTAGAGCGCGTCTACTCTTTATGGCCCTTGGATTTGTTACGTTAGCCATATTGGAGATCCTGATGCTCTTTTCTGCAACGGGTAATCTGGACGAACCCATAATTCCAACAGTAAATGTGGAGCTACCTCATGTGGTTCTTTTGGTGATGATAACCCTATTCGGCCTTGGGGTATTAAAGGTGAATTAGAATTCTAGATAATCTATCCACCTCTAAATCCAAAGTCTTGAGTGCCTCAATAGGCGTACAGTTTAGTTCGCATGAGTTGGAACAAGATTTATTGAAGCATATCAGTAGTAACCCGGGCATCAGATATAGACAATTATTGCGATTGACTAGTTCGTCGAACGGAAAGTTATCCTATCATCTTGCTGAACTTGAGGACTCAAGGAGAATCGTCATCGATAGGAAAAGGGGAGTTACCAGATACTATCCATTACAAATCTCCGACGAAATCTCAAAAGTCATTGGTTATATAAGAAATTCTGTACCTAGAAAAATTATTTCACTATTGATTAAAAGTAATGGATGCACTTTAAGTGAAATAAGCGCTTTTACAATGAAGGCTCCGTCAACAACCTCTTGGCATTTGCAAAGACTAATCAAGGCTGGAATTGTTAGAAAAGACTTGTTTAATGAGATCCATGGTACCAACTACAAGTCACGATTTTATCACATTTCAGATAAGGAACTGGTCGAAAATGTGCTGACGAATTATATTGAAAGTCCGCTTGATAGAGCGGTTAACGATTATTCCGATCTAATTGATGAATTTAGATAGCAAGCTCTTTCTTATTCATGCGAATGTTGAAAGCTCAGTCTCTAGACCTAAATTTTCCTTTGATTATCGGTCAGTTAAGAAGAATTAATTACAATGGCTACGATGTTGGTAACGAAAATAACGAAAATGGTAATATAATTATTAAGAAGCTCTTAATCAGATTCTACCCTTTATAATAACTTGGGGTTGAGCAGTTAGCTCATGTTCATCATCATATGGTTTGACATAGAATTATTCATGTTATCAATTGAGCTGGATACATTTCCTATTGACTCGTGTTTAACAGGAGGGACAAGTTCTAAGTTATATGCAGTTTGCAAATTGGTTTGAATTTGGCCATGCACAATCCCCATAACGTTTGTGGGAGATTCCTTATTCTCAATAGCCAACTTAAGCTGGTCAAGTCCCTTGGACACTTGATCCATCGCCGAGGTGAAATTTGATTTCGCTTTTAATTCGGTATCAAATCTCTCAAGTGCCAGATTTGTTAAAGCCACAGCCCGCTGATAAGCATACATGTCTTTAACAACCTCATTATTCATACCCATATCTGTCGTATTGACTTTGTTCATATTCGTATTCATATTCGTATTCATATTCATGTTCGTAGGAAATGTACTCTTATTGAAAGCAATACTGTATTCATCCAATATCTTATTTACATCTTCGGCAAATGCTAGGGCCTGAACTGTAGCATTTGTCAATTGGTCCCTTTCAACTCTCACCGTAAGAGCCTCTTCTAAAAGATCGTTGAGCTCGTTAATGTTACCATCCAAATCTTGATTCGACGAGTTTGTAAGCGAATCTAACATTCTTGGCAGATTAGTCCCGATTCTTTCGTTACGCTCCTTAAGTTCCTTCAGCACATCGTCACTAAGAAGCATTCTTGCGTACTGTGCCTGTTCTTTAATTGCTGTTAGGTTAGATGAATCATACTGAAGAATTGGCACTAATGCTGACTTGATTTGGTCCACTAAGGAAATGAATGAAGCGCTTTCATTTGGTGAAAAAGTATGCGCCAAAATTGAAATAAAAGAGTAAGAAAATAACGAAATAATAATGCATAAAGTTGCTGTCTGACCCAAAGTGGTTAACCAGCGCATTTCATAATACTTTCCTGAGTACGATATAATATCTTTATGGTACATCAATCTAAAGCAATACTACTGCTTAATCACGATACTCACTCAGCTATCTCTCTCAATTCTCTAGCATTGACCTATTTTTCTACATAAACAATGACTTAACTATGGGAGGGTAAGGCTAATATTCCCTATCTACACTTAACCTGAGTGAATGTACAAGAAACAATTCTTAGCCTTCCTTGGAAGTTCCATAATAATTGCATTTCTATTACTAAACTTTGGTATTGATGGAAAAGTATCAGCGAGCACTAGCTGATGACTCAAATGAGGATCAAGATAATGTTTGTTCTTCTAATTACATCAATAAAGCTGCCAATACCGAATCTCGCCAGATAAGTGAGCAAAATAATTTGTCTGGATTTCATGCAGTCAAGAAATTTGATAGTAACGGGACCCTTATTTCTGCATGGGGTACAAAAGGTTCTGGTGACGGTCAATTCCTTCATGCCCATGGAATAGGAGTCGATGCGGAGGGCAACGTCTATGTTGGTGATGCTGAAAGATGTGACATCCAGAAATTTGATAGCGATGGAAACTTTCTATTAAAGTGGGGATCCGTAGGAACAGGACCAGGTAAATTTTCTGAACCTGAAAGTATAACTGTAGATGAGAATGGTAATGTATTTGTCGCAGATTACGGCAATCGGAACATACAAAAATTTGATAGCAATGGAAAATTCATTAAAATGTGGGGATCAAAGGGGAAAGGTGACAGTCAGTTTATAAGGCCTTGGGGGGTTGCCATTGACTCAAAAGGAGATGTCTTTGTCAGTGACCAAAATAATCCTGTAGTTCAAAAATTTGACAATAATGGGGAGTTTATTACAAAATGGGGCTCTTTAGGTTCTGGCGACACACAATTTGTGCATTTGCATGATGTAACGGTTGACTCTGAAGATTTTGTCTACGTTACTGATGGAAGAAATAACTCACGGGTGGCAAAGTTTGATAATAACGGTACGTTCATAATGAAGTGGGGATCAAAGGGATCCCAAGACGGTCAGTTTATTGAAGACCATGGAATAGTTGTGGACCCGGCAGGGTATGTATATGTTGTTGACACTAGAAATGTGCGAATTCAGAAATTTAATCCTGATGGCGAATTCGTGACAAAGTGGGGTTCATTAGGATGTCGGGATGATCAATTTCTAATTCCACATGATATCGCAATGGATTCAGATGGCTACATCTATGTCACTGATAGTGGGAATGTTCACTTTAGAGAAAAAATCGAGTGCTAGAATTAAGACCCAAGTTAATCAAAAATGCTATTTTTCGGAGTCCTGTACCAGAACTTTTTTAAGTTAGAGCTTGCTCTTTCAAACATGAAATAAACTATACTTGCGCAAAGAGTATTGTTGATCGGAACAATGCTGTCCATTTTGTTTCTCTTAAATAATTTGAATTTGGTTAATGCTCAGACGGATTCTGAAGCTCCACATTCTGAAGGGGCAATCGTAGTACGGGATTCAGCTGTTGTGTTACTAGGAGGAAGAACACTACCTGGCAATGACTACATTCATCTATACGATACGACACCATACATTATAATGAATGGTCATGTGGCTGCAAAGTTACCTTGTAATGACAATTCTGAAAGCCCAGTTAATGTACTCATAGGATCAGCACCTAATCTGACAGCTACTGACTTGGAATTGGTTAGCCCACTATCTAATCCAGGAGAGGTGTGTCTCTATCATGTAGATTTAGAGTCTATGCGGGGAGGTAATGCATCTGACATAATCACAGATATCGCAATTCAGAACCCTACAGAAGACGCAATTGAATTCGGACCGACAGATACAGTGGTAATCGGGGTAAATGAAATAATGAAAGGCGCTCACGAAGGACACGAAGGAGAGGTTGAAGAGACTGAGGGCACTACAAACGCTACCAGTAGCGAGTAAATTGACTTCCTAATATTAGGAATAAACCTTCCTTTTTTTCTACGAATCGAAGGTGGCAATGAACTGTGATGCGGTTAGGAGTTAATTATTTCCTGAAATATCTAAATAAATAATATCTTTTAATCTATTTTTCCTAGAAGGCCCCCCTTATAAGCGACATGATAACTTCTGTCCATGCATTGGCAATATTGTTTTGATTATATCCTCCACCACCTAAGGCAATGAGTCTCCCATCACAATATTTGTGTGACAGTCTATGTAATATATCGGCAGCATATCTGTAAGCTTTTGAACTATATTGCAAATGGGTCAATGGATCCCCCTTTATGGAATCAGCACCACATTGCAATATAATCAACTCCGGCCTTGCAACATTATCTATAAATTCCTCAACTTTACCAAATGACGAGATAAATTCGTTATCATCCGAACCTGGTTTCATTGTGATATTTATTTTCATACTTTCGCGTTACCCAATCCTACCTCTGATCCATTGCCAGTACCAGGATAAAGATAACGACCATCCTCGTGTATATCTGCAATAAATAACAAAGGATCATGCTCAAATTCGTAATAGACTCCATCTCCATGGTGTGCATCAATATCTACATAGGCTATTCTACTAATACCATATTTTTGCCGTGCTATTATACCTAATATGCCTATGTCATTAAAGACACAAAATCCACCTGCAGACCCCCTTTTGGCATGATGAAGTCCTCCTATTGGATTAAACGCATGTAATACCCCATCTCTATTATTCATTACCAAGTCTAATGCCTTGAGACTTGTTCCAACTACATATGAAGAACTTCAAATACCCCCTTGAAGGCAGGTGTATCCCCCAAGTCTAGAAGACCGGATCCATAAGCTGAGGCTTGTTTTACTAGTGTAAGGTAATCCTTATCATGAAATATCAGTAAGGTTTCCTAATCTGCCAGTTCTGGAGCTTCAATTTGAATTTGATTAGACTTAACAAGACCCAATGCATTGGCCCTCGACCAGAAAGCATAAATTCTATTGGAATTGAAAGGGTGTGACTCGCCGAATCCGTATCTCGCAAGTTCTTCTCCAAAAAAAACCGCAGTTTTACACATTTTCCATTATAAACTTAAACATAGAAAGGAAATAAGTGTTCTTCTACCTTGAAGATTTAGCAAACAACCTAAGAATCAGGGAGCTAACTTACTGTCTTTACATGATACCAAAATACAAATTGTGAAATTCGATGTTCTAAAGAAAGGAACTGATTATTAACGTCTGTAAGTAGAGAATAAACTTAGATCATAAACAATTAAATATATATTGTGTACTCGAACTTTTTGGCCTACGTATGGAATAGTTCGGAGATAAAAACTCACCGTAACTTTAGTAGAGAGTCATTCTCCAAAATAACTCGCACTGGCTTGATATTATTTATTTCAATATCGCTACTCTACATTACGCAGTTTTACATTCACGCATAATCTACATTGGATACAGATAAATTGTTACGAGTAACTTCAATTGCTTCTTCAAACTCATCCATTGATTCGCTGGGATATCTATTATACCGAAAGTCCTAAGATAATGATTCTTGACCAATATCCGCAACTATATCAAGTCTCCTCACCGACCAAATGCATTAGAATTTTTTGGAGTTGCGTACAAATTAATAAGAATGCATTAGAATGTTTTGGAATGCATAGAAATTATTAAGAATGAATAAGAATGTAAAATGTATCTACATTTAGAAACATTCGTAAATCTTTTATAGGGAATAGTCGTAATCATACTTCATGCTCACAATAGAACAGAGTGTGGAGTTCCTAGGCTGCATAACGTTTACTACGTTATCCCTATTACTATATTGCTATAAATCTATTCTGTAGTGAATATCTAGAATCATTCTTCTATAGAGAACAAATGACACCGGAAACAAACAAAAAGGAGTTGCTATCACAATAAATGACGCTAATACGAGTAAATCATCAGGCGTCACATGAGCTTGGACTTCTATTTAGTAGGTTTGTCCAGCAATGGATTGATCTATTTGATTTGTGGGAGAGAATAAAACTTCAAGGAAGAAAAAAAGGATTCAGCGAAAAGGAATTAGTTGAGATGGCTAGACCTTACTTGAAACAACGCGGTATGTCCAAGGATAAAATCTATTACCTATTTCACAGAGAGGAGCAGAATGAACGGGTAAGGCGTCGTAAAATTACGACGATGACCGCTAAAAGTATTCCATTAAAAAGCTCCCTAATTACAAAATTCGACAAAAAGGAAAATGTGGTTCATTTCCAAGAACTTTTATCTAGCTCCAATTCCGGTTCAGTAATCTTAAACGCTAAGCAAGTGGATGTAATAGAATTTAATCTAGTAGAAGCACTGAATATGGGTTTAAGGAATGCAATTAACATGATCGATACCGCCAAGGGTTGTGTCTGCATAGTGAAAATATATGTGAAAGATGGAATTGTAATAAAAGTAGGAGACAGTATCAACGATTCTATGAAGGAGACCTTTTCGGCATGAAACCGAAGTGTCAAAGTTACATATTTAAAGATATCCTGGTTGAGTCCAAATTGCTACACGAATTTAGACTTTTAGTCCAGGTACAGAATCAGTAACTCACTCAGGAGAGTGAAATTCTTGTGGGTAGGGTTTCCAAAAGAGAAATCAAAATCCTAAACCAGCTAGTGAGGGACTGCATTTTCATACGCTCTCAATGAGCACGAGTCTCTCGCGTACATAGAGCAAAGGAGTGGAGGCCTGAAAATTTCGCGAAGTAATTTGTATAATATCAAGAAACGTATCTCAAAAAATGAAGATGCCGTCTTAAATGGTAGGCTAGAAGAGCACACTCGAATTGGCTATGCTCTCAATCACATTAATTGGATAGATGATATTGACCGAATGCAAAAAATTTTGTTTCAATCTATGCATCAAGAATCCTCAAAGTCAGCGGAAAAGAAAAATTTGTTTTCGATGTCTCGTATTGCCGCTAACATTTTAGAGAACATAAAATTTCTTCGACTTCTTAATATTGATACTCCTCTCATTCAGAGAATGAGGGCAGAAAATGGACAAATTAAGGTCCAACCAGAGACCGCCAAAAATACCAGACCCAATACCAACCGCCTTGACAATTCCCCTCGATTCAATAGCAGGCAAGCCATCAGAGAAGCCAAAGGATCAAGAAGATGATGACACCCCGGTTTATTAAAGTGAAAAACGTCAGGATATGGTGCTACTTTAATCTATGTTCAAAAAAGATAAATACATCTTATGCTTGAACCAATTGCTCAGATGCTAAATAGAGATATGTTGATTGGATGTAAGAATTTAACTTCAGAGAATCACATTAAAAAAATTCTTGCTTATTTTACATTATTATTCTCAATCTCGTTACTATTCATAACATCGTTCTGCATACAATATAATTGTTTACTTATCGCTACTTAATACTGCAGAGGGGAGCTCGAGTCCAGACTTCTCTATTGATTCCGCTGAGACTATCCATAATACCGAAAGTCTAAAAGTTCCAAAGGAAGTTGATATGTTTATTATGCTAATAGCAAATGAGGCTCACGAAAGTTGGGAAGATGAAAGGCACAAATTAATCACTGATCGGAATGCATATTATATTCCAACAAATCTTATAATTCAGCAAGGCACTGGAATAGTATTCCTTGACGCAGACGCACCTTGGGATACACCCCATCCACAAACTATAGAAATAGTGGATAAAGGCACAAAAAATGTAGCGTTTTCGACAGGAGTATTGGATTACTCTGATAGTTCTGACCCTGTAATATTGCCACCTGGAAATTATTCACTGATTAATACAGAATATGATGCTAAGGAAGGAAGTATTATGGTTTTGCCAAACGACGAGACTGAAGAAGAAAATACGACAAGTGTAAGTTCATCTGGCGATAATCTAATAATAGGTGCTTTCTACACTCCGACGGAACAGGTAGAAAACAATAAGGACAATGATGGTTTTTCGCATCCTGGGTCATTACAGTATTTTACAGAGCAATTCAAGAGTAATGGGTTTAATATTATCAGCGAACACAACCCTTCATATGGAACATGTGATTACTGTCCTGGGGCATTCTGGCCTGACAACAAATCAGGAGATCATACTTTGATCATTTATAGTACACAGCAACCCCTTGGTCAGGCAATAGACACCTTAAAGCGGTTGGTTAAGGACAATGTATACGTATAGCGAGTAGAGGCAATTTTTCTACCTTTGCCATATTTTGATTTTTACCAAGGTCTCATTCAGGTAGATCTCAATTACTAGAATATCTCTCAATTTGAATTTCAAATTTGACGGATCGTCTCTCAAATTACCCCTAAGGATTCTCCCAATCCACTCATAATGGGACTAGCTTTCAATTTGGATGGCAAATAGACTTCGAATGAATTCAACACGATCACCAGAGTCTGCCAATGAATTGATATACACTCTATCTTTTCGTGGCACTCTAAACCTTTTGGATCTTTTCCGTACCCTTTAAATTGATGGATTTCCTTAGTATCTGCTGACAAAATATGGGTTACAGATTTGGTAAGAAGAAAGTCGAACTATTAGTAGGCTTATGTCTTATAGTCTTTGTTATTCCATCGCTATGCTTTTCCGGAGCGATGGCAGCAATATTGTTGGAACCCCCGATGATGACCTTTTACCAGGAACTGACGAAGAAGATAATATATGGGCCCTTGGAGGTGACGATTTGCTCTGGGGATATGAGGAGGATGATAACCTATTCGGTTACCGAAGAACGATTGGATTGTAGCGGGCAGAAGGAGATGATAACGTGCTTGGAATGGATGGAAACGACATTATTGAAGGTAATGGAGGAGAAGATACTCTTGACGGTGGAAAAGGAACTGACGTCATACAAGGAAACAGACAAAATGATGAGATTACCGGAGGATCAGGAAATGACATTCTCGAGGGGAATCGTGGTAATGATTATGTGTATGGCGAAGACGGAAAAGATTGGATAGCCGGAAATAATGGTCAAGATTGGTTATACGGCGGCAAAAATGATGACAAGATAAAGGGCCGCTCAGGAAATGATAGGCTATCAGGAGGTAGTGGAGATGATAATCTTTCTGGTGGAAGAGGAAATGATATTTTAATAGCTGGCAGTGGCAATGACATTCTTAGAGGAGGTTCTGGGGCTGATCATTTTGTTTGTGGCAGTGGTTTCGATATTATAGTTGATTTCAATCCCGGCCAAGGGGACACTAAAGAGGGCAACTGCGATGATTTCTAAATCTTCGATTATTTTCTCTATAGAGGTTAGTTAGTTTAGGTACATTTCTACGCCAGATCCGTTGAAACCCATAGAGTTAATTCTATCCAATTTATTTCTCTTCAAATAGATTTACCCGACGGAATAGTTTAAATCGATTCAAAACACAGAATTTATTAGTTTTCAGTATCCTTTAAATTGTTGGTCTTGTTCTATTTTCTACTATGACATGTAGGGTAAATTCTTTCAAAATAATTCACGTCCTTATGATTGCTTTGTTAGGTGGTACAGGCTTAGATTATGTTAGTGTATTAGGACAAGCCGAAAATGAAATACCTTCATTTGAGGGAGTAAATCCTGGGTTCACCCCTCCTCCGGAGTCTGAGAGAACTCCACCGCCGCCACCATCAGATGCTCTGACGGTTTCAGAATTGCCAAAATCGTCTATAGAAAGAGAAAATGAAACTGACGTAGATCCACTCTCAGTTACCAATAGAACTGAGATCCTAGAAATATTGCCACTAAATTCTACTAATATTGTCGAATTCATTGATGAGGATCTGAAGAATAGTACCTGGCGTGGGACTTGCCCAGCTCGGTTCTTGAGAACATTACGTTGCTCAAGAGGGTGAAAATGGAAATCTCTCTAACACCACAATATTAGACGTGCTTGGACCACAAGAAATAGAGGAAGTTACAAACATGACCCCTACAACAACTGAAGGAGGAGAACCATTGGATTTGGATGAATTTGATATGGCCACTGCCAATGAAACTGATGATGAGGAGTTGAAGACGAGGGAGTAGTTTCACCACCATCCACAACAAATGAAACCTCTGCGGAAAATGCTACAATGGCGGAACAGGTACGACTGAAGTTGAAGAAGAGGGAATAGTTTCACCACCATCCACAACAAATGAAACCTCTGCGGAAAATGCTACAAGTGGCGGAACAGGTACGACTGAAGTTGAAGATGAGGAGGAAGTGTCACCACCATCCACAACAAATGAAACCTCAACTGACAATGCAACAAATGATTCAACAGGTAAAGCCGAAGTTGAAGAGGAAAAGTAACGGAAGAACACGAAGAGAGTCCTTCTGAAACTAGAACGCCACCAATATATGAGGAAACGACTAGTCTTGATAACAAAGGTATTGACCTTGACGTTAACCAAACTGGAGGCATTCTGAGTGAAAATATTACGAACTTGAACAATACATCGGTTTTACCTACTAACGAGGATGATAGTGAAGAATCCAACAATGAAGACAATGAGGAATCCAACAATGAAGACAATGAGGAATCCAGCGATGAAGAGAGCAACGAGAATAATTAAATCAATAACTAACAATAATACATGGTCAAATCTCTAATCTAATTTTGTTTTTCTTGCCTGCTTGCTAGCCTAAGCCTGGTTGTATCTCAACTTATCTTTTTCTTGTCTTATGAACTCAATGAGCCATATTTCTAGATACCCAAGTTATTCCTTTTAATAGTGCGAGATTGCTGGGGCATTTTGCCATTAAAGATTTCTGAAGTTCTTAGAATTATTACTCGTGTCTATTAAAGGCAGGAAAATCATATCTTGTGAAAATAATTTAATTGATAAAATCCCATTGTTCTGCAGCCGGCAGTCGCTTTTGTCATAGTCTATTAAGAGTACAAGATACACATTACATCTCATTTAGCCTCTATATTGTCAATTAAGCAAATGGACCATTATTTCATGCGACATGATTTCGATTCTTGTACCAGTATACCAATATACTAGGACGTTCTTATTATGGATATTAAGGCAATGAAGGGCACCATCAAAGATATTGTGTGCTTTGTAAGCTCAGTTACTTTGCTGATACCTATGCTTGCTCAGAACAACTACACTACTGCAGTCACACCTAGTGAGGTTCCTATAAGAGGAATCCAAGGTTCTTCTAACTCAAGGAGAAGCAATGAAAGTGACCCTGACAACTGAAGAGTCTAGGACCATGAATGATGTTTCCTTCTCAGCTAGAAGAGTAGGTCTTGCTGATCCGTTCGGTAGTGCTCAGATACCATTCACTATTGAACTATACGAAAGTGACAAGCTTGTTGCAAGTGAATCATTTACTTGGCTGCTTGAGGATAAATTAGAAGAAATTACCACTTCTATAAATAATACTCCAAAATTGGACGAAAAGGTACAAGATGTTAATTCGTTATGATGTACCCGAAGGCAACGGAATCGACGTCCCAATTCAGATAGATGCAGAAAGCATTAAGATAAATGGAGGGGAAGACGGAATAGATGTCCAAGGTAGAATAAAGGTTCTTTTTTCTATCTATTGAACCCCTTTTTCAAATAGTCAATATGCAAGTTTACCATAATGAGTAATAATGACCTAATCTGTCAGAATAAAAAAAAGTTATTGGATGCAGGCTTTTACTATTAGGATCTTTCATCCTGAATATTTCAAGCCAAATATTTCTTGGATAGATAAGACCTTAAGGGTGTAGAAATGAATTTTTTCTATTTTACTATTGGCTGAAAGACTTGAATATTCTCATTCTTCCTGTCAGAAACATAGACATTCCCATCTAAATCCACTGCAAGGTGTTCAGGATCCCTGAACTGCCCATCTCCTTCTCCATACGATCCCCATTTTGTAATGAACTTCCCTTGACTATCAAATTTCAGAACCCTCGGCTGTTGACTGCATCCAGGATCAGATTGAGGGTCTGTTACGTAAATGTTATCATATTTATCAACGGCAATATGCTCGATGTGACAAAATTGGTCATCGCCGCTACCCTTTGAGCCCCACATCAAGATCGGATTCCAATTGCTGTCAAATTTCTGGAGGCGTTCGTTTCCCCTTTCGTTTACTATGAAATTGCCTTTTGAATCTATTTCAACAGTAGTGGGAAGGTCAAATTCACCTTTTTCCTTGCCCAACTTGCCTATGGCTTCAACAAAAGTTCCATTTACATCAAATTTTTGAATACGATTGTTCTTAGAATCTGCTACATAAGCATATTGTAATTTCTTATCTACGACTACATGTCTAGGATTATCGAATTTTCCTATATCCTCACTCGGCTTAGCGTCTGTATTTCCAAACTTCAAGATGAACTCACCAGTGCCAGTAAATTTCTGGACCCTGTCATTAGCCCTATCAGCAACCCATACGTTATCATCAGCATCAACGTCTATCCCATAAGGAACGTGAAATTGACCGTCACCAGTACCTAACTCACCGAAAGAAAAGAGAAATGTACCATTTTTGTCAAATGCCTGAACTCTATTACCATCTCTGTCAACTGCGTATAGAATTTTTTCATCGGGACTGAAATCCAAATCATGTGGACGTTGAAACTGACCCTCTCCTTTACCTTCCTCACCCCATTTCTTGATAAGCTTGTATTCAGTTGCATTTTCAAAGGCAAATATTTCGGAAAAAATAATAGTATTTGCCAAGAGAGCGAACAGCCCTAATACGATCAATAAGACAACACTAATACGATTTTGAAAGATTTGAAGATAATTTTCTATGCACTTATGATAGGGCATTTATCTTTCTGTTAATGTCAAATAGCATATTTAAATGATGATTCAATTTTCTCAAGTGAAAATATCTTGAATGCTATTGAAAATCATCTCATTGCATTTATCCAAGTTTAGTATGGCAAAACTGGAGGTGCAATTAGAGTTCGAATCTATCGTTTGACTTCTTCTCGTCGGTGCCGGCTGATCCGAATTCCCGTGTCTGACATTCAAAATTATGTAGCATTTACGAGACAATCTTACTTAACTAGTAAGACGAAGGACCTCGCTGTTTCTCCTTTTCTGAAAATTTACCCAAGGCTTAAATTAGTCGTTCTGTTAGGGTGTCCTAACAAGGATGCGGATTATCTCAAAGAATGCCACATTTCATAAGCGCCCTGCCGAATCCTTGTGGCTTTACTTTTTGCATTGTGATTTTGGACATGATGTCATCTAGAATTGCTAAAGTAAGATTAAGCCACGAAGAGATAGAATTTGATCAATATTTAGAACACATCAATGGTGACTTGGCACAGAGAATTGTTGGACGGGAATGTAGAAAAAGGATTTTGAATGCAGGCCACATTCTAACTTCAAATCCAGGATTGATAGACATATTTTCATTAGGTGGATTCAAAAATGAGATCTGAAAGTATATCAATTGCTGCTCTAATTGTCATTAATCTTTCTTTTATTGCTCTTAACTCCTATCCAAATGCTCAGCAGGCCGTATACGCTCAACAAGAGGGATTAGACGATGCCGACAGTCTAGTTTTGGCAGTTAATCTTGAAAGGATAAAGGCGCAGATATTACTGGCTCAGCAATTTTTTGATAACAATGAAACTAATAAAGCATTTATTCATGCGTATATACCCCATGCAGTAACGTTTCCTACAATTAAGAATATCCTTGAACAACTAGATTCAGAATCTGCAAACCAACTAGAATCTAGATTGACAGATTTGCCAATTAATATCAAGTCAAAGAATGCGTCAGATATAAATGTGAGAACAGAGTTGGCAGTGGCCTATAATTTATTGGCTAATTTATCGGAAAAGGTCGTAGGATTGAATCAAACAGACAAAGGATTAAAACTGCAGACTATATCATATCTATTAAATGACGTAGGTAAGTCATATGCTTTGTCGAATAGTTCTCAACCTGTCGACGGAAACCAATTTGGAGATTTACAGTACAACTCAACGGTAGATTATGAAAATGCAGTAGGCCTTCTCAATATATCAGAATCAAATTACATGAGCGCCGCTAATCTAATAGAAGAAAGAAGGAAATTGGAGTTAGATTCCTTCTTTGATCAATTACGAGAGTCATTGGTAAAACATGCTGACCAAAAATCGGTACTAAATCTAATAGCAGCGATAGAGAGGGATATCAATGAAGAATTGGCTGTGAATAGCGTAACTTCCTTTGCAGTTACTGAAAACGAAAAATACCTCTCTGAAATAACGAGATTATTATCAAATGTTGTAGTGCAAGTCAGGGATAACGGAGACTATGAAAAAGCTGACTCCCTTGCAGTCGAGGCGTATCTGGATAATTACGAGTATCTTGAAGCGCCTCTTGAAAAAGTTGATCCTACTCTTATGGCAGACATTGAGACAAAGATGCGAGAGGAGCTTAGAGCGATGTTGGCTGCAAAGGAAGACCCTGAAAGTATTACTAATTTTGTTAACGACATTCTTGCTAAGCTTCATACAGCTTAGATCTCTCCTAGAGAGAAATAGTTCATCAGAAGCTGTCAATACAGCTTCTAACGTGAGTTCAGAACAGCCATTAGCAAATATCGAGTCATTAAGCAGCGGATTCGGAGTATATACTGGCGAGAGAAAAGATATGGGAGAAGCAGTTGACCCTGCAAAGGCAGCTGTAAGAAACGATATTGACAATATTAGAGATAAACTCGATCAGATGCTTCGTCTCTACAATCAAGGAAATTACGAAGGCGCGTTACTGATGTCCCGTACCGCCTATCTGGATAGTTATGAAAAAGTGGAAATCCCGTTGCGGCCGATAAATCCTGACTTTACTCTTGAAATGGAAATAAAATTTGCAGAACTGCGTAACTTGATACAGTCAAAGGAATCTTACTCTCAGGTACTTCAAAAAACGATAGAAATCAGAAGGGGACTTGATGAATCCGAGCGACTTGTCTCTGGCACTGGTATATTAGCACCTACGATTGCATTTTCTACGTCGTTCTCGATCATATTTCGAGAAGGGCTGGAATCTGCACTGATTATCGGTGCCATAGTAACTTATTTGGAGGCATCAAGAACCCAACGGTTCAAAAAGCATGTTTATATGGGCATACTGATGGCTGCCGGAGCAACAGGCGTTACATGGTTCGTTGCTGAATTCATAATTGAAATATCTGGAGCTAGCAGAGAGCTCATAGAAGCCATTGCAGGAATCTCCGCAGTTGCAGGACCGTTTTGGGTAAGCTTCTGGGTCCTTAATAGAATTGAAACAAAGAAATGGATAGAATTTGTGAAAGCAAAGGTATGGCAGGCTACTACTACAGGAAGCGTAATGGTCTTCTTCATGCTCTCATTCTTTACAGTTTATCGGGAAGGGTTTGAGACTGTTTTATTCTATAAGGCCATGTTGTCCTTTGCTAAATATATGGAGTGGTATGTTGCTGCTGGTCTTACTCTAGGGCTTGTCGTAATAATAGGAGTTGCACTTGTAGTCAGAAAATTAGGAAAAAAGTTACCGCTAAGAGTATTGTTTGGACTTACTATGGGAATAGGGGCATACATGTCAATAGCCTTCATGGGCAATGCTGTTAGAGAATTTCAAGAACTAGGATACATTCCTACTACTCCGTTGCTATCGGTTATACCACGTCTTGACATAAATCTTGCAACGATGACTGGCATCCATCCTACCCTCGAAACTGTGGTCGCTCAACTCATATTACTGTCAATTTACATAGCTGGTTCGTTTTATGTGCTAGTATGGCAGCCTAGAAGAAAGAAAGCCATAGAAAGCTCGAGAAAGTCTATGGCAGATCTTAAAAAACGGGAACAAAAGGGCATTTAAGCGAGAGCAATGTAACAGACCGCAACCTTAATCTATTGACTAATTATTTGCAAACTTAAGATGGTCATCGCCTACAGTATTGTACCATAATACATTATAGCCCTAGGAAACATAGGTAAAGGAAATATTGTATACTTGTGGTAGTAGGTATCATTATATTGCTACTCGCCATGGTGCTTACTTGTCCTTGGAAGGTGCCTCCTTGTGGATGAAATCGATGGCACAGCTGAGAAAATTTTATCTTTCATACATGATAATCCGGGTAGCCATTTACGGCGCATTAAGAGGACAATGGGTATTTCAATGGGAACGGTTCAATATCAATTAGACAGGCTGGAAAAGAGGGGAAGAATAACCGCAACAAGACGTGGCTTGTACAAATATTATTTTCCAGCAGGTATTTTCAAGGAAAGTGAAAAGGAGATACTTGAAGTCTTAACTCATGAGACGGCAAGGAAAATTCTAATGTTTATTATAGAACAAAAAAATCCTTCGCAGACAGATATCGTCAACAGTGTAAGAATTTCAGCAAGATCTGTAGGCTGGCATGTCAGACGCTTGATTGATCTGAAAATAATTAACGAAATAAAAGAGGGCCGATACAAAAGATATGAATTGCGTGAGAGTGATCCGAGGTATATTCTTGCACTCTTAAGGAATTATTATCCCAGCATCTGGGATAAGTGGAGTATTAGAATGGTAGAAATGTTCCTGTCTTTATCTGGCAAGGGTGACAAGGAGTAGTGGGTGGCCCAATGCTTTTAATGTTCTTTAATTTATCTGCGCTTCTCCTTGACGAAGAACTATTCGATCGAATAGAAGGTGCGATAGGAGCAGGTATTGGCATATTCGCCCTTCTGCTGTTAGCTCTTTCAATTACTGCATATAGGAAAACTCGTCTTAAATTCACAATATATGCCATAATTATTTTTGCGCTATTTGCTATTCAACAATTCTTAGATTTTCTGGAAAATACTTATTCTGAGCTAGACACTCCATTGGTAGATGTCGTATGGTCTTCGTTGACTCTTGCTATATTGGTTTTATTCTTCTTGGCTATAGTTAAAACTAAAATTAGCTAATCAATTACCCTACAATCGCTTTTCCGGTAACATAGACAATTTCTCCTTCGCCTTTGGACTCACCGCCGGTAATTCGACATTCCGTACTCTAACAAATGGAATAATGCAAGATTGAACTATTTTAAATCGACTAATTATCCAGACTGTGCAGCGCGTAATATCATTACCTAAAATTATCACAGTTCCAGCTATGACTTATATCAATAATATTTCTCATCCAGATTCTTAAACCTCTCCAACGCAAGTTAGGATTAATTGTTACAATAACTTGCTAGCTTCGCACTAACACAAATTGAGAATTGAGTACGCACGGCCGCACTTCTTGTTGAATTGCAACACTTTAATGCACAATCTTGTGCATAACTATGTATGGTTAGACTTGTTCGGTGTTACACTTGTAACCTTGTTTTTGATATTGATAAGAATGATGAACATAAAGAAGCAAAGGAGCACAGCAGATCTTGTCATGAGATGACACTAGGGTTTAGGGCATGAGAATAACCTCAATCTTGTAGAATGCGTATACAAATAGAAAATATTTTCTTGTGAACGTTAACCAATACAACTGCTCCATTCTTATGATGCAATTTTCCTGTATGAACTAGTGACACCTTCACGAAATAACTAGAGCAGTCATATCATTCACGAATTTGCAGAAAAGATATCATATTTTCATTTATATCTGTTTACGTAGGAAACTATTTAAACGAACAACACTTGAGTGTACAAAGTAAGATTGGAAACAAAGAAAAGAAGTAGTTCCCAACTACGAGTTTATCAAAATGAATGTGGTTTCGAAGGATATGATCCTGTTTCCCTGATGGCGGAGACCGCAAAACTAAGAAAATTGATTACCAAAAGGGGTACTTTGGAAATGCTAGTGCCATTATGCTGTTCAACAGAACCCGTAAGGCATAAGCAGTTCCGCGGCCTACTAAAGGGCATAAGGCAGCAAGACCTTGGCAAGGAGATTGAAAGAGTTAGAAAACAGTAAAATATTGGAAAGGAAAGCATTTAACGAAATACCTCCTAGGGTGGAATACAAATTAACACCTAAGGGTCAGGAACTGGTAGAATCCGTAATCACCTTAATGCAATGGATGAGAAAGTGGTCAGTACCCAAATAGCATTAGAATGGTAAGTAAATGTTACTTATTCTTCCGAAACCTTATGATGTGCACAAGAAAACAAGCAAGCGCTATTAAACCAACTAAAGCACCATATTCAAAAGTAACCATGGAGGTCCATCTATCCCACAACTTTCCTGCTACGAAACTTGAGGGCAAAGTAATTAGCCCTGTTAGCGTAGCCAATGTCCCTAGGGCTGTTGCCTTAAAGGAAGGGGCCGAAATTTCAGAAATGTATGCTTTTTGTGAACCATCAATAACTCCCCCGTATACTCCGAGCAAACCAAAAAGAGTAATCATGTTTAACAAGGAAAATGAAATAGAGAATGCGAAACCAAAAGTGGTATCAACAAAAACTCCATAGCCTATCATTACTACCTTGTCTCTGCCTATCCTGTCTGCAAATGCACCAAATGGGTATGAAGCAGCCGCGTAAGTTATGTTGAAGAGGGCGTAAAGCAAAACCACTTGTGTATCGACCATTCCGTTAGACTTTGCACCTAAAATAAAGAATGAAACACTAAAATTTGCAAATGCAAAAATTGGAATCAAAAGATTTAGGCCGACAAATAAACCAATTTCCCTAGCGTCAGTTGCCGTTGTTGCCCTTGCGCGCTTTACTTCTTTTACAAATAGCTGATCAATAATAACTGAAACCAATGCGGGAATTGCAGAAATAACGGACATTAATCTGTAGGGGTCTGATGAATTCCCAGCTAAAAGAATTAGCAATACGAAACCAAGAAACGAGCCTATTACGGCCCCAAGGCTATCAAAAGCCCTATGAAACCAAAGGCTTTTCCCAATTGTTCCGTGTTGACAGATTCGGCGATTAAAGCATCTCGAGGGGGCTCTCTTACACCTTTGCCAAGTCTTTCTGCAATTCTGATGGATAACACCTGAAGAGGAATATTTACGAAATATGAAAGGGTTTTAATATCGCAGTTGGAAGATAGCCTACGAAAACAAACGGTTTTCTCTTTCCGAATCTATCAGAAAGAGAACCTCCCATGACTTTGACAAGACTTGATATCGTGTCTGAACTACCCTCTATCAGTCCAACTGTTACATAACTTGCACCAATGTTCCAACATCTCCGTACTAGTGTCGGCCATCATGCTCACTATGCTGAGGGCTAGTTCATTTCCATTGAGGAATTTGTAACCAGACGGAAATATGCCCATCTTCCTTATTGGTGAAGGGGAGAGTGCACGAGTATTAAAGACTCTGCTGAATTTTGGATTACTAACGGATGTGTACTGAACACATATTGGGAGAATTAGTTGCCCATATTCATTTCGTCCCGTATCATTTACCGGATAGCTGAGAAAAATTAACTGGATATCTATCTTATTAGATAGATAATGCTCACGTTTGCAGAAACTTCCTGTTCTCCAGTAAGTATTGGAGTCGGCGGGGCAGGTGCTGCTTCAGCAGTCGCAAACGACTTAAGATACGGTCCTGGTATTGGAGGAGGGTTGATAGAATCTTCAACGCTTATTGATTTTACCCCTATAACCTTCAACCCAGCAGCACTTGCAGCAATATCAGCCTTGGCTTTTGCGTTATCAATAGCGTCTTTCAATAGAGAGTTCTTTATTTCGTTCATTTTGCCTTCTGACAGACTAAAGTAAATGCTGTTTACATTGTTGGCACCTGAGGTCACTGCCGTATCAATCCATTTGGACACATTTTCAATGTTGCCACTTTGAATTTGTATAGAATTGCTTACTGTAAATCCAATCAACCTTCCCTCGTTAGTGTCAGCAGAGTAATTGTAGTTTGGAGTTATGCTGAATGTGGAAGTGCTTGTTTCATTTTCTTGAACACCTGCAGCCTTCAACGCATTCAAGACCTTGTTCATTAGATCAGAATTAGAAGCCAATGCTACTTGTGCAGTTGAATTTGTTGTTTCAACTCCCAATGAAACTGTAACCTTATCTGGTTTGGTCTGATTTGAAGCTGAACCGGATACGAACAACGTATTGTTCATTGGATCTGTCTGGGCATTTGCAATTTTCATGATGCTGCTGCTGCCGGTGAAGCTATGTTCAATGGCAGTTAGTATTGCGATAGAAAAGATAGCGATTGTAGCAACAGCAACCACAGAAACAATATTTGCCTTGTTCTTCATTTTACTGAAATATTCCATGGAGTTCATTATTTTACAGCAAGATAAGTATTTTGAAATAATGATCAGGAAAATGATCAAAACTACAATTGGATCTTAATAGAGATCTTTCAATCTAACAAAACGATAAAACCAGTTCTGTTAAATGCTAGGTTGCGATATAACAATAAGCCTTATATCTAAAATTCTGAATGTATTTTACGATGAATCGATTGGGTGCTACTAATTCGCGTGATTGGAAACTAGAAGGAGATTATTTTGAAGGTTGTAATTGTGATGCAATTTGCCCCTGCATATTTTTGCTAGACCCTGACAAAGGTCATTGCAATGCCACTGTTGCATGGCATATAGAAAAAGGCCACTATGATCAGACACGAGTCGATGACCTTAATGCTGTGGCCGTTTTTGTAGCTCCCGGGAACATGTTTACTGGACCCAAAATGAAGGCTGCCTTTTACATTGATCAAAACGCCAGCCAAGAACAAAAGGACGCTTTGTCAAAGATATTTTCAGGTCAAGTGGGAGGATTCTTTGCTGCAGCTGCCAGCTTAATAGGGGAAGTGCTCGGAATAAAATCTGCTCCGATAACATTTGGCACCGAAGGAAAGCGAAGGTGGTTACATATACCTGAATACTTGACTTTAGAAATTGAAGCCATCAAAGGGGGTGATCCTATCAGAGACAGCCTGATAACTAATCCCGCATTCACTGTGGCCCCCGGATACGACCCTGTTATTGGACGTTCTAGGCAAGCATATCTACAAGGACCATGGATTTGAATGGGATAGTTCGGGAAAGAATGGCTTTTATTCAAAGTTCGCTTACAGCCAATAATTATTTCCTTCGTATCATATGTCTGCCCCATTGCATGCTTATTGTAAAAATCTAATTTTCGTCTACTGCTTGGCATAGTCAATCCATTATTTAGATTCAAGTGTAAATTTCGAAGGGAGTTTATTAACATCTATCAGAGTAGTAAAGGATCTTTTTCGAGCCAGGTTGCAATCTTGATTAATTCTTGGTGTGGGTACAAGAATATTTTAGATTTTAGGTTATTGCATGTTCTATCAAAACATAAATAAGAAAAATTTTGCTAGCATCAGTAGAAAGACGTAAGATATGTCAACATGGGAGATTTTGATCCCGATGGTCAGACCAGCATATTTTCGTCGTTCTACCACACACCTGCAATGAATTACATGGAAGCATAATAGCAAGAGATGGCCAACGGCAGCAGGCGAGTAGTGATGTCTCCTGTCACGCCATCTCAAGATCTAAAGGCCAACAGTTCCCTCGAAGGCATATCCTCTGCTGAGTGTTGGCAAGGTATACCGTATCTAAAACCTCAGGTCCCATCCTTCCAACACCAGCGGGTTTCTGTCAAGTCACTTACAATGTTCAATTGAATAAAAAACTGTTGATGGGAACGCGACCTATGTCATAGTATAATATTATAAGAAGCGAATTGTAGACTTAGATAGAGAAGTTAGATTGGCTCAGCCAGTAACATTTGCAAATGATGAACCGGTAATAAAACGTCGTATACTGACTATAATCAAGAGAAAACAGGATGGGAAGTGTCATTATTGTTCTAAAGACTTTACTGCTGATGATATCATAGTGAGCTGCGGAACTCGCCGAAGAAACTACTATCATCAAGCTTGTGCTAGAAGGCTAAATATAATCTAAAGAATCTAGATGGGTTAACCCATCTCGGAATTTCTCCGCAAGGAATTTTTCCTCAAACTGAGGAATCATTTTTCATAGTTATGTAAGACAGATATTGTGAGTGGTTTTTAACTACATGAAGATAAAAAAGTTTATAGCTAAGTTTAGATAACAGTATCTTCACGTTAATCAGCATAAGATAGAAATGGATACGTTGGTGGGTGATTGGGATGGGATAGAACATTCTCACCCACCTTGCGTTCTTAGCATACTTCCAACGCAATCGCAGTATCCGAATATATACCAAGGAACTTCACTTAAAAGCATTATTAATTGCAAAAATATTTGAGAGGGATTTAATTTATTGATTTTATTGTCACCTAGCGTTCGAATTCACTTGTGAGCATTATCAGTCTTCAAATCAGAAGCGGTTCTGGATTAAATCCTTGAGTTCAATCCCTTGGCTAGGTCGATCAACCAATTTCGCTGAGCGATTTCACGAATCCTTTTCGAATTAGAAGGTATTAGAAATTGAATAATATTGTTGCGTGTATCCAAAGTAAAAACCTTATATTGCATATTATTGAAAGCTGCACGTCTTCGAATGAGTGAACAACTGGATATTTGCTCAAAGTGTGAAAAAGGCTTTTTGGAACCTATAGCTGAAGTAGTGATTGAAGGAGTCGATCCTGAAAGATTCAGAAGTTTGAGCGGTAAACGCATATTCCAGTGCGATAACTGCGGACAGAGATATGTAAAAGTTGGCGACAATCAATACATCAGGTTAGAAGATAGTATCGTGGCAAATGCCGATATAAAACATTAAACATTATCATTGCCATCAATATTTCTGATATATTGCTAACTGTATGTAAATTCCTCAGCCAGGTGAAAAGAAATCGATATATCTAAGCAGTTAAAGATTTAGCCATATTATACTACTACTGTCATCTTCCCAACCGACTTAGCTAAGTCAAGACTTCAAGTATAATTTTCGCAACCGTTCTCCGCATATCCATAAGAAAAATATCTGCCGTATACGAGTGATGACTTGTTGGTCGATAGGTTGGTATCTCCGTCTCTGAAAAATTCAAATGCGGAGAGACAGAAATTGACTAGATTAGACAGAACATATATTTTACGGAACGAATCGGACACAGTCATCATGAAATCGCATTCAATTGTGCCGTCATTTTTCGTTCTATTAGGGCTAGCAATACCCTCCGCATTTGCAGCCACTGGTACGAATGTTATCAACACTGGAGATTACGTAATATCTAATGCTTCGTTTGTTAATCAAACATATACTGATAGAGACGCTACAAAATATACTCTTATGGGTCTCTTGAGCAACCCTTCAAATAAGACAATCGAGGGCGTTGACGTGTTCATTCAAGCTTTCGATGAAAATGATGGGCTCATTGGATTTAATAATTCAACTTTATCAAATATAATTCAATCATTGCAGTCAAAAGATGAATTATTTAGAACACTTCAGTCACCATTTGAAATTTCGGTTGATGCAAGTAATGATGACGTATTTGATCATTACGAGTTAAGAATTCAATGACTATCTCGACTATCTTTCTTTGAATCCAACAAAATTGAACGTTACTTATTTATGAACTGTTGATTCCTATTTAACTGTCCATCATGACTTTATTGACATTTAGAATGACTTGTTTCATTCATGGTAATAGCTGATGCCAAGAAGGAAGATGATAAAACGAAAAGTAAAAACTTTTGATTGGACGAAATAAATCAGTATGCTCATGGTTCCCATCTTTCATTGGCAATGTGTAATAAGGTAATTTTTCATGAACATATCTCTTAATAGACGGTTGCAATATTGCAAGAACCGGATGACCATTTTCTTGCAATGCATGAGCTATTAGCCTTCTTATCGCCAGGCCTTTTATACAGGGTGCTCTAGTGCTGGCTTTGACCTGTACACACCACAATTTAGATTCTTTCTTCGCGTAAAGGTCGGCGGGTCCCCTGCTTCCCCTTGACATAGTTACGCGCCAACCCTTGGACATCATGTAGAGAGATATCGTAATTTCTGCATCTCTTCCGAATTTGTACTTGGAATAAGTATAGGGTCCAAAACTGCTTTCATCACTATTCAGCTCGTAATCCAATTTCAATTGCTTCAAAACCAAATTCATGATAAAGCTAAAGGCGTAGCAGTAGCGCAAAATAAATATTCAAATTTACTTTTTTTTGAAAGTGTGAACATATCTGTCAAGTTAATTCGAATAACTTGAAGGTCGGAATGTAATTGAACGTAGAGATATGAAGTTATTAACAATAGGCTTGAGAGAATTTTACTTGATAGACAATCTTCCAATGATGTTTTCTTATCCATTGGAATTATTCGTGTTAATCTAAATCCAAGGTTAGAGTGCTGTACTTGAAATTCGTTAGACAAAAATGTAGAGAAGACCTGCAATGAATAGATTGAACAAGGAATATTACCAAATGGCGCCTGATCTGAAGATTTGTAGAATACTAAACGGCATGTGGCAGATTGCAGGCGGACACGGCTATATTGACCGCGAAAAAGCAATTTCAGATATGTTAAGATATCACGAAGAGGGCTTTAGGACGTGGGACCTAGCCGATATCTACGGCCCAGCAGAAGATTTTATTGGAGAGTTCAGAAGTAGAGTATCAGCTCTAAAAGGAGAAGAAGAACTCGACACCATTCAGGCGTTAACAAAATGGGTGCCACAGCCTAGAACAATTACACGCTCTATCGTTACTGAAAATATTCGAAAGATCACTTCGCAGAATGAGAGTTAGCTCGCTAGACTTAGTTCAATTTCACTGGTGGGATTATAATAATCCGTATTATATGGATGCTCTCAAATACCTCTCCGACCTTAGGGATGAAGGACTAATCAAGTATGTAGGACTTACAAACTTTGATACCGACCGCATGCAGATAATTAACGATGAAGGCGTACAAATTGTATCGAACCAAATTCAATATTCGATCATAGATCGAAGGCCAGAAGTAAAAATGATGCCATTCTCCCTAGAAAATCGGATCAGTCTCCTGGCTTATGGAACACTATGTGGAGGATTGATATCGGAACGCTATCTAGGGAGAACAGAGCCATCGACTGTGGAATTAGATACCTTAAGCTTACGAAAATACAAACAGATGATAGATGCTTGGGGTGGATGGAATTTATTTCAGGACCTTTTATTGATTTTGAAGCAAATTGCACAAAAGCATAATGTAAGTATTGCAAACGTTGCAACTAGTTATATTCTAGGTAAGCCTGCAGTAGCTGGCGTTATTGTAGGGGTTAGACTTGGAATCGTTGAACATAGAAGCGATAATGCCCGCGTATTCCATCTTGATTTAGACAAGTCAGATCGTGATTCAATAGATGCAATATGTGCAAAGGCAAATAACCTGTTTGACATAATCGGAGACTGTGGCGATGAGTATAGATGAGGAACCTTACTGAAAGTTCATAGTTGTAGGAGAAGGTTGGAAATGATTCCTCATTGCAGATATAAAATCTGAAAGGACCAGAGCATTAATTATTACTTGATCCATGCACTTTTGTCTTTAATTTGCTCACCCATTCCGTCTGACCAGACTGACAGATCCAATTAATTAGTAAGGGTAGTCCATCAGTTTGGAAGATCGACGGAGTCTCCATTTCTGTATTTTTTATCTTCAACCACCATTTCTACAATTTTTCGTGCAACTGCTTCTGGATGAAGCATTTTGTGCTTATTTAATTCAAAATAATGCGGGTCGACATCTTCCTGCATGCTCGTAGCTACCTCCCCAGGACATATAGTCATTGCTCTGATATTAGAATTGGCAACCTCCCATCCTATACTCTCCGTTAATCCCATCATACCGAATTTACTGGCGCAATATGCTGAAAGATTTTCAAAGCCCACCTTGCCAGCACCTGAACTTACGTTTATAATAACACCAAAGTTGTTCATTATCATATGCGGAACAATTGCTTTGCAAAACAGGAAGACTCCTTTGAGATTAATATCAAGTGTCCGATCCCACTCCTCTTCTGTTGTATCAATTAGTTTCCTGACATAAGTAATTCCGGCATTGTTTATCAAAATATCTATCTTTCCGTACTCATCCAATATCCCCTTTACAAGCGCATTCACCTCATCAGATCTGCTTACATCACACTTTTTCCCCATGATCTTGTTACTCCCCATCTTTTTAGTCTCCTCTATCACAGAATCAATATCTGCGTGAGTTCTGGAACAAATAATTACATTCAAATTCATCTTCGCCAGTAAGATGGCAGTTTCCCTGCCGATGCCACGGCCGCCACCTGTTACTAATGCAGTATTCTGATCATTCATGTCTTAACTCGAATCTAAACCACTAACAACCTTAAAATCTTATTTAATAAGAATGAGATTCTATCCCTGCCAATTAATTGCTGTAGATTTCAAATTTTATATTACTTGTTGAACATATATTTTCGTAATGGCAGAAATGACGCGTAGAGAAATTAAAAAATTTCTTATGAACAATACATTTACAGGAAAGTTGGCTACAGTTAAAAAAAATGGGAGCTCTCATGTTGTTCCAATCTGGTTTGTGTTAGATGAAGGAAAAGGACAAAATAAGATAGGAAGCATTTGTTTTACAACCGGTTTTGAATCAATCAAAGCACAAAATATTCAACGTGACAGCAGAGTAAGTATTTGTGTAGACGACCAGACACCGCCTTATTCCTTTGTAGCAGTACACGGAAATGCCAAGATAGTTCCTTACAAGCACAAAGAGGTATTAAAATGGGCAACAAAAATTGCAGAGCGATATATGGGAAAGAAAAATGCGAAATCATACGGAGAAAGAAATAGTGGTGAAGGAGCAGTCCTAGTTCGCATAAAACCCAGAAAAATTATTGGAGAAAAAAATGTAGCTGGTTGGGATTAAAGTGCTACTTATTCTAATCGAACCAGCTATGGTGTATATTTGAACACAACTAATTATACTGATGATAATATTTGATGAAGATGAGAAATGTCTAAGATTGCATTGTTTGTTGGCTCAGTTAGGCGGGATCGTCAGGGTATCAAAGTCGCACGATGGATCGAGAGAAAACTTGCCGAAAGAAATCATACCGTATACTTCATTGATCCTTTGGAGCTTAATCTGCCCTTGCTTGACAGAATGTATAAAGAAATGAGTGACCCCTCGCCAAAATTGAGGGACATCTGGATCAAAATAAAAGATGCTGAAGGGTATTTGGCTGTTACTCCCGAGTATAATCGGAGCACATCTGCAGCGATGAAAAATACTCTAGACTACTTTCTGGAGGAGTACTATTTCAAGCCGTCCGCCATAGTTTCATATTCTGCAGGAAATTTGGCGGGATCAATGCCGCAGCAGGCAGCTTAGGCTAGTTTTCGCAGAATTAGGAGCGCCTTCAATTCCCTCATCATTTACTATTTCAAGAGTCATGAATTCATTTTCCCAAAGTGGGAATCTAATTGACACATCATACGACAAAAGAGTAATTAGGTTTCTTTCTGAATTTGAATGGTATATTGAAGCATTTAAGTGCCAGAGAGAAAAGGGGACACCATATTAATCTACATAGTAAAAATTACTGATTACGAGTAACAAGGAATCTCTGCAGGTGGCATCTTTTATATGCTATATTACGATATGGTACCCAAAGCTCACAAAGAACAAAATTAGCTTCCAACGTTTGGCGCAGTCATTGGTTTGATCATTGGATTTGGCATAGTGAGGGCATTCGGTTAATTTAAGACTAAGAGGCACATAAAAGTTACTAAATTATTAATGGCAATACATCTCAATAGTGGATGTCACTCTAAGGAAGGTAACCGACAGGCCTATGCGTTAAGGCTGGGATAGAAATCTGGAATATATTTGTTCATAACGGTAAGCATCTGACAACAAATCAGTAGAGGTTTCATTTTCAGTGCTATTTCCAGAAATAAGATAATTTCTAAAATGCTTGTAACTTTCTGTTTCAGATTTTAATGAATTTACTAACGCATCATACACATATTTGGAATCTGTAGGATAACTTACATTTTCCGCACTCTTGACAAGGGCTTCAAATTTGGGAAGAAATAAATCTGTAATAGAGATCATTGTGGAATTATCATGTTGTTTTGATAACCACTTGCCAACTTCACCATTGTAAGATTCAGTGAGATTTGTTGACTTAACAATTATACTGCTCAAATCTGAACGAAATTTCCCCAAGTCGGGCTGCGCCAGACTCCGCCGAAATTTCCATCGAAATAATTGAAAGACCTGTGCATGAAACGACTGATACAATGATAATTAGGCCTCGACTGATTTCAGAATTTCTTATCTCCATCAACTAAATTATTGACTGGATATATCTTATCTGTTGCTATTGATACACGGGACCGAAATGGGTGGATATGCAGCATGACCTGAATTAGCACTGTGAATGTCTTATCTGCGGTTAGCTTGGATGTTAAAATAAATCTTAACGGCCTTAGACCTGGTGTGGATTTCAGTTAAGTGGGAAATCGCTCCTCTTATTCTGGAGTATAAAGGTGATATCGGTGGAATATGAAGGAAATATCCCTGGTGTATAAAAGTGATATAGCTCAGCTACATAATCTAGACCCGTCATACATTCCTAGTCATTTTATATTTTTTTTAGTGAATAATTTTATACTAGACTGTATAACATGAGACGATACAAAGTGTTGACCCAAATGCGATGCGACATTTGCGGAAATAAAACATTTGAACTTCGTCGTTGGTTCGAAAAAATGCTTTGTATGAAGTGCTATCTTACGGCAAGATCAGGCGCCGAAAAAATACTAACAACAAACCCAACAAACTAAATAATTGTTCCTCTTGTTGGATTCATTTCGGTATAATTTAATTTAAGATTTCTAATAATGGTAACATGCCAAGTCTGCATGAAGAGATTTTAGATAGATGAAAAGAGAGATCAAGTAGATTACATTTCGAAAGCGATTTTAATTTGGTTACTCACATGTAACAAAAGGAATAACATGCATTAAATGATCCTTAAAACCAAAACAGTTTCCTCAAAGAGGATCACCACAGGCTAACTATCTTCTTAGCAAAAAAGAAAGAAATGAATACTAATCTAGTTTTTCTTTAATTTTTTCTTTCTGATATTCTGTTCCAAGATCTCTGTCGGTATCTTCTATCTTCTTAGCGACAGCTTTCGCACCTGCCTTAATCTTATCTGCTGTATTCTCTAAATCCTTCTCAGTATCAGTTTTTGTATCCACCTTGTATTTTGTCTCAGTCTTTACTTCATATTCGTCTGACATGCACTATCCTGAACAACATACTATATATGAATACAATCTGGACAAGCAGCAATGATGTGCAGGTAATTGAATTACATATTTGCGAATTATCAGCCCTTCGCAATGCAATACTTTTAATAGTAAAGTATTGTCAAAAAAGAAATACTTGTCAAATATTGTATGAAACTACATTAATTGCATCTCGTCTATTCCGGTATCTGTATATTGTATTTTTTTATTGCCAGTATCGATATTGATGCTTGAAGTAATACGTTACTATATTAACAGGAAATAACTTGTCATAAATTTGACAATTTTATTAATTCGACTCAACTACATTCAGGTTACCATCCAAGTAATTACATTCCTACTGAAACGACGTTGGTTAGGAATTGGGTTAACTTGAATATTTGCAATATTCTACTTCTCTTCCGCACTTATCACATTCATACTTCTCACACATAACGGGTTTGGAGGAAATATTGTCCATCTGCAGAGTCTCCTTAAGGAAAAAACTGTCTGATGCACAATTACGACACCGTTGTCCAGATGGCAATGCGAGTGATTTTTGATTTCTTTCCTCGTAAACTTTCAGTGCATATGGAATAGAGGTAATAATTTCGACTTCCATTAAGATCGAGCAAATCATAATATTCACCGTAGATATCAACTGCGCCAAAAAGATAACTCGCTGCTTAGCACACATATGAGGCATTTCCATATTATTCAGAACATCATTTATAAGAATATTGATTTTGAATGACTTAAATATTTAAGGTATCAGAAATGTCTACCTATATGAAGACCAGACTAGGACGCTAGAGATCTACACATCAAGTTTCATTGCCCAAAAGTAGAATCATAGGTTTTTTTGCATGGTTGAATTTAATCAAGAGGTTCAAAGACTTTCTACCTATTTCTGCATCTACAATCAGTTCATAGCGGGTAGAACTTTTAGTGACCTCCACGGTAACAGTATCATCAAATAAGACATAAATAATATACCGCGTCCTCCTAGAAACAGATTTCTATTCATTTGCAGCCCTTTCTCTCAAATAATTTTCTGCAGCATTTTATGAACAATAATTAAGTAATTTACCTTACGCAGTTCTCGTTAGCTTTCAATTCGCCTTCTCTGATTAAATTTTTTATAGTCTCTGAAGAAAAATTTGTATTTTCATAATTGGAATGCACTACTTCGTCTCGCGAAATATAGTAAATTGCCTTGATTTCAGCTATTGTTTCTTGTTTATACTTCTTGTACTTGACACGAATCTTGTCCAGCTGTACCTTGTCGACTTTGCTTGCGTCAACATGGTCTTCAACTAGCTTATATAGCTCGTCAATGTATTCAAGATATCTAGTTATAACTTTCGACACTTTTACAGTGCTCGATGTTTTGTCACAGAATATGATGTCTTTAGTTCAATGAAAGACTTCGGGCAAATTTTCTGGAAGTTTCATAATCTTTTTGGGATAATTCTCTACCAAAAATATTCGCTTATCATTTACAGGAGAGGCTCCTATTACCTCTCTCAGTGGAGTATTACTCAGTAGACCTCCATCCCATGCGTAAACTCCATTTTTTACTTTACCCAAGGCAAATAATATAGCGGATAACCGCAGGTCGCAAGTACATGTTTGACCGAGATGTCTTCCACTGCGCTATCAAAGATCAGGGGTTCTGAGGTTAAACCATCAACGGCGGTCATGACTACCCGGGAATTTGGATTTCCATTGGGTTTTAACTCCTCAAAATCTACATAATTTTCTAGTGTTTTTGCTAATGGGAAGTGATCATAGAGACCTTAACTTAAGTGAAAATAATACATCCGAGAAATCTCATAGAGAACTGATCTGAATCTTGACAGTGCATTCTTTATTCGTGAATTCTTTGCACCGGTGGCTATGGCGCCATTGGCCATTCATAAAATATTCCAAGTGCTTGATATTGTCTCTGTTAGTAGTGATACGCTCTTGCCCGTTCTTTGCTGTGTTTGATTGTGACATTATCTCGACTCTTCTTTTCATGTATTCAATAAATGTCAAAATAAAGCATAAGAATGTTTACTTTACACTTCTTTTCCTTACACTATCTCTGGCTAAATTTGTTTTGTCTTGGGACACACAAAAAGTTTTTCAAATTGTACTCACCACTATCAAGAAAAAATAGAACTCATTAATACAATGAAGACATAAATTAGATGATGAGTAAAATGAAGACATCGGTATCAACGAAGGACTTTATTGAAGAAAAAATAGACACGGGAATTTCAAGAGATAATCTAAAGAAAATAGTCAATTTGTTGAATGATGATCTGGCTGATGAATATGTACTTTTAACGAAAACTAAGAAGTATCATTGGAACGTAATAGATCCTAGATTCAATGATCTTCACAAATTCTTTGATGAACAGTATGAGCTTTTGTCTGAAGCAGTTGATGAAGTCGCGGAAAGAGTTAGAGCCATGGGCGGTATGACTAAAGCGACCCTCAAGGAATTTATAAGTTCATCTCAAATCGAAGAGGAACCAGGAATAACTCCAAATGGCGATGCTATGTTGAGAAATCTGTTAACAGCACACGAATCAATTATTAAGACTTTAAGAAAGCATATTGAAGAGTGCCAGAACTTGAATGACGAAGGAACGGCTAATTTCCTTACAGATAAAATGGAACAGCATGAGAAGATGGCATGGATGTTACGTTCTTTCCTCCCTATTAAGTAAAACTCGACCAAGGAGTGTGACTCCTACAATAATACGAGTACATGCTGAAATGAATGCAAATAAGTGATCACAGGTCATATGTGAACTAAAATTGACGCCTAATGGATAGATTAAAAATTGTGTATTGGAACTAGGAATCGCATGATTAAGATTGTTTCATTAATAGTAGAATTCTGAAACGACAAAGTAATGACAAGAATATATCATGCCTGTCAGACATTAGGTAGTCTTATTAAGATGGTATTTGCCTCAAATGGCAGCATACAATCAGCCCAAAATTCAATAACGAAGTTGGTACTTGAACCTACATTAGTTATCACATTCAAATAATGCAATGAATTTTTTCGCACAATAATTCACTTTATTAGTTCATTAATTTCCTATGTTGAATGAAGCATAATTTTGATGCATATCGATCCTTTTCAAGCTATTCTATGGACAATTAGACGAAACGAGAAGGATGTTATTCATCTTTATGATTCGCTATCAGCTTTGATGGAACTAACTACGGGGGCAAGAATGCTCAACTTCGGTTATTGGAAAGGCAATATTCTTAGTCCGAAGGAGGCACAATCACATCTTTGCACGTCAGTGGGCAAAACTGCTGAGTTAGATACTGCTCAAATTATTGTGGATGTTGGAAGTGGTTATGGTGCACCTGCTAATCAATGGGGAAATGAATACACTCGCCCACAAATAGTCTGTGTGAACATAAACAGTAATCATTTAACAGCTAGCATCCAGAATTTTTACCACAGACCAGAAAATACAGATATAGACACAGTTATTCCCAACTACTATAAAATTAATTTTATTAATAGCACTTCGTTAGCATTGCCTTTTGCGAATGAATCAGTTGATCGAGTAATTTCGTTAGAATCTGCACAGCATTTCAAACCACTTAGCTTATTTATCTCAGAATCTGCCAGGATACTCAGGCATTGTGGTTTACTCGTAATCGCCATGCCAGTAACAATTGGTTCAAGGAACGTCTTCAAGAGATTGATTAAACTAGGAATTCTTAATTTTACCTGGTCATCAGAACACTATACCCTTGACTATGTCAAAACTACAATTGAACGGGAAAAATTCAGTATCATAAATAGTACTATGATAGGCCCACAAGTATATGAGCCACTAGCTAAATATTATTTTCAGAATAGAAGAGTACTTCGGGATAAGATCTTAACTCTATACCCATCTTATGTCGAGAAAATCCTTTCTAGGTCCTTACTAAAGATGTGGAATGTTTCTAGAGAGGGAATTGTAGATTATGCAGTTATTAAGGCGAAAAAATATTAACGATTTGATCTCTAAAATAACAAATGTAAATCGCGTTGGCAATTATGCTAGAGCCGGAAGGAGTGATTTTGACGCTTGCATCTTGAGATACAGTGTGTCAGCAGGAATTGCTATCAGATCGTTAGTGAAAATCAGTATCTCACATGTATCTCGTCATAAATCTATATGCAACTCAACTAGCAATTAAGTAAGTCACGTGGTGTGGGATCGTTTCACGATTTTATTCTACCTTAGTGGGTATGGGCTTCTTGTGATCTTTAGGTTTAGTAACCATCAATGCTACTCCTAGTAAAATTACAGCCATCGCAATTATCATGATTAAGGTTATAGTTTCATGCAATATTGCCCATCCTAATATTACAGCTATGACAGGACTTACATAAGCAAATGTATTTGCTAATGACGCGGTAGTAACTCTGAGGAGCCAGTAGAAATCTGTAAAACCTATCACTGTAATTACAACTATCAAATAGACCATTGCAAACATGGAATTGCTTGAAATTTGGGAAATATCGAGTCCTCGAAATTCCCCCAAGACAAAACTAGCAGCCATAAGAATCAACCCTCCACTTATCATCAGCATACCGGAAGAAGCAAGAATGCTTACTGGTAACTTTGCTTTGGAGGAATATATTGAGCCAAACGCCCAAGCTATCGAACTTAGTAAAAGTGCCGAGAGGCCAGTAGGATCAAGTGTTCCACTTCCAAGAGATGGTGCTATAAGAAGCATTAAGCCTCCAAAACCAGCTGCAAGCCCAATCACAGTAAGTTTCGACATTTTTCTTCGGTACAAGGCAAACGCAATTATCGCTACCCATAGAGGGATAGTCGAGTTTAGGAGACCAGTCATACCAGAAGAAAGAAATTGGGAACCCCAGGTTAAAAGACCTTGGCCGCCAAGGAATAGAGCAACCGCAAGCACTATGGTATCCTTCCATTGTTGTTTGCCAATGTGTTCACTCTTATGCTCATAGTCTTTGCGAATTAGATATGCAGTCAAAAGTATGGATCCTGCAATGGTAAATCTAATAGCTGCACTTAAGAGTGGAGGTATTGTGTCAATCGAAATCTTGATAGCTAGGAAGCTCGAACCGTTTATGATCCATAGAGCAATAAGTATAAGCCAGACTTTCGATTGCTGTTTCACAAGAGATTCATAGTTAGAATATAAAGGGGAATTAAAACTGTTTGGTATTACCATTAAAGAGCATTTGACTAACAATATGACATCCTAATTTACCAAAACACAGACAAGGTATCATACAAGCACTGGATTCTAAGTCTCATGTGCATCATTTTTTAAAATAATGCGCCAGTTTGAATGCCAGTAGAGAATATCGTTTGCTTTGATGGCCTTGGCTAATACCATTTTTCAATCCCATAAATCAAATGAGAAGAAAATTACTTGAAGATATTTGGACAACAATAAAGGAGTCAGATCTAAGAATTGATTTGAGATCTGCGCACAGGTTGAGAATTATGTAAAGGCAAATTACTTTATTTGCCATCTTAGAATGCTATACTTACATTTGATGGATTCATTCACAAGAAACGGGTAGACTAGTGGTCGGCTGACACTATCAACTTATTTTGAGGAAGACAGGTTAGTTATACTACAGTTCTTATATCAGATGGGACGGACTAACGGCAGTGAATAGCCTTCAATTAATGAAGTTTGGTCCTCTGCCAATTAGAATATTGGTGGGGGCTGTACTTATTGCTCACGGATTACCCAAATTTTATGATATGCCTGGGACCCAGGGTTTTTTTGGTAATCTAAGTTTGCCTGGAGAACTTGCAATTGCCATCGCAATTTTAGAAGTAATAGGAGGATTCGCAATAATAGTAGGTATACTGACAAGGATAACCGCAGGACTAGTAGTTTTGGAAATGATCGGTATTACCCTACATGTCAAAATTTCAAAGGGATTTGTCGGAGGTTATGAATTAGATTTGCTGATTATGGCAATTTGTGCTAGTCTGTTCGTAACCGGACCGGGTAGAATTTCACTTGAATATGACGTGTTAAAAAGAGAGATTTTCCCCAAAGGCAAGAAAATCGTTGACGAACTAAGCAATCGAAATCCCTGACCCTTGGACATGAAAGCTAATATGATTCTAATCTATTATAGTGATAATATTACAAAAATCGAATTGGCAAAATTCTTATTTAGAGCTGGTATCACGCAATTCGTCAAGCCATTTAATTAGACATTCCTCACAGACATGATACTCTGTTGGGTCAGCACCTGAAGGTGAATAAAAAGACTTTAACTTCGTCACATTTTTTTGACAAAAATCGCAATTCAATGTCAGCTTACTGTTCTCCCAAAATCTTCTTCTGGGTTCGCCGCACCTAGGTAAAAATGTTTGGAACATCAACCTTGAGACTAATGACAAATGCTAAGAACTTCAATTAGTTGGTAAAGGCTTAAACCAGTTGAAATAATTACAGACCCCTCAAATACAAAAAATATCAATTTCAAAAAATAATTAAGGCATTGTAATTATGGATAGCTGACTTTATACTGTACAATACTGATGCAATTTTTCTGTCAAGGTTTCCAAGTAAACTTGGGAGATTGCTTAAAGAAATCATATGCGTTATAGAATGTAACCTTCTCAATCTCATTTATGGTAAAATTACCAGATTTTCTCATTTCTCTGGCCACTAATGGTACACTTAGTGGATCTGAAACTCCCCAATCTGCGAGCACTGTGCACCATTATGCGGTCCGTACCGTGTTTCTCTATAATCTTCATTGCTCTTTCTGGTGAAAGTTTTGTATAGGGGTATATGGAAAGTCCCGCCCACAACCCTAGTTCTAGGGTTTTTTGTATGGTCTCTTCAACATTATGGTCAATCAATATCTTTTCTCTCCTATATCCATTTCCGACCTCAGTAGTTTTACCATCTTCTAGTATCCGTTCCAGCCTTTTCATTCCTTCGATTTTATTGATATGAGGGAGATGGATTGTCATGAGCATATTCATTTCAGCTGCAATGTTCATTTGCTTGACAAATATTTCCTCTTCTAAATCATTTATTAGATTGTATCCAATTTCTCCTATCGCTACTACCCGTTCCCTATTTAGATACCCATTCTTAATCATAGCATCGAGGGCATCTGTTGCCAACGGCCTTTCTGTTGCTTCCTTAGGATTAACAGATATGCAGACAAAGTGTTCAATACCATACTCCTTAGCTCGCTTAGTTTCAAAGGTAATCAAGTGCTCCCAATAATCTTCAAATGTTCCTACGTGCCGCCTTGGGCCGCCTAGCCAAAAAGACGGTTGAATGATCACCTCTATGCCTGCTTTTGACATCAAGTCATAGTCATCAGTAGTCCTAGAATACATATGAATATGAGGATCAAAAAGTCTAGTCAATCCTTTTCTAACGCTCTTTATATCGGCAGGTT
>CAWBGD010000012.1:0-407414 GCA_963788355.1 uncultured Nitrososphaeraceae archaeon | reverse complement strand
TATCCTTGTGGTGAGGGTTAGAAATTTTAGCAAGTGCTTTTCCGTGTCCACCCTAGGTGGTTTTCAGGTTGCTTAGTTGATGGTGGAGGTTTGCTTTTTGCTGGATGAAAATTCTGTAATGTAATTTAAGTATTAGGGTTTTATTATAAATTTATAATGAAACTCTGGCTAGGCTTTTTGATGTTTTTTTCTTTGGGTGTTGGTGGATGATGATGAATGGTGATGAGGGGAAGGGAAGTATTTAATTAACAGCCGGTTCTTTAGAACTATTACGATTAAGTAGCATAACCTTTATGTTATGTTACTAGCGGATGGTATTAATAGTTCTCTTTTATTTTATTAAGTTACAGGTTATGTGTATATGATTTAATAAATAAAAAATAAACACACAAATTTTTTCCTGGAATTAATTTATAAATTTATAATGAAACTATAAAGTTTAAATTCGACCTCGGAAGGGTTGGATTTACACTTTTCAAAACTGGAAAATAAGGTTTGTTTCAAGAAAAAAAATGGATGACCTATTTAATCACTTAGTTAGTTGGTTAGACGGGGGCAAATGTATATTTTGTATTTCTATCAGAACCCGTTCGTTTGACTTCCAACAGGTTCAGGCCCTTTCTTAGTAATGCGTTAATACTGACGGCATTAGTTAATGACATTGGAAGAATCTTTTCTCCCTCCATTTCCATCTTTGAATCTCTGACTGTATAATGGACTCGCTTGAATTTCTTACCTTCAAATTCATCTTCTGCAATTTTTACTTTGTCTGGGCCGGGGTCGAATTGCAAAGTCTTGGTTTCACCACTTTGTAATTTTATAAATCTACCCTGTCTCTGTCTTTCCTCATCTATTTGTTGGAATATCTTACTGGTCTCTTCTGATAACTGGTTACTCATTCTTACTGGATCACCTCCTGTTCATATTGGTTGGTAGTTTGGTTTGGGATAGCAGCAACGCCACGAGCAGGCACTACCTTGTTGCCAAGAATACTTTCCAGTTCTTTTATTCTTCTTACATATTCGGCGTTTTTGCCTGATGTCTCTTCATAAACTCGTTGCAAAAAGTCGTAATTTTCTTTGATGTAGAAATAACCTTCTATTAAATGACTAAGATATGCATCCATTGTTTCACGTGCAGGTTTATTCTTCAGGAGAAATTCCCATAATTTAACTGAGATCGCAATAGTAGTCTTTGGAACCATGTTATTCTTTCGAGGTCTAGGCATTTTGGCGTGGGTCCTTTCCCTGTAGTCCCATCCAACCCTTGGTTGATGACTGGACATCATCATGGTATTGTTGCCACAGATACCTTAATTCAGACTGATACCATTTGCAATCCGCTACAGATAACTTATTAACTACTTGAGATAATGTATAGGTAATTTCTGACTCACCTTTAGTTAGTTAGGAATTGCCGGTTCTGGAATTGGTGCTGCTGCTGTGGCTGGTAACGACAGCGCTTTCATCTTCGAATGCGCTGTTAACTATCTGTTGAATTGTATGATTGCAATTTTCTTCTGCTAAATGCTGCGGACTGCTTTTGCTATCCTAAGCGAGTCCCTGATTACTGAATCCGTAATTTCCTTTCACCAACCCTGGATTGGATGCTCTTTTCAACAAGTCTTTGAATCCACTTGCTTCTTGGTACGTCTTGACGTAATCTGTCTAGTTCTGCCAATAGACTTTGCGGAAAAGAAATCCCAACTGTCTTCACAATTTTGTTCATGTCGACAGAGTTGGCAAAATTGATATACGAGAAGTATCCAATAATGTCATCCGGGGAATCCTGACTAAGTAATAGAACTATGTACTATACGATCGCAGTACCAAAGTACCGCGAAAATCAGTTAACAGACCTTGACAAATGTGCCACAAGATCGCCCAATGGAGTGGGCCAGAATTTTATCAAAACTATTCAGGTTTAATCGATTTCCTAATTTCTGCAATTTCGGCGGCTAACTTATCGTACCTGGCTGCGCTCAACCTCCAGTTTTTCAACTTTGCGCTTTAGTCTATTCTCTGGATTTATAGTTAATGGATCAATAGCCTTTTGATACTCCTTAAGAAGGTCGTCTTGAGTAGGTAATACGTAGTGATCATCAATTCCTACATCATGACCTTCAAGCATACGACGATGAATGATTTTCATTCCTGCGTTATTTGCGAAAGTAGTAAATGACTTGCGAAAACCATGTGAGACTGCTACTTCCTTGCGAATACTGCCTCTATTCTGTCCTTCTTTGAGAACAATTCTTTCTCTTATTCCTGCACGCTCGCCTATGTCTCTTAATTTACCTTGAAGTGTAGAAGTAGCAATCTGTTTAGGATTTGATATAGAAAAAGGATCTCTTACATCGAATTGCTCTCTAATCAAAATAGAATCTTCTGTTATTTTCTCGCCATACCTTCTGCGCATATCTAGGTAAGAATCAATTGCTCGCGTTCCTTCAGGAGTTACAAATGAAGGATATTCTTCCGAAGTGTTCTCATAGTAGGTAACTTCGTATAAATCCTCGTTTGTTTTTTCATCTTTCATTTTTTGCAAGTTTCGCACACGTAAATCACGAATAGCACCAATACGAGGACCGCTTGACCGTAGTAGGTAAATAACTACTTTCATTCTCTCATCTGCAACATCTACAAGTTTTTGCAGTTCTTCTTGATTATAACCACGAGTCTTCTTGACACGAATTTTAGGAGGCATAAACATACTTATCTTCTTGCTATTCAACAAAATGTCATTTATCTTGTAAAATGTTATGACAGGTGATATGTAATTTTTAATAGCATAATAGTTCATTCCCTCTTCCTTCAACTTCATTATGTATGAAATGATTCGACGCTGTATATCCTTGTGATCTTTGAAATCTGTAATTAGATTGTTAATAGTCTTGGAATTGACGAATCTCATGAATCCCTGAATATTAAACAAATACGCGCGTTTAGTGATAGGTGATTTGATAGAATGAAGAAATAACCTTTCAGGATCTTCAATTTCTAGGTCAAAGTCTAGATCTAGATCTCTCTTAGTTTTTGACAAGTTCAATTAGTCAAATTTCGTGAAAGAGACTATTAAACATAGCATATACAATGTAAATCTGTTGATTAAAGTTTGCCTGCTTCTTAGGACTATTCAATCCTGTTTGAAATGTAGGTTGAATTAATTTGATATCAGAATGTCAATATCACTAGTGATTTCGAGAGAGATTTGCAACCTATATCCGCATGCTTGAAGAGCCAATACGAGCTCAAATGGATCGCCATAGTGATTACATTCGTGGTGCCAAACTCAATTTTTCCAATCCACTCCTGATTAAGTCCATTCTCAAAGACGACTTTATCATTCAGCATTGTTCAACCATATATAACATTGGGTCCAAGGCATGGGATGGTCCCAAAGGTAAACGGATATCACCAGAATGAATTTGTCGTAATTTCATATATTCTTGACTACAAATCCATGATATGAGCTAAGTAATATTTGGAAGTATAGTTTTAGTTAGAATTTTGACAGGATAGTATAATAGCAATTAAAAATAAGAGGACTAGACTAGAACTAATTTTCTCAGCCAGATCTCTAATTACAACCCATTTCCTTGAGTTCGATTCTAATTTAGAACTAGTAACACTGCTTTATAGCAAATCTTTACTTAATATACGAATCAAACATATCACAATTGATAATCTTCTTTACAAGTCCCATAGGATTAGGACATGCAACAAGAGACATTGCTATTTGTGAACAAATCTCTTCTATCAAGAAAGAGAAGATCGTATTTATCACTGGACACCATGCAGTTACTATCATATCAGACAAGGGCTACAAGGTCTTTGACTTTTATAAACACCCCAATTTTCGTGTTGATGATTCAATGAGATTGCGTTCTATTTCAGCTTGGCTACTGAAATATGTCTTCTATTATCGAAAATGTAAGACAATTGCACGTGATATACTCGAGTCCTATAAAGATGCCTTAATACTGAGTGACGAAGACTTTGCGTCAATTGCGGTTGGAGAGAAAAGCAAACGAAACAGAGTCTTGATAACGGATCTAACTCAAACTCATTTCATCAATGGCTTCCTTTCGATCTTTGAGGAAAAAATGAACGAATCTTTACGCAATATGATTAAGAATTGCAGTCACGTTATAATCCCAGATCATGGAGAAAATAAAGATAACACCTCGTTTGTGGGGCCAATTGTTAGAGAATTAAGAACCTCCAACAGAGAGTTATTGCGAAACAAATTCGGCATGGACAAGCCCACAATATTGGTTAGCATTGGGGGCACACAAACTGGTAAATTCTTGATCGAGAAGGCGATAAAAGCATATCACAACTTGCGAAATAAAATTGACGCAAATATGATAATTGCTTCTGGTCCTTCAATTCACAAAACTGAGCTAACGAACTCTATCAAGAATATTGGATTCGAGCCTAATTTGCATGAATATGTGTATGCTTCTGATTTAGTTGTGTCTCTGGCTGGAAGATCTACAATCGATGAATCTATCGTTTACGGCACACCGGGCATTTTTATTCCAATCAAAAATCATTTTGAACAGGAACAAAATGCAAACAGGTTTGGATATAAGTATGAGGATATTTTCAGACTGGAGTCCCTAATAGAAAGTAATATTGAGACTATGAATACTAAGAGAGAAATTGGCCGAAGTGGGGCTCAAGAGGCGGCAAAAATCATTTTAGGATTGCTTGAACAATAGAGTCATTCTGAAACTTTCAAGTAGTGAAATTTACATTAAACTGCAGGCACATGGAAATCGTGCCAAATTGAGTTCAATTAAGTTGATATTGAATAGAAAATGCGAAATGATACAGTTACTTCAATAAATTTCTTGTTAGTCATTGTCAGCAGTGGTTTCATAAGTGTTATCTCATCCGTCGGCTCCTCGGATGCGGTCTACACCACGGCTTCTGAGTATCGTGTCAATTGAAATATAGAAGCAATTAAATATTTTCAGTAGATAAAACTAACATAAGAAAACCAAAACTTAATGCTAACATGGGAAATTCACGTTCAGATTTCGAACATGAACATCGACCTCTTGCAGAGTATGGTGTTGACGGCCCTACATTGTCAGATATTTGCAAGTCAGACGCTGGAATAAACCTAGGATTGTGCTATCAGCTTAGAGTTGGCGAGATTTTAGAGTTGGAAAAGAATTACATTTGTGATGTTTGGATTGAACAGAGGTAAGAGCACACTTCTATGCGCTCAGTGCGGTGCGTATAGGGGCCATTGGCGTTGGTGTAGTCATTATCGTGAGGAAAATACAAGATGATTAGAAATTTGTTTTGAACATGAGCATCTTATAAGGTACTTGTTCTGTAAATTTACAATATTCAGAGAGTGCGGGATGTCTAAGGAAACATTATTTTTCAGCCACACATACGAATATTTATTTTCCTATATGCAACAATTTAATCTTCGACTCACTATTTACGTTGCTTAGGTAAACATTCTCGTGTTATAATTTTTTACTTTTCGTGTAAATTTCTCCCTAAGTATTCTGTTACTGTTTATAAATATCCATTTCTATGCCTACCTTGCTCAGTGTGATATACTATGTCAGAAGGGGCATACTAACTCCATTCAAGTTACACATAGCAAGCAAGCTGTAACGTTTGTTATTTTTAACGCCCTATGTAATAGGAGCAAACGGATCTTGGAGAATACTGCCGTCTCCAAGAATTGTACTAAAGACGGGTGCATTAATTAAGGAACCATATATGTTTGCATATTGATGCGTACAGAATAATTGATTGACATTTTCATTGTGGCTACTGTGGTCCTTATTTTCATTTATTATATTGCAGCTATTATCGATTGTAATATTCTGAACAATTACCGTATTGTTGCAATTATTGTCTCCGTTATCATCACATTTGACAGTGTCAGCAAATGCCATACCAGGAACACCAGCAAGGCTTCCAATGACTGCTGTTACGGTTAACATTGCTACCAAAAGATGGTAAATACTTATCTGCATCAATTATTCTCTAATTTTTATCAAATACATAATATAAGTAGATTGTCAAACTCTGGAGCATAAGAAGGTATGAGATTTATCATAACTAACTTACTTCTGAATTTAACCATCGATTGCATATAGTAAGAAATCATTACTGAATTCTACTCTAGAATCATTTAGTAAATTCCTTGCTTTTTTAATCTAATATAGAACCATCCATGTATAATCTAGGGTCGGTATCTCAAATTTCTACCGGAATGATACGATCAAGAATATCTAACTCCCGACAGGGATAAGATCATTTGAAGAAATAGATCAAAACATCGAATAAACTGACCTGCTAAGTGAATACTACGTCCTGGTACGTCGGGTGAAGAGGTTTGATTTTGATTTGTGTATGGGATCGAATAATAATAATAATAAACCATGATTGCATGAATTATAGGGCTCTAGGTAACGACGTGTTAATAATTCACAATTCAATAATCGATTCAGGATTATCCACAGATGCCAAGTCCTGCGAATTTAAGTTACCGTTTATTTTCGATTTGATTATCCTGCGCAATAATTTACCAGTCTTAGTGCGTGGGAAATCCTCGACAAACTTAACAAATCTTGGGCAAGCAAATTTTCCAATAGTATTTTCAACTTGTGAGATAATTTCATTTCTTAAGAGGCTTTGATCAATGGTTCGGTTTTTAAGAATGACATAGGCCAGTATTGATTGACCTGAAATATCATCGGGTACGGCTGTCACAATACATTCAGAAACCGCATTGTGACGCATTATTGCATTTTCTATCTCAAAGCTTCCAATTCTATGACCAGACACTTTGATAACGTCGTCATCTCTTCCTAAAATATACCAAAATCCTTCTGTATCAATATAGACAATGTCACCGTGATGCCAAATGTTTGGGTACTTTGACCAATACGTGTCAATGAATCGTTTATTGTCATTTAGTATACCTCTCGTCATTGATGGCCATGGCTTTCTTATTACAAGGCACCCTTGATTGGTATCATTTCCGAATTCATCAAGTACCGCTGCATCAAATCCCGGAAGGGGTTTGCCAACTGAACAAGGTCTGTCAGGCATAAACATTGACGAACTCACGATTGCTCCTCCTATTTCAGTACCCCCAGACAAGTTGATTATGGAGCATGAATCTTTTCCTACGTTTTTTCTATACCATAACCAAGTCTTTTCATCGATAGGCTCTCCCGTTGTTGTTAATATTCTTAATGAACTAAACGCATAGTTATTGACAAATTCGTCCTCTCTCATAAACTGTCTAATGGCAGTAGGTGCAACGCCAAAGATAGAAACTCTGTGTTTGTCGATCAATTCACACCACTTGTACGGCGTAGGATATGTCAAGACACCGTCATAAATGACAGCCGTCCCTCCCACTATCGGGTCTGCCGTAAATTACCCAAGTTTGACAGGTTATCCAACCTATATCCGCATACCAAAACAGGACATCATGCTTCTTCATGTCGATAGTATAAGCCGTTTGTTGTGCAGACACAACCATAAAGCCACCATGAACATGGACAGTTCCTTTTGGTATGCCAGTTGTTCCAGAGGTATATAAGATAAACAAAGGATCCTCAGAGTCCATAATTTCTGTATCACAATTTGTTTCTCTCGTACATTGTAATAACTCACTATACCCTATCAGTCTGTTATCGCTATGTGGTTCGAATCCATCAACTGATATTATAGTAGTGACCTTTGACCTCTCAACTGCCTTCAACCATGTATTCTCTAGGTCGATGATCCTACCCCTTCGAATCATTTTGTTACTGGTAATCAGAATTTTTGCATTTGAATCAGTAAGGCGGGATTGAAGTGCGTAACTACCGAACCCAGAAAAAATTACAGTATGTATAGCACCAATTTTGGAACAAGCCAAGATACAGTATATCGCCTCTGGAATCATCGGCAAGTAAATTCCGATTACATCGCCTTTTCTTAAACCAAAAGATTTTAGCGCAGCTGCAACAGCGTTTACATGCATATTAAGCTCTTCGTACGTCACTTTTGTAACAAATCCATCTTCATTCTCAAAAATATATGCAATATTGCCTGGACAATATTTCAAATTTCTATCAATCACATTATCTATAATATTGCATTTACCATTCACAAACCACCGCGAATCTCGATTACTGTAATTGGGACTGATATCAACCACCTTATCATAGCTGGCAAACCACCTGAGATCAAGATCTTCATTTACAGCTTTCCAGTACCAATCAATATCTTGTGTGGATTTTTCTAAAAGTTCGTCATAGCTATTTATATCATATTTTTTCATGAATCTAAAAATATTAGTTTTAGAAATATCTGGTGATTTTGGACCACGGCTCATAATATATTCTGCAGTAGTCAAATACCCAGATATATCCCTTATAGTAGATATAGTCTCGAAATAACAATGGCGCTTTTCCTGCCGCACAAATATAATTGTTCCAGTTTGGACAATTCAATACAACACCAACGCAGATGACCTTGTCAGTTATGAAGGAACTAAACATCCAGTTTTTGGCGAGTTACTAACAAATAAATTACAAAATGTCATGTTAACGCAAAGAAAATTTAGGCAGTCAAAAGTTTGAGAGATTTTGGTAATTGCGATAGATTTGTAGGAGTAAAATATATGATAATTGTGTGTGATATTTTTCTCCAATTGGAATAAAATTGCAGACTATTCATGCTGACTTGGATGTCCGTAATTTTGAGCTGCTCATTCTTGTCTTACAAGAATTTACTACTAATACCTTTAATTGCTACTATCTCTGTAATTTATGAAGGCTCTAGTTTCGAATTCTCAATTGCACAGGAGCCTCATAATAATCTCTCACAAGAACAATTTGTTAAGATAGTATCACATGGCCAAAATCAGAGTGTTCCATACGGTGAGCTAAATATATCTGGAGTTTCATCTGATAATTTAACGACTAATTGTACTGTTTATGTAGATTGGAATGATTTAAAACCATTTCAAATAGTTAAGGCAAGGGCCGTGGGAAATAACAATAACGATTTCTCTAGTTGGACATTTAGATATACTGAAAAATATCATTTGATTGTTCCTGGCCCAAATGAATTGACTGCAAAAATTACATGCTTGGATACTGTTACCAATCAACCTGTAAGCAGATGGAACAGTATTAATATTACTGGTGTTACTCCAAGTCCTACACTCCCTGAGAATATTAGTACTGCCTCTATTGAGACTAACAATTCTAATTTTACCGCGGTTAGAAACACATTTATTGACCATATTAATGGCACTGATAAAGACGACAGGATCAATGCTACACTGAATAGTAACCTTGGAGGAGGGGATCTTACAGCATTTTTGATAGTAGCAAGAAACGGTAATGATATGATCCAAGGAGGGAAAGGAAATGATGAAATTCATGGAGATAACGGAAACGACCTACTCTCTGGTGGACATGGTGACGATTCACTGACAGGAGGGGAAGGTGCTGATTTCTTTTACTGTGGAACAGGAATAGATTCCATAACCGACTACAGTGCTATTGATGGAGATGTGAGATCATCTGATTGCGAGACAATTAGATAGATTGCATCTCAGCAATATTAGAGCGCAAATTCGACAATCCAACAGTGTTGAGAGAAGAACTTTTTTTATTTAACCAAATATCGTTCAAGGTAAATTCATCATTATTACTAGTCTTCACTGGAAGAGCTTTGGTTGTTCAATCCCATGTGTTGAAAGTATCGCAAAACGTAATAATCATCGTTTATATGGAAGTATTGTTTCATCTTCTTAAGGGTATTCGATTCTTTAATTACCTCAGTTACGGAGTCAATCATACAAAAGCCGTCGCCAAATCGTATTTAACTTAATATGTCAAATGTAACCAAATATTTGGTTCAAATAATCGTACTAATATGTGCACGCTAGAAGTAAGAATGATTGTCTTTTGACTATTCGGAGAACAATTGAAGTGATCAAAACTCTATCATTTAAAGTGCTTATTTCCTAACTACTGTATACGTTGAATGCTTACTTCAATAGTCTATATAAGAAATGTCACTTCACATTATTAGGGGTAATTGCCTTTTCTCATTTCGGTTGGATCACTCTTAGGATCGGAATGAGATTCTCTTATTTTGGTTAGATCACTTTCCAACAATCCCAATATCTTTGGGATCTCATGAAGAGCACATTGTAAACAGATCACTTGAAATGAGAGCGGATAGGTAAAGTACTTTTCTTGTAAACGTATGCTAATTTTGCAAATTGTACATTTTTTCAACTTGTACGGATCAGTGTTCTTAATGATCATTAACACCATATGCACGAGATCTAGATTTAAATAATTTATTGCAACCTTTGATCGGCATGAGCCATAAATGTTTCAATAGAAAATGTTGACCCGAGGTTTCAAGGCATTTTAATTCCTCAGGATGTCACTTTGTTCGCTCACCAGTTTAGAAAAGATCTCTAGGACTTTTTACTTTTTTATTTTCCATTATGCTTTTATCTTCAACTCTAAGAATTAATTTATCCAGGAAAAAGGTATGAGAAACCAGAACAAGGAAGAAATTTATACTATGATTTTAGAAAACATTAGAAATATCAACAAGGCCCCATTAGTGACGCGGATAATGTATACCTCACTCAATTCCAATCGCCAATTAAAAGAGTACGTGGCTCAAATGATAGAAAATGATTTATTAAAATACGATGGACAGAAGCACGTATATGAAGTGACCAGAAAAGGAAAACAATTTTTGTTACTGTCTAGGCATCTAAACCATCTATTATGTCCAGATAAATGTGGCTAACTTTGGATAATGAATAATTGAGTTTATTGTCCTTATAAACGTCGATACATGACAGGTGCTTATATTTATTCAAAAATAACACGAGTTTTGAAAAAATTGGGAATCATTAGAATCTATCATTTATAATTTCGGATCGCATTTACTATCCAAAATACATCTTCCTTTGTTTTCGCAAGATGCCCAATTTTTACGCAATCCCTTATGTCCTTTGACCTCATAGTTGACCAAACTGCTTTAGAAATTTCAGTCGAGATTTCATTAGGTATTCCTTCTCGTTCAAGCATATGTACAGTAATTTTTTGAAAATCTTCAAACTTGTATGGTTTAAAGTGCAATACTAGGAAGCGTGAAAGCAAGGGTGTTAACATATGTTCAGTACCGTTACTAGTTGCAAATACCCAAGTTTTGAGTTGGGTAGATCTTATTCTCTTATGCTTTGTTTCCGCAATTAATCCTGTCTCCATAAGGCTCAAAAGGGCTGTCTGGTCCTTGTTAGGCATATGCTCAATTTCATCAATTATCAAATATTTGGGTCGATTGTTGAACAAATAATCAATCATTCCGGCTTTGGTACTATGACTCCCAAGAGTAAAATATGATCGATTCAATTTCATGCATTCTAGCATGAATAGTGTTTTTGCCGAAGCAGGTGGTCCCACTAGCAGAATATGCACAGGCTTCTCTGATTCTAGTGACAATGCAAAAAGCCTCTTGACGTCATCGAATCCAATTATACTGTCGAAGTAAGAACGGTCCGATTGATAAGCCTCACTACTTTGAGTCACATTGCGAGCTTCCCTTATTGTTAATTGGTTTTCCAAACTCATTAATTCTATTAGCCATGATGATTAAAGGTCTTCTTGGCAATTAGAGATGTCAATAAGCTCGAAAAAAGTAGACGAGTTAATGTCAGTATAAGAACAAGAGATTTGAAATAATTTGAATAATGTCGCATTACAGAAAAATGGATGGATTATAGATCTCCATTAATTGGTGTTCACCTTATAGTCTGTGTACTACTTACGATTTACAAGACCCTAGCGATTTGCAAACATTGGAAAAATTGCCATAACAAAGGGCTCAGGATTAATACCACCCAAGTTTCATTTTAAATCCAAGATACAAAAACAGCAGATATCTAATCAAGACGTATAGTTTATTCCTAGTTACTTTTCTAAACCTCAAGATACGATATTTTATGAAAGACAATAATGGTTGACTACCTACATTATCTGTCAGTGTTCTATATTTATTGATATTAGGGAGGACCAGTTAGCCGATGTCGTGATACCTTACTATATAGAACTATATAGTAAATTAACATAACATGTTTAAGATTAATGTGGTTAGTCATCTATATTGATGTCTTATCCTGAAAACAGCGAGGTCAGGAAAATACAATATACTGGAAGGTCCACATACATTCTATCCCTACCGAAGAAATGGATAAGCGAAATGAGTCTAAAAGCGGGGGATTCCGTTACGGTGATTAGAGAAGCAAATCACTCACTCTCAATTTTTCCTACGAGCCTAAGGACAACGGCTTCTACACACGAGGCACACTCTCTAGTTGCTACCGAAGACGGCGAAAATACTCTCAAAAGGAAGGTTGTATCGATGTACCTTATGGGCTACAATGTGATAAATCTAAAATCAAAGTCAGGCAGAATATATCCAGCCCAACGAGAAGCTATTAGAGAAGTCGTTAGACGTAACCTGGTGGGAACTGAAATTATAGGCGAATCCTCGGATCTAATGACAATTCAGGTCCTTTCGAGTCTTCCGGAGCTATCCGTTAAGACTGCAGTAAGGCGTATGTTTTTGATAGGCACCTCAATGCATAATGATGCCATGACCGCCTTACAAGAAATTAATAATGATCTTGCGATGGCAGTAATAAGATCAGATGACGAGGTTGATCGATTTAGCTTGTACATACTTCGAAACTTGGTAATCGCCTCTCAGAACGAAAGGATCTTAAAGGAAATTGGATTGAAAAGTCCTGCCGATTGTATAAGTTATCACGTTGCTGTCAAAAGTATTGAGAGAATAGCTGATCATGCCACTGGCATAGCAATGAAATCTGCAAAAATCCAGGAAAAATTACATGATAAAGTCATCGATAAAGTTCGAGAGATGAGTCAAATGTCACTCACTATCCTGAATGATTCAGTTGAAGCATTTCTACGAAAGGACTATTATTTGGCGGATAGTATAGTTGATAGATCTGCTAGCGTTAGATCTCTAGAAGAGGAAATAATATCAGTTATTGATAGTCAAAAGATAAAAGACTCTGACCTTGTGAACCTGAAACTTATTTTAGAGGATATTAGAAGAACGGCAGAACGGTCTTCTGACATTGCTGAAGCGGCGTTGAACCAAACAATAGGCGAACTGATTGAACCGAAATGAAATATCCTGATTGGAGTATGGGCTTATTTATTTTTAGTAAAGGAAACCGATAAAGGAAATTGGCCACTAGATCGTATCAATAGTAGGAATAATTTAATTATTCTATCCACATTTTTGCAGAGGGGATTTTAACATAGTGTACCCTAACGACTCATTCGGAAATATGCCCTATACCCCAATTGTCAGATCGTTCTTTGGCCAGGATTTGTTTGACCTACATATCCAAAAATCTGCAAATAATCCAGGAAAAATGAGGGTACTGATTGGTCCTTTATGTTTAAATTACTCTGACTGTTAGCAAGTTAGACTTAAGTGACTCTTACATTCGAGGGAGTAAATTATTATTAGAATGATATAATTTTACGAGTTAATGCGCCACCCGAAAAATAAGGTCATGGTCAAGCCGCTTCTTACTGTGAAATGGGTCGATGGTAAAGTTGTAATGATTGATCAGACAAAGTTACCAACAAGGCTTGTTTATGTAGAGTACGATAAATATGAAGATGTCGCAAGGGCTATCAAGAGTCTAGTTGTCCGGGGGGCCCCTGCTATAGGTGTAGCAGCCGCCTTCGGCATGTGCCTAGCGGCGTTCCAAAGTAAAGCGAGGGATCATCACGAATTGCTTTTAGATTTGCAGGGAGCTTATGAAACACTAAAATCAACTCGACCCACTGCAGTTAATCTTGCCTGGGCTCTTGACTTGACTATGGGCAAGGCAAGGGAGGGCAATTCAGTCAATGAAATAAGAAAGAGTATACTCGAGACTTCGATAAAAATGGCTGACGAAGATATCAACACAAATAAAAAAATAGGGCAATTTGGTGCAGAGTTGATATCGAATGACGAAACCATCCTGACACATTGCAATGCGGGATCGCTTGCGACAGTTGGATATGGCACCGCACTCGGTGTCATTAGAGCCGCCAAAGAGAATGGAAAGGAAATCCGCGTAATTGCAACCGAAACCAGACCAGTCATGCAAGGTTCTAGACTAACTGCCTTTGAATTGAAGCACGATGGAATTAACGTCAGCCTTATCCCAGATACAGCTTCAGGATATGTTCTATCTCAAGGAATGGTCAATAGGGTCATAGTTGGTGCGGATAGAGTTCTGAGAACCGGACACGTTTTTAACAAGATTGGAACATATCAAATAGCTGCTCTCGCGAGGAGACACGAAATTCCTTTCTACGTAGCCGCTCCGACCTCTACATTTGATCTAAAAAGCGAACTGAAAGACATAGTTATAGAAGAAAGAGATAGAACTGAAGTTATTCGAGTTGGAAATAGACTAGTTGCACCATTGCAAGTCAGGGTATTCAACCCAGCATTTGATATTACTCCCCCTGACCTGATTACTGGAATAATAACAGAAAAAGGCGTCTTGTTCCCACCCTTTGATGAGGGAATTCGCCAGAATCATAGGTTCTGATAGATAAAGTATTTAATCTGTAAATTCACTTTTAATAATAGATGCCTGAGAAAGTAACACAGGAACAAGTGTATTCAGCCCTAAGAAAATGTATGGATCCTGAAATTCCAGTTAATGTTGTTGACTTAGGACTCGTATATGGAATTAAGGTTAATGAAGAAAACAATGTTGACATAGAGATGACTATGACGACTCGTGGATGCCCGTTACACGATACTTTGGTAAGTGACGTAAAGAGATATGTTAGTAAGATCAGTGGCGTCGGTGGCGTAAATGTATCAATAGTCTGGGATCCTCCATGGAGCATTGATAAGATTGAACCGTCAGTCCGAGATCAATTGGGATTTGGAAAGCCAAAACTGAGGTTTCAAGTCGACTATGAGAAGTACAAACCTTTGGCCAAAGGCAAATTAATTAATGAAAAAGATGGCTCATTAATTCTTAAGAACGAAAAAGACAATGGATTCATGGTAAATCAAGCAATATTGGATTTTTGGAATAGTTGCGATGGAACAAGAACTATTACCGAGCTAGCAGATCACTTTTCAAACAAATTAGCGTTACCCAGACAACAAGTAGAACAAGAGGTAGTTCAGCTCATACAGCAATTGCTCGAATCAGAATTACTAATCCCAGAACATTGAATTGTCTATGCAGTTATCTGATATATTTTGGATTTATCACTAGTTGGTAAATACGAAACGATCGTCGTGGAGTTAGGTTCTGGAGATGGTCGACTGTTGGCTGAACTTGCTCACAACCCAATTAAAAATAATGTGTTATTCATTGGAATTGAAATTGATACTTTAGAGCATCGGAAAGCCTGCGAACTACCATCAAACAATAATATTCTGTTCATTAATGAATCATTTGAAATAATAATAGCTGATTTTCCAGACGAGTCAGTTGATACTTTTATTTCGGTCCTCCCACATCCTAAATATGTCGACCAATGTTTGCAAAACATTTGGTTGCCTTTTTATGAAATTGTTCTAAGAAAATTAAAGAAATTAGGTCTCTTCATCCTCGTCACTGAACTTACGGACGATCTGTTTCAGCCAGTTTCAAACTCTGCATATGTAGTTTGGAAGCAATGGTTGCAGATTATTTTCAGTTCAATCGGATTCAAGATAGAAATGCTTAATGATGGAGCTCCACATGACTTTTCTTCGCGTTACTTGGATCAGTTTACTGCGGATCACGAAAGAATTAGGCTTGTTACCGTTATAATGACTAAAGGTGACTCAATAACCAAATATTAAAACAGATCACTCCGTACAAAGCAATAAATACTAATTTCCCATCCTGTCATAACTTGTTTCTTTTTGTTATAATGGGAATTGACAGATTTTAGTGCGCTAAAAATGACATAAATTATCAACTGTAAGGGATCGCTTAATTAGTGATGAACCTTGCGCAAAGCTTGATGTTGTTGGAGACAACATTTAGAGCAGAAATATGAAAGACATGTTTCATTCGTACAAGGAATTGGGTCTGGGTCGGCGAACTCTCTATTGCAATATGTACAAACAAATTCCAATTTCGGAAAGTTGACATTGCATTCAGGATAACCAACACCACTCTTCTCCTTGAACCACAATACTGTAGCATGTGTTCTCTCTGCATATGTCATGACTATATCATATGCCTCATAATATCCTTGAGAATAAAATTCCTTCAAGAAAAACTTTCGATCTTCAGGATTATTCTGCAGCGCTACTACCCATTTTTCATATATGACAAGGTGATCCTCATTTGACCCATCATTGTCATATATTTTTCTCCGTTCTCGATAGTTATCCAATTTCATAGACCAAATGGCTAATAATTATCTTTGTAGGATATAGTTTATTTTGTACATTTCTACATTTCTACTTGACCATAATAGCGATTCCTGGATTTTGCTGAATTATATTTAATTCTGGCAACAATATCATTTCCCTAAAATCATCCCAAAATTATTACGTAGTGTACCAAATATCCCTTTTCTATTCTCTTTCTTCTTTACTGGCTCGAAGCATTTTTCGCATAGCGCTCGAAGATTTGCAGGTCTATTGTCCTTCCGTGAACCATTTATATGCTCAAAAAAAGGCCCATTACTGCCATGAAGTTTCACTGAACATGATTGACATCTATGATGCGCTCTTTCCAAAACAGTCTGTTTAATACTTAGTGTTAAATCATTGTACTTGTGCTTTTTTGTGCTTCCACCACCGGTTCCCCCAAAAAATGACATTGGTTAAATTAAGTATCTTTGTCCAACTTATTCTTTGCTGTGAGCAAGCAACTGATCTGAATATATTTAATCGGGCTTAATTAATTGAGTATACGTAAATCGTAACTGCAAATCAACTACAGCTGATGCAACCCAAGGGGTAATAAAAAAAGGGTCTGTCGCCAGATATTTTCAGGTCGGAGTAGCGAGCTGGTACGGTACTTTCTCATTAGGTACTATACAAACAGAATCTGGCAAACAAACTATATTGAATGCCATGTTTGCACATGCAAATTGGTTATCAGTGGACCCCTTCTTGTCTAAATCATTCTTTAAATCACAATTATTGTCCTGATTTGCCCCTTGTTTTATTTTTAATTCATTATCATTATTATCTCCTCCTAATGCTGATTGCATTCCTATGGCAGAGGTGATACCCACTATGCCAGTTAGTAGTAATGCAGCGATGATGATTATTGTCATGCTGTTTTTCTTTTTCATTGTTGTATTTTTTTTAACATCTTATATTTAGAGTGCTTTACACTAAGTGGTAACAAATAAGAAGGATAATATTGTAAGATTTATCTGCTATTTATTCTTCTAGAACAAATAAGTAGAATCAAGTAATGTCTTAATTTCTGAAAAGAAGTGAGTAATTATTAATTCACTTTCAGCTTGATTCAATGTTTATTATGCGTAATTACTCCTGGCAACCTAAAGCGCAAGCGAAATGAATTAACTCGTCTTCATTGAGGAGAGCGCCATCTTGGTGGACCGGGTGGGATTTGAACCCACGACCACCTACGTTTCCCTTGTAATGAATTTTCATTCTACATGCAAGGCAGGTATTCTACCAGACTAAACTACCGGCCCATAATAAGGCTGAACTCGGTCATAATTTAAGTGCTACCGAATCAAAATGATTAATTTATTATTTAGAATCTATTGTGAATCTTAATCGTTCCCTACCGCAAATTCTTATTTATCAATTAACAATTTGTGGGATTTATCTTCAGATTAATATTATCTTGCTGTTTTCAGTTTCTTACAAGAGGGAATATCGCTCTATTAATTGCATATGAACTGGTGTGTATCGAAATACTTTTAGCACCTGGAGGTAAATTGTAGTTCATGTCCACACTCTTAGAGGAGCGCGTCTGGGTTATGCTCTCAGACGTAGCCAAACGGGGCGTGTATCCTCTGCATGCGTCGCGTTTGGGAATATTTAGACTTCCTGTTGAATTGACAAATCCTTCGGAAATATCTACACTTATGAATAATTTGAAAAGTTCAGGTTTCAAAGTTGACGCATATGCTGATCGTATATACGTCACACACAAGTGGACAGAAACTGCCGTAGATCCTATAACTAATAACGAGTTGTATGCAGACCTTGACATTACAGTAGAAGTTGTTACGGGTGAAGTCATTGATATCATATATCAAATTAAGCCTATTGAATCATTTGGAGATTTCTTTTGGATCAAGAATTATAGACAAAAAGCAGATTCTAATGCAAAAATCATAATTGATACCATAATTTGGAATTCAAAGATAGGTGACAAATTAGTAGCGTATTATCAGAAGACTCTGAAATTATCACTCGATGATGCAATCAAGAAGGTGTTTGAAATGACTCCGCTTAAAAGAAATCCCATTTCGAGGACCTCTGTAGCTTCCGCTCCTTCACAAGGGCAAGCCCCTCAGCCAGCCTCTACCTCTCCACCTCAACCTACTCTTGCTGCTCCGCCTATATCGAGCGGCGGAAACACGACAATTTCACTTACTGGATCAGGAACTTCGTATTCTAAAGTTGAAGGACCGATTGATTCGACCTTTAAATCAAAACGTCAGGTAGTTGGGACATATCAGGGAATTAAGGTATGGGGACCTATAGATCCGCCTGGACAACTAGGAATTTGGGGAACGGAGGTCTGTGTTGATTTTGATATTTGCGTTGCCGACGGTGCATGTATTGAAGCTTGCCCTGTCAACGTCTATGAGTGGTTGGATACCCCTGGACATCCTGCATCAGAAAAAAAACCATTCATGATAAGAGAAAAAGATTGCATATTTTGTATGGCGTGTGAAAATGTTTGTCCTCCTCAGTGCGTAAAGATATTCCAGAAAGGCCAGTAGCCTAAAACTCTGTACGTTGACTATAAATAGTTACTGTACATTTTATTGAGAGGATATTAGTTAATGTCGGAAATGGGGGGAATCTTATTCTTAGTGTTTGTAGCTATAGCCTGGATTATGACAGCGTACACCTTAAACTTTCACTATCTTAGTTTTAGGTCAACTAGAAACAACTATCATGAAAAGATTCGAATTCAGAACAGTAAAGCTAGCCCAATTTCTCATTTTCCTAGAGTAACAATCCAACTTCCTATTTACAATGAGAAATACGTCGCACAAAGACTGATAGACGCTGTGTGCAAAATGGAATATCCAAAGGAGAAACTAGAAATCCAAGTATTAGATGACTCCGATGATGAAACATCAAAACTGGTCCAACTGGTAGTTCAACGTTTCCGTCATGAAGGCTATGATATTAACATTCTTCGGAGAGAATGTAGAATTGGCTACAAGGCAGGTGCCCTGCAAAATGGGTTAAAGGACTGCAAAGGGGGAATTCATAGCAATTTTCGATGCTGACTTTATTCCGCCCACGAATTTCCTAAAAAAAGTCGTTCCATACTTTGCGAATTCCAAAATAGGTCTAGTTCAATGTCGCTGGGGCCATATTAACGAGACCTATTCTGTTTTAACGGGTGCTCAAGCTGTGTCTTTAGACCTTCACTTCCTGGTTGAACAAAAGGCCAAAAGTATCTCGCATCTTTTTATGAATTTTAACGGAACAGCAGGTATGTGGAGAGCTTCCTGCATTGTGGATTCCGGAGGGTGGCATACACGTACACTTAGTAGAGGATCTCGATTTGAGCTATCGAGCTCAACTGAGGGGTTGGAAGTGTATTTTTGTTGAGGACATTATAGTCCATGGTGAGCTCCCAGTACAAATGAATGCTGCCAAGAGACAACAGTTTAGGTGGGCAAAGGGATCCGTACAAGTTGCATCAAAGTTATTAATGGAAATTATTGGTCAAGGAGGGATTCCATTGGACACGAAAATTCAAGTGTTTGTTCAGCTCACAAAGCATATCATTAATCCGCTTATTCTTGATTCAATTCCTAATATTTCCTGTGCTTCTGGCCTTGAATTATGAAATTCAAGCAACAGCCTGGTCTGCAGTACTGGGCATCATAATATATCTAATTCTAGGTCCTGTTACTTACGTTTTCATGATACGAAAGATTTGGGGAAAAAATTGGAAAAATAAGACTCTGCAATACTTATTCTTGATTTTATTTGCTTCAGGAATATCCATCAATAATTCCGTAGCCGTAATTGATGGCATGGTTGGCAAGAAAAATGAATTCTTAAGGACCCCTAAATTTGGGGTTGTAGAGAAAAGGCAAAAATGGGAATCTCAATCTTACGTACTTCCATTTACGAAGACTACTATGATTGAAATATTTTTCTCCATATACGGCTGTGTTGCGCTGATCATTTCATTGTTGTCAGGTCATCCTTTACTTATGCCTGTAATTGCTTTGCAAACTTTCGGATTCATGTACGTAGCTTACCTTAGTATCGTCCAGTCCTTTACCAAGAATAATAAAAGGCCTATCTGTTGAAACTCCAAATTCGAATAAGGCCTTACGTTGATCTATCCACTAGAAATTTTGAACCCGCGTACTTCGGAAAAGAGGGTATTTTAAATACAAGAAGTCATCTAAAATCGTTAATTCATACTTCCGTAGCAAGGAAGGATGGTCCACAAATGTATAGAAGGCAATCAAAAGTTATAGGAATTGGACTTCTGTTCTTTCTCTTTGTAAGCGGAATAATTGCATATCTTGGATATCAAAGCACGATATATCCACTAGACAAAGCGGTTGCCTATCTTGAAAGAGCAGAAACGAGTCAGACACCCGACATTCTAGTAGATTTTGTGAACCTCGCAAAAGAGAACCTACCGACAGAAGGTAACCCAGTATGGCCATTTGCCACAGCTAGGACTGACTTTGACTCAATCCATAGTGAATTAGACGCCTTGATTTTGCGAGGGAGACTAGTTTCATATCTTGAACCAAACAGTGATTCCTATAATACAGCTCTAATAGATATGCATAATTCAGTTCAAAAAATTTCAAAAAATCTTGAAGAAGCTATCCCCTTCCTCTTTGCTAGTTTTACAAATATTGCGCTCGCCTCCGTATGGATACTTTTAATAGTTATACTTTACAAGGTGGTAACTCGCAGAAATGAAAGGGTCAAGGGAATATAAAACTTAAAAATTAATTGTTCTAATGCTTAGCAAAGGTTACCACCGCTCTGTTTTGAATTTACTAACCGTGATTATCGTAACTAAATTGGGAATTTTATTCATCACTAGATTACTCCCGCCTCTCTCAACTTATTTGGAAGATATGTTTCAGCCAGATACTTGAAACCGTGTTTAAAGAATGCATCTAATTCACACTTCTCTTTACGTTCTAAAAACAAATTTAGTTCCTTTTTCCACTTTCGATCTTGTAGCCATGGCTTCTTTTTCATATCATGAGCTCTATTCACGTCTTCTTCAGTTGCAGCCAACCTGGCGACTTCTGGTATGTTATATTCATAAATATCAGAGAACATCATTCCTAGAACTTTAGCATCAGGAGTCACTAATCTGTCGCTATCATAACTGAGCGACTCACTTCCGATTTTATATCGAAGAGCGATTCCTAACCCCCAGGGATCAGCATCAGCAAATATTACTACCGGTTTTTTCCACTTCTCATTCAATGTCTTAACCATCATTCTAGTCGCTCTGTCAGGTTCCCCAGAACCAGTCATTAGGATGGCATTGTATTTCTGTATGAACCCAGATTTTCTTATGTTGTTGAGTACCGTGTCCTTTTCGACTACCATCACTAAATCAGCTTTAACATCAACTATTTCTAGATCACGTATATTGGTCGGAATAAGCTGCGATGTAGCCCGACTGCCCAAATTACAATCAATCAAGTCACCGCCAACTAGCAGTGTGATTGGGCCGGAGATCATTCCTTTCGGCTTGGATGTGACAGAAAATTCCTCGCGTGGAACATTCGTCATAAGCTCTATAGCCTTAATTGCATTGTCAGAATCCTCTTGACTATTCCAAAATTTCTGTTTATTTTTTTCATCACCGACAGTACTCAATGTCGCATAATACAAGCCACGGATAGTGCTTTCCATTTCCTCATCTAGTAACCTTCTTATCGCGTTTGCCATTACTAGATACTGTGAAAATGTGGGAATTTTTTTGGCACTGTGAGGGCCTATCAGGACAGTTTTGTTACCAATTGTAAGCATTCGTTTGTCATCGGACCAAACAGTATTGTCATATCCTATTTTTGGAACCTCAAAGGAAGGCATTATTTGCTTTAAAATCACATCGTCGGATATTGTTTTCATTATCGATTTGATTTTCTTTATCACGTCTTGATGTCCCTTGTCTCTTGTTGGCATGGTTATCTCTTCTTAGCTTTAGTTTGCTTGAACTTATCCAATGTTACTTGAGATGTCAGATTGTCGGATCTTCTGCGTATCTAACGCTTTAGTCTTTCTAGTATGTCTGACTTTCGAAATTGTTTTATTATTCACATATGTCCTTTCACGCGTTTCAGCGGTAGGCAAAGCCGTAGAAATATTTTCGGCAGATGTTTCGCTGTTTTCACTAGAGCGTTCAGGTAGGGATAACAATTCATTTCCTATATATCTTTCAGCTAACAAATTGAAGGCTGATGTTAGTTTTTTTACATCAATTTTGATTGATTCTGATATAGCATTTACAATGAAAGGAATATAGTGCCGATAAAGTTTCAATTTATTCTCATTTTCTTTGATCTTTAGTTCCCTCCTGATTTGAGCACTTACTTTCCTATAAAGGTCAGATAGACATGATTTCATGTACCGCTTTAAGTCGCCCTCTGCAGCAATACTTTCCTTTCCCGCCGTTTTATACGGAATTTTCGTTGAACAGATATGGAAGAATATGTGCATAGGCAAATAATCTATTGCTCGGTCCGATCTGGTTTCTGCATTTCGGAATTGCTCCTTGACTTCTTTTTTAGAAATTCCCATTTTGTTTATCTCAACTTCAGAAATTACTTCCTTTGCTACATCAGACCCCTCATCGTACAGGAGAGGAATCTTGTTGGCAAATCTAAACAATTTGAATGATCCTATGTCACCACCGTACGCAATTCCGCATTCTACCACAGTAGGACGATTATTTATGACACATGTCCTAGATGAATAAGCTGTCAGAGATGGCTTCAATAATTTTACAGAAAGATGTGTTTGAGGAGCTGAATTCTGATTATTTTCCTTGTTCATAATTACTGCGTATTCTGAAGTCATGCCCGCGGTTAGAATTTTCTCACCTATAGGACTTAGATGATCTGTATTAGGTGACTGAAATTTAGTATGCTTACACACATTGACAACTCGAATCAATTCATGCTCGTTGTACTTATCAGCTAGCCTCAAATCTAACCCTGCTTTAACTATAATTTCTCTTGCTTTTTCAGCAGACATTTTTTGGAATGAGTTGCACAGAACCCCATGAAGTGTTGTTTTCTGACTCACGTGATTGAGTATGGCCTTCCTTAGAGTTTTAAGATCCATGTCCGCAGGATGCGGAAGCACCTCCTTCGCGGGAACCGGCATCACCGATGTCCTTCTCTCAAAAGTTACGGATCCTTCGTCAGATTCAAACGTGAGAACAGCATAGGGGTTTACGACGCTCGTCTGACTGATATAATCATAAATCTTATTTCTAGTAACAGGAGATAATCTTGCTCGTAAGACTGCTTCCACTTTGAACCCAAATTCTCCCTCTATTTCACGCTCAGCCTCCTTTACAACTCTCTTTTCAGAGTACTATTGGCTTATTAGTTCCAATATCAGTTCTAAGATCAAAATAATACTCGGGTTCATCAATTGACTTGGACCACACGCGAAGAGGGTGATCTGTATCTTTCGTAGAAAAGGCAGCTATCATCTTCAGACCAACTCCAAAAAGACCTCGTTGTTGTTTTTCTACGTATTTGCCTGAAGTAAGAAATGAGCAGACTGCAACTGGAAGTTTATCAGATGGAATTCCTATGCCATTATCTTTACAAGAAATGATCCACAAGTCATTTTCAGGATCGAGAATCCTGAGTCGCAAATCAATATCAGGAAGAACATGATTGATCTCGCAAGAATCCAATGCATTCTCTAAAAGCTCTCTCACTGCCATGTACAATATTCTTTCTCCTGTAAATCCGGCAAGCGCAGAATTGTCGACGAAAAATTCTGATTCGGCCTTCCTGTGATAGTGAATTTTGTTTCTATGAATAATGTTTTCGTGATTTCCAGTCTTTGTACCGTTGGATCGATTTATGACTTCTATAGTAGCTTTATTTTTCAAACATTGAAGATTGTCTAACATCTAAATTTAACTTTTTTCACTACCAAAATTCTATACTTTCCCAATTTTAGATTTTTAGCAATCAGATCCGTATGGAGTTGTATCTTTCCTGAGTTCTACTAGTCTAAATGATTCCAAATGCATGAGAATTCTTTTTTTGTCCTTCAAAACAACCACAAAATCTGATCCCGTTCCTACAATTTTTCCGTCTATTAGATCACGAAGCCTCATTATACAATTACTTAAAGTCTCAAGCCATAAATTTTTATTGTTAAATCGCTACAGCATTCATTTAGAATTATGGAATTTTGAAAGAATCGGTAACGATCTTATTATGCAGATACCACAAATCAAATCGTTCTCCTTATGAGATAGCGTTGTGAACAATTTCTCAATTACCTTACATTAACTTGAGAGTAAAATATTGGTATATTGATGACAAATGTATGGTAGATATTGTTTAATTCGTGCCTCATTAAACCTCAAACACTTGCTTATAAGATCAAAACTATTGCACTTTAGCTCACTGCTAATAAATCCATGACAATACCAAATATCATTTGATCTGTAAGTTCAGCATTCATCCAATAGTTAACACTTACAATTCAGAGATAAATTCAGAGCAGTCAAAGTCAATAGAAGTTGAAGATATACATATCGGTTCGTTGGCTTAGTCGTTTCAGCATCCTACTTAGAATTTACTGAATTACGACGCTATTGATTAACGAAATGGGTAAGCGCTGATTCTAATTCATATGTCATTGTGCGTATTACCTAGCTTATGCCAAAAGCTGCAAGTTCTGATGCAAACATGGTAAATTAGATTAAAGTTCCTCACAAACATGCCTTGAGTGAAGCAAACTAGTTACTGACTTAATTAGAGGCCGTTTACATGAAATCAAGGTAAAGGTTATAGTTGCCAGTATAGTTGTTTAGCTGAATCATGGATCTCGAAAGCAGGATGCGTCTGGTTAGCAGACCACCCACAGAAGAAATAGTACAACCTCAAGAGCTCGAGAGAATATTTGAAAATATAAGCAAACCTAAGCATTATATAGGCTTAGAAATTTCTGGGAAACTTCATCTTGGAAGTTTGATTCTAACGGGTTACAAAATTAATGATTTCTTGAAAGCACGCATAGACTGCAATGTGTTTCTTGCAGATTGGCATACTTATATTAATAACAAATTAGAAGGTAACTGGGAAAAAATAACCGAAGTATCAAACTACTATTCAGAAGCCTTTAAGTTTTTTTGTCCAGGAATAAATGTGATTTTAGGATCGGCAATGTATGATTCCTCTCATGACTACTGGAAAAATCTCATTAAGTATTCAAAATATATGACGTTACCGAGGACTTTACGTGCACTTACAATAATGGGAAGGTCAGAAAAAGATAGTCTTGACTTGTCTCAGCTTTTATATCCTTCCATGCAATCGGTAGACATTCGAACTCTGGATCTGGATATAGTTCACGCAGGCATGGATCAGCGTAAGATCCACATGCTCGTAAGGGAAATATTCCCAAGATTGAGCTGGAAGGTCCCGGTATCTGTTCACCACCATCTATTACCTGGTCTCGAAAAGCCTTCAAAATTAGGTCTAATTGATTCAGATGAAAATTTTCGCATTTCGAGCAAGATGAGCAAAAGTAAACCCAATTCAAGTATCTCTATTCACGATGACGAGCAACTCATAAGGGATAAGATAGCACAAGCGTACTGTCCGCCCGGGATTTTAATTTACAACCCAGTATTGGAAATTGTTCGTTATGTCATCTTTCACGAATTTGGAGAATTTCAAATCGAAAGATCTAGCAAATATGGAGGTGATATCTGTTACGACGACTATGTCGAGCTGAGAGCGTGATTACAAATCACAAAGAATTCATCCCGTAGATTTGAAAAATGCTCGCTTCTCGATATCTCAACAAAATTATTGACCCTGTACGTAGACATTTTTCCAAATGGGATATTATCAATACAATATGACTCACTAAGTGAAGACAAATGTTTCGTATAACAAAAGAATTAAAGTGCATACTCAATTTAGTATAGAATATTTTGGAGAATTCGTGCGACATACTGATTTCAAATGCCTCAACTATCATACCTCTCGTCGGCAAGCTTGATACCAATATACTTATTGAGGACGGTAAAATTAAAGCACTCCGGAAATCAATAGAGAATGTTCAAGCCTCCAGAGTAATCAACGCATCGAAAAAATACGTATTACCTGGGCTAATAGATCCACATGTCCACTATGGTGTTTTTACTCCAATTGAAAGTTCAGCCGTGACTGAATCTCGCTCGGCAGCTGTTGGTGGAATTTGTACTATTATGAGAATGTTAAGAATGCACGGAACCTTCAAGAACATTTGGAAACATCTAGAGGCGAGCAGGAAAAAACACTTAGTGGATTACCAAATCCATGCGTCAATTCTTAACAATTTGCAACTTAAGGAAATGCGATTTCTTTCAAAATTAGGAATTAACTCCTATAAGCTATACATGAATCTTGGCTCAGATATGAAGCAGATTCTTGCTGACTTAGAACCAGGAAAATATGATCTAGATGAAATTGAGGTTAATATGACTGACAAACTAGTTTTTGATATCGTACGAAAAACTGCACTTTTGAATTCTTTGTTGCTGGTTCATTCTGAGGATCATCAAGAATGTTCTAAATTCATGAGGGATAATAATCAGATGGGTAAGACCAGAAAAAATACGTTACTGGAATTGTGGTCAAATTGTAGACCAACATCATCCGAAGTCATTTCGATACAAAAGGTAACAAGCATGGCTTCAATGTGTGGAACGGACCTGTATTTTGTTCATATTGGCTCCTCAGACGCTCTACAGGCAATAGTCAATAGTAGGAGTATTTACAAGAACAGATCGTTTTGGGTGGAAACTTGTCCACATTATCTGACGCATACGAGTGAATATGATAATCTAAGAGGAAAAGTTGCTCCCCCACTAAGATCCAAGGATGATGTTAGTACGCTTTGGAATGCAATAAGAATGGGTTTACTTGATACTATAGGCACGGACCATGTTGCCAATACTTTGGAAACTAAAATCATACAGGATGATTTGTGGAAATCACGTTCAGGATTCCCTGGACTTGCTACAATGTTGCCAGTCTTATTAAGTGAAGGTGTAAATAAAAACAGAATCTCGCTTGAAAAGTTAACTGAAATTTGCAGCTTAAATCCATCAAGAATATTTGGAATGTTCCCGAAAAAAGGGACAATCCAATGCGGTTCCGATGCAGATTTAACTATAATTGATTTAGAAAAAGAACAAATAGTAACGCCAGAAATATTGCAATCGTATTCTGATTACACAATTTATGAAGGATGGCATCTACGCGGCTGGCCTGTAATGACTATTGTAAGAGGCAAGCCAATAATGGAAAATGGATATGTTGATGATCAGGCTATTGGATACGGCAAATTTGTACGCCATGAAGGATCTCAGCTGAGCACTATTTGAATTAACGCCCTTTAACTCATTGTTCTTTGAAATGCACAAATGTTGCGTAGAACTATGAAATTCTTTATATCTCCATCGGGTATAATAAATAACATACGGTTTGAGGAATATTATCGAAATTAACCATATAAAGAAATATTTCACAATTTCAGACGGAATACTTTCATCTTTGAAGCTTGAGAAAAAAAAATACAAGAAAGCCGTAGATGATGTCACACTTACATTACCTCGAGGAAAAGCACTTGTAATCGTTGGCGAATCAGGCTCAGGAAAGACTACCCTTGCACGGTTAATACTTAGGTCTTTAGATGCGGACTCTGGAAGCATATTATTTAATGGGATTGATATTACTCGCAAGTCCGGGAAGGATCTCCGAAATTTCCGAAGCAAAGTACAGATGATCCACCAAGATCCTTATACTTCATTGGATCCGAGAATGACCGTCTTAAATATTGTAATGGAACCCTTGGACATATTCTGTAATTACTACTCTAAGCGGGAACGGACTGAAATTACATTAAAGACTATGGAGGCAGTGTTTTTGGATCCTGTTGTCGAGACGTCGATGAAGCTTCCTTACATGCTATCCGGTGGGCAAAGACAAAGGGTCGCGCTGGCCAGAGCTCTTAGTCCTAATGCCTGAGCTGAATTATCGCTGACGAAGCAGTCTCAATGTTAGATGTATCGATAAGAGCTGAAATATTACAACTTATGAAAAAGCTAAGTATCCAAAGACGCATAACTTATTTGTACATAACTCACGATTTGGCAACATCGAAATATATAGGTGATGACCTCGCAGTAATGTATTCGGGGAAGCTTGTAGAAATAGGTTCAGTAAAAAATGTATTGTCTAATCCTCTTCATCCATACACACAAGCATTGATCCAGGCTGTTTCTGAACCGGAGCCTTCAAATCAGGTTTCTCAAAAATTAATTTCTATCAAGTCCACGGATAAGAGTTCCCCAGATCAGGGATGTAATTTTTATAACAAATGTAAATTTTCAATGGATATTTGTAAGGTCGATCCACCAAATAAGGATATTGGATATAATCATTTTGTCTCATGCTATCTTCATAATTGAATAAAGGAACTAGCGGGCTTAGAGACGAACGATTTATCCGATGGTCTAACTAACCTAGATCGTCTAATACAACTTGTTCTGTAATAATTGCTAGTGTTTCAGCAATCTTCTAATATTAATATCGTTACTATGAATATATGAAAGATGGATTAGCGATGGAGAGTTTCGAAAAATTACAGAGCCTCGCTGACATTTCGCCTAAATGGAATTCCAGGTTGTTTCAGCATGAATTGCCAAGACTGTTTTCAGCTACCTGGTTGAAATGGTATTTTGAGCTTAAATTGGCTTCAAAATGCGTTGTGGGAGAGGCTTACGGATATGATTCCTCCTATTTGATCCACTGTTCAGATTGTGATAACTTCGGGTGGAAATTTATGATATATTTCACGCTTCGGTCAAGATCACGCCTTAATGAGAATAAGAAAAATTTCATGGAACATTGGATACGAGAACATTCAACCGCGGTTGAACAATTTTGAAACATACCGAATTGAGTTGCACTCAATCAGGAATGTCTTTCAAAATTTTTAGGTTGGTCAAAGTTTGAGCTCAAGATCTATATATACAGTTTAGGTGGTTATTTCGTAATGATGTTAATATCCGCCTATCTTAATCATACATTTGGCGCTACCAATGTATAGCAAATACTGAAAAATAGAAAGTAGTTAACCTACGCTAGTTAAGGGCAACCTTCCATCTTCTGGATGAAGTATCCATTTTCTCTGATCCCTTTGTCGACCATACCTGGTGCCTCTTGTATGTGGCAGAACTGACATTCTTCCTGAGTCATTTTTTGTCCTCCTTCACCGACACTATTTAGATATTCCTTCCCGTACTCTATAGCCTTATCATGAGGCGTAGCCGATTCCACAATTACATCAAAATGCATAGTTCTTCCATCTTTCTTTTTAACATATGTATCGTATACTGCACATTCCATATTATTCCTGCATAATTACTCTATTTATGCCATTTCCTTACGCGTAGAAATCTTGTGCCTCATAATTCAAAAACAATGGACAAAATTAATTTAATTAACTATCCGTCGAACTCGAAGATTATTCTCAGTTATAGTATTTTCAAGACAGAGTTATAATATATATGTCTATTCCAAAATACATCACGTGTATCTTTCCAAGAAAGAGGAGAATGCGCTGGACGGCAAATACGGAAGTCATCTTTCTACTGCATTCAAGATACTGATAGCAATAGGCGAGGCAACTGAAGCTGAAAGGTTGATTCCGATCAAATGGGCTCATGTTTCAGGGGTTAATTACAATTCTCTAGGCGACGCTGGACTTGACTTCATCACCAAGTTTAGTAAAGCCAAGGTATCAGTGTTCACAACACTTAATCCGATGGGATATGACCGATCCAAAGAAGCAAAAATCTCTGATTACTTTAAGCGAAAACAGTTGACGATTACAGAATCGTATCTACAGATGGGCATATCACCATCTTTTTCATGCATTCCATATGAGATATACAAACTACCTAGAAAGGGCACGCGAGTAAGCTTCGCAGAAAGCAACGCAGCAATTATGGCTAACTCAGTCTACGGCTTGTTAACCAATAAAGAAAGTGGCCTGAGTGCATTAGCTAGCGCTATTACTGGGAGAACGCCTTATTCGGACCTCCTTGATACCAAATTTCGACACCCCAAAACTCGCGTAAAACTCGATTCAGAGCTCAGAAATGAATTAGAATATGGGATGTTGGGTTACCATACCGGCAAAACTGTGAGTAAGAGCTGTGTATCTTTTGGTCCTCAGGCGAAGCGACTAAATATCATGGAAGCAAAATCGCTATCATCAGCACTTGGGACTTCTGGTGCCTGTGGAATGTTTACTGATGAAGATTCTGATATTGAACAGATAAACTTTGGAAAAAAAGAAATGGATTCGGTTAAAGCAGAACTAAATACGTCAGAAAATGGAGATGTAATAGCACTTGGAAGTCCTCAGCTTGGGTTTAATGAGTTAAAACTTGTGTCAACATCTTTGAAGGGTAAGAAATTCTCAAAACCATGTATGATATTCTGTCCCCGTGCAATCTATGATAAAGCCTCGAAATCAGGAATCGTCCAGCAAATTGAGAGGGCTGGTGCGAAATATTTTTTGCGATTCATGCACTTGTCTCACTCCAATGATAACCCGTGCAGAGTACGATGGTGTAATTACAAACAGCGTAAAGGGCTCGTACTATTTCAACAAATTTAACCGACTCCCAGTTTGCTTAAAGGATCTAAAAACCATTATGAAAGATCATTTGAAGTAGTTTGACAACATATATCAAATGCAGGAGGATAATAGGCGGAATCGGAACGGGTAAAATACTATGTAGCAATGTACCGATAAACTTTCTGTCAGACGTTAACTTGAAAACCGGGGTAATAACTGATCCACTACACGACTTAGTTGGACTCTCAATCAAAGAGACCATATTGGTATTTCCTCACGCTGTAGGAAGTAGCGTTGGGGCGTATTCTATTTTTGCATTGGGGGTGAATTGTGTGGCACCCTCTGGAGTAATTTGTACAAGCAAAGTTGACATCATCACCGCTTCAGGGTGTGCCATTGCGGGAATACCCTTAGTCCAAATTAAGGACAAAAGTCACATGTGGAAAACTTTTAATGGGATTCAAGGCACTATTGACGCAAATAATCGTGTGCTGGAGATCAAAAAATTTAAGTGATGAAAGCCATATTATGAAGGAGGTGTATGGCATTTGACGGGCGAACGGATTGCCATTTGGGTGGCAGGATGAAGAGAAAAGTCCATTACACCAAATCGCTTAGTCTTCTTAACTCTAATCCCAGGAATCAATTTGATCCATCCAAAAATCATTGGTTACTCACAATGGAAACACTATGATTGACTCGATCTTTTTTTTATTGGGAGTTCCAGTTGTAGTAACAACTGGTCCAATTATGAAAATTCAAGAGCATAGCAATATGAAAATAAGTCCCGAAAGTAGTTCTAGAGACGTATGTCGCTGAGTAAACTGACAGTCGCAATCACAAGCAGTAGGAGAGGGATAGAGCTTTGCCATATTGTTAAAAGTTTTGGAGGCATTCCGTATTTGGTCCCTACAGTAGGTATTATTGACGCTGGAATTAGCATGAAAGAAATTGAACTTTTCATTAATAATGTCATAAATCAACCAGTCGAGTATTTCGTATTCATGACAGGGCTAAGCGTTCATTACCTGTTCAGGGCTGCTTCAATTCTGAAATTGAGAGATGAACTAGTTAGAGGAATTCGCAGATCTACGGTAATATCTAGGGGAAATAAGCCGTCATTCATATTGCGAAGCTTGGGGATTCTAACTAATATTGAGCCAGGTCCTAGTACAGCAGGAGGAATATTGAAGGTTTTAAAATCCCGAGATATAAGAGGCAAGCGCATTGCCGTAATAAGTAATGGGAACGGCAGTGAAAGCTTTAAGGACGAATTAGAATTGGAAGGGTCAAGGATTTTCGATTTGCAGTTATACTCATATTCTTCATTGCTTGATAAGACGGCTGACAGCATATTGAAAGAAATGGGATATAAACAACAAGTGAAGCCAACGATTCAGTCTACCTCAAAACTCATACTTGACATAATGAACGGTGCTGTGCATGTCATTACTTTTACAAGTCCACCTTCTGTGTTCGAACTATTCAGAGTCTCGAACATGAACAACAATATTTTCGGTTTGCGTTCAGCATTAAACGAACAGGTAATTGTCGCATCCGTTGGCCCATCAACTTCGGAGGCGCTTAGACAGAATGCAATAAGCGTTGACGTTATGCCCGAAATAAACAAGATGGGCCCAATGATTAAAGCTCTTTCAGATTATGTTTCACTGTCTATGAATACCTCCGAAGTGACTTCAAAGATCGCAAAAATTTTGAAGAATTTGAACAAGAAAGATAAGCAGCAAAAGAAGCCAAGCTAGGCCCAGGATTCATGTTTTCAAGTAATGATGCTAAAAGCGAGATAATATGTAGAGGGGAAACATTACTTTTTATTACGAACTATTTAATAAAAGCATATTGGCAAAATTTTGTCCAGAGTGTGGTGGGGAATTAAAATTTGATATTTCAACAAAGAATTTTATTTGTAGGAGTTGCGGCATCTATGCTTCACGTGAAAAACTGGATGAATTGAGAGATAAGGCACATCAAAGTCTCTAGTTTCGATGACAAAAGGAAACTTCACAACGACTACCTCGATTGGTGGCAATCGTCTAAAAAGGATAAGCAGAAGCGATAGTTTCAACAGACATTCAAAAACTTGGACTTTTGTAAAAGTAATGCTAGCGTTACCTCTCTCGCTCCCCATCATTTATCTCATGAACTTCTTTCTTCAAGGAAACAATTTGGTCCTCTTTTCTGGTTTTAAGTACCGTCATTAATTCCGTTTCCAAGATCCTTGGTAATTTGCGAATCTTATTAACCACTATATCTCGCATTTGATCTAAATCTTTTGCTCGTATCTTCAAAATAAGATCGAATCTTCCATGCATTTCGTGAATCTCTAAGACTTCATCAAGCTTGAGCAATCCTTCTGTTACTTCATCGGCAAAACCCGGTTCAATGTTTATGGCCATGTAGGCAAGATGGTCATAACCGAGTATATTATTATCTACTGAAATTGTAAATTTCTTTATGACCCCAGCGGCTATTAACCTTCTAACCCTGATGTGAACGGTTGCATCAGATATTCCAATATGTTTTGCAACTTCAACAAACGGCATCGAAGAATCCTTGCTCAGCATATAAATAATCTTGAGATTAACATCGTCTAGTAGGTCACGGTTAAAATGCAAAGCGACAAAGTAATGTAAACCGTGTGATTTAAATGCTTTTGGAATTATGTGTACGGATTATTTTAGTTTTTTTGCAAAATAATGTCTATATATTCAATATCTTTAATGTAGGATCTTGATAACGCCAGCTTTCAATTTAGAAGACTGCAACAAGTGTAAAAATAATGTCGCCGTATATAAGCGAAATTACTCAGGTGAGATCTTATGCAAACCCTGTTTTACGAAATCTATAGAAGAGAAAGTAAAGAAAACTATGAGTAAATTCTTGATGGTTCGATATGGGGAGAATGTAGCAGTTGCTGTGTCGGGAGGTAAAGACAGCCTTACTCTGCTCTATATTCTAAATAAAATTTTTGACGATAATAGTCGCGGCAAATTGATCGCTATAACAGTAGATGAGGGCATTGATGGATATCGCGATGAATCACTTCAGATTGTCAAGGACTTTTGTTCAAGATTGAATATCGAAAACAGAGTACTAAACTTTAGAGAATTATTTGGATTGGACATGGACAACGCAATCTTGCTGCGGAATTCGCCGAAAATTTCCTCATGTTCGATTTGTGGTACTTTTAGACGCCGTGCAATTGACTTGCTCGCAGAATCATGTGGAGTAGATGTTGTAGCGACAGCACACAATCTTGATGATCATATTCAAAGTTTTTTCATAAACACATTCTCTGGGGATATAGCAAGAATTGGGTGGAGTTATCCAGAGCCAATCGAGTATGGCTTACATGGTATTAAGAAGATTAAGCCTTTCATTGGTTTGTATGAACAAGAGATAATTTTTTATGCACTGCATCAAGAAATTCCATTTCAATCAGAAGAGTGCCCTTACATGCACGAAAGTATTAGGACCGAGGTAAGACAATTTCTAAATAAGCTAGAAGACTCTCATCCTGGAATAAAGTATAATATGTACAATTCTGTTCTCAAAGTTTCGGAAGGTTTAAGAAATCAGAGAAGCGTAAAACGATCTACTAAATGCTTAGTTTGTGAACGACAGTCTACTAGCGAAATTTGCTCAGTGTGTCAGACTCTACAAATTCTATTGAAGAAGGGAAACAATTAATTCAGAATTCAAATCCACATACATTCCTTTGTTTTGTCAGTGATAGACAAATATAGTGAACACGTAAATGATCAATGCGGCAGCAGGGAGGATCGGGGTGTCAGCCGTACCCCAAATCAGAAATCGGCTTTATGCTGGGATCAGTAACTGCTGGGTAAATCTTCGAGAGGAATGTTCCTACTTACCTTGCTGATGTGATATCACGCCGTGTCGGATGGGTGTGAACAGCGACCTGTACGAAGGTACAGTATTGACTGCGAAACGTCGAAATGGGTGAGGTCCGGGAGGGAGCAACCCTAAGGCGACATATCCATGCTAGCACGTCTACGTGTTTGATCTTGTGGGGTTTGGGACTGGGCATTTCACTTGAATTGGTACCAGTAGTCTGCTGCCGCATACCGTAAGTATTTTTCTGAAAGGCAATCAAGACAGTTAAAACGTATCCTTTTGATACTCGGCTTATATCCAATTCCAACCAATATTAGAAAATATCACAGCCAATGATTAGTGAGCATGAAGTTTTCAACAGGTTCGTGTTTAAGCAACTTTATGAGCGTCAATGCCTGAGGCGTAGATAACATTGGTTTACTGAAGTGATTGTCTATGCTAATACGAGGACATGCTACTTGAATAAAGACATCAATCCCACCAAAAATCTTGATCCTATCTTCAGTAATTTCACTCATGGCAATTAGTTGAACTGACTTTCCTAAATTTTCAAATTCTTTTTTGAGTTCTAAGGCCTTTTTTCGTGCAAACTGGCCTTCTTTAAGACCGATAATGATCCCAATTGAATTACAGTCGATCGATTTGTAAACCGATAAAATTGCCTTTTTCTTAAGACTGCTTGCAAATTCACTTACGTCTGAATATTCTTCAAAGTACGGGTCAAGCATGAATGTAGGTTTCTCTGTAGCAATCGCAATTCCTGCTGAATGGAAAACACTCTGACCGAGGAAGAGAAATGCATCAACTTCATCCTTAATATTGCTGGCCGGATAAAACTCACAACCAAAAACTTGTGCATCTCTCAACTGACCCTTGCCTTTGCCAATAATAACTCTATAGCCATTTCCTTCAAAAATCTGCTTGACACTGTCTAACGCACAAAGGTGCTGGCTGTTAGTAACTATAGAAACAGTTTTGAAATTCTTCTTCTTCAATCCTTTCGCACATAGATTTGCAACTCGATCAAAATTAATGTCATCTAATGCATCGATCATTATTACTTTATCAGCAAAAAGAGTCTATTGAGATAGTATGGCCTATATTAAACAAAATATCAGTTGCAAGGATCTCAGCTGCATGACTGTTTAGGTCACAAGAACCCCAAGAGGTATCACCGATGATATAAACAGGGATATTAAAAATACTCGTAATCTTTTGTGCACAATTTTGAATCTTGTGCATGAGTGCATCAGGACCAGATAAGCTAACAGAGCGTGGTAACCTATCTCTAATTGTTGAGATAATTCTTTCTTCATCTATCTTGATCATATCTAATTATCACTCTAAGATATTTCATCCAATTGGATTATCTTGCCTTACATTTAAGATAACATAAGTCTTCAAATATCCCATATTGATGAAACCTTATAATATAATTCATACTTATTGAAACAACACGCATAGTTGCCAATTTACCCACTAGGTAATTAGTGCTGAGAAAGCACATACTTCATACTACGCTCACGGAATAATGGGTACTTCTAAATTCTGGAAGAACGTTAGACTGCCCGTTTGAATATACTATTATTCTTTCATTTTCGGGTTGGACCTGTATCTTAACCTTGGTCCTTCCTTCGCCGGCATAAATAAGCTCTTCAAAATCAATATCTGTCATGCTAGACTTCAATGAATCTGGAATTTTGGGGTTCAAATCCACTTTCTTTTCAATCATATCTATCCTTGCCCCAAGCATGAGTTCTCTAAGTGCATAGACATACATTGCAACCGACCATGCCTGAAGAATGCAAGAATTAAATGGTTCTGGTCTATCTCCCCTATAAGTTTCAGCAAACATCCCATTTTCGGAAAGAATTCTGTCTGCCATAGAAGATAGATAGTGGAGAGCGTTTTCAGATCTTGAATGCATAGTTTCGCAAATTGCAGCCCACCCGGTAACAAGTGGCCAAACTGCTCCATCATGATATAAAGATGGATGGTACTTAGGGTCAAGGGAACTTAATGTTCTAACTCCCCATGGAGTAGTTACATCTTCCTTTTCAACTCTGTCAAGAATTGATATAGCTTTATTTGTATCGGATACGGCACCCGTAATCAGCAAAATTAATGTATTTGGACGAATGCTGTCATCCTTCGATCCGTCACTTCTTATTGTATCGTAATAATATTCCGTTTTCGGTTCCCAATATTCCTTATCTATCTTTAATTTTAGTTTGTCTGCAGCACTGTTCCATTTTTTCTCACTATCAATATCGCCCGCCAATCTAGCTAATTCACTTCCAGTAACTAAACTCTCATAGAAAAGCCCCTGAACATCATTTGCATTTTTTCTTCTGTCGATATGATCCATCCAGGTAGAATCCTGGATTGGAAGTTTTTCAGCCGTCCCAAAAAAACCGTGTTCAACTAATCCATCGTGATCGGTATCCTTTAAGAAACCCCAGTTTATTAGATCTTTGATGGATTTCCATCTTCTTTTTAAGTACAGCAAATCTCCAGTACCATAGACATACTGTCTAATTGCCCATGGAAACAAGAATGTCGAATCCGCAGACCCATATGTGGTGCTATGGAGAAACGATTTACCGCTTATAATCATGGGAAGCTCGCCCCGTAGCGCATTTCTGGAACTGGGTTTTGCTTGATGCTTCAAGAAATTCTCAATAACTTGTAAGGCAAAATTGTATTCTCCGAGCGATAGATAGCCTCTTAAAGACCAACCAGTGTCTCTAGCCCAATAATTTGGAAATCTAGGTAATCCTGCACTAATTCCAGCGCCAAGTTTATCGTAATCGGCTTTCAAATATTCCAAACTAATTTTTGCCTTCTCGAAAGCCCTCACGAGTTTATTCTTGGATGGATCTGAATTTGACCTACAACTGATACCTAATGTGCCCGATGAAAATTGAAGGAAATGATTCTTTGTGTCCTCCAATAGGCTCTGGTAATTCTCACGCATAAACTTAAACTCATGTAAACAATCTCGAGGACTCGTAAAACTTCCAGCCCCCACTAAGGCTATTTCCCTTGTCAAATTTTCTTCTAATATGAGATCGTATGATAGTTCCAAATCATTATCAAATGAATCAGTAAGTACCCTGGTAGGTTTCAAATTTCCGGGTGCAACTCCAATAGTACCAAAATAGTGAGCAACTTCCTTTTTAGCCAATGTCCTAATTTGCAGACAATTTTCTGATTTGTAATATTTAGATACATTGCTCTGAGAAATCGCGGCTAATCCGTAGCTTGTAATATTCCCATCAATCATAAAATGCACTCGGATTTTTCGTTTAGAATTTGATTTGTTGTCTGGAATGAAACCTCCAAGATCTCCAGTAGTCTTATCAAAGTCGAATTCAAGTTTCATAATGAAGCCTTTATTGTTTATAGGAACGAATAAGGTTCGTTTCACTTGTATTCCGGCCACCTCAGAACGTGTATAAAGTATCCCGCCTTCATGTCTTGAAGCAACAACAAAGTTTGGGAGTCTTTTACGGACACCGTCATCAACAGAGACTTCGACAATTATTCTACCAAACGCCCTAGCTGGTGGGACGTATAGACCTCCATTGTCATACCTCGCTCCCATCCAAGTCCAGTTAGCAGAAAGCGATGCATTCGAGGAACAAACTATGTATGCCTTTCGACCAGATAGAATGAGAGGAATCGTGAAATTCTTGAATATGGTATCTTCACTATTTGCGAATTCATCTTCCTCGTCCTGCATACTAGTAGGAATGAATACTCTTTCCTTCTTATTTCTGACAGTATCTGTAAAAGTGAAAGGTATTATTATCTGCTCAAAACCTTCGAGTTTACTTAGAATTACAACCTTGTGTTTTTTCCCCTCGGCAAGGTCAACCCCTGTTATAAGAAATCTTGCACTCTGAAACGGTTTAAACGAAATTGGTCTAATATCGGATAATAAGGCAGCGTTGACAACGTCATCAGATGTTGCTACTAAGATTGATTTTTTTTGGATTGGTAATTCATCTACATAAATATCTAATGCTACTATGTTTCCTCCTAAAGGAACAGGTGGGTTTAGAAGTGAAAAAATGAATCCACATTCTTTATTACTCCCATCCACCACTGTAGCATTCTTGAGACTTCCCTCTACATAGGACAGCACTGTATGAGTCCTGTCAAGTGTTCGAGCCATCAAAATTTGACCTCTGGACGTCGACGAGCAATACAAATATCTGCGAAAAAATGTGTATTAAAAGGATTCTGTTCAAACTATTACATCCAAGAATAAATACCAATCTATAAGCCACCGCTATTTCTCGCAAACTTTCAATATTCCTTGTTTGCAAATGATATCATTTATAATTGCTTAGCTCCACGAGTCCAATTCAATTGAGACATAATACTGCACCAACCATTTTCGGAACAAAAATAATCCGTGTTAGCAATGATTTAAAAAGAATATTCTAGTTCTCAGAGTGTTGAATGTTAGGAAAATTTGACGAGGGGAGTAGCAAGTCTGTCTTATTAATGGGAGTCATTAATGCGAGCCCTGATTCATATTATAAACATTCGATAGCCACGGACTATCAATCAGTTGCGAAACGTGCAAAAGACTTGGAAAATGAAGGATCTGACATTATTGACCTAGGGGCAATGTCCACCGCCCCAAATCTAGAATCAACTGTAAACCTTAGTATAGAAAAACAGAGAATGCGTATGGCAATTGAAGCTGTAAAGGAGACTACTAAATTACCCATTTCTGTCGATACTCCAAGATCGGAAGTAGCAAAGCTTTCAGTTGATCTTGGCGCTGTTATTGTTAATGACATCACAGGCCTCAACTATGATAAAAATATGGCGAAAGTAGTTTATGAATCAGGACTTACACTAATAATGGGTGCCTTCAACGGCAATGACTCCAAATATGAATCAGGAAATATACATGAAACTCTAGACATCTTAAAGAGAAGTATTGAAATAGCGCACGATAATATGATTCCTGACGAAAACTTAATAATTGATCCTTCGATAGGATTCTTCAGAAAGCACTGTACTAACCAATTTTTCACAAGAATCAGGAAATATCAATGGTATGAGAGAGATTTGAATATAATCTCTAACCTGGAAAAACTTTGTATCCTTTCGAAACCTGTTTGCATCTCAGTCTCAAATAAATCATTTATAGGTCATACTCATGGCCTCGACGTAAACGATAGACTTGTTCCATCTCTGATTTTTGAGTTATTGTGCTTTTTGAAAGGTGCAAAAATTATTCGCACCCACAACGTTAAACAAACAAGACTGGCACTTAAAACTCTTGATACATTACCAACAGAAGTAATGGACAGAATGAAGTTATTTGAAAGTGATGGTCTATCTGCGCCAATTGATTCTCACTTTTTACAATTACTGGAGCGTATACGACGTAAACGCTTATAATCCCTAAAAATGCCTACAATTCAAGGAAACATTGTTGTTGAGAGAAGGGTTAACTTTCGATGATGTTCTTCTTATTCCTAAACGATCTCGCATTATTTCTAGGTCTCAAACGGAACTTAGAACGCGGTTATCAAGAAATATCACCTTGAATATTCCCCTTGTCAGTGCTAATATGGATACTGTGACTGAATCAAATATGGCCATAACATTGGCGCGAGAAGGAGGCATTGGGATTATTCATAGATTTATGACAATTGAAGAACAGGTTGATGAAGTGCTCAAAGTCAAGAGATCCGAGTCAGTTATGATTGAGCAGCCATATACAATATCTCCGTCGCTGAGCGCTTTAGACGCTAGCCAGATGATGCAGCAGCATGGTGTTTCAGGGCTAATCGTAGTCAAAGAAAATGATGATAAACTTATGGGGATTATAACACGTAGAGACATTACCTTTTTGCAGAACATGAATACGAAGATTAGTGAGGTAATGACAAAAGATGTTGTATCCGTAAAAACAGGAATAACTATCCAGGAAGCTAAACAGATTCTGCATGAACATCGGATTGAAAAACTTCCTGTTCTAGATAATTCTAGAAAGATAGTAGGACTAATTACAAGTAAAGATATTCTAAAAATGGAACGATTTCCATCGGCATCTAAAGATAAGAAGGGCCGCTTATTAGTCGGTGCAGCTGTCGGGGTGAAGGGTGATTTTCTTGATAGGACGGAAGCTTTGCTGGAAGGCGGTGCAGATGCGATCGTGGTTGATATCGCACATGGACACAGTGACAACGCTATTGACTCAGTCAAGATGATAAAAAAAGCATTTCCTAATTCAGAACTGATTGCAGGCAACGTCGCAACGGGCGAAGGTACGAAAGATTTGATCAGTGCAGGTGTGGACGCAGTTAAAGTGGGAGTAGGCTCTGGGTCTATATGTATAACAAGGGTCGTTACAGGATCAGGTGTTCCGCAACTGACTGCTGTTATTGACAGTGTCAAGGTGGCTAAGGAGTTTGATATTCCAATAATTTCGGATGGAGGGATAAGAACGTCTGGAGATACAATTAAAGCTCTTGCTGCAGGAGCATCATCTGTCATGGTCGGAAGTATTTTTGGAGGAACAGATGAGAGCCCGGGGAAAACGATAGTAAGACACGGGAAAAAATTTAAGATGTATCGAGGCATGGCATCCTTTTACGCATCATTGGGAAGAAAATATAGAGAGGAAGGAGCAGAAGTTGTAGGGCTAGAAGATCCGAATGACTACGTACCAGAAGGTGTGGAAGCGATGATTCCATACAAGGGAAGCGTTGTTGAAATCATAAAGCAGTTAGTCGGAGGATTAAGATCTGGTCTAAGTTATTGCGGTGCTCACGATATATCAGAAATGCAAAATAGGGCTGAATTTATAAAGATTACACCAGCTGGTTATATTGAAAGTCAGCCGCATGATGTTGATCTATTGTAAGCAAGCAACTCAATTACGAAGCCCATCAAAAAAAGGGTTATTATCATCTCTTTAATAGGTAAGATCTAATCCAAATCAGCAAAAAACCTAGAAATGGATATTCTAAAATTCTTAAGAATTAGTCATTTTCAAAAACTAGAAAACCACGGACCCCTAGCCAACCGAGGCCTTAAACTATGCCATAATTATTAAAGGGTGATTGCAAATTTCCGTCACGTTGATTCATCTAGAAATAGTATTGCCTAAAATTTTGCGCGCGATAGTCTAAATTATCCTTCGAATCATTTCCCTGAAAACATATTATGTGAAAATGATAAGCTATTCGCTCCATGATTACCGAAATAAATAAGCAAGCAAGAATTTACAGGACAGCCTATACCGATCTTCAATTGAGTAGTCCAATTTCGGTTCGGTCAATATCCAAGTTAGGTGATTTTACTTTAGTTCAGGCCAAATTTGGATAACCTATCCATAAATATGGATTTTTTGCGGAACTAATAGCCGAATGATTGGGCAATTGACAGAATTAGAAATACTCAACTCCATTTCCGACAAATTGTCACTGGAGATATTTTGCTCAATTGCAAAAGAAGTATCTGAAGGTAATAGATTGAAAACAACCCTGGGTTTAAGTAGAAAACAGTACTATTCGAGAACTGAGCGTATGTTAAAAGCGGGTCTTATAAGGAGAAAAAAGGGCCGGTTTTCTCTCACTTCATTGGGGATTGTTGCATATCATACTCAAATACAATTAGAAAGTGCACTCAAGAATTATTGGAATCTCAAAGCTATAGATTCGATTCAAGATTTGCATACGATGAATAGGGAAGAGCGGCTAAAGATAATCAAGAAACTTGTAACTGACAAGACCATTCAAAATATTTTAGAGGCCCGTGTCGAATGTTTTGAAATACAGTAACTGTTGTATTCATATCTTTGATCATGGCCTAGTTTTTTTCATAATTCAAGAGTCAGCATTGCGACTCGTGTTATAGTTCAGTGTAAACGTCTATTATGCTTCCAATTGCCAGATGCAATTTTCCTAAGACCTTAGTAGTATCATGAAAAAGAAAAGTTAGATGAAATAATTGAATGTCTCTCCTAAAATTACTTCAGACAGTACAATCAGTATAACAAATGTGATAACAAGCGAGAATCATCTATTATCATTTCCTAATTCGGAAAAATGATTTGAGCCTTAAATCAGTAAGGCACTACATGCTCCAGTTTATATTATCGCCCATAATTTGTTACGCTCTAGATTTTACGTAGTTATCAAATTGCGGATATAGTTAAATCTTGAAATAAATCGTGTTTGGTTCCACCTCTTTAATTAACACGGGCTGTTTACGTTTGAAAGAAAGATAAAATAGTAATGTGCCCTTTATTGTTGCGAAATTGAAACTAAAAAGAGTAATGCCGATTGGTTAAAATATAATAGGCACATATTCAAAACGTTGAATATATTACCCTTAGTGAAATGGAGTTATGTCTTCTAATTTAATTTTCTATGTCTTAGTTCTTTCGGGTCTTGTGTTTATCATAATAGGAACAATTTCGATTTATGATTCGAATATAGCAAAACCAGTATCAATAAATGGAACTATTACAGTAGGCGATAAAGACATCTTGACGCCCATTATGGACGTGGGCAGCAAAGCAAAAATTACCTTGAACCGGTTCAATTTTTGATTTTACAATTTATGACCCTGATAAGGAGATCATTATATCAGTAAAAAATAGGACAAATCTAAACTACTCTCTAGTTGCGAACAAACCTGGTGAGTTCAAGTTGGAAACCGAGAACATGGGGAATAATTTGTTAAATATATATGGAACGGCAGAAACAAAAGCCATTCCGTTAGCATTCGGTGCTCAAATGATGTTGATAATAACGGGAATCATACTTGCTGGACTAGGGATTAGATCTAAATTGAGATGATCGAATCCTATGCTAGGCAATTCTACTATCGAATTAATGAACTCCTTGCTTGTACGAACCTAGAATTTTTAGAAACGTAGTTTTCCTGAGCATTGAATTTATTACCTCATCGACAATCTTGTCCTTGCGATGACCTTCGATATCAACATAAAAATTGTATTCCCATAGTTTTTCCTTTGTTGGGCGAGACTCTATTTTTGTAAGATTAATTTTTCGAGCCGCAAATTCTTGTAGGATAAAAAATAGCGAACTTGGCTTATTATGTAGTCCAAAGATTAATGACGTCCTGTCATTACCGGATGGTTCAGTTTCAAAGTCTGACAAGATTAAGAATCTAGTGTAATTATTCTTTTTGTCTTCTATGCCCTCATCAAGAATTTTCATTTGATAAATCTCAGCTGCCCTTCTGCTCGCTATCGCGGCACCATCTTCAATTTTCTTATCTTTAATTAGTCTGACTGCTCCAGCAGTATCGTAAGTTGGTATAGCTTCAAGTTTATTTGATCTTATATAGTTCCTGCATTGAGCAATTGCCTGAGGGTGTGAATAGATACTCTTGATGGTATCGCAATGATGAGAATTGGTTATTAGGCAGTGATTAATACGAAGAAAGAATTCACCAGAAACAATCTTTTTAGTATCTAACAATAAGTCATAAATTTCATTAACACTACCTTCTATAGAATTTTCAACCGGAACAACACCGTATTTAGCAGTGCCATCGTTCAAGGCTTCAAATACATCCTGAAACATTTTTTTTGAAATTATCTCTGATTCTGGGAATAATTTCAGCGCAACAATCTCGCTATACGCACCCGGTTCCCCCTGAAAAACCACCTTTTTTCTCCGAAATATTTCCTCCAATTCTATTACATATCGTGACAAGGCATTATATGTGTGTCCTGAAATTTCAGGATTCGCAAAGACCAATTATCAGAGAAATTTAAATTCCATAACTTTCGAACTCACTTGAACTATGAAAAGAGTAAAAATTGAATAGGATAAGTATTTAACGCGTGTGCATATATCAATTTTCAGCTTCAATGCAGATAGAGCAAGATAGAATTGATTCTTTAGATAAGGCATTATTGAACGAAATACAATGGGAATTTCCGTTGGTGCAACGACCATTTCTTGAAATAGGTTTGCGCCACAGACTCTCTGAGCAACAAGTGATGGATAGAATTTCTCGCATGAAGAAGAATGGATTAGTCAGACAAATCAATGCTATATTTGATACCCGAAATTTGGGCTATAAGAGCGCGCTGATTGCCTTTGCAGTAATTCCAGAAATGCTTGATTTAGTTGCTCATGAAGTAAACAAGCACCCAGGGGTGAGTCACAATTATGAAAGAAATCATGAATATAACATGTGGTTCACTTTGGCAATCCCACCATATGACGACATGAAACCACATTTAGATAAGCTGGCCAGTCTGAAAGGAGTTACAAAGTATCGCCTCTTGCCTACTTTAAAGCTGTATAAGATAGGTGTTAAATTAGATATGGTGAATAAAGATCCTGAGAAACCTGTACCGAAAGATTCTGTTATTCAAAGTAAGAAAAGAATTATTGATCTTACCCAAAGAGATAAGGCATTCATAAGAGAACTCCAAACTGACTTGGATATAATTTCAGAACCATTTAACGAGCAGGCCGCAAGGCTTGGAGTATCGGTAGATGAGCTCTTTAGAGTGGCAAAAGGCTATCAAGAAGTAGGAATAATGAGGAGATTCGCAGCAATCCTACGGCATAGAGAAGCAGGTTTCACAGCAAATGGAATGGTTGTGTGGAAGGTGCCAGAAAACAGAATTGACGAGGTGGGTTACAAACTAGCATCATTTTCTGAAGTAAGTCACTGTTATAGAAGACCAGTCTATCCCGATTGGCAATTTAATCTATTCAGCATGATTCATGCAAGAACATTCGAAGGCGCTGAGAAAATGGCTTTTGAAATGTCAGCAGCTATAGGAATAAGAGATTATAGAATACTTTTTAGTTCTAGAGAATTCAAAAAAGTTAGAGTAAAGTATTTTCTTGAATAATAGTCGTCATTTTCGAAAATTGCTCGAACCCCGAAGATAAATATTTAGTATTGACTCAAGTAATAACACTTTTATTTATTGACTCAGTTTTGTTCCATTCGTGCGAAGTTAGCCCAGCCTGGTTAAGGTACGAGCTTCCCAAGCTCGGGATCGCGGGTTCAAATCCCGCACTTCGCAATATGCACGAGTTAATTGATATGAAGATTACAAGGCGAAATGCAAAAAAAGTATCATATTAATAGTATTACCTTTGAGGAGAAGTAGGGATTGGGACAGATAGCAAAGAACTGTTACTCATTTTGGGTCTATCATGACCACATTATTTATTGAACATTAAAGGTCATGGATTTACTTGCAGAACCAACGTCAGACTGTGCATTTGCCGTTATTGTTAAAGAGCCCAATGTACTCTCATCTATGTCAAAGGATCGGGTAAGATCTCCATCATCAGTATCGAACTCTTCCACTATTGCTCCTGATGGGTCAACTATTGTCACAAGAATTTGAGCGTCACTCACCTTTTCGCCATTACTTGGGTCGATGGCTTCAACAGTAAGAGTTTGTTCTGACCCAGCAGCTATTGGATTATCGCTTACAGCAACATTAAGTTGGATTTGATTAACGCTCCCGTCCGTAGATTGAGGCGGTGCAACAGGTACTGAATTATCATCACTGTCCTCATCAAGTGGTTGTGTAGGAAGAGGAAGATCTACAGCGTCGGTCCCTTGGGAACTGTCCCCCGTCACGTTAATGCTATACCATTTATCCATGGAAAGTGGATTCATGGGAGTGCCCGCACAAGTCAGCTTAGAAGTTAGATCATTTATTCCTTCTTTTATTACATGATAGCTTGAATTGTAAGTAAATGTCCAATTTGAAAAGTCATTGGCTCCTCCAGGGCCTGTTGCTATGACCCTCTGATAAGGTTTTTGATTATTCCAATCAACGTATGCCTGACAATCCGAGGTTGCATTATCGGAAGAAGTTCCCTTAATTGTGAGTTCTCCTAAATCAACTCTATCACCTGCGTGGGGAAAGGTAATTTTGATCCATATAGCTGACGCCACATCAACTTCATAATATGCAAGAAATAAAAATATAGAAAAAATGAATATGCCAAAATGAATCAGAACTGCTCTTTTAGAACAATATACTTTCAATTTCAATTATTAGAATTTGAGGAACGGAATTATAAAGGTATCTTGTTCCCAATCGCAAAAACAAATAACGTTCCTATCTCAATTTGTTTAGCCATATGCAGACTCAAGTAACAATCATTACTATTACCTAGCTGCCATATAGTCTATAAATTCCGCCAGTATTATCACTGACATAACTCCATATTTCAGGGTTAACATGAATTTCTTTAAAATGCTCCTTTTGACGATCGTCCAAAGCATTGTAAACAAGCTCGCCAATAATCATCTGGTCAGGACGTGCGAATGAAGTCATTTTACTTGCAATACTTATAGTATATCCGAGTATGTCAAGATGTGGTATTCTGACAATGTGATCATTGATGTTTGACGAATTATGACCCTTGTGGGAGTAAGTATCGTATCCAAATTGAACTACCACATTATCTCCGAAGTCTATCCCAATCCTGGAATTGATTTCCGGATATCCATACTGATTCAAAATGGGATTTATTCCATTTTTTATGACCTGGATCATAGACTGAGCACACGAAATTGCGTTGATGCAAGGAATGTTAAAATCATTTTTGTTTCTTACTAAAAAGAATGCCAAGATAGCATCGCCCACGTATTTGAGTATATAACCTCCATACGTATCGATAATAAGACTCATCTCATGTGTAAAAGTCTGTATTATGACAGCAAGTTTGTCTGCAGGAAGTCCCATAGAAAGTTTCGTGGACCCAACAATGTCAATATGCAAGATGACCAATGTTACCTTTGACCCAACAAATTGTTCTAAAACGTCATATGTCTTTTTGAATGAAATATTGAATTCTGGAGTTGCATTGAGTGCCTTCCAAGTACGAGATTGTGCCAATTCTATCGCGCTATCGAGATCAAACACCGCATCTAAGTAAAATGAATCCAATGAAGGAGTTTCCGAAATTTTTTTGATAGCATGAACTTTCATTTTATCAGCAATTGCTTCCTCTTCAATCACTTTTTCCACCTCGCTTTGTGGCAAATCAAGTTGTAGTGATATGATTTCTAGAGGGATCCCAGAACTATACAAATTCAGTATAGTCTGCTTATGATAAGCTCCTGAATCCCTGTTTTCGCTTGTTTCCGAGCCTGTTATGGGGAAGTTCTATCACCAATCACGCAAATATGAGCGCCCGTTTAGGTTCATTACAACTGATTAGAGCAATTTTCCCGATTATATTATTTCCTGTCGTGGTCTTATTTTAGTTCTCATGGCAATGGTAACAATCATCTTGCGAACTTTAGTCCTCTTCAAATGGCTTTGAATAGATTAGTCGAGGGGACTAGCTTGAAAATCTAAGAAACGAGTGTGATTGATACAGTAACATCATGCTATACTATGGTTAGGGTATTAAAGAGAGTAAGTGATCTCGAGTATTTTGCGATTTGGAATTTTTCTATAATTTAGTCAAACTTGATTCATTGTCTATATATCATTTGCTTTGTGAGTGGACTGCGGCTATACGTAATCGCATAATTTGCCTGCCTTGGACTGGTACGCATGTCACCTAAAGTAACTTGAATATGTTTAAAGACGTTGAATCACGTCTTCACAATTGTTCGCATTAGTATCACCTTTCTGAGGGTCGAATCCTATTACTATGTCAAACCCGCTCCCGCAGTCGAAATAATCGGCGCCAGAGCCACCTTGTAACACATCATCTCCATCTCCTCCGTACATTTCATCGTTACCCTGTCCGGCTACCAAAAAGTCGTCCTCGAATCCACCAAAGATAATATCATCTCCTGAATCACCATAAAGCTGGTCTAGGCCTGGGCCACCTTGCATATTATCATTACCTGAATTTCCGTAGGTTTTATCATCATCTGCGCCGGCTTGTAAAACGTCATCATCAGAAGCACCTCTCACCAAGTCGTCCCCAGCAAGGCCTATAATAATATCTGGCGACCTGCTTCCATCAATATGATCATTCAATTCAGTTCCTATGCAAAGGTGAATGCCTTCAGATCGTTGCCAAACAGTTGGGCATCTATTTCCAATCGCCATTGCGTTAGTCACTGGAATCATGACCAATAAGGTTAAACTCACTATCAATAAGATCAGGTATCTTTTCGTTTGCATCCAATTCAATAACCATATGGGAGGTTAATAAGGAATGTGGGTAAAATTTCCTAATAATGTTTCATAACTAGTTTCTTATTGTTCAATCAAAAGTAATAAACTTCGTAAAGGTCGGGCAGAGTCTTCTAAAAGGAGGGGAAGTGTGTAGATAATAGCAACTTCTGTTTTCTTGTCGTATACTAACTCCACCATCGCATAACTGTCAGTAATACCCACCTGTGTTTCGCTAAAATTTTGGGCACCCTGGGGATAATGCTAACAAGAAAAGTTCAATTGTTATAACATAAAGATAATCTTAATCCTAGAACGGGATGATAAAATACATACTCTAGAATTGTTATCAAAACCACTTTCTACTTCAATCTTTTGAAGCATGAATATTTCCATAAGTGGTTCAACCACCTTCTAGTTGGGATTTAGCAGTTTATGGACGATGTTCTACGGACTAGTAGATTTATGCTTTTGTTCATCTGTAATTTCATTGAAAGTAGATAGTTACTGCCAATGGAAATAGTGTAATCATGATTTGCTGTCTCGTTCCAAAACAAATTCAATTTTACATATGGCAGTTAAAATTTAGTTGAATTCAAACATGAGCAAAATATTCTTTAGTTACAATGTCGACAAAAGAAAGGGTATCCACATTACAATTTACTTGAAGTTGACTGATTCGCATAAAAATTATTAGAATACATATCGAAGATATTCTTCAAGTCCAAGCTAGTAAGATAATTACCATCAGAGAAGTTTGCAAACATTTCAATCTCTTCTATGCTGGTCATCGTAGGCAGTATGACCGAAATCTGCTTCTGAGAAAGTATGAATTTGATGGCCAGCTCTGTTAGGCTCCAACCTTTTGCATCTGCAATTGACATTAAATTTCTGACTTTTTCTAGGGCTTCAATAATCCAATCCCTCTTTCTACTGCTTCGATGGTCGTCCTTGTCGAACACCGTATTTTGGTTAACTTTTCCTGTAAGAACACCCGACGCATCAGGAACTCTGGCCAATATACCTACATCATGTTTCTCGCCATCTCGAAGGAAGGTATTGCCTGGGTCCTGCTCTAAAATATTATATACTGTTTGTAGACAAGTAACATTTCGGTCTTTCATGGACAGTCTCCCTTCCTCCTCCCACCCAATTGCAGGACCTAAAGCTACACCGTAACTTCGAAATTTACCAGCATTTTGCAAGTAATCCATCGATGCAAATAATGACGCATCTTGAATAGCGGCCATTTTTGGGTTGTGAAGGCTATACACGTCTAAATAATCGGTCTGAAGGCGATCTAGGCTCTGATCAAGTGCATAACAAAGAAAGGATTTGTTATGCTTCTGAGGTAATTCGCTGTGCCCTACTTGTTCTCCGTTGTAAATGTCATAACCCCACTTTGAAGAATAAACTACTTCATTCCTATTATTCTTAAAAGTTTCACCTATCAGTTTCTCGCTTTTTCCCTTGCCGTAGATATCAGCAGTATCATAAAATGTAATTCCCAGGTCGTACGCCTTGTTTAACATCTTTATCGCTTCTTGGTCTTCAATTTTTTTCCCCCACCAGTTTAGTCCAATTGTCCATGCTCCGAATCCTATCTCGCTGACTAGAATATCACTCTTACCAAGTTTTCTATATTTCATTATTCCAAATCTTTCTCCAACCGGTCCCGGATATTTTGAAATTCAGAATCAACAATGACTGGTTGAAGCAAATCTAATTTATTGATATCTGTGCAGGTGTCAAGACTTTCATTTCTAGGTATATTTATGTCAACCCATGATTTGCATCCAGCCCAGTGAGGCAGTATTTCAATATTAAGCTGTTGTACAAGTTTATAAACTCGAACTACCAAAAGGTATAGTGGTTTTGATGAATTGTAATTTAGTCGCATTTGAAGATACTTGTCACTCCATATGTGATAATTTCTGATCTTCAAAAGTTCATCCATGTTTCTAATCTTGTGAATTTGTATTACCTCACCCCAGGATCTAATTATCACTACTTTCTCGTTTTCATCAAACTTGGCAGAGCTCAGTGTCCCATCCATCTTTCCCCAATACTCTGACTTTAAATATTCCCGTGACTGGTGTTCAAAGGTAGGATACAGATAAAAACAATTATGTGTTACTTGGAATCCGTGTTTGTATTCCAATATGCCACCCTTCCGCAAAAGAATAGTTTGACTTCCATCTTCAAGTGCATTGCATACAATTGCCCATTCTTTAAGAGCAGTCAATACCGGTCTACCCGAGGCTCCTGACAATGTTCTTGATATTCTCGTAAACACAAACTATCATGGGTGTATCCTTTACTACGTATCTACTTACTTGCGTTTCTCTCAACTTTACGATCAAATCCTGAAAATCCCTCAAGTCGTCAGTTTCGAAAGCCAGCATAAAATCCTGGTCTCCAAGACCAAAGGAATATGAAGTATTAAGTCTGATTCCAGGAAATTTTCTTCCTATAGCAATATGCTCATCCATCATTTTCTTACGATCTTCAAATGGCAATAAGTACCAATCTCTAGATTTGATGAAAGGATACACAATACTGTATTTCATGGGCTCGTCATCGGTCATGAAACCAGGTGTTACACTATTTGCATATTTAGAGTCTCTTGCGGCAGATAAATACAGGTCAGAAATTTCGATATATTTTCCGAATACAGTGGAATAAATCTTCGATGTCAATATCTGCATTTTCTTAATCGTGTCACTAATCATCCATACCATAAAGTCAGAATTTCTTCTAAGTCCTACCGTTGAATAGGTTCTGACTTTCATCTTAGTATTTGCAATAGTTAATAAATTCCCAAACTCTTCTGCAGCTTCCTCCTTACCTAGGTCATTAAGCCATCGCCATTTAGGATCTACTTTATAAAATGAAAAATTAAGATACACAGGGGGTAAAATCCCCGAGGGGCTTTTCGAGTCATTACTTGTACTATCTGCAGAATATCTATGCAAATCACGCGCCTGCATTGTGGATAGGACAGGGATTACATATTTAACATTAAAAAGTATATCTAATTTGAATAAGACTTTTGTACATGGTTGCCAGCTCCTTCCGCTAAAGCGAAATTCCGCGATATGACCTTAGCATAAGTTAAGGATCACTGAAATCAGAAGATACAGGAAGGCTTAACTGGAGAGAAGTTGTCGATCATCGAGTGCGTTATCAGAGCTGTATTGTTTATCTTTCATTTGCCTGAACTTTCTATAGGCTTGATCTGCCTCAATAGCTGCCAGTAGAATCTTACTCTTTACACTTTTGGAAGAATCCAGAAACATCTTGGTGTCCTTTGGGACACAATGGCCACCAATACCTTCCCTAGGTTCCAAGATATGCACATTCCACTTTGTATTCAAGGCATCTTTCAATTCTGAGAAATTGATATGATTTGCTTGACAGTAAAGGTAAAGTTCTTCTGCAAAAGCTATTTGCAAATATCTGTCAGCATTTTCAACAATCTTCGTCAATTCAGCGAGCTCGACATTCGATACTGGATGCATTGATATGCCAACTGTTTTCATCAGCGCTTTTCTACCGACTTCTCTATTAGAATTAGATTGAATCTTGCCTTCTAAGTAGGACTCAGTGCTGTCATAGAATTTAAGTCCATTATGCAAACAACACTCACAAACGCCACCGATAACTCGCAATTGATTCACCCCATGTACATCTTCTTCCAAAGCATACCATCTGTGAGGTGCATGAACTACATGAAGCCTATGGTCCAACATTTCGAAGACCTTCTTTGATGTTCCGCATGAAATAGTGCTTTCTATTGAAAGAAGGGTACCGTTTCTTGCCTCATTTGATATTTTGTGGACTACAGAATACAATCCATCTAGATAAGGAGCAAATATATCATCTGGCTTGTGTGTAGAAACACAAATAACAAAAACATCCATATCAGAAAAATCATTACTTTTCTTAATACCGTGTTCTTTCTCTGCACGGTCCATTGTAAATGCGTTTATATCGTATCCGAAAACCTCAAATCCTCTTTCCTTAATGTATTTTGCAACTGGTAAACCCAGTTGACCTAGGCCTATAACTACCACCTTATTGAAAATAGCGATTTTTTGATCCAAATGTCCTGACATTATCTTATTATCCGCGAGTGATAGCTTCATGGCATACCTTATTGTATTAATAGGTATCTAATGATATTGTGTGATCGTTATGGAATAATCTTGTGTTATAAAACTATCGATATAATGTTAGTACATAACGTAACCTAAATTCATATCTAAGTATTTACTATGAAATATTGATTATACGCTTCTAGAAATGGCCTCTATCCTAAATTGGAACTACTTTTCTTATCGTACATAATTGAGCTCGTCACAATTAGATTCAACAAATTTTTGAAGACCACTTAATTGTTAGAATGTTTTTCAGCTGGCTAGTAGAGTTGTGTAGGACTACTCAGTTACCAATCAAATAGATATAACTATAGGAATAATGCAATTTCGTTTAAGATTATTGAGATTCTTTCTTATTTTAGTAATAATGATACCTTTAGGAATAACGAAATGACCTTAAGAAAGGATGATAATATCTGATTATTCCTTAATTTTGACGTCGAGCTTCATAAATTACCAAGTCATTCGATGTCACGGTAGCTGTTTAGAGGAAGACGGACGGTCCAAATTAGAATTTTAACCATACGTGAAAATGACACCCCTTTCACCCCTAGGATGCCTCCACTCGGTGACCTTCGCACATGAGCCACATTCTATACAACCCTCATGTTGGATCATGATATTTTCCCGTTCCTGATAGTAACACCTTGTCGGACAAAGAATGATCAGCTTTTTTAAGAATTCACTTTTGGATTCGCGTACAATGATGTGTGATACTGGGTCATCATTGAATTTTAAATGTGCAACTCTATCTTCTACAGAAGGTGGGGATGGAATGTAGGACCCTGTAATTTCATCCCCTAGTTTATTAGCTAACTCAATTGGTACTTGCACGTAAGTTTCTTCAGATTCAACCAATGGTAAGATTTTATCATACCCCAAGATGTTTGCGATCCCCACTGCAATTCCTCTTAGCTTCCCACTGGACATTAGCCTAAAAACTAAACCATAACGAGAGCCTACAATCTCTTTCGGTATAGATTTTGTAGAGTCAAGAAATATCTTAAGATAATCTTTGTCAATCTCCTTCATATCAGAAGTGTACGGGCTTTCCTCGAGCAGTGAGGAATAATATTCTCCCATATAATTACCTCTAAAGTCGCCCTTATCAATTGATTTAGATACAGCCTCTGCCGCCCTTACCGCATCATCAATTCCTACGTTCAAGCCTTCAATTCTAGGCCCTACAAATATACCCCTACCAGCTGCGTCACCAATAAAGAGAACGTTCTTACGGTAGGGTTTTCTCATTCTACACCTTTTTCCATCAGGCACTAGCTTTGCACTATATTCTAGCTCTACATAATTACTGGAAAAACTTGCACTATATTTCTCGATAAGTTGTTGTTTAATCGATTCTAATTTGTTCTTGATGTCTTCGATACTCTTGTATTTTCCCCCGTCAATTAGACTAGCTCTACGAGATGGAGAAAAATACGAGTATCTAAGGTCCTCATAATTTTTCAATAGTTTTGTCGCAGTAAGCCACTTCTTGAATTGTTCTTCCTTCGAAAGTTCTTTGTCTATTTCAACTTTGGCTACATCATCTTTGATCAATTCGCTCACAAAGGGATTTCTTATAATAGTATCAACCAAGATGGATGGTTCAGCTGGATTTGAAATCAAAGAATCGTAGTGATAAACAGCACCAAGTGAAAGTGTATCTCGATTAGTATAGAGAAATCCTCCTCCTATGTGATTCAAAGTTATGTCTCCAGCAAATAAATGAGCTGCTCCTTCTGACGAGTTAATACCAAATCTTTGATCTATGATATCTTCGGGTAATTTTACTACAACTTTAACACCCTGATACACATCATTTGGAGAAAATTTTTCACGCGCACCTGTGAAGTATGCGATTTCCGAATTCACACCATCGGCAGCAATTATTGCCTTAACTTGAAATTCGTCCAACTCATCTGTTTGTACTATTGTCTTGTCGTCGGGAGTCCATATAATATCTCTGACATGCACACCACAAACTATCCCACCGCCTTGCCTCTCAGCACTTTCCGACGCTAAAGCCCCAAACCACGAAGCCAACTTATTCATTAATACAGAATACGCAAAATTTGTATTGTATTCATGTAAATCTGTAAGATCAATTCCAAAAATCCTGTTTCCAGAAGTTGCATGTAGTACATATTTTGTGATACGTCGTTCTAATGGAGCCGAACTTTCAAAGTCAGACCCATAGATATCTTCCACATTATAGATCCTCTTATTTTTTGATCTTTTTGAATAGAGAAGTCCTCCAGAAATGTTCTTGGACCCTATGCGTGGACCTGCTTCTATCAATACTGCTTGCTTGCCAAGGTCAGACAATTGTTTAAGTGCTGCAAGTCCTGCCGACCCACCTCCAACAATAGCTACATCAAAGATTTCCAAACCGAACTATCCCTTGTGAGAATTTCTCTCCTTTAACTTATGCAACTCTTGTATAATTATTGGAAGAACATCTTCTATCCGGCCGTTGATAAATACATCCGATTCGTCCTTCATAGGGGCGTTCTCGTCAGGATTTATTGAAAGCACGAATTCCGCACCTTTCATTCCCGCTATATGTTGTACTGCTCCCCTTATTCCCAAGAGCGATATATATTGATGGAGTCACAATACTACCGCTCGTACCTATTACTCTTTCAGGGATCATGAATTTAGAATTGGCTGATTCACTTAGCTGATACGGTCTCTTCGATAAGGGTAAGGTTATCCCGACTTCCGCATCCAAAAGTTCTGAAAGCTGTTCAATTACCTTGATATTTTGTTCAGGATCATCCTTAATTCCGCGTCCGAAGCTTACAATAGCTCTGTGGCCCTCAAAATCGATCTTCTTTTTTAGTATCTCCCTTTTCAATACTCTCGTCTTCATGTCATACGGGTCAATCACTGGCTGATAACGCAAAATTTGCCCCTTTCTCGTCCTATCTGGCTCTATCGCTTCAAACACTCCGGGGATTATGCTACAGGCTTGTGGGTGATAATCACGCATTATCTCTGGATTTTTGTTATCAAGACAAAGTATCGTAGTCCAAAGGAACCCCGAGAAATCTGGTCTATACATTTCGAGAGTCTTTTCGTATCTTACTGTGGCTCCCTTAGTCTTATGTTCATGTCGAATTTCAAGATCACTTATCACGAGTTTATTTATGTCAGACGCAAGCCCTGATTCAAGATCTGCAAGAACAGTTGATGACAAGTGTCTTCCAATACTATCAGCTGCAAAGAACATGTACCTTGGTTTAATGTAAGGGGGAATATATTGTGGCGATATCTGTCTTGCAAGGCTGGGATCTCTAGAAATTTGAGAAATAACCTTCGTCTCGATAGTATTCGTTGAGAATTCAAGTTCTTTATCTTCTGCGTAAACTACCACATCGGCCCCAGATGATATTAGTTCTTGACACAGATTTTCAATATTGTAACCTAATAAAATTGCAACAACTTGCTCGGCTTCATTATATCTTGAATTGAAATCGTCCATTAGTCTTCTGGCCTCTCCAATCATTTCTAGGCTGACAGGGACTATCCTACCATTCATGTGCTCTACAACCACATACAGATTTCTGTACTTTCCCCCACTCGAACCAGAAAGACTTCCTGTCGTCATCTTTATCTAAGAGTTTAACCTCTGGGCCAGATCAAGGGTAATTGATTTGATACCATCTACATCGCTACTATCGACTTGTACTGTCCTCCTACTTGCTCTTGCTTTTGGAATTTTTTCAACTCTATACACTATTGTCGGCGAGCCTGGGAGACCAACAAATTTAGGATCTAATTGGAGTGATTTTGCCATCATAAATCTTCAACCACTCCTTATAATTTTGGGCACGTCGTGATGCTTCCTTTCGATACTTTGTATATGCAAGACGTTGAGATAATTTGGGGTAAAGCGATTTATATGAAGGATCTACTGTTATGAAAACTGGGAGGGGTGCTTCAACGTCTTCAATTATGTCATCAAATCCTTGTAACGAAATTAGTCTTTTAGCAACAACATAATTCCTATTAGTATCAACAACAAATTGGACTACATTTCCCAAGAAATTATACCCTAGCTTCCAGGCAGTTTGTGGTCCTGTTTGTCCAGTTTCTCCGTCGGATGCCCTGTGGCCAGAAAATACTATATCTTTTTTACTTCCATCAAGCATCTTAATGACACCGCTCTTGAGGACTTCTGCTGTTGCCAAAGTATCTGCACCAGCAAATGCCCTGTCGCTATACAAATTCAGTTCGTCTGCATCCGATATCAACTGAGCTTGCTTTAATGCCGAATCTGCAATTGGAGGACCCATCGTCCCTATGGCTATTCGGGCACCAGTGGTTATTTTGGCGTAAAAAGCTGCATCACATGCTATTGCACTGTGTGGACCTAAAATATTCTTTGTTTCAGCCCTGTTCAAAGTCCCGTCCGCATTGTAACTGACATTGCCTTCAGAAAAATCGGGTTCCAATTTCACAATTACTGCAACGTTCAACAATCTAAGCTCAGCTTCTGCATCAAGATATTTCCTTTAAATGGTTTACGAATTACGCATAAATATAAGTCATGAACTTTAGCGCAACCTAGCATGTAGGTTAAATTAAGTGTAATGTCAGATCATACCATCTTTAGATTATCATATGAAGCCCTTAATCGCTGGTAGAAATCTTCCATACTAGGCGGTAATAGCGCGTATGCCAAATAGAAATCTTCGGCTTCTCGAAGGTATCTTCTAATTTTGAACTGGATCGGCTGATCTTTTAGTTCACTTAACGAGTAAACAAAATTCATGTTATTGATTCTATCAGCTAGTTTTATGGCCTTAACGTCATAGTCAGCTGATGAAAGAATACTACAGTAATCATGAAACCTGGCAAGTTGGCGTTCTTCATCATTTTTTCCCGGAAAGTTAAAGATCGGTTTTATCTTCAAATCATTGCACATCTTATAGATTCGATTTCCAAATCTAAATCTGAGATATGCATCAAAGCCGTAATCTTTAGTACGGTACCAGTCTAGTATCTTATCGTTGTCCTCGAGAATATCATGCAATATGGCTGATGCAATTTCTACACTTGTTATATTTCTATCCTCAGCAAGAAGATGGTTTATAACATCCTTTGTTACTGGCCATGTATGACTTTCGAGGAATGAAGAACTCTTATCCTCCCTATTTACTGAACCGTGAACTTCCTCCGCAACGTCCATTGCGGCTATTACAAAATCGTCTATCCTAAGCTTCGATTCTTCTATAAATGTACTTAGATTTTCCCTTGATAAGAATTCAATTCCAGACATTGTATTTCAATCCACCTAAGATAGTAAAAAAGACTTTCCGTCCATATACAAAATAACAAATTCCTATCTCGATTTTTTCTGCCTTCGATTTAACATCAAGTACAGGTTGTGAAAAAACATGATTTTTACATTATTTTCCTCTGAGTCTAATGTTATAGTCAAGTCCAAACCTATGTGCTTCGTCTCTAGTTGCCTGTAAGATCTTTAAACCTGTACTGCGACTGGATAGAACAACCGGTACGGTAGAATGGGCAGTATATATTTCCTCATTCTCCTTTGCCAGCGAAATGCAAGGGATTCTTAGGTGCATCTTCGTCAATGCGCGCATTGCTGCATGAAGTTGACCCTTTCCGCCATCAATTAGAATTAAGTCAGGAAAGTCAGATTCATTGCTTGTTCTGGTGTACCTGCGCCTAACTATTTCCTCTATCATCGCGAAATCATTTTGAGCACTTGTAGTCTTAATTCTAAATCTCCTATAATATGACTTGTCTGGCTTTCCATTCAAAAACCTTACACACGATCCAACAGCTATTGAAGTTCCAAGATTAGAGACATCAAAGGAATCGATTATTTTTGGCACGTGGCTAATTTCTAGTATTCGTTGTAGTTCGACCAATCCTGGCTCTATTCCTTTCTCAACATAGGCAGACAAGTTCCTTATTATAAGATTCATCAGTTGACTTCTTTCTGACAATGGAGAGGAAGAAAGTTTAATTATTTCAACTCTATGACAGGCAATTTTACCAAGTGATTTCTCAAGTGCTGTTTTTGACTCAGGTTCATAGTTTACGTATATAGCATAAGGTATCGAAGGGACTGAAGAATAGTATTGAAACAAGAATGTTGAAAGAGAATTATCTCCGACTAATTCAAACTCAAATTTTCTTCTATCTCTTATAACCCCATGATGTCTACGAAGTATCAACACATAGGCCTTACCTTTAAATTCGTCATGAAGTATTCCTACATATTCTTCTGATACATGACTTGCGATATTTTCCATTTTCTGTCTTGATCTCAAATTCTCTAATCTTCTAATTGTGTCTCTTATCTCTTTTGCCTTTTCATATTTAAGAGCAAACGAAGCATCTTTCATTTCATCGGTCATTCTTGAAATGAATTCGTCAATCGTATCATTCCCAGACAGAATATCAATTAATGCATGTATATTTGCCATATATTCAAGTTGAGTAACGTTATGAATACATGGAGCATCACAGTTTCTAATAAAATATTCTAAGCAGGGCTTTTTTGGCAGTCTATTGCATATTCGAATCTTAAAGAGTTTTCGTAACAAACCTACCGTCAGATATCTTGAACTACCTTGTACAAATGGTCCAAATATTTTCCCAGAAGGGTCTCTAAACCTACCGGCCCTATTTCTTCTGGTAACCAGCAGTCTTGGAAAAGCCTCGTCAGTTATTCTAAGATAAGTAAAGCGTTGCTGGTCCTTTAACTCTATGTTGAACAAGGGTCTATATTGTTTTATTAGATTAGATTCCAACAAAAACGCCTCCATTTCATTATCAGTTAACACAAATTCGATATCGACTACCTTCTTAACAAGAAGCATAGTTTTCCAATCTTCTATGCTAGATGTCCTGTCAAAATAAGATGATAGACGCTTTTTAAGGTTTTTTGCCTTTCCGATGTATATTATTTGTCCTTCTATATTTTTCATAAGATAAACACCCGGGCAACAAGGAATTCGTTTAACCAGTTGCCGAACTTCATCTACCGAAGATTCACCATTTATTCGGGACATTGTTCTTAAACCTAATTCGCCCTTTTAACTGTCTGAAGTATGGCGAGTTTTGATCTAAGGTAATTTCCAGTAGCGCTTTCAGGGTTCTTAGAAACCTCTTCGGGTGTTCCAGTTGCAATGACCTTCCCACCATTATCTCCAGCTTCAGGGCCTAAGTCAACAATCCAATCCGATGAAGCAATTACGTCAAGGTTATGTTCAATAAGTATAATTGTGTTTCCAATATTGGTAAGTCTTTCTAAAACATTCAGCAGTTTATTAACGTCGGCAAAATGTAATCCTGTGGTAGGTTCATCCAAAATGTAAAGAGTTTTCCCTGTATCCCTCTTAGAAAGTTCGGCAGAAAGCTTTATTCTTTGAGCTTCGCCACCTGAGAGTGTTGTTGCGGGTTGTCCTAGTTTTAGGTAACTCAAGCCAACATCATGCAATGTTCGTAATTTTTTTTCAACAACAGGAATATTCTTAAAAAATTCTAACGATTCTTCAACAGTCATATCAAGTATCTCGGAAATTGTTTTTGATTTGTAGGTAATCTGCAACGTTTCATAATTGTATCTTTTTCCTTTACATTCATCGCACGTAACGTACACGTCAGCAAGGAACTGCATTTCAATTCTTTTCACTCCTGCTCCCTCACAAGATTCACATCTACCACCAGGGACATTGAATGAAAATCGACCTGCCTTGTAACCCAACTCCCTCGACTGAAGTGTCCTTGCAAAAATTTCTCGAATAGGCGTGAACGCATTCACGTATGTTGCAGCATTCGATCTAGGAGTGCGTCCAATAGGAGATTGGTCTATACCTATGACCTTGTCAATCAAATCAAGACCTGAGATCCTTTCGTGTTTGCCAGCTTTTTCCTTGGAGCCAAAGAAATAGTTTGACAATGCTTTGAACAATATTTCATTAACTAAGGTAGATTTGCCTGAACCTGATACCCCTGTTATCGGTCGTCATACATCTAAGAGGAAAGTTTACCGTTATACATTTCAAATTATTCTCCTTGGCACCATGAATGGTGATCCATCCAGTAGGTTTCTTTCGCATCAAATTTCCACTGTATACATGTTGTTCTCCTCGAAGATACGCACCCGTAATTGAATTCTTGTTGGATTCTAACTCTGTTAATGTACTATTACCAACAATATTTCCCCCGTGTATGCCCGCCCCTTCACCCACATCAACTATCCAGTCGGCGTTCCGAATAATTTCTTCGTCGTGCTCAACTACCAGCAGTGTGTTACCAAGATCCCTTAATTTTTTCAGTGTCTGGATCAATCGATAGTTATCTCTCTGGTGAAGCCCTATTGTAGGTTCATCTAGGACATAAAGAACGCCACTTAAATTTGACCCTATTTGGGTAGCAAGACGAATTCTTTGAGATTCACCGCCTGATAGCGTAGAAGTCATTCTATTTAACGAGAGATAGTCAAGTCCAACATTGTGCAAAAAATCTAGTCTTGAAATGATCTCTTTTAGAATATTTCTCGCAATTTGCCTGTCGGTAGCCGAGAGATCCAGTTGTTTGAAAAAATTCAGACAAGTTGCAACTGATAGATCGCATACGTCAATTATCGACTTGTCATATAACTTAACTGCCAGCGCCTCAGCACGAAGTCTCTTTCCTTTACAAAGATCACATGGAATCTCCCGTATGAAACGCTCAAGTTCACGTCTTTTTGATTCAGATTCAGTTTTGGAGTAAATACGTTCTAAATTTGGTATGACTCCCTCAAATGAACCCTTATACTCCCATTTTGACTCAGAAGTCCTTGATACGTACTTGTAATTAATATTTTCATCAGTTCCATAAAGAATGATTTTTACCTGCTCTTCTGTCATGGATGAAATGGACTGGTACAAGTTGAACGAAAACTTCTTTCCAACATCACGTAACATGGATGATCTAAATGTAGCAAAGTGTCCAGTCCAAGGTCGTATTGCTCCATCCAATAAGCTTTTTGATTTATCTGGAATTATCAAGTCAGGGTCGAATTCCACTTTAATACCTAGGCCATTGCAAATTTTGCACGCTCCAAATGGGGAATTAAAAGAAAAAGATCGGGGCTCCAAGTCAGATACACTTAACTTGCAGTAAGTACATGCGTTACGTTGGGAATAAACGGTCTCTTTTACATTACCGTTTACCATCACTATACCGTTGGCTGTTCTTAGCGCAGTCTGGATTGAATCAAAAAGTCTTCCTCTATCTTCTAATGTTGGTCGTAATCGATCCACAATTACTTCAATGGTATGTTTTTTGTACTTGTTCAACCTTGGGTAACTAGATTTATGGTTTCCAACGTCGTCTAATTTTATAATTTCCCCGTCAAGCCTTATTCGCGCAAAGCCCTTCTGTTTCAAATCTACGAAAAGTTTTTCGTAAGTTCCTTTTTTTGCCTCAATAATGGGAGCATAGATAATGACATTATTGCCTTCTGAAAATTTTAGAATATTGTCCGTTATAGAATCAGCGGATTGAGTCGTTATCCTCTTACCACACTTGTAACAATGGGGAATCCCTATTTTTGCATAGAGCAGTCTGAGGTAATCGTAAATTTCAGTGACTGTACCCACAGTCGAACGCGGGTTCTTACTCGTAGTCTTCTGTTGTATTGATATCGCAGGTGAAAGACCCTCAATGGAATCAACGTCAGGCTTATCCATCATTTCGAGGAATTGCCGTGCGTAAGCAGAAAGTGATTCAACATATCTTCTCTGCCCTTCTGCGTATATTGTATCGAACGCAAGAGTAGACTTGCCTGACCCCGAAATCCCGGTAATAACTACTAGGCTATTCTTAGGAATATCCAGACTCACATTCTTCAAATTATGTTGTCTTGCCCCCCGGATAGCTATCTTTTCATTCAACTTAATCTACCTACTATAGTATTTGTTTATGCTTAACTTTCCTTATTTGTGCCAATTGATTTCTCAAATCAATTGCTTTCTCAAAGTTCAAATCTTCTGCATATTTTCGCATATTTGCTTCGATTTTGATTTCGAGGTTAGTTAATTCTTTCATTGGCATGGATTTTATTTCAACATCAATGCCTAAATAATCATCCCTCTTTGCAATTGGTTTTTTAATTGATTTAGGAACTATTCCGTGAACCTTATTGAATTGAATCTGCTTTTTTCTTCTCCTCTCTGTTTCTATTATTGCATAGCGCATGGATTGAGTCATCTTGTTCTGAGTACATGATCACATTTCCATTGACATTTCGTGCCGCGCGCCCAAATGTTTGTATTAAACTAGTACCATTTCTAAGAAAACCTTCCTTATCAGCATCGAGTATCGCTACTAATGAGACTTCTGGAATGTCCAAGCCTTCTCTTAAAAGGTTTATGCCTATCATTACGTCAAATTCACCAGTCCTGAGTTGCCTTATTAATTCAGTTCTTTCTAAGCCATTTATTTCAGAATGCATGTACCTTACCTTGACACCATTTTTTGCCATATACTCCGCAAGATCTTCAGCCATGCGTTTCGTAAGTGTTGTTACCAATGTGCGTTCCCCTTTTTCAGACCTTCTGGCAATTTCGGATATCAAATCGTCAATTTGGCCCTTGGTAGGTTTTACTCGAACTATGGGGTCGATCAGCCCTGTAGGCCTCACTAATTGTTCTACAACACTAGCGCTCGCTCGTAGTTCATAGTCGGCAGGTGTAGCAGAGACAAATACCACTGATTGAAGATATTTTTCAAATTCTGAAAATTTAAGTGGTCTATTGTCAAAGGCGCTTGGCAATCTAAAACCATATTCAACTAGACTCTTTTTTCTAGTATAATCTCCACTATACATTGCTTTCAGCTGCGGAATTGTTACATGAGATTCATCTATAATTAGCAAGAAATCATCTTCAAAGAAATCTAGAAGACAATATGGAGGTTGACCGGCTAATCTTCCATCAAAATGCCTTGAATAATTTTCAATACCAGAGCAGTAGCCAAGCTCAGATATCATTTCAAGATCATACTTCGTTCTAGAAGACAGTCTTTGTCTTTCAAGCTCTCCCGGTAACTTTGGTAACCACCCTACTAGTTCATGCTCAATAGATTCGATAGCTGATAATCTTGCATCATAGTCAATAACATAATGCTTGGCAGGAAATATGGTTATCTTGTTTGCAAATCGGAGAACGTTCATAGAAATTGGTTCGTGAATGCTTATTTCCTCTACTTGATCTTCAAATAAACTTACTCGAATTACTTCGCCGGAATACGAGGGCATTATATCAATTATATCGCCATTTACTCGGAAAGTTCCGGGGGACAATGTCAAATTCGTGCGCTCATAGCGGGCGTCGATGAGCTGACGGATTAGGCGTCTTCGCTGCACTAGCATCCCTTTACATGCATTTATGGCGTTGTGTTCCCATTCGTTAGGAGAACCTAAGGAATAAATGCACGAAACAGTTGAAATTATTATAGTAGGTTCTCCAGACATCAACATAGCAGTTGCTTCAAGCCGCATTTTCTCTATTTTCTGATTAACCTCCGTATCTTTTTCAATATAAGTATCAGTTTGAGGAATGTAACTTTCAGGCTGATAGTAATCGTAAAAACTAATAAAATAACCAACATTGTTGCTTGGAAAAAATTGTTTAAACTCAGAGTAAAGCTGGGCGGCAAGTGTCTTATTGTGTGAAATAATTAAAGCATTCTTTCCTGTCTTTACTATCATATGTGCTACGGTATACGTCTTTCCACTCCCTGTGACTCCCAATAAAGTTTGAATCTTATTCCCATTGCGTAATCCTTTAACCAATGACTCTATTGCTGAAGGCTGATCCCCGCTAGGGGGAAACAATCCCGGTGAAAGTATAAAGTCTTTTCTTGACCGGTTCATGGAAAGTAGAGATTTTCACGGCACTCATATAATGCTAATGTCTGCATAGAGTAGACTAGCTGATAATTCCAAATAAACTGAATACTTGCGCATAAATACTGCTCAAGATCCCCAAATTTGCGAGTTCGAAGATATTGATTTATTTATAATGAATAGATTAATTTTACTAGTATTGGCAGCTAAAACGGAGATGTAATAACATGTACGTTCCATCACTCCTTATAGCCGGGACTACAAGTGGAGTCGGAAAAACTACTGTTGCACTTGCCATTATGTATGGATTGAAGAGTCGAATGGGTTACTCAATTCAGCCATTTAAGGTAGGCCCGGACTTTATTGACCCGAGCTACCACAAGATGGTTACTGATAAGGACTCCCGAACCTTAGATGCCTGGATGATGGGTAGGCTAGGAATAATCAAAAGTTTCAATGAGCATACCAAGGATATAGATATTGCAGTTGTAGAAGGGGTCATGGGTTTATATGACGGTGTAAATGGGAAACGTGATTTTGCTAGTTCAGCATATGTTGCCAAACTTTTAAATGCCAATGTTATACTAGTTATTGATGCGGCAAAGGCAGCCCGTTCCATAGCCGCTATTGCTTTAGGTTATATTAAATTTGACAAGGACGTAAAAATAGTAGGGATAATTCTAAATAATGTATCTGGAGAAAGACATGCAAAATACATAACTGACGCACTTAGAGGTACAGTAAAAGTCCCGGTATTAGGAGTCATAGCAAGAAACAACAGTTCGAGATTTAAAGAACGTTATCTTGGACTTGTACCTTCTGAAGAACTAAGTTTACCAAGGAAAGAAGAGATTTTGAGAACCGCAAAAAGAGTTTCTGAAAGTATTGATTTTGAAAAGCTTGCTAATTTATTGAAGATTACAAGGGCTAAAAAACTATCTATCAATATAGAGCATACTCGCGTTAAACCCAAAATAAGAATTGCGGTAGCTTTAGATAACTCATTTAATTTCTACTATAGTGAAAACTTAAATGTATTAAGGTTACTTGGAGCAGATATACTGTTTTTCAGCCCATTGGCTGACAAAGAGATTCCTCAAGATATTTCCGGACTGATAATTGGAGGAGGATTTCCTGAAATCCTTGCGAATCCGTTATCTGCTAATAGTTCGATGAGCAAATCGATAAAGCTTTCTGCTGAACGCGGGTTACCTATTTACGCCGAATGCGGAGGGCTAATGTATCTTACAAATTCGATAGTGAATTACGGGAAAATTAATAGATCATTTAGAATGGTAGGCATAATAGACGCTAATACTTCAATGACAGAGAAAATTACACTGAACTATACTAAAGCGGATATGTGCAACCCTACTTATGGAACAATATCAAATCTGAAAGGTCATGAATTCCATTACTCTAAAATTCAAAATATTGCCTCAGATTCGAAATATGTTTATCATTTGAAAAGAGGCCAAGGAATTGATGGCAAACATGATGGAGTCCTGACATACAATACTCTCGCCTCATACATGCACCTCCATTTTTATGATAGTAGGCTACCAAGGCTTTGGATTCAAAATTGTTATGATTACCAAAAAAGGTAGAATAATCACTTCCCACTTACTATCTGTTACTCATTAAAGTTCATATCGTTATCGATATTCCATACGCTGTCAACGAGTACTTGATTCGCAGGTTGTAGAAAACGTCGTACCGGATAAAAGAGCAAAGGATTGTCTATTCGATATTACAACGCAAACACCTTGAATAAGTTAGGATCTATTTTCCTTATCTTTTAAGTCCTAATGTGGCATACCTCAACTTTTGAATTTCCTCTCTACTTAATATTCCGCGTCCGTCGTAAATAGGAACATCTCCAAAATCTGCCTTTCCGAGCTTGTGATAATCCTGATGGTCTGCAGTTACTATTACTAAGTCACAATCTCTTAAGCATTCAGCCAGATTGCTTGTAAGAATCACATCACTGTCGAGATCAGGGTCTTCTATGACGAAGGGATCGTGAACTTTAATTTTTTTCACTCCATATTTTTTCAATTCTTTTATCACCGAGTAAGTGGGTGATAGTCGTGTATCAGAAACTCCTCCTCTGAATGCCAGCCCTAAAACACTCACAGTCAATTCTGAAGGATTTCCTTTTTTTACAAGTTGGAGCGCTTGTTTTACACAATAGGAAGGCATCGAGTCATTTATCAAACGCCCAATTTTTGTTAGGTCACAGCGCACATCTAATTGCTCAGCCAGACCCAAGATAAATTTTGGATAAATAGGAATACAAGCTCCACCTACTCCAATGCCAGGTTTGTGAATGTGACAATAGGGTTGTGAATTGGCTGCATTCCTTGCCTCCCTAAAGTCAACCCCAGTTACCTCACAAAATTTTGCTAGCTCATTTGCCAATGCAATGTTCACGTCTCTATAGACACCCTCAAATAGTTTTTCTGCTTCAGCTGTTTGAATGCTACCTATTTGTAGGATACCTTTTCCAAAAATTACAGAATAAATTGTCTCTGATATGCTGATGCTGTTGGGTCCAACTGATGATATAACCGCTGGATAATTCTGTTCAATATCTTGAAGTGCACGCCCTTCGTAGATGCGTTCTGGATTGTATATCATAATAAAGTCTCGCTTAACTGATAGGCCACTTGCATTCTCTATTGTAGGGATGACAATTTTTTCTGTTGTACCTGGAGGTACGCTAGGATTGAGAGATACCACATCGCCTTTCTTCAGACCCTTGCCAATTGAATTAGCGACGGAACATACTGCATTTAGATCGGCCGACAATTCTTTTGAAAGGACTGGGACGCAAATCATCTTAAAAAATGATTTATTTGAAGCATCCACTAGATCAGAAGATAGTTCAAATCGATTATTTTTTAGACCCTCGCTGTAGGCTTCTGCGATTCCCGGTTCATGAATCAATGTTTGACCATTTCTTGCTGCAGTCAAAATCAATTCGGATGTATCAACGCCTATTACATGGCTGCCCGCCCTTAGCCAGGCAGCAGCCAACGGTGAACCCACGTGTCCTAATCCGTATACTGCAATCTTCCATGTTCCGTTCTTGATCTTCTCTATAATGGTGGAGTCACGGGGAACATTACTACCAAAGCTTGAAGGCATAAATTAAACCTAGTCCGTTAGTAAGTGTATATATTTGATATGAATGTCATTTTAATATTCAAACCTTATTACATTCCAGCTATACCTTGGGTGCCATTAGAAGAACTGAAAGAATACTTCTTGGCTAGTTCTTTGATAGTAGCAGCAATTCTTTCCACTGCCTTGAAAAAGTTTAGCTCAAATCTAAGCTTGTCCTCCCTTTTCCATTTCGCATAGATTCTTACTCTGTCTTTCTGGGGATCAATACTAATTTCACCTTGTTCTCGTATTAAGGGCTGCAACATCTCCGACAGATCTTTATCAGATCTTAATAGCTCAGCCAACCTTCCGCCTATCCATCGCAAGCCCACAACATCCTTATTTCTTACGCTGCCCCCCAATACAGGTATACACTTGGCCATAAAAAGGGCAGGGTCTTCGATATTCAGGGATCGGATTATGTAGTGCACTTGATAATACGGCAAGGCACCATATGGAAGAGGATTTGGATCTTGCGCTGGCATCTAAACAGACCACTCAGAAGCAAGTCGTCTTTTGCTATATATCAATTTATGTCTCGATCCGTTAATTTCATTCAATTCACCATGAAAGTCATTTGCAGTTCCACCTGATTTAATCGAACTGGTGAACTGCCCGATTTAGATATTCATTAAGCTCAGATATGGGAATTCTATTTTGCAACATGGTGTCTCTGTTTCTTATTGTCACCGTGTCATCAATTATTGTCTGTCTGTCAATTGTAATGGCAAAGGGGGTGCCAATTTCTTCTAGTCTTCTATATCTTCTGCCAATTGAGCCAGACTCGTCGTAAAAAACTGCGAAATCTAATTTCAGTTGTGAATATATCGTCTGTGCTTTCTCGCGTAATCCATCTTTTGTTATGAGGGGGAGAACTCCTGCCAAAATTGGAGCTGAAATATGGTCTAAGCTTTAGAACAGTCCTTTCATTATCCATATCCTCTAAATAAGAATGTTCGAGAATAGAATACATGCTCCGATCTATTCCCATTGACAGTTCAAAGACAGCCGACAGTACCTTGGTGTTGTCCGCAGGATCTACTATATGCAAATTCTGTTTGCTCACTCGTGAATGCCCGGTTAAGTCATATTCGGACCTATAATTACAAGCCACCAGCTCTAGCCAACCCAAGCTTGTTTCGACTTCGAAATCAAACGCTGTAGATGCGTAAAATGCTTTTTCATCACCCAGAAGTTGCCGGAGACGAGTGCGTTCCATGTCTATTCCAGTCTTTTCATAAAATAGAACCAATAGGGCTAAGTAATAAGCAATGAGCCTATTAGGAACAAATCCTTTTCTTACTGACTCATCAGCTGTCATTTTGTGAAATTTGTGATCCAAGTACAATCTCAGCTCTGTATCCTTTATCTCTTCAAATTTCGGAATTTCATTGAGTCTATTTGGATTGCAAAAAACCTCTATTTCAGCCTGATAGAATTCACGCAGCCGGAGCAAGCTCTGTCGAGGAGCTATTTCATTTCTGAAACTTTTTCCAATTTGCCCTATGGCCAAAGGAAGTCTGCCACGCATGGTCTTAAAAATCCTTGGAAAGTCAATAAAGATAGTCTGGCAGGTCTCAGGCCGTAGATAAGCTTCATCATTAGAAGGTCCTATCCCAACTTTGAACATCATATTGAATCGGCTACTTTTTTCAAACTTGCTACCACAGTTAGGACAAGTTAGATGGTGTTCTTCAATGATTCTGTCCAACTCGGAGTCACTTAATAGCTCAGGGACCTGCACACCTGTCTGCTCCGAAATATGTTTGTCTGCCCTGTAGGTTGCTGCGCATTTCAGTACACTTGATAATAGGGTCGGTAAAATTACTAATGTGGCCTGACGCAAGAAATACACTTTTACTCAAAATTTGGGAACCATCAATTTCAATCATATCGCCTCTTCGTATTAGTTCCCTACGCCATAACTCTATGAATTTATTTTTCATGTTAACTCCGTTTGGCCCATAATCCCAAAAACCAGCTGGTGCGTCCCCATAAATTTCGCAGGAAGGAAAATAAAATCCTCTCTCCAAAGCTAACTTAATGACAGTTTCATACATGCTCATTTCTGCTCGAACAATTTCGGAGATGACAAGTATTTATATTTCGTGTAATCTTAGGTTGAGGCGAATCTAAGCTAATCAATTTTGAACTTTAACCAACTATAGTGTATTCGATTCTAAAGAACTTGAAGACTGACGATTAATCTGATTTAGAAAGTTTCAATACCTCCGCAAGATTGCCTTTATCATCTCTTACAGAATCCTTGGGAGTTTCCATTATTATTGGCCTGTTGTTCAACTTTTTATTCTGCAAAATAGCTGCAACACCTTTACTTCCAATTTCACCAAGTCCGATATGTTCATGTCGATCAGCGTTTGCTCCAAGAGCTTTCTTTGAATCATTTAGATGCAATAGGCGTATTTTGTTCAACCCTATGGTCGTATCAAGTTTGTCTTCAAAAGTGGAAACCATCTCTGTAGTCCTGAGGTCATATCCAGCTGCAAACGCATGACAGGTATCAATACATACTCCAATATACTTCGATGACAGCCTATCTAAAATCATACTAATTTCTTCAAGCCTACTACCTACGCTATTTTTATGTCCTGCACTGTTTTCAAGAAGTATGGTTACTCCTCCTTTCTTGTAATTCGATCTAAACTGATCCAGTGCAGTATTGATACTATTTACCAAACTGTCTATTCCTCTTTCAAGACCAGCACCCATATGGCTTCCAAGATGCACTACAAGATTTGGTATTCCTAACTGAGCTGATCTGCGAAGTTCGCTTGCCAATGAATTTACAGACTTCGTATGAAGTTCGCTCATTGGAGCTGATAGGTTAGGCAAGTATGGCATATGGACTGCAACTGCTTCAGGTCTAATGCCGCTATTGTTCAATTGGGCCTTGAAGATCTTAACATCACCATCATTCAATACCTTTTCCGCCCATCCTCGTGGATTCCTTGTAAATATTTGAAAAGCAGTGCATCCTATTTTGAGTGCGTTGTTTACAGATTCGTAAATCCCTCCAGCTATTGAAACATGAAAGCCTATCATTAGCCCCATGCATGAATGATATTTTGATATGGTTAATATGTTATACATCAAAATATTTTTGAAGGTATTATTATATCCAACTGAATTTATCAATTTATTTGACATTGTCGTTAAAACTCGGTCCCGCCGACTTGGCCAAGTATCCATTCCTAGATGAAGCTTCAAATTATATCAGAGAAACAACCTTCGCGATAGAAGAGTTCGACCGTCCGGACATGGATCACATAGTCAGGCGGGCAGTCAACAGATTGGAAACTGAAATATCGACTGGAAAAGTGTACACCAATCTTGAGAGGTACGAGATTGAAATTCTAACTTTTGTAGTCACGCTTCTGCTCGTCAAATCATTAGATTTGGAACCCGTGACTAGGAAGTATTCATTGTTGGAAGCCATAAGAACTGAAAAATTCTTGACAAATGACCTAATTAGAGAGAAATCTTTTTCAAAGAAAAAACTTCTTCTGTACAAGGTCTTTGAAGATTTATTCAATATAAAGATCGATGCAAGTTCAGATACAAACCTTCTGAAACTACGTGTACCAGATTACTTGATCCGTGCTACGAAAATGAATGAGCAGGAATGGAAATTAATTAACAGGTCAGTAGACTTAGGATATGTGTATCTCGACGCAGATGAGGCCGTTCGACTCATACGAAGTGAATTAAGTAATTTGATCTATAAACGAATCAAGATTATGAGAGTACCGTCAATTCCAACAACAATCAGGATTTCCGCTGACAAACTCAGAAAGAGTTTAGCCATCCATTCTACTTTCAATAAGCATTACCCAATTAGAGACTACCCACCATGTATTAAACATGCCGTGATGCTAATGAATAAGGGAGAAAATCTTCCTCATTCTGCCAGATTAATGCTCGCCACTTATATGTTAGGAATTGGCAAACATATTGATGAAATAGTTAATATGTTTCATAATGCGCCTGATTATAACGAAAAAATTACCCGTTACCAAGTAGAACATCTTGCAGGAAATAAAGGAAGTCGAATCATATATTCAGTACCTTCATGTAAAAAACTTCAAGCCGAAGACCTCTGTTTTGCGACTACAGCTTGCGAAGGTATTTACAATCCAATACAGTTTGGACGTGCAAGTAAGGGAGTGGCGGATGAGCACTAATACAAATGTATTAAATGTATCATTCCTGCAAGATCTCTTCAGAAGATACTATTATAATGATTCTAAAAATATACCTACTCCTCGTTCTATTGAGAAACATGAGTTTGGCTATACATTGTTTAATTCTGCAATGATAAGACATCTGTCTTTTGCAAATAGGGGTGAATTAATAGCTAGATTGGTTAAAGAGGCCCCATTAGATGTTTTCTGTTCAAATAGTTATTACAGCTTTCCGATGAATTCACTTCAGACCAAAGGTTGGCGTAGGTGCCGATCTTATTTTCGATATTGATCTTAAGGATCTAAACATGCCTTGCGCCTCAAAGCATTCTTTCTACGTTTGTAACGTGTGTGGTGCTTGTTACACTAGTTCTGTTACTCTATGTTCATCATGTTCCGAAAGTAACTTTTCTGGCACTTCGATACCATGTAATAGGTGTTTGCTCTCTCTTAAAGCCGAAACACGCCGGTTAATTGAATTCTTAAAAAAAGATCTGGGAATTTTGGACGAGAACATAGAAATTTTTTTCTCTGGAAACGCTGGATATCATATTCATGTTGATGATTCACTCTTCAGAGATCTAGATTCTTCTTCAAGAGCCGATATTGTTGATTATATCTCTGGAAATGGATTATTGATTGATAGTTTAGGAGTCCGTAAGTTCAAAAATGGATTCCAAGTCAAATATCCAAAGAGTGGTATTTTATTTGGGTGGAGAAAACGAATTGCTGTCGATTTAGGATTTAACCAAGTTCAAGTTTCAAAGTTAACTAAAATCGTAGAATCCAATGGCGGCTATAGTGGTTTCAAAGAAAAAGTTACATCGACTGCACGTGCTATGGGAATTCGTATCGACCCACAGGTAACAAGAGACGTACACCGCATTTTTAGGTTGGCTTGTTCAATCAATGGAAAAAGTAGCCTAATAAAGGCAAAAGTCGGAGACCTGGACAGTTTTGACCCATTTAATTCGGCATGCGTTCTAGGAGATGAACAAGTTTACATAAAAAGCAAAGTGAAAGTGAAGATAGAACTGAAAGGGACGTATTTTTAGAATCAGAGATACAGTAGAACGCCTTCCCGCTTTTGTTGCGGCTTATTTAATTTCTAAAAAACTGGCGGATTTCGTAAAATAATCTGGGTGCGTCCAAAATGCTAAAGACAATAGTTAGTGTCTCTATTGTAGTTGGAATATAAACTCATAATATCTCAATTCCATAGGACTCGCTATTTAGATATCAAGTCCATTTTCTATATGTTTATCGTACAATTGATTCATCGAAAATAATTATATTTATGAGTAAATTACATGAAAGATGTGGTTGTTTGAAGACTCTTGTGTTAGACAATGGCTCTCCCTTTACCTTAAACATAATCAAGCTAATCGATAAACTAAATCAGAAATATGATTGTAAAGCATACAACGAAGTCGCAGATCACCTTTTGTATGACAAGATTATCTTATCAGGTAGACAAAAAAACAACAAGGATATCAATGCTGTGAACTCTTCTATTGTGAAATCATGTTATTATCAGAACATACCATTACTTGGAATATGTTATGGCGCAGAAATAATATCTCTCACCTTTGGAGGCTCAATTCACAGGATCGAACGGATTCAAGGGCTAGAGCAAATCAGGGTATTCGAAGAAAATGATCTTATTCCAAATAAAGGGAACATTCGAGTATATGAAAGCCATTCTTACAGTATTGCTCGCCTTCCAAGAGAATTCAAGTCGGTTGCCAATTCGAGATTCAGTAATCACGAACTTTTTTTCCATACCCGAAAGAAGATCTATGGTACACAATTTCACCCGGAGAATAGCGGCAAGATAGGGTTGGGTATATTCCAGAATTTCCTAAATATAACAAATGAATAAAGTTTTATTCCCTAGATTGAGTATGAGGGATATGACCAATAAAGTCCAACATACCCTCATTTTGCCATCTACAAACAAAAATGAAGATAATCCCTGCATGCCCCTAGCGATCAATGTTGTCTTAAAGTATTGGGGTGTCGATGCACCCATAGACGAAGTCAATGAGCGGTTGAAGAAATATGGCAGCGTCAGAGGGTCGGTACTTATGGAAGGGTATTGAAATTGTAGAATCACATGGCTTTGTGGTTTATATCTATAAAGGTAACGTAAACGAACTTAGAAAAAGAATCGATCAGGGAATACCTATAATTGTTATAATGCCCGGAATTCAAGAAACAGTCCAGCACGCAACTATTGTTACTGGTTACAGTACTGAAGAAGGTAGAATATTTACATATGTTCCTGAACCAGATACTGAGGGTGCGTTCCCACAGAATATTTTCGTGAATTTTTGGAAACAGGATGGATCTATTTCCATAATGATTCTACCAAAGGAACTACAGGAACGTGTAAATCTAGAGGATCTCGAAAAAAAAGAATCATATAGAATGTGCTTTGAAGCAGAAAGGTCGATCCATCTCAAGAATTATAAGAAGGCGATTGACTCACTACAGTCCGCTATTAAGTTGGACAAGGATAATTCCTTCGCTTGGAGTCTTCTAGGCTCTCTGTACAATGAAGTAGGTTCGGATCAAGCCCTTCAATGTTTTGAAAAGTCCATAGAATTGAATCCTGAATCGTATCTATCTGTAAGAGGAATTGGTAATTACTACCTTAAGAGAGCTGATTATGACCTAGCAAAGAAGTACTACATGAGGGCTATTAGAATACATAAGCATAGATACGGTCCTATCTATAAGAACCTCGCTATAACCAAACTAAATACGCATGATAAAGAAGGAGCCAGACTTGATTTAGAAGAATATCTTAAACAATGCCCTAAGGCAAAGGATCGAAACGAGATCGAATCTTCCTTAGAGAGATTATAATCTTCTACCCATAGTCATAGTAGTCTAATCGCCTGGTAGATATGATGTATTTTTAAAGCAATTGATATTAATCGTTTATTGAAGGAAATTCACCTTGATTTTCATGTGAACCTAATACACTGTTGCGCTTTTAGTTTTACAACGGGTAACTAATGATATTATTCTTTTATGTTGCTGTAGTCCTCAACCGGATTATTTCTCCCCCTGGATCCTTTTCCCTAAAAATAATCGTTTCGAACGAAAATAATCTTATATCTGGAGACATCCAAGAATTACTGGAGAGCCCTGCTTTGAAACAAAGATGCTCCAGGAATTGCATTATATCCCATCCGTTTTCGAATGCAACATTGGGAAGCAATAAACCGGAGCCAGAGGGACTTTCAATTATTAGTCCGTGTCTTCCAATCAAAATTTTTGACCGAATATTTTCGACAGTAATTGGTATAGGTGGGCTGAGAATTGATACTTCAATGACAATGTCTTGTAGTTCATTATAGGTCACTGGATCGAATCTTGGATCTTCATCTGCAGCCTTTATCGAAGCATTCACCAGAGATCTGGCTAATGATTCAGTAGGTAATGCGTATCCTATGCAACCCCTTAGTGAAAACCTATTAAATCCATCCACATTATATAGCGTAACGAATACCCCAAATCTACGACTTAAATCTTGATTTATTTCAAGAGGTTTGATCTTTCCTTTATTCTGATAATTCTCTAATGTCAAACGTGCTATTTTAACCAGGTGTGAGCCTTGTTCATCCGATATTTGAAACTGGTCATCTTTATTCATTTGTTTATGATCTCAATCCATAGATGCCTTAGAAGTATTGAGAGTCTCATTAAACGAAAGTCTCATGAATTAAGGCTGTTCATAACTACCGTCATCGCCATAAATTAACTTCATTTCATCAAATGTCAATTTAGCGCCGGTCGACATTTTCCTGACAGCAGCGTCTTTCAGAAGGTTGAATCGTTCTTGATTCTCTCTATTGCGCTTCATTCTTTCCTGAAGAGCTTCTTGCTTAGAGTCCTTACCATCAGACGTGTCTCTCATCCTCCTCGGCCTTGATACTAATTTGTGAGCACGACGATACTCTATAGCATTGAGTTGAGTGTCAACCATTTCGAGCTTAGTTCCAATTTCTCTTACTTCCCTGATGGCTTTCCTTCGATTCTCATACAAAGTTTCCCTCAAGTTTAACAATTGTTCTAGTGCCTCCTTAAGTTTGCCTATACGCTCACCACATTCTGACTTTTGATCAAAAATCAAAGTAATCTTCGTTTTCAATTGTTCGTACTCGGAAACAATTCGCCTATAATCGTCCTCATTTTTATGAATGATTCTAAGTGCATGTAATTTTACCGCTGTTTCTTTTGATCTTGCAACTAATTTCCTTTCTTCTTCTTTAGATAGTTTCTTAGTCTGAATGTCTCTATCAATTTGGTTCAAGCTTCTGGCGAGATTTGCCATGTCAAGCCTCTCTTTCCGTGGTCGAGAAGTAGTCGTGGCTCCAGTCTTTTCATCGAGAGTTTTCATCTTGTTCCGAAGGTCTATAACATTATTCTTTAATTCGAGGAATCTCGGATATTCTGCATCCTTCCGCTCATTTACTTTCTTAAGATTCAGTCTCACCTCTTCCAACGTTGATACGTTGCTCATCAATTTGCTTCTTAGTTGAATCTATTTTCTCATTGATTACTTGGATCTTGTTTTCGCCCACTTGTTGCTCTTTTTGAAGTGTTTTCTTGAATTCCAATAATGTATGCATGTTCGAATCAATGTGGTTTTCTTGAATCGTTGCTTCGTTACTATTGTTACTCGTAAGGCTAGAGGTAGATGGTGATGAATTCCTTTTAATTCCGTCATTTGTCTGGTCGCGGAGCACTTCTAACGAGGTTTCTTTAATCATCAAAATATATCTTTCGTCTAAAGATTGTTTAACTAAGTAAAGGATCTTCTTTCGATGGTTGCTGGAGAAGATACATGTTTATATTCGATCTTTTAGAAATAATACCAGACTATAATGGATGATTTTGAAAAAGAATATCCAGGCTTTGATTGGAAGAATACCCCTGCGTACAAGCATCCTAGCGGAAAGGACTGTCCTTGTCCAAAACATGAGTATATCAGAGAGCAAATTAACATTTCTAAGAAGCTGAGAGTAAACAACAGAGAAGGAAAGTACGATTTTAAACATACCTCTCCAATCACCTTAAAGTTTTGTCCTGATCATTATGGTATTTACTTTAGCGAAGTGATCCCATCAATGCCATTCAAATATAGGTTAATGACAAAAATAGCGCTAAAATTAGGAGCTATTACCATTCAGAAAATATCCTATATGCAATCCGACCAATGTTTTTACTGCAGATTTGGTTCAGGTGGATTCGATAGAAAGACGGAGCTCCCTCCAATTTAGAAAAAACTAACAACACAATTGCCTGTTATAGAGTCTTTCACAATAGATTTAGGGAATTGTATAGCATGTTCTTAAATATTGATGGTTTAGGACTTAATCCTATTGATAAAACGTTACGGATAGCAATAGAAAGATAAGGAAATGGTTTTTTTGTAGCGGTACAGTAGCCCATAAAAAATTCTTTCTGAATTGAATAATATTTGATTGTATCAAATCCTATTACACTAGCAAGAAACGAGCCTACGTCCATACTTCTTGAGTATACCGAATTTTCTTTCTGTATAAATGATAGATCAGTTCGTAAAAGTTCCCCATCGCTTGAGACTAAATAGTTTTGAGATTTGTTATCTGTGAATACATAACCTGCATTATGCAATGATCCCGTGATCTTACCTGCCGTAAAGGCCATTAAAGGGTCAATTCCATTAACAAATGCATAATACAAATTACCCCCCTCAATGTAGTCTTCAATTAGCCAATTATCTGAAATAGAAACCAACGATGGTGTAGGTACTCCGATTTCATTAAGGATTGTTCGCATTTTGAATCCTTCATTGAATACCATATTTCTCCCTAAAAGTGGTGGGGAAACGGGGTGCCATACTATGAAAGACAGGCAGCATATAGGCAAAAACCAAAATGTAGTCATGGAATTGTCTGCTAGACTTGTTTCTTTTTATAACTACCCTTTTACCATTTAGCTCTGTTATTGATATATTCCTCTGCCAGTTTACGAAGTGCAAGTGAATATTCCATCCATATTCATGATTTTCATCCTCATTATATAATAGGTTAGTATATTTAATTTGAAATTGAGCTCTCCAGGATTGCTGCTAGCCAAAAGTTTTTTCTCATCTGAAAATGCCTCCAGCTATGATACTCTCGTCAGGTTAGCTACCTTTGGCAGGGATTCTATCTGGAAGCAAAAGCTAGCAAGACCCTTAAAAAATCATCGTTGTATCCTTGATCTCGCCGCTGGCACAGGAATCCTTTCATCTTATATCACGCCAGAACAAGGGCGTGTAGTAATAGGATCAGACCTCGTATTTGATTATCTATTACTGGCTAAGAAAAGACATTCATACTTATTATTAACCAATTCCGTGGCCGAATTCTTGCCATTTAGGGATAAAATTTTTGATGCCGTATTATCATCATATCTTGCTAAGTATGTGGACATTCAACAGGTTGTGCAAGAGCATTGGAGGATTCTTAAGGATGGAGGACTGGTCGCTTTTCACGATTTCACATTGCCCAGAGGAATAGTCGTAAACCAGTTATGGAATCTTTACTTCCTTTTTCTTCGTTTGGGTTCAATATTCGTCAAAAGTTGGAAGAATGTACTTTGCGAACTCGATAAAGTTATAGTCAAGAGTGACTGGGTGGAAGATCTTATGAAGGAACTTACGGAAGCTGGGTTCAAATCTATAAATTGCAAGTATTATACGTGTGGAACTGCAGCAGTGATACTCGGAATTAAGCCATGACTGATACATCTAGAATGAATGAATGGTTCGTACCGAAACGCGGACCGGTTAAATTCAGGGCGTTTGTGGGCATGCTTTTTCTGCCGTATACAGGCATGTGTGTATCCTTCGCAGTAATAGGATCATTAGTTTCAAGTTCAGTCTTGTGGGATAGGGTCTTGGCAATATTTCTTATTTATTTTCTATCCGTCGGATTTTCTGCCCATGCTGCAGATAATCTCGGATCGCGTAAAGCAAAGCCATGGAGTGACTATTTTACAAAAAAAACATTGATTGTCATGACGATATCTGGTGTATCATTAGCATATGTTATAGGCATTTATTATATGATCAATTACGTTCCACTTCTTTGGCCTATTGCAATTGCAGAAGGATTCTTCCTTTTCGCGTATAATTTTGAACTATTTAATGGGCTATTTCACAATAACTTATGGTTTGCGATATCCTGGGGATGCCTCCCGGTTCTAGCCGGATATGTCATGCAGAATAATTCAATATCCGAATTGGCGATTATGATTTCACTAATCGCAGGTATTATGGCTTACTTGCAAATTAGAATTTCTCGAAAGTACAAAGTGCTGAAGAGGACGAATATGAAAGATTTCACGAACGAGTACTCGAAACGATTGGAAGGTCAATTGAAGCTCATTTCATTAGCCACGCTATCGTTCGCTTCGTTACTAATTTGCATTACATATGTACTAACTACGTGACTTCTATTTTAGATATGAAAAGTTTGATAACGTTAAGAGTAACACAACATGGTCATGTTAGTGCCAACAATATTTCAAGTTTGGAAAAGAGATGTAACCACAAATTAACACTATTTGAAAAAATATTTTTGATAAATCTCGGATCAACCCAGCAATTACTTGAGGTTTTATCTGGTTGTGCAATTTCTATAAAGATTGTACGACATGAGGAGAAAAGTGATTTCATTCGACGGGATGTAATCATGTTTAAAAAAGTGACGAAGCAAATAATATTGATTGCAACTTCGATCCTATACAAAAATGAATTACCACCCCACGTTTTGGAGGAAGTACGAGATTCTCATAAAGGAATCGGAGTAATTCTTCTCAAATACAATTTCGGATTTTATCGAAAGATAAGAGAAATCGGGTACAATTCTAGTACATCATCTGTGTTTCGAAAATACCAAATATTGTGCAATAGAAAGATTGTTGCTGATATCGAAGAGACTTTCGTAATAGGGAGACGAAAATCCTAAGTGGACCGGGTGGGATTTGAACCCACGGCCTCAGCAATGCCAATGCCGCATCCTACCGGACTAGACGACCGGCCCTGTTGATTCGTTTTTGTGTAGGATATTAATATCTTTAATATTACTACATTGACTTGCCTCAAGAGTCAATCGAGCCCACGACTCGCTTAAAATATTCGGGGGAGAGACTCTCCGGTCTGTATCAAAGTAATAGAAATCAAAGTATGAGTGCGGTTGATTTTTCGTTATGGGATTAGATATAATTATGCGAGCATTTCGTTTTAATAGACGAATAAAACTGGAACATTCGATTGGTGCCGTGATAAAATATAACAATCCAAGCACGGGAGAACAATATCCGGCATTCTTGCTTCTTAGGAATCGACGTGGATATTGGGGTTTCCCGCAAGGCCACAAAGAAAGAGGCGAATCAGAAATGCAGACTTTGAAGAGAGAGGTAAATGAAGAAACGGGTATTCGAAGTATGGATGTTCTGTCATATATTGGGGCGATACGATATTCATATTTTAGAACGGATGGTATGAAAAATGAAAAGGAAGTAAAATTTTACTTTGCAACAACTCCAGTTAGAAATATCATTATTTCTTCGGAACACGAGTCATACAAATGGGTAACTTTCGTAGAGGCACTTAATTTCCTCAATCATAGGCAATTAAAATCCATTTTCATGAAGGGCCACAATAAGGGACTTTATTGATTTCGGAATATGTTCATGTCCCAATCTATCTCTTAGAGACATAGTAATAGATTTATACCCAACTTGCAACGAACTAAAGAGGGATTTCAAGAAGAAAATGAATGCTGGTAAGCGGATTGTTTTAACAGCAGATCGGAGTCTAATGACAAATTACAGAGGTAACTTTCTGTATGGCTTTATCGCATGTGGTCCATACGAACTGGTTCCTGAATTCATATTTGATAAGTTATTTTGTCCCAGTGTTGAAACGGACAAGCATACTGGTGAAGTTAAAGTTGCACAATGCGGCTTGAGGAGAATAGAAAGCGCATTACTCAAAGAATATTCTAAAGATGAAATAATGGTAGCTCATCCAGAACTCTTGGATCTATGTATTGGTACAGATACCAAAGTTGTCGGAATCAATGTTATGGATCCCTTGGGAATGGCACCAGTCACAACAACCATGTCTCCTGAGAAGCTATCTTATGTTGCTATGAAATTCAAGAAGATGTGTGCTTCAATAATTCAGCTGAAAGAAGAAGTATGACTTTAAAGTAGTTGTAGGTGGAAATGGTTCGTGGGAGTTGGCAAAGCCAGATCGGATGAAAATTCACGGAATTGATACAGTAGTTATAGGCGAGGCCGATGAACTGGCATTAGACCTTTTCCGCGATTTGGAGAATGATGAAGCTCCAGAGCTTCTCCATACTTTTGTTAGGAATATTGAGAATATACCCGAAATCAAGGGCCCTACAGTAAATTCATTGATCGAAGCAATGAGAGGTTGTGGACGAGGATGCGATTTTTGTGACGTGAATAAGAGGTCCAAGAAAGATATTCCGCTGAATAGATTACAGACTGAGGCGAAAATCAATCTAAACTATGGCTTCGATTCCATTTGGCTTCAGTCAGACGAGATGCTACTTTATGGATGTGATAACAAGAATTTTGTTCCAAACTCAGATGCAATTATTGACCTTTGGAAGGGACTAAAGCTAGTGGGTGCGAATTTTGTGGGGACAACACATATGACACTGTCTGCTGTTGCGTCATCCCCTGATCTAATTAAGAAATTGTCCAGCATAAACGATATGGAGTCAACTGGAAGGTGGCTTGCGACTAATCTTGGTGTGGAGACCGTTGCTCCAAGATTAGTAAAGAAACATCTTGGTGTAAAGACTAAACCATATCAACCAGACGAATGGGGTACTGTAGTGAGAGAGGGATGCAGGATACTTAATGATAATCACTGGTTTCCTGCCCTTACTCTTATAATAGGGTGGCCTGATGAAACCCCAGACGAGACGCAATATACGATTGACCTGATAGAAGATTTCAAAGATATGAAAATGAGAGGGTTGGTGGCGCCATTATTATATCAAGATTTTTCCGAAAAGAATTCAATGCATTTTGGAAATTTGAATGAAGCTCAATTCACGTTATTTTGGAAATGCTGGCAACATAATCTCAGAGTAATCAATGATATAATCCCAATTATTATCAGGAACAAATCATATGGTCCTCCTATGAAAATTTTTATGGCCATTCTGATCAAAGCAGGAACTTGGGCCATTATGAGATACCTTCGAGGCTTAGCCAAGCAATTGTTTAATGGACGAATACCAGAAGAGGTCGTAGAACGCTACTCCCGAAGTCGATCCGTCACCGCAGTGCCCTCTGCTAACCGGTGATTCTTCAGAGAGAAATTTAGTTTATCTTAAAAGTTGAGAAGCTCAAAAATAGCAGATAGACTCCATGGGGTATTCAAGAAGGATTATTACTACTCGGTGTCTCCATTGTATCAATAGCAGTGTCTGCAACCGTTGCAGATTTGGGTGTCAATATAATAAAGTAGTTCTTATCTGCTCTTTCTACTGAAGTCACGCTCTTGTATTTCTTGGTGGAAATGTCAAATTCTATCATGCCTGGTTGCATTGTGCCCTTCGCATAAATCATCATCAATACGTCTCCTGAAAGAGGGGTAAGTGGCACAATGGAGAAGATATATCCTCTGTAAGAACTCACCGGCAGAACTTGTTTCATATATGGTGCAACAGAGATCAAATACAGAAAAACTTCTTCGACAGTTGAAAATTCTTCGAATTCGAACTTCATACGCTCATTGCTAGAACATCAGTGATATAAGTATAAGGTTCAAGCATTGATGATGTCAACCATAGGATTCGAACTTAACCTCAAAGCTACCATCTTTTCTCTTGTTCCGTTCCGTCACAAAACCCTTAGGAACTAAATAATCAAGAGCTCCGTCTACTGTACCTTGCCACCCACATACGTAGAACACGGTATTCTCAGGGGTAATCTTCTCGCCAACTAATTCTTCTAAAGGAGATTTGTCAGTTCCAAGTCTAGGGCGAAGAAACGACTCCACTCGACCCTTTTGACCATTCCAGCTCCTATTAAACCATTCTTGAGGTCTACTAATGCTTGCCCTATAACGAAAATTCCATTTATCCTTTCCGACGTCCAAACTTTCGTTTTCCATATCAGTTAGTAATTCTCTATAACTTAATTCATCAACATAACTTGCACCATGCAAAACAATAATTTCTCGCCTGCTTGAAATACTCTTTAAATGAAGGGAGTAGGCGATGAACGGTGCTAGACCCGTCCCTCCGCCGATAAGAACCATTCTTCTATTATCTGGAGAACCGTCAGCCAACTTTTCGGTGATGGTAAAAGGCCCAGTAGGTTTTAACCATAAGATTTCATCTCCCTCTCTCTTGTTAAATAATTCAGTCGTCAAGCGACCAGGAACAGGTTTTCTAACCCATCTTATAACTAGTTCAAACCATTTTTTTTGTTCCGGTGGTGAAGCGATCGAATATGCCCTTCTGACTACCTTGCCTTCGCTGGGAATATCAAAGCCAAGAGTAACAAATTGGCCTGCTTTGAAATCAGGTATATTTCCTTCAACGGGCTTGATCCTAAATATGGCCAAATCTTCCTTTAGAACACGGACATACGATACTATCCCCTTATTGTCCACCGCCATATTAGTTTGAAAACTCAAAGACGTAAATAAATACATTGTCAATTGGAGGATATTTTCAGAACTATTTCGGTTAAATATCGCATACTCGCAATCAACTATGACTCGTTCAAAACAAGAGGGAATCGGTAATGACTGAAATTGATGATATTGAAAAATTCATTAACGAAAATAGCTCCGAGCAGCGGCGTCTGACTGAACTATTCAGGAATTGTATGACTAGATTTGCGGGAGACCGATCTATGGAGACTTGCCTTGATGCTCTTAATCTTTCAATCCAGTTGGCTGGGGTAAGGAAGAAACTAATGGAATCCTATGCACAGTACGCACGACTGTTAGAAGACGAAATAGTTAAATTAAGAAAAATTTGCGAAAAAGTTGACAATTCACAAAATTAATACAGATCAGTACAATAGCTAGTTATTCAAACACAATTCGATTTCTGATAGTCCCCAGATTATCTATGGAAATTTCTACGACATCCCCATCATTGAGATATTTAGGATTCTTCATGGACATTGCTACTCCTGCGGGAGTGCCTGTGGAAATAATATCTCCGGCTTCAAGAGTCATAATTTGGCTGAGTGATGAGATTATATTTCTGATTGAAATCACCATCTTGCTGCTAGACGAATTTTGCCTTACCTCTCCATTTACCTTTGTGATAATCCGTAGATCCTGCGGATCACCTATTTCGTCCTTTGTAGTTATCCACGGTCCACAAGGGGCAAACGTATCAATGCTTTTTCCACGAGTAAACTGCTTGTCCTTAAATTGAATATCTCTGGCAGAAACATCATGCATTATCATGTATCCAAAGACATATTCTAATGCGTCCTGGGGCTCAATTTTTTTCGCATTTTCTCCAATTATCACTGCTAATTCCGCTTCATAGTCAAGCCTGTTTACAATATTTGGGCAGATAATATCTCCAAATGGATCATTTAATGCAGTCCTGGGTTTCATAAAAATAACAGGTTCATCAGATGGGGTAAGTCCAGCGTCACGGGCATGATCGTAATAATTGAATGCGAGGCATATTATCTTTGAGGGATCTGGAATAGGTGTCAAAAGCCGAACTTCATCTACTTGATATGAGAATATGACCTTGGTAAGGTTTTTCTTTACTTCGTTAGTCCAGCCCCCAAAGAGGAATTCCTTAATACTATGAGGTATTGGAATTCCTGTCTGTTCTTGGAAATCTGACTTAGAAATAAGTCGCTTCCCATCATCAGAGATAATTGCGTAGGAATCTCCCAGAATTTCATTCCTAAATCTCCCAATCTTCATCTATCATTCTACCTATGTGCGTAAGTGGCTGATGCATAACTGTTAAGCTTACAGAACCCAAATCTGACGAACTGAAGTACCGTTCCAATTTTGATATTTAAAACATATGACTCAACGTATCCGTTAACTATTATCAAACTATTGGGATTAAAAGAATCTTCAATGAATAGATTTTTAGGTATAGTAACGCTCAATTCGGCAGCATCATTCTTCGATACCCACTGTATTTTCTTCATAGATTGAATTATTTGATCATCATAGTAGGAACTAATTATTACCTTCTTATTACCTTCTTGAATAATTTCTTCGATTCTAATATTGAATAATTCCATTAGACGAAGTACATCCCCAACCCGCAAATCATTAGCATCTGACAAAGCAACATAAAATCTATCCGTAACATGAATTTGCCGCTTGCCAAGTTTCTCATTAGGATGATTGCGAAGCTCCACGACCCCTTGTTTTCCTCCTTTTACTATTAATTCTATGGGCGAGGATACAAAAAAGACTCTAGGAGATATTGGATCAATGATTTTTCTATTGATAGATTCGAGTACTTCAAAAGGAGGTTTAGTTTCAGCTAGAGTGATACCAAGACTAAGGACAAATTTCCTAATTGCTTCTGGAGTATAGCCTCTTCGACGTAATGCCCACAACGTTGGCAAACGTGGATCTTCCCAGGATGAGATTATACCTTGATCCAGTAAAGGCTTTATTTTTCTTTTTGATACAGGCATTCCGTCAAATTCCAATCTTGAAAATTCAATAACGGTTGGACTTTTCATATCGAGTTTCCTAAGTATGCTATAGTAAAGATCATTTCGCAATTCATATTCCTTAGTACGAAGTGCGTGAGTAACACCATCCAAGCTGTCTTCGATGGGCGCGGCCATGTCATAGGTCGGCCAAATACGTATCTTGGAACCCAGTAACGGGTGAGGATAATCGATTATCCTAAACAAAGTCGGATCTCTCAGCGCAGAATTCAAGCTCCGCATATCACCCTTAAATCTGATGACCGCCTCATTCTGTGCATAATCTCCGTCAAACATTCTGTCTAATCTCTCAATGTTATTGTCGTGATCCAATCGACAAGGACATTCTAATTGGTCAGTCCTATTTCTGTGAATTGTATTTGCCGAGCAAGTACATACGTATGCATGTCCTTCAAAAACAAGTTTTTTCCCATAGTCAAGTAACAGAGTAATATCATCTGAGGTGTTCTTTACTTTGTCAACCTTAACTTCCAACCATTCTATCCCTTTCTGTATTGCTTCATAATATTCTATTTTTTCATTCATTGGATTTGTATCATCGAAACGGAGAATCATTTTGCCATCATACATTTTTGCATACTCTTCATCTATTATTGCTGCCTTTGCATGACCAATGTGAGGAAAACCATTAGGTTCGGGTGGAAATCTTGTAACTACGTTACCAGTAGTAGCATACGGGAGTTCTGGGAGGGTATTCTCTTTTCGTTCTGCAACTTTAGAACCAGTATCTGATCGAGCAAATTTCTGAACTGATACTTCTTGACTACCCCTACTTAGAGAATTTACCTCATCAACGACGCCTTTAACAGTTGTCATTATGTCGGTAATTGAATTTTTAAGTTCAGGTTTCTTGGCAATCAAATGCGAAATGACGATGTTCACATTTGTCTTACCGTTGTGTTCAAGTGCGTTTCTTAGCGCTGCCTCTTTAATGAATTCATACAATGTGGGCTCTATTTCCACAAGGTTACAAACTCCTTTCTACAATGAACCTTGCCGATGATTCCAAAGCTCTCTTAGCTTCAGTATCATGGTAGGATTCGATATTTTCCAAAGATTTAGTCATGTGTGTTCTAGCAATGGACCGCACTTCGTCTTCTATTCCGAGAGTAGAAATTATATTGACCGCAGATCGAACATCATCTTCAGAGCATTTCTTCAACCCATAGACTTTCATAATTTTTTCCCTTTGATCGTTGCTTGCAGCTCTAATCGCCAATATGATCGGGAATGTTTTTTTACCCTCCCTTATGTCATTGCCAACTGCCTTGCCCGTTAGCTTTGGGTCACCAGCAATCCCAATTAAGTCATCGATGAGCTGAAATGCTATTCCTATACTATTACCAAACTTTGACAGATTTTCTACATCGTCTTTCGATGTGTCCGTACATGAAAGTACACCTAACGCGCAAGAAACTTCAAAAAGGGAAGCTGTTTTCTTTTTCACCATATCAAGATATTCATTGATAGATGGAAAAGATTCATTATTTGCTAAACCTGTATCGCTCGCCTGACCTTCGCATACAGAAACACAAGCAGTGGCCAACCTTTCCACCATTTCACGAACAGCGTTGTTACCAACTCGCGATGCGTTATTTGTGGAAGATAAGAGTTGGAATGCCTTTGAGAAGAGCACATCTCCGGCCAATAATGCAAGCGGAATACCATACCGTTTATGAACAGTCGATACTCCATGTCTAACGTCGTCGTTATCCATAATGTCGTCGTGAATCAATGAAAAATTGTGAACTAGTTCTACAGCCGCAGCAGCAGGGATAGCATTACTTTCTTCCCCACCGAACATTTCACAACTCTTAATTACCATAAACGGCCGAAGTCTTTTACCTCCGCTGTTGATGTAGAACGAAGATGCTTGAAATAGCTCTGATGGGCCGCCAAATAAGGAAGCTAAAGTAAATTCACTAACTCTCTTCGCAATGCCTTCCAAATCGTTCCTCAAACTATTGATACTCAGACGGATATTTCCTCCTTTAGACGTCCCGTTAAAATGTATCGAACAGTTCTCAGATTATGCAAATTTTGCGCGCCTACAAGAAACATAGTTCCCTTTAATTCTGCAATTAATGAATCGGTAAACGAGTACAAACTATTGAGAGATTCTGCTGCCTTCTTAAGGAAGGGAAAGGCCATCCCACATGCGTCAGCTCCAAGGACCAAGCACTTTGAAACTTCCATGCCATCTCGCAAACCTCCAGATGCAATAACTGGAATTTTAACCACCCGTTTAACTTCGACCAAGCTTAATGCAGTTGGAATTCCCCAGTCCCAAAACAGCTCACCTAATTTGGCTTTTGTTGAATTCGCTGCTTGACTCGGCTCTATGTTTCTCCACTGCAGCCCAGCTGGTTCCCCCAGATCCTGCTATGTTGATAGCCGATACCCCCGCAAGTTCGAGCTTCTCACCTACATCCCTAGAAATTCCTGCTCCCACTTCCTTGACAATTATGGGTAAGTCAAATGCCTCCACTATTTCTTTAATTCTGTCTAGAACTCCCTTGTATTTTGGTTCTCCTTCTGGTTGTACCGAGCTCTTGTAATGGATTGAGATGGATTGCAAGTGCGTCTGCTTTGATCATTTCGATTATTCTAGCTATCTCGTCAATGGTCATACCCTTTGAAAGTTGAGCGCCGCCTATGTTTGCAATTAGAAATGCACTAGGTGCGTTATTTCTGGCAACAGCATAGGTCTCGGCCAAATGAACATTCCGAAGTCCTGCCCTTTGGCTTCCAAGTCCCATTGCTAAGCCAAACTTTTCAGCCAATTGACCCAACCTCGAATTAATCTTAATCGCTTCGGTGGTTCCACCAGTCATACAATCGATAATAATGGGCGCCGAGAGTTTGTGTCCCAGGAAAGTGCAAGATGTTTCTACTGACTCGTAGTCCAGCTCAGGCAGAGCATTGTGTATTAATTTAACATATTCCAAATAGTTCGATGTTCTTTTTGCTTGAACATCTTTTGTTAAGGGGATAAGAATCCCTTCTTTCTTTCGTTCTTGAATAACATTAAGATCCGAAAAAAGATCCGAGGAATCGGGCATTTAGGTACTGCCTCTCTTTCCCTTTATTACTGTACCTTCTGCTTTCTCGTCATTCAAGATCTTTTTTACTCTTTCGGGTCTCAACCCATTTACTATCCAAACGTCAAGGCCCAACCTAGATATCTTCAGAGCCTCACGTACTTTTCTTCTCATTCCACCAGTGACGTCTGCCTCAACAGTTCCGAATCGGTACTGCATTGATATTATCATAAATGCGTATAAGTTGTTTGTTTTGCAAATTCTCGTACAACCCATCAACGTTGAGAGCAAAAATGATCTTAGTAGGTCTTAAAATGGCTGCAATTAAAGTCATTATCTCATCGCCCGAGATGATGGAGTATTTTAAGTATCTACCATGCACAATATCTCCGAAAGTGACTGGGATAATTTTTCTCCTAGTCATAGTTGATAATTCCACAATTTTCTCCCGAATTGGTTTGCGATTTAAGGTCAAAGTGGTAGGGGGGATTGAATATGGATTCATTCCGTAATTCAACATGGACTTTATTATGATCTGGTCAAGATGAACCATTGATTCGTGCACGATTGCTATTCCATGAGGATCATATTCATTTGGAAGAGAGTGCATGTCGTATTTCAATGACCAATAATGGCCAAATGAGCCACCACCGTGAACAAGGATCATTGGCATTCTAACAGAAGAAAGGACCTTTGAAATTTTTTTAATAGCGAAATTGTTTGGAGTTAAAGGAGTTTCCTTGTTGGTAACAACAGACCCGCCTAGTTTAATAAGTGCAAGTTCTGTAGCCATAAAAAATCAGAATTTTTTAATAGAATTTAAGCCTTGAGCAATCTGTATTCCGTCAAAATCTAATTCTGCAAGCATTGATTGTGGTATTTTTTTTCCAATATCTGAAATGATGTTGCGACTGTCATGATTTGGGATCAATGCAATAACTGAACCTCCTCCACCTGCTCCAGTGAGCTTGCATCCTAACGCACCGCTATTTGTACAAATATCAATAAACTCCTCCAATTTAGGATGTGAAACATTGAGCTTCTTGAGTAATTCGTGATTCTCAGTAAGGAGTATGCCTAAAGCTTCATAGTTTCCAAATACTAAAGCCCTTTTAGCATCACTGCAGATATTATTGGCCCTTTTCGCTAATTCCCTAAATTCTGCAGGATTATTTTCTTTCATTCGTTTTACTCTCAAAACAAGGTTCTGAGTCCTATGTTTGATTCCTGTTGAGCAAATAACAAATAAAATTTTCTTTTTGATACTAATCCGTCTATGACCTGATGTCGGTTTGTAGTGCAAAATGCCACCAAATGTGCTTGCATAACAATCAGCTCCAGAGGAATGTTTGTGAATTGTACGTTCAGCATGTGCCGCAGCTTCAAAGATTTTCTTTCTATCTTTTTTGAAAAAAAGTGAATAAAATGCACCTGCCGCAGCAACACAAGAAGCAGCAGAAGATCCAAGACCCTCTCCGTGTGGTACCTGCGATTCTATCAAAACATCGAGTCCACTCAAACTTCCAAGCTCGCTTTGCATATCAAATAGACAACTCAATATCGGATAGAGAAATGATCTTGAGCTCGTACCCATTTTGTGAAGCCTGCCATTAATAATAGGCACATCCATTCTCATTTCCACCATATTTTATACTTATAGAATTCATCATATTGGGCTGCAAAGTGACCGAGATTCTCTTATTGATTGAAGCCAATATAGCGGGATTACCGTATACAACAAAATGTTCCCCAAAAAGGGTTAGTTTAGCCGGAGCCGATGCCCGGACGTACATCCCATGATTTTCATTCATGGTAGATTCATGTAAAGACTATCGCTGAGTAGCCTACAACAGAATTAACGTCTCCTGTAACGTCGCCACTTGTTGCGTATCTTAATAATCTGCCATTGACGGCGCCGCATTCTTTGGCCGCCATCATAACTGTTGCTATCGCACCGTAACCACAAGCAGTAACTCGAGAATTTTCAAGAACAGAATAAAAGTGGGAAAGATTCATTCCTTGGATAGAAGATATTAATTTAGTATCTTTGGCATATGCTCGATCGTTTGGTTCATAGTGAGTTAGGTCAGAGGAAGCTACAAGCATAACTCTCCTATTTTTGATCATCTTACCTATGCATTTCCCCAATTCGATCGATGTATTCTTGTCCTGGTCATCTCAGAATGATTGGCAAAATGGTAGCAGATTTGTTAATATACTGCAGGAACGGAATCTGAACCTCAATACAGTGATCTCTGCTGTGCGCGATGGGGTCGACCTTCACATTATTGCAATGGTCAGATATTTCGCTTGCTAATTCTCCATCAATTTGAGTTTTTCCTATTGGAGTTATCCAAATTCCTTCGTTCATCGTACTAACCTCAGCGCCAATTCCGTAATGATTAGGCCCGATTATTATCGCAGCATCAAAATTTGAAGATGATGATGCATAAAATGCACTGGCTGCTACTGCTCCTGAGTAAACATAGCCAGCATGAGGGGATACTATACCATATATTTTCCCACCTCTCTCCTGACGGCGGAAGAGCACCGGGCCCAAACTTTGAGTCTAAAAATAAAGACTTGATCGTTTGCAGAAGGTCTTCTTTCTTGTTAGGATAAAATAAGCCTGAAACTGCTGGTTTCCTCTCAAAATCCCTCAAGGAGTCTCTTCGACCAGTTTGGTTTCGAAATCATCTATAGATAAGGGCATTCCGCTGTCGGATCGGATTTTACCCTGCTTCTTCATTACCTCTCTTGCAAGTAACCAGTATACTGTGGCTAGCGCTTTTCTCCCTCTGTTGTTAGCAGGAATTATCAAATCAACTTTTGATGTGACATTATCGCTATTAGATACTGCAATGACTGGCACACCAGCCCTTGTCGCTTCAATGACTGCTTGTTGGTCAGCTTGAGGATCAGTTACGATAACAAGTTCTGGTTCCATATAATCTGGAAGTGACGGATTAGTGAATGTACCCGGCATGAAGCGACCTAAAATCCTTGTTGCTCCGGTAAGTTCACAGAATTTTAATACTGGAGTCTTTCCGTACTCCCTTGCAGAAGTTATGGCTACGCGTGATATATCTGCTCTACTAATGAATTTTGCAGCGACGTCTATTCTCGATAGTGTCTTACTAATATCCAGAATGTACAGTCCTTCAGGATTTGCACGTACTATGAAGGGTATCATAAATTTTGTCTTAACTGGAGTCCCCACTCTAATGCCTGTTGCCAAGATCATTTTTTCAAGGTTATCTCCTTCTTGTCGTCCTTCGTCTAGATCCTGTTCAGTGGCAATATCTGTTGCGCCACCTGGAATACCTTCATCGGTTTCAGCTGGTACTATATTTTCTTCACCTTCAGGGGAAGAATTTACATCACTAATTTGATTATCGTCATTCATGGTAAATATTGGACACTTCTGCCATACCTTCTATTAAACCATACTCTGAAAGACGAGCAAGCTCGTTCAACTTCGCAATTCTTTCGCCTCCAAGTATTCCGGCCTTAATCATTACAGCAGAGGTAGCAATAGCAATGTGAGCAAGATGAGAGTCTACAGATTCTCCTGATCTATGGGATGTTATTATTTTTACTCCACTAGAGTTAGCCTCAAGCGAAAAGTTCATAGCTTCATAAAGGCTTCCAGCCTGATTTACTTTGAGGATGGCGCCGCTACACGCTCCTGCCGCTTTAGCCTTCAGCAGTCTTTCAGTGTTTGTAACTAACATATCGTCACCAACAACAAGACAATTTGCACTCTTTGTTATTTTCGCCATATTTTGAAAGTCGTCTTCGTGGACTGGATCTTCTATGTAGAGGAGCTTGTACTTATCTACTAACTCTAATACAAATTGATTTTGTTGCTCGGAGCTGCGGGATATCCCTTGCCGATCATAACGGTACGATTTGCTAGATTCGTCCCATAACGACGAAGCTGCAAAATCAATTCCAATGGCTATTTCTTTTCCAAGTCGAAAGCCTAGGTTATCTATTGCAGTAGCGACAACTGATACAGCCATATCGTTATTCAAATTGGGTGCCCACGCTCCCTCATCCCCTCTTCCTTTTGTAAATTTCTTATCAATGCCTTCGAGAAGACTCCCTACTTCCCTATGCACTTTAAAATTCAGCTCCAATGCATCTATCATGTTTTTTGCTACGAGCGGACAGACAAGGATCTCCTGAATATCAGGTGTTCCAGGTCCTGCATGGGATCCGCCTCCAAGCACATTGCCTAACGGAAATGGGAATTTGTAGGGCCCTGAAGGTCTGAGTACCTTAAACAATGGAATATTTTCTGATTTCGAAGCTGCGTCTGCGGCGGCAATGCTCAAGGCATAAGCGACAGCTCCCCCTATTTTCTGATACGTTTCCGAATTATCAATGGACTTGAGAACTTCGAATATTGCCTTTGGCTCCTTGGCTTCCAACCCGACAAATTTGTCCTGATTTGAATTAAACATCTGCAGCGATAATTCTGGTTCATTTTTGGCGAAGCTTACAGCTTCATGGCGGCCCACACTCGCTCCTGAAGGCGCACATGCCCTGCCCATGTACCGGCTATCTGTAATAACGTCAATTTCAATCGATTTATGTCCTCTGCTATTGAATACAATTCTACCTTTAACTGAGGTGATCGCCGGCATGAGGTGGGTCTAGTCTATTTCTGACTGAATTTCTGACATCCTTCTTCTAAGTGCTTCATAGTATGGGATCACCTGATAGATTGTTTCCACGCAAGATAGAAACATTCTCCTACAGCAGTATTTCTTAATTCCAATCAAGTCCATAATCTGAGCAGGATCTTCCCCAGATTTTACTCTGTTGGAAAATTCTAGAAACCTATCAGCCACTACATTTCCACAGGTGAAGCATCTTACAGGAACTAGCATATTGTGTCGATTGAATATAGCGCAGCTACCATAATATAATACAATCTTTTTAGCCCACCAAATTAATATTCTTGTACTATCTATTAGAACCAAGAAATATTCAAATTAGCCGAAATCAAACCGCTACAAATATGCGGGAGTCGCCCAGCATGGTCAACGGCGTAAGACTGAGGCTCTTATCCCTTAGGGGTTCGTGGGTTCAAATCCCATCTCCCGCACCAGTATAGCTTCAAACTCATTTTTGCTTTTGGAATTCCAAATGCCCTGAAAATGGCGTGGACGGAGGCCGTAGCAGGTGTCTACAATTCTTGCATGCGATTCCACCAAAATTTAGAATGCAAAATGATACAGATTAGTAACGATAATTTAAGATGTTCTGATTGATGCCTTTTCTATAAAGTAGAGGACGGGAAGATTCAGATTAGTCAACTTGCCAGCTAGATTCTTAGCTAATGTTGTATATGGAAAATTTAATTATGCATAAGTATCACTGTTTTTGTATTGAAACCAGATTTCAATGCAATTGAAAAGAAGCAGAAGCTTTACTCATTGTTAAAATCGCAACACGAGGCTGAACTTAAAGAAATGAACCACTATATGTCTGTGCTAAGCACTATTAGTAATTCGTTAATTAGGAATTATATTTATAATCTCCTTAATGACGGTCTCAGACATATAGAATACATCGCAAGCATTATGGCAGACATAGAAGGCGCGACAAGTAGCTTTCCTTTTACGAAGAAAGGAATCTCTGCCTCTATTGAGGACGAAAAGGAGTCAAGAGATATACTGGTAAAATGTTTAGAATTGGCGGACGACATAGAAACTAAATCCATCCTAAAGAGTATCGTAGTAGATGAGGAACATCACATTAAGATTTTAGAACATGTATCTGAGCTCGTGGAATCCTCGTCGACTAATAGGCCAGATAAGTAATTCAAATTATATATCGAGTCTAGTTCTAATCATTGCCCTAGGAAATAATATTTCTACCTCAAAACCATTTATTCACTTATAGTGACTTGGATAATTTCTGCATCTTGCGCGTTAAGTGGTGCGTCATTGTTGTCGGTAGATATGGAGGCGATCTTGTCCACAATATCCATGCCTTCAAGAACTCTACCAAAGACGGCGTATTGACCGTCTAGAAAGTAAGAGTCCTTTATGACAATAAAAAACTGTGATCCTGCACTATCGGGATCGTGCGATCTTGCCATCGACACGATACCTCTTGAATGTTTCATTTCATTGAATTCTGCGTTAATTTTCCAGCCTGGTCCACCAGTACCCCAGATCTGGCGATTCTCCAGGTCTTTTGAATTCGGATCTCCTCCTTGGATCACAAATCCTGGTACAATGCGGTGAAACAATAGGTGATCGTAAAAACTGGACTGGACTAACTTCTTGAAATTAGTAACAGTATTGGGCGCTAATTGAGGCATTAACTCGATTTTTATAATGCCGAATTTTGTTGTAATATTACATGTGGATGCCATAGTTATGTTGTATTACCTTGCATATATGAACTAGCCTTATATTGGTCTTGAATTTGATTGTGACTAACTTGTCAGATTTGGCCCAAAAAATAATCAAGAAGTACATCGAAACTTCGTATTGTTTTTCCGCTATTTCCAGTGATGGAATTACATCAAGCGAGTTCATGGTAGAAAAGAGCGATGGGCTATTTCGAAGCTGTGTGTTAAGTACACTTGAGAAGAAAAAATATCCTAGCTTAGGTAAGACATTTAGTATTGCGAAAAATCTAGATTATTATCAATGCAAGATTTGTAATTTGGTGCCAGGTCTTGAGGACGAATCCTCGATGAAATCAATATTGCAAGTGACGAGAGTCATTATCATATCAGCTCTAATAAAACTGGTAAACATCCTAAATAATCTTATATCAGAGTCGTCGATAGGTGAGTGGAATTTACATTCTGAAATGATATTGATCGCAGCTTCTGAATGTGTCCAATCGGATGCTCAGTCCAAGACTAAATTTCAGATAACTGAAAAAGTTTTAGAATCAACACTTTCATATCTGGAAATAGATTATCCATATTTGGAAGGAGCGATTTATAACTTGTATGGTAGATAGTAACTACAATCTTACCCTTACATTCAATACGATATCATAATGAACAGATCGTTGCACTTTGAATGCGTCATCCTATATCGAATGCACTAAGAACTTCCTCACTATGTTCAGAAGGCTTTACTTTCTTGAAGACCTTAAAAATGTAACCGTCTCTGTTAACCAGAAACGTAGACCTATGAATGCCCACATATTCCTTTCCCATGAATTTTTTGGGGCCATAAACACCATAGCTTTTCGCGACAGTATTAGATGGATCAGATGATAAACAATAAGGAATTTTCATCTTCTCTCTAAATCTCTTATGTGAGACTTCATCATCAGGGCTAACACCAATTATCTCTATGCCATTTCTTAGGAACGTTTGGTAATTTGTTGTAAATTCATGAGCCTCCTCAGTACAGCCGGGCGTGAAATCGCGAGGATAAAAATAAACTACGGCCCTTTTTTTCTTCACAAGGCCCCAAAGCTCATTCGAGGCTCCACTCTCATCTGAAAAAGTAAAATTTGGTGCTCTGTCACCTTCTTTCAGTTCTTTAAGGTCTTCAGGTTTGCTCATTAGAGTACCTGCGCACTTGCTATAAAAAAACCTTACAAAAAGTTAGAATTAGAAGGCTTGAGCCAGAACTCAATTTGCAGGATAATGCCTAATATTAGATGGATACCAAGATCTAAGTTCTGTTGCGCGACCAGTTTGTACGGTTCCGAGAATAACAATCAGAAAGAAAATAATGTTGAACACAATTGTTAAGTGCATAACATAATGGATGAAGTGTTGGTGACGTCAAATGCAGTATGACATAGTTGTAGTAGGAGGAGGTCCTGCAGGACTTTCTGCAGCTTATTCTGCATCAAAATTGCAGGCTAGGACGATCCTATTGGAAAAAGATGATGCTGTAGGGCAGTTCGTTAGAACAAGTGGAGTGAGTTGGATTGATAGCATGAAAACACTGGGAATACCTGAAAAATATTACAACCCAATCAAAAACTACAGAATCATATCTCCAACAAACGAGGTTACATTTAACGGGGAAGTTGCAAGATCCTGCGTATTGGATGTTCGGGCCACATATCAATATTTGGCTTCATTGGCAGTCAGTTCAGGATCGGATATTATGGTAAGAAGTCGAGTTAATGATGTTATATCGAATTCATCAAGAATCTCAGGAGTTAAGGCCAGAACCCCGAAGGGAGATCTTGAGATTAGATCAAAGCTGGTAATAGATGCAAGCGGCTTCAGCAGTACAGTCGCAAGACGGGCAGAACTTGTTCCAGAATGGAGGCGATACGGAATAGGTGCTGAGTATGAATGTTTTTGCAGCGAGGTTGATCCACAAACATGGACCTTGATGGTTGGCAGTATATATTCTGAAGCAGGTTACGCGTGGCTATTTCCTATTTCTAAAGACAGAGTAAGAATTGGGGTAGGAGTGGGCAGGCCAGAATCTAGATCGGATCCGTTGAAGATTTTGAATGAACTAGTTGAAAAGAGAGTGAAACCTCTGAACGAACTCTCAAAATTACAACCAATTGAGCTACACTATGGACTAATTCCAAATGAAGGCTGTGTTAGAACTACTACACATGATGGTCTACTCTTAGTCGGTGATTCTGCCGGACAATCAAACCCGCTGATACTGGAAGGAATACGTTTCGCTATTGAATTTGGTCGACTCGCAGGAGAAGTGGGTGCCAGTTCATTGTCTAGTGGTGCAACAAAACAATCGCTCATCAATTACGAAACAACTTGGAGAAAAATGATCGAATCCAGAGTAAATTCTGCACAAAAAGTTCAGTCAAGATGGCTGGCCTTGACTGACGAACAGTGGGATAAGGAAATCAAGATCTTAAAGTCTATCTCAGAGGATGAGTTTCTAGACTTCATAAGAGCAGATTTTACAGCCAGCAAAATGCTAAGATTGTCACTTCATCATCCACAGTTAATGGCGAGAAAGCTCTTTGACATGGTGTTAGGTAGATGAAGCAAGATTTTTATATGAATTGAAAAGCACCAGATTAATAATTGGCCGGAGAAACCGCTGCTCAATTCGCTCCTGTTATCTATATGCTCGGTTTCGGTTTGGTCGCATCGGTTCCAGCCTTAGTATTGTCTAAACTGTTATCACCAAGACGAAGTTATAATCCTGTAAAGTTCTTGCCCATGGAATGCGGTCAAATGCCTTCTGGAGCCGGCAGATCTCATTTCATGATGCAATATTACGCATACATCCTAATGTTTGTAGTTTTTGATGTGCTTTCAATTTTCTTGTATGCCTGGGCAAGTGCGTTGTCTATTATCCCGCGATCTGCCACTCTTCCAATAATTGGATTCCTTGCCATCATGTTTGCAGCTATGGCTTATGCATTATATCTTTCTGGGAGAAAGGGAATATGGTAATATTTTACAATCCGGTAAATGTTAAATATCGATATTATGAGAAGGAGAGTAGATATAGGCTTTGTTAAAAGACCTGATCAATCCAACCAACGTTAACATTCTGGTTGGAAAACTGGGGGATGTTCTTACAAAGGCCCTTGATTTACCTCTTGGTTATGCCATTAATTGGGGACGAATATGGTCTCTATGGCCTGTTCATCTTGAGACTGCATGTTGCAGTGTAGAATTTGGAGCAGCATCAGGCCCTCGTTACGACGTAGAAAGATTTGGTATAATTGAGGCGTTCGGCTCTCTAAGACAATGTGACCTTATCGTAGTTCAGGGGACCGTTACAAGGAAAATGGCTCCGCGTTTGAGAATGGTGTATGATCAAATGCCAGAGCCTAAGTACGTTATTGCTATGGGAGCATGTGCAATCACCGGAGGACTTTACATAGATTCCTATAATGTCCTTCCAGGTGTGGACGGAGTTATACCGGTTGATGTGTACGTTCCAGGCTGTCCTCCAAGGCCCGAAACATTGATACAAGGTTGTATGTTACTACAAGAAAAGATTAAAAGGTCGAAGATAAGATAGAATGAATTCTAAAAAATCTAGAACAGAGGGGAACGACCTTCCTAATGATTCTCCAATAGAAGAACATGTACAACCTAGTGAATCTAAAGTAAAAGTAAAAATAAACACGACCGATGCTAGGCCTGCTAATGGCACAGCTGATGCTATATCACCAACAGCCTCCTCCTTGACTTCTAATCTTGAGCAGGAAATCATCAACATGATCGTATCTGCTTACGGTAACATGATAGAGGTAGTCTATGTCCGGCCTTCAAGAATGAAAATAAGGGTACCGCCTCAAGATATTTTACGAGTAGCAACATTCATCAAGGATAACTTCAGTTTTGATCATGCTGAATCAGTTGCAGGGACAGATTACCCAAAAGAGAATCAGATTGAGATCGTTTACCATCTTAGTTCTTATACCGATGAGAATATTGTTCCAAAAATCCTCGCTTTGTCTTCTAGAGTCAATCGAGATGAGCCACGCATTCCTAGCCTTATCAATGTGTTCAAAAGTGTGGAATATCATGAGAGAGAGACATACGAAATGGTTGGGGTTTACTTTGAAGGACATCCTAGAATGGAAAGATTTCTATTACCTGAAGATTGGGCTGATATACCTCCTCTTAGAAAGGACTTTAGGATCAAGGGTAGATAGCTCTCAATTAGAGGCTGAGTAGAAGAAAATGACGGATTTCCAAGAAAAAGTCGATGAAACTATTAAGATGGGACTAGAAATCGTGAAGGAAACAGAAGAAGACCGTTTAATGACTCTAAGCGTAGGACCCCAACATCCCGGATCAGGGCATTTTAGATTTACTATTAAGGTGGATGGAGACTATATCGTATATTGCGATCCAGACCCAGGTTATGTGCATCGAGGCGAAGAAAAAATGTCGGAATATCGAAACTTCATCCAGAATATTCCACATCTTGAACGACCAGTTATTCACGATTCTAATAACATCACTTATTCGTACAGTTTGGCAGTTGAGGAACTTGTTAATATCGAGGTCCCAAGACGAGGACAATTCATACGTGCTATAGCATCTGAGTTAAATAGACAGGTATACACGCTATATTGGCTCGCGATTTATGGTATTTTCTTAGGTCACTCTACAATGTTTATGTGGCCTACAGGCGACAGAGAATTGTTTATCGACCTATTAGAAGCCTTAACTGGGGCCAGGGTCACTCACGCATTTAATATTCCTGGTGGAGTCAGAAATGATATGCCAGAAGGCTTTAAGGAACGTTGTTTAAGACAAATCGCATATTTTGAAAAAAGACTCGTTGAATACGAAGATATATTCTATAACAACCCGCTATTTCGTCAGAGAACTGAGGGCGTCGGAACTTTAAGAAAGGAAGATGCGATTAGCCTAGGTGTAACAGGATCTGTTGTCAGAGCATCAGGTGTGCCTTTTGACGTCCGTAAAGCGGAACCATATGATATCTATAATGAGATTGATTTTCAGGTACAATATATGAAAAGCGGAGATTCGTTTGCAAGATCAATGGTACCATTTCTGGATATGCGAGAATCTTGTCACATTTTAAGACAGTTACTAGATAAGATACCACAAGCAGGAGAAGTACGTGCCAAATTGCAGCCTAATCCAAAAGGACCAGCAGGAGAATCTTATAAACGAGTAGAATCAGCCAGAGGGGCTTTGGGATATTATATTATTAGTGATGGTAGCCCAAAACCTTATAGAGTAAAGATCTCCGTGGGATCGTTCAGAAACATGCTTGCTCTTCCCTTTCTGCTTGTAGGGTCTAAATTGGGCGATATGCCCTCAATTTACTGGTCATTGAATTACTGGCCTGTGGAGGCAGACAGGTAAATGGCGTCCGCTCCTCAAAACTTTACATTTGGAAATTTTGTGGCAAGCGTCATATGGCTCGTATTTTGGATTTTAGTCATAGTTACACTAATAGTTCTTCCGCTGATTTTCATCATTCTGTTCTATGTGCCTTTGCCACCCGTGGAAGGCGAAGTCTTGACGCCTTACCTTTTCTTTTCTATGATGGTAGACCCATCTAGAACCCTTCCTATTATCAAGTCCTTCATCCATACGGATATATTTAGAGTCGCGGTTTTTCCAGGGTTCTTATATGCCGCCTTAATAGCAGCAGCAACAATTTTCATAGAAAGAAAATTCCTTGCAAAGATGCAACTTAGAATAGGGCCTCTCTATGCCGGTAAAATTGAGGGAATTCTTCAACTCATAGCTGATGGGCTGAAACTTATCTCCAAAGAGATTATAGTCCCATCCGGGGCCGATAAGCCAATTTTCTGGGCAACCCCCATCGCCTTTGTTGCAACGGCCGCTGCTGTGGTAGCCTTAATTCCCGTGGCTCCCGGCTGGGTCGTCGCTAATATTAACGTAGGGTTACTCGCCGCCTTTGCTTTCTTGGGCTTCTTCCCGTTATTCGCACTATTGTTCTCTTGGGCTAGTAACAGCAAATATCCTTTCATAGGTGGACTAAGGGCGCTTCATCAAATGATTGCATTTGAAATTCCGTTCATCCTTTCCGCTCTATCCGTAGTTGTTCTCTCAGGTTCTCTTAATCTTTCTGAAATTGCTACATCACAAGTTCCTTACTGGTTCATTTTATTCCTGCCAATTAGTGCATTTGTTTTCTACATCTCCTCATTGGCAGAACTTGAAAGAATCCCGTTTGACCTCCCTGAAGCTGAAAGCGAAATAGTTGCGGGGTGGCTTACAGAAACATCAGGTATGATCTATGGGCTACTTCAATTGGGAACATATGTAAAACTGTATGCGCTTGCTGCCTCTTTTTGTAATTTTATTTCTTGGAGGATGGAGTGGACCACAAATATTTCCGAAGGAGCTTATTCCTGGATATAGTGGGGTTCAAATTTACAATGCAATTACTGTCAATGCCGCATTTTGGTTTACGATTAAGACCTTTGGTGTCATAATGCTATTGCTACTCCCCAGAGGTATCAATCCTAGAATAAGAATTGATATACTTCTACATACGGGATGGTATAAATTAATCGTACTATCATTTATCAATATTTTTGTGGCATTGGGGTTAGTCTATGGGGGAATAGCGGGCCCTGGAGGTTTGGTCCAATGAAGACAAGGGAGTTCTATAATTTATGCATAAGATTGAAGTGCAGAATCCAATTACTTAGGAATGAACACCTGGCTTCCTGTAATTATTTATTGGATCTCGAACAGAATTATTATTATTACACCGCGAATCTAGGAATCGACAAGAGAGGAAACAGTCATGGCTGATGCTATATTTTATGGGGTTGCAGTCCTTACTATAGGATCGGCAATTGTTTCACTTGAGAGTAAGGAGTTAATATACGGTGCAATAGCTCTCGCAATTTCAATGCTGGGAATAGCAGGTTTTTTCCTTCTTCTTGATGCACCATTTGTTGCCATGTTTCAGATAGCTGTTTATGTAGGAGCGGTAGCCGTCTTGGTAATCTTTGCAGTCATGCTAGTTAGAACTCAAGAGCTCTTCACAGCAAGAGAGGATAGAGGAAGGAAGATAGCTGGTATACTTCTTATGCTAATAACTATGGGTGGTATAGGCGCAATATTTCTTGCATCTGGAGTAAGAGATCCTACATTTGGTAATCCTAATACAACACCTGTTGATATTACCGAGATAGGGAAGAGTATGCTTACATATTACTCTCCTGCACTAATTGTTCTTGGATTCACACTGGCTGGAGCAGTTATTGGAGCATTGGCTCTGGCGAGACGCGAGGATATAGTTAAACAAAATGATTGATCTAATTGATGTATTACTTGTGTCAATTGTTCTCTTTGCTATTGGTATCTACGGCTTAGTAGTAAAGCGTAATGCGATACGGATGTTGTTCTCAATAGAAATTATTGCAAACGCTGCGAATCTTAATCTAATCGCATTCTCCAGAGATCTGCACAATGTACAGGGGCAAGTCTTTGCACTGTTCTCTATTGCAATAGCGGCTGCAGAAGTAGCAGTCGGACTTGGCATAATAATAATAGCTTACAGACTTTACAAAGAAATAGACGTCGAACAGTTTAGGAGTTTACGAGGCTGATCTCTTTTTATTTGATAGGAAATGAGTTGTACATGACGGTAGATAGGAAATATGTCTGAATCTTATTTCTTACTTGCTGCCTACGTTTCTTCCATTACTTCTAGCCCCAGCATCCTATTTAATTGCAAAAAAAATAGGGGTGAACAGTACGGTATGGTTTTCGTTTGGTGTTATGGCAATTTCCACTGCATTACTTTTAGTTCCTGCTTTTTCATTACACGGAGGGACATCTGGTTACTCAGAATCATATACTTGGAGTCCTTTTGCCGGTGATTTTGGTTTAAGACTTGACGGCCTTAGTCTTCCCTTTGCTGCAATAATTTATGTTCTATGTACTGTGCTCACCCTATATTCAAAGCCGTACATGTTACACAAAATTACTGATCGATTCCACGAGCAGGTAGGAACAGGTCAAGGATCTACCTCCACTGCGAATTCAGGAAATTCTAGTGGTTCAGATTCGATAGCAGGTCAGACCAGGCAGAATGCACATGCCAGAACGGTACTAACTTCGCCATATCAAGAACAGGGATACGTCAGACATCACTTTGGACTCTATTACGGTTTGTTCTTGACATTTTCTATGGGCATGCTCGGAACAGGTCCTAGCTACTAACCTCATCGAGTTTTACGTATTTTTTGAGTTAATGCTCGTTCCGTCATTTTTCTTGATAGCATTCTATGGGTATGGCGCAAGAAAGAGAATAGCCCTTATGTTCTTCTTCTGGACACATGTGGGGGCAGTAGTTCTCCTTTTGGGATTACTTGCCATGGGATTCTTCGCCGGGGGTTTTGATTATGATACTGTGAGAGCCCACTCTGCTCAGATTCCCCCGCAGTGGTTGTCAATTATCATCTTTGCGCTTGTCATTGGATTGGGTGTAAAACTTGCTGCATTTGGTCTCCATATATGGCTACCGTACGCACATGCCGAGGCCCCAACCCCGATTTCAGCTTTGCTTTCTCCTGCAATGATTGGTATCGGAGCATACGGTCTGCTACGATTGTGGATGGACCTGCTAGTAGGTGATTATTCCCAATATGCTATTTACATAAATCTATGGGGGCTTGTGACAATGATTTATGGCGGAGCAATGGCAATAATGCAAGATGACATCAAGAAAGTGTTGGCTTATTCCAGTGTGAGCCAGATGGGTTATATCATATTCGGTCTTGGCTCAGAGAGCATTTTAGGGATCACTGGAGGAACTTTTATGTACATAAGCCATGGATTAGGTAAAGCTATTCTCTTCATGATGGCAGGTGCAATTATTCTCCAGACAGGAACTAGGAGCATGTCCAAACTTGGTGGGTTGGCCGGCAAAATGCCCTATACAGCGGTCATTGCTATGATAGGTGCCTTAACAATCATGGGGGTTCCTCCTACAAGCGGATTTATGGCTGAATGGATACTATTTAATGGAGTACTCCAAACAGCAGTTACTCACGGCGATGCTATGAGAGTAGCTGTTTTTGCGTTCGGTATACTTGCAACAGTTCTGTCGTCTGCCTATATTCTTTGGATGTATAAGAGAATTTTCTTTGGAAAAACACCAGAGCAGTTCACCAATGTCCGCGATCCCAATAGATACGTAATAGTAACCATGGCAGTTTTGGCAGGCCTCACATTGATCATAGGCGTCTATCCTCAACCATTATTGAATCCACTCACAGAATACATACAAGGTATGTTTGAAGGAGACAAGACGGTGTTACCTCTTCCTGCGCCTGTACATGCAGATGGCGTTAATAACAGTACAATAAACAGTAACGCTAGCTTAACAAGTACTATGTTGCAAGGAGGTACTAATTAAAAATTGAAACACATCGGAATAATACGGATTATCGAATATGATCTTGGAAAAGAGAAAGTGAAAATTGGCTTTTCCTGCTTGGGGGGCGGAACAATTACGTGGTAGAAATAGTCGGATTTGAAGGTATTGCAGTAAATGCTTGGTTAATATGGATCTTACCATTTGTTGGTGCAGCGATTATGCCGGCCGTTGCAAAGGCTGGAAAAAGGGTACGTGATTACACTGCTGTTGCCTTTGCCACGGCAAGTGCAATAGCCGCTGTGTCGTTATTGCCATTGGGAATGTCAGGTTCATTAGTTCACAGTCAAATAAACTGGATACCTCTCCTAAACGTACAGGCAGGAGTTTTGGCTGACTCACTTTCTATTCTTATGGCCAATCTAGTAGCCTGGATCTCCTTGCTCATATTCATATATTCAACCAGCTATATGCACGGGGACAAAAACCTCACCAGATACTGGTTTTTTATGCTCTTTTTCATAGGTTCGATGCAATTAATAGTGCTATCAGATAATCTATTAATGCTGTTTTTTGGCTGGGAAGGTGTTGGACTTGCCTCATTCGCCCTAATAGGCTTTTGGTATCAGGATAAGCGAAAGCAGTATGTAGGAACACCTGGCCATTACGCAGGGGGAATTCAAATGTGGGCTTCTCCAACACATGCTGGCTTAAAAGCCTGGCTTATGACGAAAGCTGGTGACATTATGATGCTGGCAGGAATGTTCCTCATTTTTTCATATGCAGGTACTTTTGGTTTCACTGAATTACTTCAAGACCAGGGATGGGCAGCGGAAATGGCCAAGAACAATGTACTTGTTCCCGCGGCCGTTCTAATCTTCGGTGGGGCTATCGGGAAATCAGCGCAGTTTCCATTAAATGAATGGTTACTAGAAGCAATGACTGGTCCTACGGCTGTTTCAGCTCTAATTCATGCAGCTACAATGGTCAAAGCAGGAGTCTTCCTCGTTGCCAGAATAGCACCGTTATTTTTTGCCTTGTCAGCGCTCAACTCATCACAATTTTTCGAAGTTGTAGCATGGGTCGGAGCAATTACAGCATTTCTACTTGCAACCCAGGCAATTGTTAATCCAGAAATAAAGAAAGTATTGGCATATTCGACAGGTTCTCAGATAGGACTAATGATGCTGGCACTGGGAATAGCTGGATTGTCTTCATCCTTCGTTAATGGCTACACTGCAGGGTTCTTTCACTTGATGAGCCATGCCATGTTTAAGGCTGCCCTGTTTATGGGAGCAGGAGCAGTATTACACGCCGTTGGATCGAGATACATGACTGATATGGGAGGATTAAAATCGAAAATGAAAAAGACATACGTGTTTATGCTTCTAGCAGGTCTTTCGTTGGCTGCGGCTCCACTCATTACATCAGGATTCTGGAGCAAAGATGCAATATTTGCTGCAGTTTTTAATTCTGGTTACGCATATGCCCTGCCACTCTTTGCAATAGCCGTAATGGTATCCATAATGACTGCTTTCTACACGTTTAGAATGTTAGGAATGACTTTCTTTGGGAAAGAAAGTACTCATATTAAACAGTCGGAAGAGAAAGGACATCACGTTCATGAAGTAGGACCTGTAATGTGGGTCCCGTTTGCAATACTGGCAGTAGCAAGTATTGCAATAGGACTTGTTGGATTTGTGTTTGAGCATGAATTGCACGAATTATTTTCAGCATACCTTGCAAACGTATTTGGTATAGGCGTTGGCGAAGAACAGATTATGTCACAAGAAAGCGCAAATACTGATGGAAGCGTAGAGGTCCCATCGGAGACAGAACCTTCTGGCTTTTTAGGACTTGATCCTGTGGCGGCCACGGCGTCAGTTGCATCGTTCGCAATTGGTGGGACCCTTGGATACCTTGTATATATGGCAAGAAAGATAGATCCACAAATAATATCAAGAAGCACAATAACACGAGCACTATGGAAATTTCTTTACAATAGATGGTATTTGAACACCGCACTTTACTGGGGTGCAGTAACAGGGCCGCTTGCAATTTATCGTATAGTGTGGCGATACTTTGAAAGCACTCTAATTGACGGGATAAATCCTGGACTCCAGGGTTCAATGACATACTTCTCGAAGGTCATACGGGCAGGACAGACAGGTATAACACAGACATATCTCTTTGTTTTCGCAGCCGGGTTATTGATAATAGTCATGATGTTGTTCCTATAGGAGAGAAGAGAGATAGAGAATGTTTGATTTTTATTCTACGCCAATTATGGTAACTGTAATTTTAGGGGCAGTAGGTTTAGCTATTCCAGTAATTGATGCTATTAAGAGAGAGCGCGGCTCAAACAACAAACTGTATAGTGGTATTTCGTTCGGAACACTTGCCCTTGTTATAGGGATCATTCTGTACAGAGTATTGGCAGGCGAGCCCCTGCCAAGCGTAGAATTCGGCCCAGGATTACTTGCGGACGACATGTTCGGCTCTTTCTTTGCTATCACCTTTCTGATAGTATCTGTAATGGTAACAGCTTCGTCATGGAGCTTTATGAAAAGAAAAAGCAATCCAGCCGCTTACTACTCGTTAATTCTTCTTTCAAGTATTGGGATGGTACTGATTGCATATTCTACTGATTTAGTTATGCTGCTCGTGTCTTGGGAACTTATGTCCATCCCGACATATGCCCTCGCAGCATTCTCAAAGCGTGACCCGATCTCTAACGAAGCAGCCATCAAATATTTCATGTTTGGAGCGCTTTCCTCTGCAATAATTGTCTTAGCAATAGGTCTAGTATATGGTATCACAGGGACGACCAACATTGGAGATGCTATAAAGGCGTTTGTCACTCTGCCACAGAATCTCATGCCTGTGGCTATACTCGCAATAGCTCTGTTCATAGCGGGTTTCGGGTTCAAAATGGGCCTTGTTCCATTTCATATGTGGCTTCCTGATGCGTATGAGGGTGCTCCCACCACTATTGGTGCATTACTTGCAGCCGGAACAAAAAAAGCGGGATTTGCCGCTGCCATTCGTGTTATTGTTCTAGGATTGTTTGTACTTAACTTGGATTGGACCATGACTCTTGCCATTATTGCTATTTTTACAATGACACTTGGAAACTTCGGGGCGCTTGTTCAGAGAAGTGTTCCTAGAATCTTGGCATACTCAAGCATTGCCCAAGCCGGGTACATAATGATAGGATTGGCCCTCGCACCTTACTCTGATCAGGCTCTGTCAGGATCCTTGTTCCACATAATGAATCATGCGGTTATGAAGTCAGCTGCCTTCATAGCGGCTGCCGCTGTGGCGATAGGTATTGCTGGATATAGTCTTGAAAAGTACAGAGGGTTGGGACGACGTATGCCAATCACAGCAATTGCACTGTCAATCTCATTACTCGCCCTTGCAGGAGTACCTCCTTTGAATGGGTTTTGGAGCAAGTTGGTGCTATTTGGGGCGGCGATTAATACTGGCGATATGGTATGGTGGGGTCCTTATCTAGCAATTGCTGGCGTACTTAATAGTGCCTTATCACTTGGGTACTATGCTTGGATTATGCGCAAAATGTACATGGAAGAAGGTCCAGATATGTCTCGTGTACGAGAACCAAGGTCTATGGTAGCTGTATTAATATTCGGTATAGTTTTCATGATAGGTTTTGGAATATGGCACGGTCCTATCATCGATTTTGCCTCTCAATCTGTACCGGCACTATCACAATTGGCGCAAGCAATGTCAATATCGCCTAGATAAGGATAGTTCTATTCTCAAATGTTAACCAGACTACGTATCCTCGGTTGAAACAAGAGATTTTTGTATACGTAGATTGTAATATGATTTTGACTTTTTGACAAAATATGTAAATGAACGACTTTCCTTCGCGTAAATATAGAAAACCTAAAAGTAAGATCAATCAGAAAAGGATACCAATAAAAACTCCTAGAAACTCTTTTGTTTTCTCTTTTCATTATCTTCACTACTTCTTCATCGCCGACCGAGGCAAAGTCCTCGTAATATTGACCCACAGATCTAAAATTGGTGGTCGATGGTACGATAACTGCTTGCACATCGTCAGATTCCTTTTTCAAAAGTTCTAGGGTTTCCTTCGGGACTACTGGGATTGCAATAATGAGCCTCTTGGGTTTCTGTTTTTTAATCCATCTTGAGGCTGCAACTAATGTTGCCCCGGTTGCAGCTCCATCATCTACCAAAATAATTACTTTGTTAATTACATCGTAATATCCAGCGTTTTTTCTATATACAGATTCTCGCCGTCTGATCTCCTCTATTTGGCGATGCCTCTCCTCTTCTAAATATTCCTTTGTGATTTTCAATGCATTCACAACGTACTCGTTAAGATAGAGTGTGCCATCGATCATTATTGCCCCGACGCCTAATTCCGGGTTATTTGGTGCAGTTAATTTTCTTGGAATGACTATATCAAACGCAAGTGCACCAATTTTTTGGGAAATAATGCTAGCCATGATTACGCCACCCCTTGGAACACCTAATACAAGTATTTCTTCCTTGGGAATACCTTTAATAGAATCCTTAATTACAGACGCCAAGGTAAACGCTGCCTTTTCTCTGTTCTTAAACTTCAACATAGACCCGTCTCTGATGGAAGACAATATATCCGACACCTTTGAAAACAATATCATTGTTCTTAATATCTTTGCTATAAGCATAACGGTATCGGAAAGCTAGGTTAAAATTTATAGATAATTTTTATCTTATAATCCTTGTGATAGTAACACATAATATATAAAGGCCTGAATCCTAATTCTCAATAGGTTGCAACCCAATTCGATAAAGTACAGGGTCCACTATAACCCATCAATGTACGATCATAAGACTGGTAGGTATGTAAATGGGAAAAAAATCTTTGACACGTTCGACCAGGCCAGGGCCCATCAATGGAAATGTGAAAAATGTGACAGAACATTTTCAAAATTTCCGGATCTTAAGAGACATAAAAATGAGGATCACGCCTATTAGTCGCTGAAAGTGGTTGGGTATTTTTTAGTTCCACAAGATTTACCTAAATTCAATTAATTCGCAAATATTTTCCATCCGGTTTGTTAGGTGGGATGGTATTAAATGGCGCAAATGCAGAAGCATTCAAAAAAAATCCTTTACTACGTACAGGTGTAACAAAGAACAAATAAAGAATGATTCCCTTGATTATATGGGATTAATTGACGAAGCAAAAATGGGGTACATTGGGCAATAGCATTCGAGGTCCCAATCATCAGATATCTGGGCTGCCCAATCAAGATTCAATCAGAATTTGCTCTGGGGCCGATAGCAAAGAAACGATAATTGCAGTCGCAGACGGACATGGTTCTTCAATTCACTTCCGTAGTGGAACTGGCTCTCAGATTGCCGTAGATACTGCAGTTGATATTCTTTCCAATAAATTTAGGAGATTTAGATGTTCTTGAAATGAAGGGATGTATAGATGACATACCTGACTTGATTTGCAAAGCATGGAACAAAAGTATTTTACTTCATCATGCACATAATGAATTTTCCCAAAATGAATTAACCCTATTGGAAGATCAGATCTGGGGTAGGGATTTTTTGGAGCAAGTGAAACTAAATGCAAGTATTGCTTACGGGACGACTTTATTGGTTGTTGCAATTAGTGCATCACTAATATTATACATGCAGATTGGAGATGGAGATATTCTGGTAGTAGACGAGAGTGGCAATACAAGAAAACCGCTTCCCGATGATATCCAGTATTCTCGGTATCAAACTAAATCCCTCTGTTCTGAAAAAGCAGAGCTCGATTTTAGAATAACAATCGAGGATATCGATAATACAAATCCTGTATTAGTAGCCGCTTCGACTGATGGCTATTCCAATTCCTACAGGAAATCTGAGGATTTCCTGAAAGTGGGCAATGCTTATCGTGATTTATTGAGAATAATTGGCCCACATCTATTACAGAAGATTCTAAATGATCTTCTTTTAAGGACAACTTCTTCTGGTAGCGGCGACGATATAAGTATAGCAATGGCTTATAGGTCAGATAAAATCGATGGAAATGGCCTCGTTTTTCCTTGATTCTGGATTCAATAGATTCCGACATCATTATTAGAGTGATTATGAGTTGAACCTTACTAGGTATTAATAAACCCTCCACCAAAATTAACTTCTGGGGATATTTGAAAATAATGCAAGTAAATTTGACACGAAGCAATACGGAAATCTTAGAGATTCGAGTCGCAATGACGTCGATTAAACTAGTATGAATGAATTTCGATCTTGTGATTCAATAGCATTCTATAATTTGGGAACATTTTTTGACATTTCTCACATTTCCACTGTTTCTTACGAGCCTCTGCAAACGTCGAGTAGGTACCGTGTTCATTTTCGTACATACGTGTCCTATGATTGTAAACAGCCAAATTGAAGTTGATTCTATACTTCTTTGACCTAGTCATAGTTTATAGAATTAATTTTTATATTATTTATTAAATGCACTATGCTTAATCATTATTGATAATTATTTAATTATAGAATTTTTGTCGAGATTTTCTATTAATTCTACACTAACCATTATCAGCATAACTTTTTAGTGAGATCAATTAATGGTGTGATAGAATCGTTCAACAATGCAATTGTTTCATAATTACCTCATCTATTGCATAATTATTTGCAACCTAACTTAGGATATTGCTGCTATCACGCCATTCACGGATCCACATCCTACCTTATGACAAGACTAGCAGAAATGAAGATCAAAATGGCATGAGAATTACTCAAAAACATTGAAGAAATTCTCCTATAGATCAAGTTTGATAGACGTTTCTACCTATTAGAATATTTAATTTAAAAGAGCCATGAAAAGATGGATGGATATATTAATAGCTTCTTTGACAGTACATTTCATTAATTATAGTACTAGTTGACTACATACTTCCACTATCTTCAAGCCAAAAAGCAGCGGTCTACCTATTCGATTTGGCTGTGGTCATCTGTCTGGCATGGGACTTCACACTAAGAACTAAAGCATCTTCGAACAAGTCCTCTTATTTGCTAAGGCATTGGTATGAATTCCCAGCAATGTTACCACTGATACTATATTCTGTCGTTGACTCCTCGACCTTTTTTGGATTAATCATACATAATTTGAGATTTATCACCTTCTTCAGATTAATCCGCTTATACAATTTGATTTCATTGATTGGCGGAAGCGAGTTTGTTCTATTGGCTGGTTTCTCGGCATTTGCCATAGTCTTCGGTGCTATTGGCATTTATTTGGTCGAGCCAGGCAATCCAGGCGCGAATATAAAGAATTTGGATGACTCATTCTGGTGGGCAGTTAGCACTATATCAACAGTAGGGTATGGCGATGTATACCCGGTTACGACCGAGGGAAGAATCATTGCAACATTTATCATGTTTGCTGGGATAGGGATATTAGGTACATTCATTTCAACTGTCGGTGCAAAACTAATATCAGGCGAATTGCGAAAGGGTTTTCATTCAGTTGCAGCCGATACGAAGCATCTTATAAAGGAACGAATAGATGAAATAGAACGCCTCAATCAGGATGATTTTGACTTGTTAATCAGGATGTTGACTGAACTACACAAAAACAAACAAGGAAATCCCTGAACTTATCAACTAGGTCAATTCGATAATTTGTAATTTGTCCAATATTATTGTAATACGACATATTACACGCCATCAGGGCAATGACTATCAATACTTTTATTTATAGAATAAAGTTTATTCTTTTGAAACAAATCGAACTAATTCAAAAAGTCTTCGGCGACGAATAAGAATGGGTGGACGAGGGTTATTGAGAACAGGGATAATAATAAATACCTTGAATTTTTATGAGCTGGTAGCTGGAGACATAGTCCAAAGTGCAAAGAAACAACATACAAGTGTGCAACTAATCGAATTAATGATTTCAACCCTATTCTAATGTGGAACTCTTCCGGTGATGTGTTATATATGTGAATCTTATTTCTTGCTCGATCTGTAATATTTTTTATCCGGCTTAAATGTCTTGCAAGTGCAGTCACCTATGAGACACTTCATCTTGTCTCTTGAAGCAGATCTATCGTGGTCCACTTTCTGGTGCTTACACCTTACACACTTATCTAAAAAGTCTGATTCAACATCCAAAGGTATTCACCAACACATCTCCTTTTCCTTATCCAATATAATACTATCTAATACTGGCCCTTCACAAATTTTCAGAAACAAACAATTATTATCTTAATGTGTGCCTAGTCTAACCAAATCTATTGTGAATATTAGGATCTCTATTTTTGATAACATTAACCAATACTTTTACTAAAATTTCGATTTAGGAGATCCTGAAAGTTATTTGCTCATTGTCAACTCTATAGAAATAAGTAAGTCTGACTATTTTTAAGGCAATTTTGGGCGGTCCTTGATCCCTATGAAGTCTATATTAACTACTGGTTCGTTACCTACGACCCATGCATTATGACCGGGGGAATCTTCCTAGCATCTCCAGGACCATATTCTTCTTCGGTCCCATCGTCCATTACAACTTTCATTCGGCCTGAGATCATGTACCCGATGTGCGGGACCTGACAACTATCCGTTTTGACAAGTGGTTTGACACATTTCTCCCAACTCCAACCAGGTTCAAGAGTTGAACGGCCGATGACGACTTCACCTAGGTCTGCTATTTCCAATTTTCCCTTCTCGAAGGTCCACACCTCACCCGAATTATCGAAATTTTTTTTCAGCAGGCTTTCCATCTATTATCCATACTATGGAGAGGGATAAATATTTTAAAGAAATAATTAGATTTAGATTCGAAAGACTAATCTTGAGTCCCGAAGGATTTAATGCATTGATGACAATTCGGGGTTACTGTTGACTGTGAGGTTTTCAATGGTTTAGGCTTAAGTTAAGTTGTCAGCAAGTACTTGCGATTTTTGTGAAAATGGAATATTAATTACCACTGATTGTAAATCTCAAGTATCTGATGACCTGCTATGATTTCAAAATCTTTATCTATTATTAGTAAAGTGGAAGGCGAACTGCGATTTACAGAGATTGCTTTCGACTTGGGAATTGTTGTCATTCCCAATGCTGAAAAGCAAGTACGCAATTGCACTTATGAGAATTAGCAGATTTACGCATCATACGGAGCCTGCCAATTAACGATAGACGTCATGCCCTGCGGCAAAGTTGGCGAATTAACCATTCAAGTTAAACCTGGCAGAGATTTATCAGAGCAAGACAGCCAGATTAAAAACAGCAGCAAAAAAATAGCCCAGTCAGGAACAGGACTTGTGTAATCACGGACCCAAGTGGAAACTACTCTGCTGACTTTACAATCCCGGCATCATCACCTATCGGATCTCATAACGGTGCAGGTAAATTATGGCTAAATTAATGGCTCTTATACTCGCTCTACATTTTGCGGCTTGATATCGCATTCTGGTGAACTAGGGTTTGGGAATCTATCAAGGGTTATTTTTCAGACGCTAAGTTTTACTCTAGTCTGGCAAGACTAGAACACCTACGACTGCACACTGATTTGATTCACTATCGCCTCTGCTTGCGCCTCGATAATACGGTACTGGTTAGCCATGACATATAGGAACATCTTTGACATTATACTAACTTTAGGCTCCTTGAGCTTACCCAGCATCAAATAGTTGTTTGCTTATACGTCGAAACTCCATATAGTCGTCCTTTCGGACTCTGAAAGCGATTGTCTCAAATCCATCTCGTGACATATAATATTGATATATAACTTACACATATAAAAATATTAGGGTTAACAATATAACACGTCTATTGGATTCTGGCAGAATTGCATAGAATCCGGTAGAATCCGGTAGAATCCAACACTTTCCAACAAATCTCCTCTCGTCATGAGTCTAACCTTTTCAATCCTCTCTTTTCTGGCGTTATCTGGCGTTATCTAGCGTTATCTAGCGGGACTTTCGTTAATCCGTTCAACCGTTAAAAAACATTTTAACGGGTCCAAAAAGCTTCCTAGACCACTTCTAAATAGGACCGTTTATACCACAGTATCACAAGGAAGTGGGAACTTTTCAGGGCCCCGTTTAACCATGAATCAATTTCAGTTAAGTCGAATGGCCAACTACGTCCGACAAAATGATCGTTTATCAAGAACATTCCTCTAACGGTATCGATAATAGTTCATTTAGACAGATTACCTCTTTATTAAAAAGATATGATTCGCTTTCTATCAATGTCATCAAGGCACCTAATATTGATCTCCCATTTACTGCCACCTTGAAATTAGATACACTTAAATCAATTGAGGTATTAGATGGCGCCAGAACTCTAACCATCAAGATAAATGTTCGACGGTAAAGCGCGACATCTTACACCAATACTTGCAACTATGAGAAGAATTTTGGGCGCTCTGCATTTGTCCAGTTTGCACTTGTTTTATCATTTTGTAATTAGGAGAAGGTTCATTATACAATACAAGAAAGGACTGTTCCTTCCTAGGCGCGGCAGCATAGTGCATTCTTAAAAAATTTATAGATTCACTAACAAATGTCAGGTGAGAATATGATTGACGTAGCTTCGTTTCCCCAAACTAAATCGCACGCCACTGGGACTATAATAAGCGATCTTTACAGGCATAAGTATTGAGAGTCTTACCCAACAATTTCTCGAAGGGTGCAGATGGCGATATTTGATTTCTTGCAGGATGTATTATTAAGCGAATTTTGAAGATTTTGGCTACCATAGAAAGAGCATTTTTTGGAGTGGAAATGTCCAACTCTTCATATAGTAATTTGATTGGTTTGATATAATTCCGAAGTGTACCACCAGTAATTTCCTTTCTTACTACTCTTCGTCTATGAACTTGTAGGTACTTAATTATGGTAATAGTCAACCAATTGACATCTTTCATAGCCCTTTGTCCCAGAATGTTACCTCTTTCTTCTTAAGTCCCATTTCCAATACCAACGAAATCAGGAAATAGTAAAGAATTTGAAGATATTCTGTCTAATTATTGGCGAGCGTAGGGCATCTTACAAATAGTGAGTACGAGCCGTCCTCATATTGGGTTTGAAGTTTTTCCATCTTTGCACCTTTTATTACGTGTGGAAACTTAGTTAAGCACTGTTATCGGGATGGGCCCAAGGGGATTCGAACCCCTGACCGACCGGTTATGAGCCGGTCGCTCTAACCAGGCTGAGCTATGGGCCCTCTCTGGAAAGTGCTTCAATATGTACGTATAAAGGTTTTGAAGAATTCCAATTGAAAAGGATAAGTTTTCAGTAGTGACGTTGAATTTATTGATACATTATTGGAGGAATCTATAGAGCTCCAATTTGTTATTTGGAGAATAATTACTTGCCGTTGCTCTTAACCACATAGTTTTCATATACTGAGTCGAGTAAATCGTTCTGTGCCTTTAGTGAGTCTATTGCGGCATCCAATGCAATTTCTTGTTTAGCGAGAGGTATTTTTTCGATTAGATCTCTCCATATCTCGGCATGTCGAACATCGGTTACTTCATGAATTCTGAAATATTCGGTAGCATCGACATGTGTTAGATTATAAAATTGCTTCAGTCCATCCAGTTTTGACCTGCTAATTTTTGGTAACTCCATTTCATAGGCATACATTGAACTTATCCCCTCTTCAAATGATTTTTCAGAAATCCTTTGCAATTTAGATACCGCACGATTAGTTTCAACAGTCCCCTCATACGTATCCAAAACAGCCTTGGGGACTCCAAGTTTGAATGCAAATTTAAACCAGGGCTCAATATGTTCATATTCTTCTCTTTCACTTTGTTTAATAGAAATACAAGATTGCTTGTCCATGGCACGATCGGCAATATTCCTTACCATTTTTGGTATCGATTTTACTAACCTAGAATATTCCTTTGAGTAGCCTTGCAAATGATCAAGAGTTAGTTCGCCCTTAGACCATTTTTGGTAGAAAGGGTGTTTTAAAACACTTCGCTTGTCTATCTCCGAGTCTATCATTTTGACGAGCTTTTTCATACCGATCAGATCTTTGTATGTTATACTAAAACATTGTGTATTAATCTTTGCTGCCTAAATAGTCTTATCCTGCCACACGGTCTTCTAACTCATTTAGTTCGCAAGAAAAGATTTTATGACCATCGCCTGCCACAACCTTACGTGAGCTCCGGTGGTGTAGTAGCTGTTTTATATCAGTTGCACAGTCCGGTCAAGCATTGTGGCCTTTCGAGTCGCAGATCCCGGGTTCAAATCCCGGCCGGAGCATCACATCCCTAATAATCTAACCTAAAGGCAAATCTTTTCGTCGCCTAAGAAACTCGTTTTCTTTCTGTTAGATAATTTTTCTAATTATTGAAGACTATCTGGGAGTTGTCATAATTCACTTGTTATCAAAACTTGGAAGGTATTCAAGTTTGTTCAACCCTATCATTGCAACTTAAAGATGCAACATCAATAACAACTGTCGCAATTCAAATCTATCTTTCAGTTGAGATTCTGATCTGCAGTTCTGGCTGGAATCAGAATATTTACGGGTGGATTCCTTCTAAAAGGATTAAATAGCTTAACAAATTCAGTTAACTGGGCCGGATTTCATTATTGAATCGAAGAAATACTGAAACAAATCCACTTATAGAACAATTCGGATCATATCTATCGAGGATTGATGAATCTCTCGTTCGCGAGTTGGATTTATATTCTTGGTCAGAATTTTACGCGCCTCTCAGATATGCTTCTGATGGAGGAAAACGAATCAGACCACTCATTCTGGTCCTCTCTTCTGAAGCAGTTCGAATTGATAAAGAAAAAGTAGCGGACAATTCAGAAGATGTATCTCTAGCTTCCTCGGCAATAGAATTGCTGCATACCGAATCAGTGATACATGATGATATAATTGATGAAGAAAGGGTCAGGAGGGGCAAGCCGTCGTTTCATGTCAAGTATGGATACAACAGCAGTATTCTCACTGCAGATTTCGTCCTTGGCATAATTCTCAATATTTGTTCGAAGATAGATGATGCTCATGTTTCAGCTGAGTTATCAAAGGCTGCAACAAAAATGAGTGAAGGTGAAATTATGGAAATAAGATTCGCGAAAGATCCCCAACTGAAAGAAGATGACTATATCAAAGTTGTCGAATACAAGACTGCTTCTCTTTTTGAAGCAGCGGCAAAGATCGGAGACTATCTTAGGATCTGGTCGAGAGGATGAGGTAATAGCAATGGGAAGTTTTGGCCATCTACTCGGCATAGCCTATCAAATTCACGATGATCTTTTGGATTGGAACAATGAGGACAGGCTTTTCAATATGCTCGTAAAAAACAATGAGCAATCAGTTGAATTCGTTCAGAGAATGGATGATTTGTTCCATTCATATTCTACGAAGGCCAAGAATGAGTTGAGGAAGATTGCTGATTCTGTTCCAACGAAGTATTTACAACACTTAACTGACTTAACATACATTCAAATTTAGATCTGACAATATTAGTCTTATCTCTTTCAATAACATCGCAAGGCGTTAGTGACCATAACATCAAATCACCTCTTATAAGATTTCAATTTCAAGACAAACTAGCAGTTATTGGATTATTCCTATCATACTCGATGCGTTCTTTCGTTACCCAATCGCTTGACGTTCATCAAAGTCTCTAATATAATGGAAGCCATGCTCTATATACTGTTACTAATGGGAAATATAAAAAAGGCATAACAAGAAGCACAAGTATTAGAACTCGTATTATTACGCAGTCAAATTAGTTTATTTCCTGTTACAAAACAATTTAGACTAACTCGATAGAATAATGACAAAATATTTGAAATATTCTCGAATGAATTCATATTAAACAATTTAACTTTCATTTGTACCATTTGTTCTGGATCCTTCCTCGAGCATTTCACAGATGACATCACCTTCAAAATTATTTCCAATGTTCAATGGATTGTTGGATTGAAATTGCAGGCTAATTGAGACATTTTCGCCACACATGCCTGTTAGAAAAAGAGGGCTAAAGAGTGGCGGATTACACAATTTAATGACTTCTTGAATGTTTCGAGTTTCACCGTTTGCTTCATACTGGCTCAATGAGGCATTCCCACTAAAAATTTCTCCAACTGAGAAAACTGTTCCAGGATTAGCGGGATCATTAAGATTGTCAAGCGTCCAGTTTCCACGTACAGTTCCGTTCGTAGAAAGAATTATGAATGCAATGTTGGCTTTAGGAACAGAACCATCACTACAGCTAATACTTCCTGAACCTCCACCATGTATTATATACGAGTTTGACAATGCTGTAGATTCCTCGAGAATAAATTGAGACGACAATGCTGACAGTATTGTAAGTAGTATTAGATGAAATGTGAACAAATTTCTATTAATAGCTCCGCCTTTCATTTATCATATTAGTTTAATTGCAATTAATAAGAGATTCCCTATGTCAATTTTGCTTTTGAATCCAGTTGCATCCGTTAGACTTAGGCTCAGTTACTGAAGTATCGTACGCCCAATATCTTCTAAATCGACGGTTCCTGCTTAATTGCTTGTGACTTGCTAACTACCTAGAAAATAATGTCCACAATAAAAGAAGGGCAATTCATACAGTTGGATTTGATTTCCTTAATTCTATAATTTACAAACAGTTAAAGCTCCAGCTATGTTTTTTTCCTGCGTATGATTTTGCTTATCCGTGCACGTTTCTTAGGTGCTGCTGAAGACTCCTTCTTTGGTGAGATCCCCTTCGTACTTTTTTCAACTCTTGTTGCGGATTTTCGGGATCGAGTTTTTTCTTTCGATGCAGCTGGCCGTTTGATAGTTGTTTTTGTTTCATTAAATATCTTTGAAAGTTTGTCTACATTCTCTGGATAGGAGGATGTTCTGAATGTATCTATTAGAATGCCTTTGCTTCGAGCAACCCTGAAGTTTAGAAAACCTGCCTGCGTAACTTCGGTTACTGAAAATCCCCTTCCTGATCTTATAATAGGTATACCGTTACGAAAATATTTCACTATCGGCTTTTCAGCTATCTTTGGCATGACGAACAACTATGACATATATGCAATTTAAAATGCTTTCTATTCTGGCAGAAAACCAAAGACACGGACCGTGGGGCTTATTCTCTATAGGACATGCTTAAAATTTTTCGATTGTTTCGAATGTCCCTAATAACAAAGAAATACTCCGAATTCAGATAAACTCCAATAGTATACAAGTAATATAAATACTCTGAAAATCACAAATCACACGTAAGGATATAGCAATAACCGGTTATCATTATTTCTGGCCCGCCATCAAGAATCTCATATTGGTGCTAACTTTATCCTTAATTGATTTCGCGGGGATTCCTGCTACAATGTCTCCATCAACAACATCGTGAATTACCCCTGCTGACGCTGCTACAATGACATTGTTACCAATCCTAATGTTATCCTTTATCATAGAGTTAAGTCCTGTCCAACACATGTCACCTAATGTTGCGCTCCCCCCAATAATGGTGCCTGCAGTCAGCTCACAATAGTTCCCTATTTTCACGTTGTGTGCTACATGCACTAAGGCATCTAACTTAGTTCCATGTCCAATGATGGTATCCGACAACGATCCTCTAGCTACAGAAGAGTTCGCAGATATCTCTACGTTACTTCCAATTTTCACTCCCATGATGTGTGGGAATCGTTCCAAGGAACCGCTACTATGTCGTTCGAAAGCAAACCCGTCTGCACCAATTGTGACGCCTTGTTGAATCACGCATTCATGTCCCAATCTACAGTTTTGAACTATGCTAACACGATCATAAATTATTGAATTATCTCCAATTTCGCAATTTTCGCCAATCACAGTAAAATCCCCTATGTAGCAATCCTTTCCTACCTTTGCTTTATCAGACACGGTTGCTTTTTGAGAAATGCCAACTAATTTTTGCTTACTGTACATGATACCCAAAGCACGAACAAAAGCAAGTCTAGGATTACTTGTGAAAATAAATTGTGGTTTACTTTTTGTATGGTCGGCTTTTAAATTTGTTAATCCTTCCATTGATGAGCTGCAGATAATTACACCTGCATTGGAGCTTGATATTAAGTTGAGACCTTTTTCACCTATGTGATAACAAAAAGAAACTTCAGTGTCTTTGGCTACTGAAATTGCCGCTGCACCCTTAACTTTTCTGTCAGGACCCTGGGAAGTAAATGGAATACCCAAATTTTCGAGCAGGGATTTTACATTCCACTCCAACTTTTCTAATACAATTCCATGCACAAGCCAATTAAGTGTTGGGGTTAGGTCATTCCTAGCTCAAAGATTCAAAAACTTGAATCCGATCAAGTGAATCTGAATCTATACTTAGTAAATGTTGCACAAAGGGAAGAATGGCGATTGGCACCTATTTAATAATTAGAAGATTCATACAAGTTGTTTATCAAGATATAGCATGGATTGTGCTATGATCAAAGATTACAAAAAAATCTTTTCTAACTACTTCTACCATTATTTCAACTTATTATAATAAAACTTAACACATTAACTAAAAGAACATTGATTTTACAATAACCATATTGTCTATTTAGGTCTGACAAAGATCAGCTTGAGTCATATTAGAATAGTAGGTCAAAATCGTAGTTACAGAATTATATTACTAACATTTTACATTCGTAAAAATTCAATCCAAAAAATTTTGAAAACCCTGATATTCTGGATGCTACGTCGGTTTTAACGAAATGATACTAAAATCCGACACAAAACCCCTTGACATGTTGCACACTCTAGATCCTGAAATTAAAATAGAATTTCATTACCTTTACCAAATAAACCAGTAACACTTCGATATTTTTGGATCAACATAATAGCCAAATCTACTGAAGGTTATTGATTAATTAAGCGTATTCGCTCATAACAACATATTGCCCATCAAGATAAGAAGGGATACAAAATTTACTGATTCACTGTTGAAGAATCTTAGGCAACGTTATGAAGAAAGGAAGAAAGATAGGATTGGAAATGCCCCGATACATGTTTCAGACATCCTCCCTTCGACATGTTTACGAAAGCAGTATTACTCACGAATCTTTCCAGAAAAAGATCAAATAGATGAACAAACCCTGAATCACTTTATTAGAGGTGAAGCAAGTGAATACGCTATATCACAACTTGCCAATATGGGAGTTTCCCAAGTAGATCTTGACTTCGAAGGACTTGTTGCCCATCCCGATATCATGAACGAACACCAGATTGTAGAATTAAAGGATACGGTGAGTGGTAAGAGATTCGACATCACGGATCAAATCTTCAAGTCATACCTCAGACAACTCCTCTATTATCTCGTAATTACGGGAATTGAAAATGGAATACTCTCAATAAGGTATTCAGCCAAGGAACTAAAATGGAATAGATCAGATAATTATGGGGACCACTACTTAAGGCCAAAAGATGCACGAAATCCTGGTATTGAAAGTTGGTCTATCCATTTACCTAAAGATGATTTAACCAGGGAAATATTTAAGAATGAAATTACAAGAAGGAAAAATCTGCTGGTGAAAGCCATTGAATTGAAAAATGTTTCGATTTTACCTAGACTAATTGAGCCAATGAAATCAAAGAAATGTCCATTTTGCCCGTATTATGATACTTGTAACAATGAAGACGGAGAAACACAAGAATCAGCAGAAATGGCTTTCGAGAAAGATCTTTTGGATATTTCTGGAGTTCTTGATTATATGCCTATTGCCGAAGATAAATGAATCAAGTCGTTTTGAATAGCGGCAGACGATGCTGACTCAACAATGTAATTCTATATAGTTTTAGGCGGCAATGCAGTTAAAAATGTTGACCTAATCTCATATATTTTCACAATATTTCTTTTTTTGCATATTGCTTTGCATTATTATACATCTAAGCAAATAATAAAAAACCTTTCAAGTAATAATTGATAAATTATCCTATTTCTTCGTAATTCTATAAATAATTATCTATAAGATTACGACGTAATAGGCATACTTTATTCAATTTATCAACTTGAAAGCGCTTTTCATTTTTTTGTTACTAGTAAATCGACCCAGATGAATGATCGCAACTAAATCATGCTGGATAAGCAGGTCTACATACAGATTACAAGAAATATTTATTTTTCTAAAATAAATTCATCAACTGGCATGCCAAAATGTCTCCCAGACGATGATTTTGTGAATACCATTATCTCATCACCAATCTTGATGTCAGTTACGGCAATCAATTTCTTATCTTTACCAATCAAGCGTATAGTTTCTGCATTTTGAACTATTACGGTTCCATTTTCACCACGCGTCTCAGCACGAATAAGCTTTAGGGGTCGACTTTCTATCTTTGAGCGGCCCACGGTAGAAGTTCTTGAAATCCCCTCACTATTTACAACTAGAACTTCCGCTCCTGCTTCTAGTTCAGAAAGATACTTGGTAGTACCGTCTGGAACAATTGTATAGCAATGTACGGCTCCCGCATTTACTCTAAAGGGTCTGGGTGAAGTAAATGACGACCCGATGGATTCATTATGAATCAAAAACAAGAAATTTGATTTGTTGCCAACAAGCAATCCTTCTCCAAATTTCATCATGGATGCTGTGTCTACACAAACTCTTTCTCCAATACCCGCATCCTTTACTTCTACCACCTTTGCGTTTTCCAAGTAGAGTGAAACACTTTGCAAAGCAATTCTAGAGTTCTCGACTTCTTTCAGGTCATTAGTATCTAATATAACACCATCAACACCCAGTTCAAGTACCGAAAACATGGTCTTGACCTCACCAGAGTTCTTTGCGTTAGCGTAAATTCTTGTTCCAGTTTTTTGCAGTCTGGCAATTATGTTTTCAAGTGGAATTATTTTCCAATCTGTTGCATCGACTATTACAAATTCTGCTCCTATCTTAGATGCTTCTGAAATATCGTCGACATCACTATTAGCGTTGACCTTTTTATAGTAACCAGCATGTTTATTTTTCTTTTTAACAGCGTTTAAAGTTTCTAAGGTGTCACAAACGATGAAGTCTGCCTTTTCAGATGGAAACACTGTTTTGAAATCTTTACCTGTCATAATGACGGGATCTGCATAGATCAACTCCACCCCAACAAGCTGATCGATAAATTCGTAAAGAGCAGGACCAGTCAGCGCTGGTCTGACTATGAGTTGTTTATTTTGTCGCTGACTCGCCAAGATCCTTCAATACTTCCTTTGGTTTCTTTCCTTCGAAAATGACCTTTGATAATGCGCTCAATATTCCACGGGGATCTCTGTGCTGAAAAATATTCCGACCAAATGTTACACCAATGGCACCTGCTTCCATGGCACCTGCACACATCGTTATTATTTCTGAATCTGTACTAGCCTTGGGCCCTCCAGCAATCACGATTGGCACTGGACAGCTTTTGACTACCCGACTGAATGATTTAGGGTCACCTGTATAAACGGTTTTCACAATATCCGCCCCAGCTTCTGCCCCAATTCTCGCAACATGAGAAACAATAGTCTCGTCATGGGGATTCTTTATATTTTCACCTCTTGGATACATCATAGCGATCAACGGGATGTTCCATTCCGTAGACTTATCAGATATCATTCCAAGACCCTGTAACATCTCTGGCTCTTCTTTCGATCCTATATTGATATGTACGGATATTGCATCTGCCCCGAGTCTTATGGCTTCCTCAACACTACCCATAATTACCTTTCTATTGGGAGCTGGCCCAAGTGATGTGCTACTAGACATGTGCGCAATAATCCCTAAATTGGGGGGCCTTGGGAAGTTCTTAATTATTCCTTTATTCACAATTACGCATGTTAGACCTGAATTTTCACAATCATAAATAATCTTATGAACATCCTCTATTCCCTTTATTGGTCCATTGGTTATACCATGATCCAAAGGAATGCAGAGCATTCTGTTCTTGTTGAGTACACGGTTCATCCTGATTGCTTTTCCAATGGCCATGAGTAATTGAGCTTTTCTCGCCCGACTTAAAAGTGATATGCTGACTATAATTGCTCAAATCTACTTAAAACTATACAACATAAAGGTGAAAAATTAATCAACTATTTCGATTACCGATGTTAAAATATATTCAAATGGAATAAGATATACTTTTAGATAAAATTAGTAAGTCGTATACCTTATTTTATCGCTTCTTCGCCGTGTCCTTTGGTTCCTATGTCAATTGCGTCAGTGACAGATGAAACGAATATCTTCCCGTCGCCAGCAGAACCGGTGCTAATTGTATCCAATACTGTCTTTATTACATTCTCGACCATGGAGTCTTCTACTACAGTTACTACATTTGCCCTTACCGAAAATTCCGCCATATATCGAGCTGTGCCTCGTTGACTTTCTACCATAGGTTTCTCACCTTTCCCTCTTCCTTTTGCATCCAGTATTGTGCAACCACCTACTCCAATCGCTTTCAATGCGTTATTCAACTCTGTAACCTTCTCAGTAGCAATAATGGATTCTACACGCTTCACAATTTGCTATTAAATATCCTCACAATATAAGGTTTTCAAATAAAGTTTCAAAAATAAAAAATATAACTAATTTTGATTACAACATGGTAATTATCATAAAATATACTTTTTCTATACAGCCTTCTCTCCCTTAGTAAAATGCACATTATGAACGATCTCCTATTGTCTCTTTAACTGACCGGAAAAAATTTTTTGGTTGCTCCCAATGTCTTTAAATCGATAGAGGGTACAGTTGCAACTATTGGAAGGTCTCTAACTACCTTTCCGACCATCAAACACTGTCTCGGGGGAAGTGTCCTTACAATGGATTTTATGGTATCATTATCAACTAGGGATACTCTCGAGATCTTCTCGAGGTCGGATTCATTAAGAAAGTTAAACAAAAAGAGATTATCCACTTGTCGATAAATACTCTCACCCAACGCATCAGGCTGGTTTGTTATAAACGTAGTAAAGATTCCAAAATGCCTCATTCTGGTTATTATGTCGTCCCAGTATGTCTCGCCTACGTACAAATGAGCCTCTTCTGCAAATAAGAAGATTGCCGGTATGAGATGTTTCTCTAATAAATCCACTAACTTACTTAAAACAAGTTCGACAATTATTCTTCTAATTATACCACTCACTCTATTCAAACTGATGATCATCGCTGCGCCATGTGGCCTATCTGCGATGATTTTTTCAAATTGCAGTCCATGTCCAATGATTTCGGAAAACAAACCTGAATTATCAAGTAGATGATACCTCGAAATGAGAGCCTCGCGTACAAGTTCATTCATGCTTACGCGATTTATCATCTGACCGAGCGATTCCATGTTCAGAGTGTTTGTACGTTCTAGTTTGTCCCAAATCCTGAAGAATTCGCGGATTGATGTTGACGGCGTCTCGAGAATGTTCTTTAAGATATTTGACATGGTGAACTTGCCACAATAATCCAATGTGAATCGAAGCAGACCCCCGGGTTCTAATACCAAAACACGATCCCTTAGAGAAGAGGGCTCGTCTTTACGTGTCAAACGCAAGTCCACCGTACTCATTATTCAAATCAAATACGAATACGAAGGCTCCGTATTCTACTAGGGATTTTATAAGTAACTTTGACAAATGCGATTTTCCCGATTCTTTTTTCCCGGTTATTATGTTGAGTCTACCGTCTAAATCCTCAGCGTAAATTTGAAACTTCTCCCCGTGTCCGGATTTCCCTATGTCAATTGATTTATTACCATTTCTGTTCAACAATAAGCCCATTTCTTCTATTGATAGCTTGGTAACGGACGAATAAACGCGAGAAGGAATCCACGATACATTGCTACAAATTCTTCCCGAAACATCAATACTTGATCTTATTTTAGTTCGAACTAACTTCGCATCTCTGACTGCCTTCGAAATGCTGCTAATATTTAAAGGATCATGTACGTTTTCTTCGCTCGTCGCCAATATGATTTCATCCTTGACTATATCTTCGATTAAACTTTGAGATGATAGGTAGTCTTCGTCGAAAACTTGGAGGATCATTTTGCGATCAAGTTTCTTGTCATCAACTAGTAAATAATCTCCCTTGTGGATTATTTCATTCTTCATCCCTAGAAGAACAAGCTCGTTTCCGTTCTTTGAGAGGATGTTCAATTTATAACGAACCTAGAAGCTCTTGCCTAGGATTATGTGCAGGCAATTCAGACTAAATTATACTTCTTTAACAAATGCACTTTTATACCTGAAATTTCGCTACCTGAGAAGCTTGAGATATGATGTGCCATGCTGAGGGACTCAGGATAACCCGAGGGAAGTGGATCGTTACCCATAATCTTACCCAGGGAGAATATTGCGTCAGGTATACTACTGGCTACAATATCTGCTCGCATGATTAGAGTATTCTTGGCAAACTTTACCATTGTATGGTACCCCAATGAGTTTCTTACAAGGCTTTTGATTATGAAACCTACATCAATTAGACCTGGATCCTTGAATGATCTTAATCCGATTGATACTTTATCGAGAATTTTGAATTTGGTACTTTTTCCTAGTCCTAGGAGTATATTTCTATTTAATAGACAATTCTCCGTTATCTTACTCAAGTTATATTGTCTATGTTCAAATATTGAAGCCTTCAAGGAGCCATCAACAAGAATGACTGAATTATGCAAGATTTTAGAGAGTTCATATTGGATTATTCTTTCCATATTAATTCGGATCATTCTCCTTGCCATTTCCGAGTCGTAGGAAACAACTTTCACTAGTCTGCTATCTAATTCAGATGATCTGAGCGAATCATCTGTGAGATATAATAGTAGCGGTCCTATTCGAAAGTGTAACAGTATGTCCAAGGACCGGCAAAACACAACTCCACATTTTATTGCGTATATTGAACCATCTGCCGTTTCAGCGATTTTCAAACAGGTTGAATCGACGCCGCCTACTATTGTGGACTCAAGCACTGGGACAATCCTATTTACTGGGATTTCGTTCTGTTTGGATATATTCTTGTCCCAACCACCTATAGGAAATCGAACGTTGTCATTGGACGTGAATATGATGTCTCTTCCTTTCAGGGGACTACCGATATTCATGTATGAGTCAAGTGAATTCATTTTGAGCATACTAACTAGTGTCTTTATATTCAGGTTCTGTTCAAGGTTTAATTGTGCATTCATGTTGAACAACAATATAGCAGGTCAGTGCCTTATTAATATTGCGCAAGATGCGCAATATACACGTAGAGAGACTGCTTTGCGAGATTGGTGTGACTTCTTTCAATGAGTGAGCCCGCAACTTCACAATCTAGAACAGAAGACGTAAAGATTAGACTAAGGCACAAAGATTGGGAAGTAGAGATTACATGCAGCGAAGCCAAATTGAAGAGTGTCGTCGAAGATGTTTTGTCAGGTATGGATTCGTCACCTTATGGTCTCGCTAGCGCTCCCGCTCAAAAACCAGAATTGGATGCTCAACTAGATGAATTAAGGTCAAAAATTACTGTCAATTGAGGATTTGATATCTAGAATAGGAACAAGTAGTCTAGAACGTCGTGCATCTCAAAAAATCGGAATGACATGTAGGACTCTCTTGGATCTATTATTGAAAGATAACTTCTTTAGCGAAGAACGACAACTTGGCCAAATTCATGAGGAGATTTCAAGGCGAGGATATAATTATGATAGAACTGCCGTATCTCATTCACTAACTGACTTAGTGAGGGAGCGAGTGCTATCAAGAGTAGGAACGATTCGAAATTACAAATATGTCGAGAGAAGCAATACAGCTTTGGATTAACGCTATCCTTGTGAATTTTTCTTGCTAAAGCTTAATGCAAGCCAATGAATTCCTGCTGTACTTATGAAGAAAGAGCCTGTTTGAGAGGTGTCTCTTTTTACTTCCTTCAAGACGTGACCAGACTTGACCAATTCAGATAACCTTGAGCTTATGGATTTTGGATTTAGTGCAGTAGCTGACTGAATGTGCGAAACTGTAACCTTTTCATATTCGCTTTTTCCCAATTCCTTGGAAATTTTCATTCCAACCAAGTAAAGAGCGACGATCTGTTTATCCGATAACTTCATACGTGCTGTATCGGGGTTCACCATGGGGCCTTCCGGAGTTAACTTGATATATGAACCAAATTGCTCGATGAGTTCAGGCGTAGAGTAATTCAGTGATATCCTATTGGCCAATTCAAGTGTAGGAATCTGTTTAGAAATGAAAGTCATGACTGAGGAAAGGACGCTTTCAACGGATCCATGAAATTGAACAGTAACACCGTTTAGCGAAACTGAGACGGCTAAATTAGATTCTACAACTGATCCGGGTTTCTGATTATCCCCCACCTGCATGATAACCACTTAGAAGGCACAAAGGGAGGTATATACATATTACTTAATGCTTCTCGAAAATGATGGACTATGAGGACTTTGATCACTTGCCATTTTCTTACTTATTGACCCAAATTAGCTTCGCTTGAAGAGCAACTGTATTAATTTGTCAAAGAAATCGGCAAGATAGTCAACCGATTTTGTGTTATCCTTCAACTTGTCTTTGTTACTATTATCGGCTAAGTCAGAAGAACTGTAGTTTCGCTCAGCCGTGTCAGATTCGTCAAGTTTTGAATCCAATATATATTGCGACTTGTTAGAGGAGTTAGAGTCATTAGAATCGCCAGCTCGGGTTTGAGGTTTTGTTATGACTAGCAATTGCCTCACGACTGTCATTGATATTCTTATCCAAAGAGTTTTCGGACGAGTTTGTAGTGAGCGAATCAGCCTGCGGAGGACTTGCTGGAACTTGGGAAATATCTAGGATTGATGGAAATTTACTTTGGTTGAAATTGGTGTCCTGGCTAAGAACTGACTGAGATGTATCTTGAATTAAACGTATTGATGGTATCGTTCATCATACCGTCTAAGGTGTCTGTTACAACTTCATCTATTGTCTCTTTAATCGACGATGCACTGGTGTTCTCAGTATATGCACTAATAGATTCTACCGAGTAACCAATTGTTGCACCAACAATCGGAATTATTATCAAAATCATCAACATATTATTTGAGCCAAAGTAGGGCGTCAAGGTATTTTCTCTTAAACCTCGTGTAACGTGCCCTTAATGCAAGAATGTAAAGAAGTACTAAGTATATACTAAGTTTATCTTAAATGACAACAAAAAACATTTCTGGATATACATTGATCAGGATCCTATTCTTAGGAAATGATTATTGTATACGCTCTGCGAGTTTGTACCTCTTGCAATTTTATCCTTGTGCAAACTAGGTAATAATTAGTTCTGAAATTCTCGTAGAGATCCAATCAATTTTGTTAATTATGAAGTGTATTATTTTTAAGTATGGAGAATATTGACGCCTAATTGCACTAACACGCATCACAATGATAATTGATGGTCATAAAAATCGCATATTGAAAGGAGATTGTAAAAAAATTCTAGAGAAACTTCCTTCAAATTCAATTCAACTCACTATTACCTCACCTCCATACAGAAATGCAATAGATTACAACACGCATGTAGAGGGGACAGGATATTATCGAGGCACTTCAAGACTCACAACTACTGAATATTTACGAGACATGACTGAAATATTTAATTATCATATATTTAATGTGACTAGGGAAGGCGGCTACTGTTGCATCGTGATCGGTAACGAAGTTGTGAACGGAAACATTCTTCCCCTCCCTCATATGCTCTTAACTAATCTAGTTCAGCCATTTGGAAACTGGAATCTTCATGAAGAAATAATATGGCATAAGGTTACGGGCGGCACCAATAGGTACGGTTCCTTTGTTATCAACCCATACCCAAAATATTATAGGGCGAACATAATGCACGAATTTATTCTTGTTCTGAGAAAAGGTGACGTAAATAGTGGCAGAACACAGCGTTATGACGCCCTTCCGGCTAAGCACGAAGAATTTACAAAGGAGATTGCAAATTCAATTTGGCATATTGCGCCAGTTCCACCGGGTTATATAGATCACCCTTGTCCATTTCCAGAAGAAATTCCATACAGACTAATGAAACTTTACTCATACAAGAATGACGTAATTCTAGACCCATTCAATGGTAGTGGCCAAACTACTAAGGTAGCTCATCACTTCTCACGAAAATTTATAGGTATTGATATAGTCAACAGATATGCTGAATTGGCGGAAGAGCGATTGCAGGACGAACCCTTACATATTAGGGCAGATGCGTTAATAGCAAAATGGCAGAAAATCCCTTCCCACTATACACGGATTTGATATTATAGTAACTTCTAAAAATCATCTTTTTATTTGAATTATGCTGTTGCTATTACACCAGTTTTTCGGGTTGAATCAAATCAATTACTATCAAACAATTTATCACCACATTTACTACTAATTAGCAATGTACGGGTAAGGTAAATTGTAATCTGTTCTTGATATTCCAACGCCAGAATCAGTAAGAAAGAGAGTCGCGACGCAATTAATTTTGCAATTATCACCGGCTATCCTCCGAAGTATGAATTTCTTCTGGTATAAGGATATTCTTACTAACGATTTGTTACATGTTCAGCTATTTGCAATTTTATAATTTCTAATGATAGATAAACTCTCGTCACTTAGTTTAATCGTGTAGGCACTACCGTCATCAGCGGAAAAATGGGACAAATCTTCCAGAAGTTTTGCTTTATCTTTCCCCCTTTCGATCATGCCTCCCGATTCTTTGATACAGAGGGGAAATTTTTGCATCTTCAGGCCATTCGATTTAAGGTATCGGATGAATTGTATGTACTGTTCTGCGTCGTACCACTTTAGATTACTTTCATCACAAAACACAATCCATATATCAATCGTATTCTGAAAAAATGCCTTGTCTCTTAGCTCTTCAAGTGTCATTTTATAAGGGCTAATTACCACGTTGGTCAATTTTAGGATTTCTAATTATGTCATTTATTTTAGCAAAATCATTCGGAAGAAATTTCAATCCTTAGCCTATTACCGTTCCTATCGTATGCTAACATTGTTTCATAGTCGTAAGGATAGCTAATAATTAATGAAACCAGACCAAAATAATTGTGAAGATCCTCTAGAGAGGGTCTCATAGATCCACTAGGGTGGGAATGTACGGTGCCAATGTAAGACAAATCAAATGGGAGTTCGTAACCTGAAAATCCGGAATAAAATGGTCCGTGGGTTGAAAAAGGAGGAATAACCAGTCCATTTATAGTCGTAGTATTTTTCTTGTGACTACCCTGTAAAATTAAGATACCTTCGTTTGGATGGCAAGATTTAGCATATGTAATTATTCCGTCGGCAGAAAGTCTTGTCAAAATTACGACCCTTTCAGCTTGATTCTCGACTGTATTCTTCTTTTTTCTGAAAAACAATATTTATTGAAGGCACCCCCTGATATTTATTATTAGTTACCGATTAGTAAATCTTTATATCATCGTTAAAACTTGCAGGCTACTAAAGCTTAACTTACGGTTAACTTGAACAAATCTTCCGCAGAGAATCACGATAGCCTGTAATCTTTTGACCCATTAAAACGAATGGTAACAAAAATGAAAAATATGAGATCATTTTGTTGTTCGCTGAAGTATTCCTAGTCAATAATATGGGGCCGTAATTCCGTTCAAATTACCTCCAACCATGTCAATTAGAATATTCATGAAACCATAGATTTATCTCACAAGTAGAAATGAATTTATCATAATAAAGAAGGTAATCACTTTAGTCTTGAATACAGTATCATGGTCGAAAATAAAACAGTGAAGATCACTATAGTACTTCAATCAGCATAATTATGCACATGTGGTTCACTCAAAACAACCATTACGGAAATTAGAATCTTGTTAGTTCCATCTCTTACAAAATCCATATAGAGTCGCCAATTTTCATTCGCATCATAATTGCAGGAATAGTCACTGTGGGCTACATCTATAGAATTTTCAGATCGATGCCTTGGCGCACTGGTGATGGGTTGGTCTTTTAGTGTATTAAAGTATAATTATAACAAAAGTAAGCTAATTCATAATGAAGCCTATTTTTGGAAAAGTGTGTTAACTTTGGACAATAAAACATTATTAACATACGGATTGGCAAAAATCCCCTCACAATAAAACTACAAGGGTTCTGTTACGAAACCTTCAATTAGTGATTGAATCATCAACTCACTATTCATTAAAAAATCATGAATAGCTTTAATTTTGTCCTGCTCGGTGGCCCTGATCTTGCAAGAGAACTTGGAAAGAAAGGAACAACGTCTGATATATCGATTTACGATAGGAAGGAAGGTGATACGATCTCCACCTGGTGTATTCCTCTCACATATCCAGACAAGATTCAATCGCTTGTCGTGGCAATAAATATTGCAGAATACGCTATTCTGAACGTTTCAAGACTCGACAAATATCTTGGTGAACAGATAATTGCACTTGATCATTATTCCATGCTTGAGGGTTTCATATTACATTCGCATGAGGTGGATGAAGTACAACTTCAATCAGCTCTGAGGAATACAAGAATCAAGAATTACTCTTTCATGTCAAACTTGGACGAGTTGAAACATGGAATGAAACGTTTGAAGCCTAAAACGAAGGATGGACGATTAATGATTGTAATAGATCATGTATTTGACGTGAAGGGGGTCGGGACGGTAGTCCTTGGAGTCATTAAGCAGGGAAAAGTGAAGATTTCTGAAGAAGTGATGTTATATCCCCAACAAAAGACACTTACAATAAAATCAATCCAAATGCACGATGATTCTGTATATGAAGCATCAAGTCCAGCGAGGGTGGGACTTGCGTTAAAGGGGGTGACCGCTAACGATATCTCACGCGGTGATGTAATTTCTAGGAGCGACGATCTATTTGTATCATCAAATATGATTCTGGGATCTTATTCTGGAAATCCATATTTCACGGAACAATTAAGTGAAACGGAAACATACCTCGTTTCAGTGGATCTTCAAGTGAAGCCAGCCAAAATAAAGTTAAGTAACGGAGGCCCCCACTAATATCGAACTCGTCAAACCTCTTGTTGTTTCCTCTAAACAGGATTTTGTATTATTAAAACCAGATGCCAAAGGAGTAAGAATTTGTGGGCGAGGTACCACAATTACGACCTAGTCTCGTCTATTAATTCTAGTAAAACAATTAAGTTTGTAATAAATTATAAATGAACGCCAAACCTTCGATATACTTTAGGTTTGATTGTCACCTATGAACAAGGTCGGGAACATGAAAAAATTAAGTGTAGAAAGTACAGACCAAGATGGTATATGTGAATAGAATCTTCCCATGATGCAGATCTTAATATACGTATTATCTTGCTAAAACCTCATGAGGAAAGAACGACTACCAGGTTCAAAATCTGATAAGCATGTGACGGAACAAAATCGTCTTGTCACGGGAAAAGAGCTTACTGAACTTGAAGAACTCAATACAAGAATAAACACACTGATAGATATATTGGGCCAACGTGGAGTTCTAAACGTCAAAGAATTTGAACGAATAGTGGCAATGAGGTTACATGAGGTCTCAAAGGCGACGGCATTCGAAGGGTTAGATGAAGAACTTTGAACATGCCATCTATTATTATTTGCTCGACATGATATGCGATGCAGGAATTATCCTATCTGAAACCGCTCTCTACCAGTGACTTACATAATATTTGTATCTCTTTTCTACAACTTTATTTGCGCGTGAAATGATCATGCATCTTTGAATGTTCAATTTGTTCCCGATCTAAATTCTAATGTCACTCCAATTCCCTCGTTAATCGGAAATCTAGTTACAAGGGCATTTTCCAATAGTTGCACAAATGATATGACCTTATTTCTGTACTCATAAATAAAGGGAGATTTCTTTCCATTCACTTTAATGGATGTCGTGGCGCAAGGAGAAACTGGCAAACGGAAAGCCTCTTCCACGACTCGATCGATTTAAAAAAAAATCCATGTAATACAAAACCTAACTGTCGACGCATACCTGACGCAAGTGCACAATTCAAAAATTCTTGATATCAATAATTCAGCAATAATTGGTAAAATTGTCTGCTAACTCAATTAAGCGTTTAAAGTTAAAACTAATTCCAACTTATCCAACTCTCTTCATTTTCGAACCACATCTTGGACAAGAAGCTTCTTTGTGTTTAGTCCCACAGCTCATGCAATAATAGTTAACAGAGCTTCCAGAAAAAGGGGATGAAAGTGATCCAAACATTCCCATCCCTCCTCCCATCTTCTTCATCATCCTGTTTCGCATATAGAAATTAATCAAAATAAATATAGCAATAATTATTGGAAGAGACAAGTAAAATGGCAGCAAGAGCGATATCGAGATGCTAATCCCCAAAGAAATGGCTATCATCAAAAGGTTATACATAAGAAATTGCTTGTTATCCATCTTTTCTAGTAGTATGTGATCAAACAAGATTATTAAGGTAACTGTTGTGGAATCAACTGCCTTGGTGGTGCAGAATAAATTTCAGTAATTTTATCATTATATGCTAAGAAATGGATAGAATAGTCCCAATATTTTGTAGAAATATCTAAGGGATAGGAAGCATACAAGCGCCTAGATCTTAGAACTTTTTGGAATCCGAAGTCTTTTCATCTCTTGAAATAATCATCGTAAGGGTGCTTATGACATTGTCAAAATATCTTATACGCAGTACAATCTTTCGCAACTCTTCTTCGTTTTTGGCTTCAACTCGAGATACTATGTCATAAACACCTTCGACTGGATTGACTTGAATCACCTCAGGGATCTTCCTAAGTTCGCCTATTACTTCTTCAACCGATTTAAAATCACAATTAATTAGAATAAAGGCTGATGGCATAGTGTGGGTACTGATGGTTGCGGTTTCTTAATATAGTATACTAATATAGAATTAATAGCAATTTCAAACATCAGCTGCAAGATAAGATTTCAAGTATTGTACTTTTGGCCAGAGTTTATCCATATCACATATGCCATAGCGATGTAATATTCTACCTACAACATTGTCGATATTAAACCTCTTAGGGTTTAAACCTTGAAGTCCGATTTTCTACTTGGATATCAGACTGCATTGATGGCCTTCTATGCGACAAAATTAAAAATCTGTTATGGAATTAAGCTCAATTCTATCCAAGTGGAATTTATTGATAAAAAGTTAATCACAAGACAGAATTAATGTTACCAATTAATAATTCTCTAAATGAATTTGGTAAATACATGGCTATAACATACTTGTCTTTACCTCCCTAACTTTAGTCGAATCTACGTTGTTGAGAACTTTACTAGAATCCCAAGAATTACTTCTAAAGTATTGCCACTATTTTAAGACCAGTCCTTTACACAATCTTATTTGTTTAACTTGATCCTAATGGCAGTAACACATCAAAAAGCCGGTATACTACTCTACGCTGGACATACCATTTCTTGTTGTTTTAAAAGTGTTTATGGTTGACTGAATGAAGTTAAACAGCGGTTTAACTTCTTCAACTGGTCCGCGTATTTCCACTCTGTTGCCCCCCTGCAATGTCATCCTGGCCGCTTTGAAAATAGTTCCCTTTTCTGAATATTCTACACCAAATAAGGCATCTAACCTTTCGCAAATTACGTCACACGACTTCATAATTCGTCCTCTTTCTGCGTACAAAACAATTCTGCTTTCAGTAATCAATATTTCGTATTTTCGCTGTGAATATACTAACTTGGTTCGTGTTCGGAATATTATATGTTCTAGGGGTAGCAAAATGTCTTGTATTGTCATTGTTTGCTTGGGATTCCTTCCTCAGCAATTGTATTTATGAAAATTAGTTGAAGCTATTAACTTTAAATGCAAATTATTCTCGATGATCTTTAATTCTGTTACAAAGTTCTTTTCTGTGTATGAATTTACAAAAGGGTATGAGGTAAATCTGTAGGGATGCTGGTTTTAAGGCATATAATTATTATATCAATTAACATGAGATCATAACAAGATCAGGAAGCCCGAATGACCTCAGCCCAGATGTCTATTAGAGAGCATGTAAATGAGTTACGGCGGAGATTAATTCGCACTTCGATTATCATAGCAGTTGTAACTATCGTGTCTCTAAGTTTTGGGATAAAATCTTTCACCGTGTATATTCCCTTATCCTTTCCTGTTGTTCCTACCTCTGATATTTCAGGTAGAGTCTCGGGAGCTTCGAGTATACCTTTGACGTTGTATTATCCATATCCAGATCCTTTTAACAATCTGGCAGTTCAACTAACCGTATTCCTTAGCCATACGTTACTTCCATCAGAAGTCAAGCTCATTCAGACAGCTCCAGGTCAGGCTTTCTTCTCACAGATTCATGTAGCATTCTTAATTGGAATTATTTGTTCGATTCCAGTAATAGTTAGAGAAATATTTGCTTTCACTTTTCCTGCGCTCAGCAAAAAGACAACTAGGTCAATTTATAAAATAACCTTTCCAATTCTTCTTTTGTTTATAATTGGTATTGTTTTTTCATATGTTTTAGTGATTCCATTTACACTGAGCTTTCTTTACAAATACGGTGAATCCGTTGGCGCAGAAACATTTGTAACTATAAGCGATTTTATCACCTTTACCCTTCAATTTTGGATTGCTTTCGGGCTTGCTTTTCAATTACCAATGATAATGTATGGAATTTCTCTTGCTGGGCTTCTTGATTCGAAATTTTGGATGAAGAATTTTAGATATGCCGTCGTAATAATAGCTATCTTCGGCGCTCTCCTTACACCCGACGGGAGTGGTGTCACTATGTGGTTTATTGTATTCCCAATGACAGGCTTGTATGCGTTAGGCATACTCATCATAAGAAGGGCTGAACGCGGAAGAGAAAGGGCGAAAATTATTGATAATCCATGACTAAAGAGGACTAACACTTAAATCCTTAATTTATCTATAAACCACCAAATGTCCTTGCTACATCATTTTTTTATTCAAATTCCTGGTGGGTTTGAATGGGTGATATTGATAGTAGTGATTGTTGTAGTTTTCTTTGGAATAAAAAAAATACCTGAATTGGCAAAGTCATTTGGCAGGGCGACTGCAGAATATGAAAAGGCGAGGATTCAAGCCAAGCGTGAACTTCAACAAATTAAGTCCACTGAAAACGAAAAAGTAGGACGCGAGAAGTTAGAAGAAATCGCAGATACTCTAGGTATCGATTATACCAATAAGAATGACGAAGACTTGCGTAAGGCTATCGAATCAGCAGTAAATAAGGAAAAAGACGCTTAAGTATGTCCCATCTGTTCTCACAAATAAATAAAAGCTATACTTTTTTATCTTTTTATCATTTTCAAAATAACTAAAGAAAATTTATTTGGGTATACAATAATTTTAACGCCAAAAAATCTTATTTATACTGCATCTATTAGAAGGTCGTATGATAACTTCAAAAGAACTTTCAGGTGTTATAAGCAAATATGATATGAAGAATATTAGTGTCGCAGTTTTGGGTAGTCATTCAGCACTGGAAATAATGGATGGAGCGAAGGACGAAAAAATAAGGACACTTTGCTTCTGTCAGAAAGGACGCGAAACACCATATTTGAGATTTAAGCGTCTTGCGGACGAAATTATTGTTTTGGATAAATTTTCAGATCTTGCTTATAAGGAAAATCAAGAAAAAATGCTTGAAATGAATTCTATACTTGTTCCCCATCGTGCACTTACCGCATATCTTGGTTATGATATTATAGAAAATGAATTGTTGATTCCACTATTTGGTAATAGACATTTATTAAGAGCTGAGGAAAGAAATTACGGACAAAATCAATACTACTTGTTGGAAAAGGCAGGGATACGTCACCCAAAGATACTCCGAGCTCCTTCTGAAATTGAATCCCTTGCAATGGTCAAGATACAAGAAGCGACAAGAAAATTAGAGAGAGCATTTTTTTTGGTTTCATCCCAAAAAGACTTCAACGAAAAATCAAAATCAAGGCTAAATAATCAGACAATTAACGAAGAAGATCTAACGCATGCAGTAATTGAAGAGTACGTGGTTGGAACTTACTTTAATTTTAATTTCTTTTATTCGCCCTTGAAAAATGAAACTGAATTTCTAGGGATTGAAAGAAGGCTTCAGACCAATTTAAATGATTATAATTCCTTGACAGCAAGACAGCAGACTCGACTTGGATTTAGAAGTAAAACATATTGAAATAGGGCACACTCCTGCAAGTATAAGGGAGTCTATGCTTGAGAAGATATTTGAGGCAGGAGATAAATTTGTAAAGGCCACTATAACCGAATCCCCGCCAGGCATAATTGGACCATTCTCCTTACAGAGCATAGTAACGACAGATTTCGACATCGTTGTATACGACGTATCCCTGAGGGTGCCTGGTAATCCTATAATGGCAACTACAACTCCTTATACAAAGTATCTGTATGGCGAGACATTTGGTGTTGGAAAGCGAATAGCTATGGAATTAAATTCCGCAGCATCCACACAATCAATTCCTCAGGTAATTACATAATTACCTATTGTTCAATTGTCTCTTCAAAGAGTGTTTTTCTAACTTTTATGATAACATCAAAATAAGAAGCCAGGGCAATTGCATCTGAGGCTCGATAATTTCTAAATATGAGAGTATCTTTCCTGGTTTTGAAATATAAATTGGCCCTAAGAACTGAGCCGTTTCGGTATATCCTTACTTCCAATAGGCAGCAAATCCTGCATTGCAGATATTTCTTCTACCAAGTTGTAAATGGTGGGTATTGTGGTCTTATCTCCTTCTTGAAATCTTAAGATATGCCTTGCAACTTCACCCGAGAAAGCACGCATTGGAAACTCTTTGCCATCGTTAGTTTTCAAAATAAGAATACCTTCTAGGCCAATCTGATCCACAAACCCAACGTAACTAATTTTAGCAGCTATGTATTCTTCGTCTGGAGACAAATTTTCAGCCATATTGATGATAATACGCTCTAAAATTTAGATTTTTGCTCAAGTACTTCAATTGGACTCTCTTTATATACAAACAAACAGTGTCATATTGTTGTCTCCAAATGAATGGTCCAAATAAGTTAAATTTACGATCAACATCATGATGTATCCTGATTGATTAGTCGATATTTCAAGGGTGAAAGAAACAGAGGAATTAGGTATCTCGCATTAAGTATTATTTTCCTACTGTTCATTTTTTCGATCTATTCTTTTCGTTATTCCACTATTCCACTTGGAGCAAGCCCAACTCAATATCTAGTCGCTCAGATTGTAATTATGTTAACTGTAATTTGCATTACTTTTGGTGTTTATGGAATTTTTCATATAATCCGATTTTCGAATGTGGGAGGAAACAAGAAATTTTCTCTCGTTGCCCAACTAAATAGTATAATTGGAGAAAGATATCAATTTAAACTTGCAATACTTTCTTCGATTCTGTACGGACTTTTTTTTGCATTTCTTTCGAAAATCATAATATACATTCCTAATTCTTCATTGTCTGCAGAGGGGTTGAGCTTTCCTTCAGTATCACTAGCTCTATGCTGCGGAGCGCCTGGCTACTTTCCCATGGCTACACTAAGGCTAACCGAAAACTTTTCGATCTTGTTTATACCATTGAACATAGTCCTCGCCGTATTTCTTTCGGTATTGGTTGGATTAAATGTCGCGCTAAACGTACATTATACCAGACTTCTAAGGTCAAAAGAGTCCCGAAAAATTTCAGGTATTTCTAGTCTAGGCGCATTTGCTGGCCTCTTCATCGGCTGTCCAACGTGTTCAGGGGGAATCCTGTTCACGGTGTTGGGAATTGGAGGAGGAACCTCTGCTTTAGTTTTGGCGCCTTTTCAATCTTTGTTCATTCTAATGAGTTTGCCTGTACTAATTCTGACACCCTTTCTTATGGTTCATAAAATGAAAAAAAGCATAATGTGTGAGCCGGAAAAAAAATATAAAGAGGACCTCAGTTTCAGGAACGGATAGGAAGGTTCATTTTAATTTGAAGGTTCCGCATGGGAGCCATCAAGCGTCGTTCAATTGACCTCTACTGGTTCTATTATGTTCGTTGAATAATAAGTCATTCACAATAAAGATAGCTTGTTGCTTTTTCATGCAGAACTTTACCAAACGTAGAAATGTCTATTTCTTTAAAAGGCCTAATCCTCTGCAATTGAGGCGGCTCTTGATTGTCTTCCAGTAAGCCTCTACTCTGCAATTCAGATTTAATTTTCTCGCGTAATTCTGGATGGCAGATCTTACTATGAAAAATACATCCCAATGCCTCGAGAAACATTTGTCGGAGATGCGCATCACCCTTTTCTTCGTGAAAATGAGGATTCCTAGTTTCTATTTGCATTACCTCTATACCTTTATCCATTGCGTCCTGGTGTTCTGTGGGTATTATTCCTCCAAATTCCTCTAAAATATTAATGATCTCATACGGTTCTACAGAAAACCCTGAAGAGTAAGTTAAAGATTCTGCTAATTTCATTGAGAGACAATGCTCTCCAGAATTCCCTGTGCGCATAACTTCGGTTTCAAATCCAGTATAATAAGATATAACAGAATTGAGGTACTGATTGGTAATTTCTGAAACCCTTCCCCATTTGGAAAAGTAGACTCCATTATCAGATACCTTTGGCTTGTAAATCCATGATACCCTTACCATTGTGTAGGGAGTAGTAGACATAGCTACTCCTGATGCAAAAATCTTAACATACTCATTCACGGCTCCGGGTACATAATTATCTGCATCTATAAAGCCAACATAATCCTTTCCTGACATTTTTGCCAACAGCATGCCAATGATCATCCCTTCAGCCTTTCCATTGCGAACTGTACCATCATTCATAAGAAGATCTGTGTAGCCAACTTCCTGTAAGGCACTTGATACACCTGGATCTTTTTGATGTACTATGAGCGAATTCTTTTCAGCAAATCTATTGAATTGCTCTATTGCTTCTCGTTCAAGTTTGTATCTATCTATTGGCTGTCTAGGACTGTTTGATACGATAATCGTCAAGCAATCGTGGGGGATCCCACTGATACACCCTCTAATAATTTGAGTCGTTCACCCTTAATGGGAATTACAACAGCCATTTTACCTTCAATTTCTGATATTATGTCGTTATGAATCGTTCTAATAGCTTCTGACTTGCTCTTGTTAGCCTTGTAGCCAGAGTCTAATTCGTAGACTCTTTGGACTCCATGCATACTGATCGTACCAAAACGCTCGGTAAACCGAGGCACGTCAAGCTTCATTATCAGGGTAGAATAATGTAAGCCATATTTATTACAAGTGAAAACTTCTATGATGAAACTAAAAGATGAATTGACCTTACTTTTTTCATACACAGTCTACAATTAATGCATCCATTCTCAATTGACTTCACTATGTCAGTAAATACAAAACTGATTCAATATAGGCACTAAATGAATACAAAGAGTTATGAGCCGAACTTGGAGTGATTGGAAGCTGACATTATAGTCGATATTTCAATAATTAGAAAAATTGGAAGGCAAATTCGGCACAGGAATTTAAATCTTAAATAAATACTATGCCATATTGAAAGGAACAAAATCGGTTTATCAAAATCATTCCAATATTCGCAGATATTAATCGAATTAGTCCCATCTTAAAATTTGCCTAAGGGTAATAATTGAATCATAACATAGGCCTATTATCAATTATGTGAAATTTACTTACATTTCGGTTTTGGATTGTCCTGATTATAAAACTAGATTTCTAAAAGCAAAGTATCATCTTCCACAATTAGGTTAAATGTTTCTTCAGGACGTAGATTTTTGTGGAACCAGATTAAGTTACCTGATTTTATATCCCACTTGGCACCATGTAAAGGGCATTTTAACTCAGTACCCTACGAGTTCTCCCTTGTGCAAGTCAGCTCCTAAGTGATTACAAGTATTATTCATGGCATAGTATTTGCCATCTATGTTTGTAACCAATATTTCCTTACCTGCAGCGCTTATACGTATTAATTTGCCTTGGACAAACTCTGAGACTTTTCCAATGATCATTTTACTCATAAGGAGGAAATTAAGGTAGGGATATTTTAAGTTGGCTTGAAGTAATACAATTCTACCAAATTATTTTTTGAATATTCAATATTGGTGTCTACAATTTCTCAAAACAACTTCAAGATTATCAAGGCCCAGACAATCACCATTTTACAAATTCATCCCATCCATTTTTAGAAAATTATTCACCTAAAGAATATTACAACTCGAAATTATTGACTAACATTATTAGCATGTTTATTATTACTTAAATAGAGAACGCTCCGATATGGGAAACCAGATATTTTAATAGTAAATCATAATCTTGTATATGTACCATGTGAAATTAGTTCACCATTAAGTAACCCTCATGGTCTCTTAAATTATGTTTTAGGTATTCAAAGGTCAACTTACATTGATATATGCCGATATCTTTTCGTAAATAATAATATCATTTGCTAAACATATCCAATAAATCTATACTAAAGAACGTTCTTAATATCCCTAAGTAAGACTTGACCGGTGGCGGAATTTGTTCCTCACAAGCAAGACCCATATTCCATGCATTTATCCAAATAATCATACAAGAAAGTATAGTTACAAACCTCTTATACTGGTTTGGAACTACCTCTATTGCATCGATATACTTCTCGCTCAATAGCCACGAACCAGTAAAATCTATGCAGTCTTGACCATATACTACTTTGAATTGTGCCTGAATATTTTCGGCATACTTAAGGGGAGCATAAGAAACAAAGAAGGGAAAGTCGATTTTGTCAGGCAAGGCCAATCCTGGAGGGGACCATATTGAGACAACCCGTGTCCCCTTCTTCAATTCCAATTCAAATTTTTTCAATACAGTACGAAGGAAGTGTTCATTTCTGTAACAAAATAAAATAACGTCAGCATTTGATAAAGATACCCTGCTCACATCAATTTTGACTAATCTAGCATTCTTAATTTTGTTGATCTTTTGCCCAATTTTCGTGTTAACTTTCTTTCGGTGCTCAATCCCAATTGATTTTTTCACACCGAATTCGTTTGCAGCAAGCATTATTGCATTGCTATTACCACACGCCAAGTCATAGAAAATATCTGAAGATTTTAATTGAGCAAGAGCAAATATTTTTCTTATGGCAGAATCAGGCATAAACATATTTTCGCCGCTTATTACCGATTTGGGTAAACTGGAGATCAGTTCTTTTATATTCAATTCTACTAACCATTTGCTTTTGTTACATAATAATCCGAATGTAATGTGGAGTGATAAGCTATCCTCAAGTGTTATTGCTTAAAATAAGAAGCATAACCGTATTAAAAATTATTAGTTTCGGGCAAGATTATCGATAAAAGAATTCAGGCAGAAGCAATAAGCATAGGTGGAATACACATGAGTTAGTAAGTGTGATCAATGTTCATAATAACGAAGATCATCTGAAACAAAATTTTGGCAACGACATACAGATGAATTTAAATACACGAGTATATTCAAGACGGAATAATAGATATATGAATTGCGCAAGATGTAAGCATACGCACCTTATTCATAAATCTAACGCTACGATGGGAAATGATGGTTTTTCACTATTTAATTTAGGAAAATGTATGATCCACGGATGTAGCTGCACGAACTATGTTGATAAGATCGAGGCGATTGATGAAGACCTATTATGAATTATGAACTTAGAGGCCTTTCAAAAATAACAATACTTACATATTGTGTTAATGGAAATACTATTTGAATGAAGGTTATCTGAAAAGCTATACAATGTGGATAAGAGAATAAATTTCATTCCCTCATTTAGCATTGAATTCAATTAGCGTATGTCACTGTATATTTCAAATACCACTTCGATAATTATTCAATAGCAAATTTTTCTAATAATCGCATAACTCAAGAGCTTGTAGTACAAGTATAAAGAATAAGGCAAAAAATAATAGTAATAGCAGGTATACTTGTTCTACTGAATTGCAGGTTGAGTAGATTTCCAGCGAGAACAGTTTAGTACATAGTCTTTGCCTTTAATTGTTCAGTTTGAAATTTTTTTCTTCAACTCATTCAAAATCTTATCCATATCTTGCTCGTCTAAATTAACCCGTGATTTAAAAATAGAATGGATAGGAGCTCCCCCATCACCAGAAACTCGCGGGACTATGTGGACATGTACGTGAGGTATCTCTTGACCTGCTTCGCGCCCATTATGAATAGCGATCAATGTTGCATTCATATTCATACTTCTTTCTAAGCCATCAGAAACTTTGATAACTAATTGCAATAATGAATTGCAATCTTCCTTTTCTAACTCCTGTAATTTTCCATAATGTTTTTTGGTAATAACTAGTGCATGACCAGCCCTCAGTGGAAAGACATCAAGTAATGCTAACGCACTTTCATTTTCATGTATTATTCGTGCACTAGTGTCATGGCGTACTATGCTACAAAATATGCAATCAGAAGAGTCAGGTAATTTCATTTTCACTTACTCTATATCCCTTGCCGGTCCGTTAATGAATATTTCGGACGGTGTGCAATATACAAATACTACATTGAATAAAGTTCGAATCTACTAGTGATATATTTAGCTGCAACAAATTCCGTTAGTTTGTTACTAATCGTGACCTTTGGCTCATCTTTGTTTGCGACTCTACCTATGATCAGAGGATTATAGCTGTGCTTTTGCAAATCTTCTAGAACGTGGTTTGCCACCTCATTACTTGCCACTATCAAATGACAACCATTACCAGCGCATGTGGAATTTGAAATTATACATTCCTTTGTGGCCTGCTTTGAGAGTTCCTCGTATTTCATTGGTATATCATTTACTATCAAATGAGCATTTGAAAGCCAGGATAGACGAAGTAAAGCCAACACACCATCGCTCCCCACAGGATGAACCGCAATTATATTGGCATGAGTATCAAATTGATTACCAAATTGAGGACTGTATTTAGCGACTATTTTACCGAGTGAAAATCTAGGGTGACCTAATGATCTTAGAATATCGTCTACACCATAATCGATAGGTTCATCTGCGTTACTTGTTCCATAAAAAGTTGGATCAAGGTTTCTTATTGTGCGAGTTTTAAGGGGACATAATGAACCAAATTTATCTGTTAATAAAATAACCATTCCCGAAGTAATTAAATCGTACCTGACCGGCAGCTCTTTCTCTGTATGAGCATAGACTGTCCCTCCAAGAAATAACTTTCCGGTGTTAAGTGAGCTGTAATCATCAATGGGTATATTATACTTAGACCCAAATGTATCATGACTAGTCTGAATGGAATTAATCATTTCTTCAGAAGGGGCATCATATACAGGAATTATTCTGAATCCAAACGTGCAACCTATTAGTGCGAGGTTTTCTAACATTGGAGCCAATGACATAGATACTGTTATTTCAGAATCTGGAGTTTGAGTAGGGTCAATAACATTGATGCATCCAGTATTGAACACCGTGTATCCTATTTTTTCACCTCTATGCAAATCTATGTAGTCTAACAAAGCAAATTCAGATTTTGGATCGGATGTAGTATTTATCTTTAGACATCTGAGAGGATACTTTGGATTTATCTTGGCATAGAATTCAGATAGGCCTTCCAACAGATTTTTGGCATTACTTGCATGGTCATCGTGGATGTTAAGTAACGACACAATTCTTTTTTTCCTTAACTCACTTTGGCCCACGGGATCCCTGAAATTGTACTGCCTTCTAATTATATCAGGATTTTTACCACTATAATGGAATGCATCATACCAAGAATATTCCATTAAGTGATTTAATTTCCTATTCTGTTTCAATGAGTCATACAGTGCAAGTGAAATTAATTCATTTGATGAGGTAGTTATCCATCGCAATGGGTCCAAGCCTAACTCTTGGTACTGCGAAATATGATGCCAAAATTCGTCACTCAAAATTTGTCATTCCTTAGTATTTTCTATTCTCGTGAACCCATCTGTATAAGACGGCCCTTCTTAATAAAGGGATAGCATCAAGTTAGGTCGAATATTAAAGACTGTAAAGGTTCATAAAAAACAAATAATTATAAATCTACCGCGCAAACTCTATCTAATGGACCTGCTAGGTTCCGATACTCTAAACAATACTAAACCATCTACAGAACAAATTAGGTTGATTTCGAGGGAAATGGAATCAAGTTCTGCTGAAGAGGTTCTCAGATGGGCGTTGAGTTCTTTTGCACCCCGAGTAGCTTTGGCGTCCAGCTTTGGAGTCGAAGATCTAGTCTTAATTCACTTAATGTGTACAATCAACAAAGAAAATGCGAGAATATTTACACTGGACACTGGCAGGCTAAATCAAGAGACGTACGATGTTATCGATGAAGTGCGGAAAAGATATAACGTGAATATAGATGTATTTTTCCCTGAGAGCTCAGCTGTTGAGAATATGGTTAGGGAGAAGGGTATGAATCTCATGTATGACAGCATTGAAAACAGAAAAATGTGCTGTAATATAAGAAAGGTTGAGCCACTTAATAGGGCATTAGTCGGGTTGAACTGTTGGATTACAGGAATAAGACGAGAACAAGCGTTGACCAGGAATAATATCTCGAAAGTAGAAATAGACGTATCACATGGTAACATAGTAAAAGTTAATCCACTAGCAGATTGGAAATCAGATCAAGTATGGAAATTCGTAAAGGATAATAACATACCGTATAACAAGCTCCATGACATCGGATACCCTAGCATAGGATGTGCCCCTTGTACAAAGGCAGTAAAGCCAGGTGAAGATCCCAGATCAGGAAGATGGTGGTGGGAGCTGTCTTCGAACCGGGAATGTGGTATACATTGGGACCCAGTCCGGAAGCATGATAAAAAAGGTTGAAATAAGTTAAATTGGGACAAGAATTAATTCAGCCACATGGTGGATCGTTAGTAAATAAATGCGTACCCGCTACAGATATTTCGGGCATGAAAACCTTTAACGTTACCAGGAGTATTCGTACAGAGGTCGAAAATATTGCTCAAGGAATATTTAGTCCATTAGATGGGTTTTTGAATGAAAATGATTTTGGAAAGGTATTGGAAGAAGGAAGATTGTGTGATGGTACTCCATGGACCATACCCATAATCTTGGATGTAGATGAGTCTACAGCAAAAAATTTGAAAGATTTTAAGGAAATAATTTTGACATGTGATGGGGATCATTTTGGAATTTTACATATTTCAGACATGTATAGCTATGACAAATCTCACATGGCTAATTCAGTATATGGTACAACAGATGCAAATCATCCTGGCGTACGGCGGATTAAAGAAATGAAAAATACACTATTGGGTGGAAAAACCGAGATCTTTTCTGTTGCTCGGAAGATCAAAGAAAGTAGATTTAGAATGAGTCCGCTGCAAACCCGGAGAGAAATAACAAGAAGAGGGTGGAAAACAATGGTTGGATTTCAAACAAGAAATGTTCCTCATGTTGCACACGAAATGTTGCAAAAAGCCGCCCTCAATATCTTTGACGGTCTTTTTATCAATCCCTTGATCGGCAAGAAGAAAATTGGAGATTTCACTGATGAGATGATAATAAATGCGTATGACGCATTGATAAAATGCTATTATCCTGCTAATAAGGTAATCTTTGGTACTCTTCATACTGAAATGAGATATGCTGGACCACGGGAAGCAATTCACCATGCGATTATGCGCAAGAACTTTGGCTGTACCCACTTTATAGTCGGTAGAGATCACGCTGGCGTGGGAGATTATTACCCACCGTATGCCGCGCACGATATTTTCAAAAGGTATCCGGACCTGGATATAGAGCCACTCTTTTTTCCTTCGTTTTATTATTGCAAAAAGTGTATTGCGTACGCTAATGAAAAGACATGTTCTCATTCGTCTGAATACAGAGAAGAATTAAGCGGTACTATGATTCGTAAAATGGTAACTTCAAATCAAATTCCGGAAAAGCACTTAATGAGGCCAGAAGTTTCTAGGATTATCATTTCATCCAAAAATCCATTTGTTACTGAATAATCGCCATTTGCAATAGCAAGGATTTTGATAAGTTTGAAAAAAGAGTTCATATATATTCTCTTAGCTTTGTTTTTTCTTAACAATAGCGGTATAACAAATTTTGTTCTTTCATATGGTCAAGATCAAATAGTTAGTAACGTACTTACCACCAAAAATAACGAAGTCTTCACCCTTTCTTATACTGCCTCAAATGCAGATAGAAAAATGCCAGTTCTATACTCATTCTCAAAGGCAATTCCTAGCAATTGGCAATTGATAATTCAAAATAACTTGAGTTACTACCAAACTGATAACGCTAAGACAATTATAAGACTCTACGAACCTACTCCGAGCGAAAAATTTATTGAATTGGGGATGTTTGGCGGACCATCAGGTCGGTTCTGGGCAGCTGTTAATACACGCGATTCCGGGTATATTAGGGTCTATGAACGGGATAAAGATGGTTGGTCAAGGGAAGAGCCCATATTTGTAGCACATGCTAATAATCAGGGATTGACAATCACGAATGGGAAAAGAATAATCATAGACAAACTCTCAGTCAATGATTTTTCGGTAAGTTCAATATCTGTGCATGGCAAGGATAAACCAGAAGATCCTCCAAGTGCTTATGCTGGAGATCTGACGTTCAGCATAATTTTTGGTAACCCTGCAGATTCCCCCTTGTATTTTTTACCACTAATAATGATTGTGGTTGTCGGAGGGACCCTGATTTTACTTCTTTTCATAAAAAAGAGAGACAAATTTCGTTAGCATTTATTTTTGTAGAATTTACAATTGTTATTAAGTTGGCATATGGTACACTTTGGTTTAATTGGAAGACATATGTTTTGACCATAAGTGACAAATGTGTCATTTACCCTAACCCAGGTTTTCTTATCAAAAATCTTGCGTAAGCTCAGATTCGGTCTCTTCAGGCTTCGAAGTATTAACTATACCCAATCTATTTGATATTCTATGAACATGTGTGTCGACTGGTATTGCCGGCTTTTCGAACGCGTATACTAGGACACAATTAGCTGTTTTTCTTCCTACTCCTGGTAATGATATTAGGTCATCAAAATTTGAAGGAACTATACCGTTATATTTCTCGATTAAGATTTGAACAACTTGCTTAATTCTCAGCGCTTTTATATTGTAAAAACCAATACTATGAATAACTTCTCGAATTTCCTCTAAACTAGCCTTAGAGAAGTCCATCGATATCTCCAAATTTGTCAAACAATCTTTTAACAACCCTTGTTGTATTTTCGTCCCTAGTGCGTGCAGACAAGATAGTTGCGATTAGTATCTTAAATGGATCTCCAACTTGAAATTGTTGCAAAGCCTTCAGTGCTGTTAATCGTGAAGAATTGTTCCCTTTAAGGGACCTTATCATAAGTTTCAGAATGTTACTACTAGCATTACTAGTTCCTCTAATCACTTGATTAATTAGTAAATACTACATCGTAATATATTTCAATGTTAGCGACCAGGTTAGTACCAGGAACTTCTATCGTCGTTCCTTAAGTCTAGCTCTACCAGTTTTTCTAGGTGCAATGATTCCTACCTTTCTCCCTGGAGGGGTGGTTCTTCCGACCGAAGATTGTCGTCCGATATGTTGATGTCTTCCTCCGCCGTGAGGGTGATAGACAGCCGCCTGGGCAATTCCTCTGACTGTTGGATATAATTTGCCCTTTGATTGCATATATTTGGCACGATTTCCGGCCTTAAGAAAAGGCTTTTCCTTTCTTCCTGCACCTGCCACAATGCCAATCATTGCTTTACATTTTGGATTTAATGTAGTGAACTTTCCAGATGGTAATTTCACCGTGACACCTTGAGGTGAATGCGAGAAGACCAACGCGGAAGAGCCTGATGCCTTTACAAGTTTGCCTCCGTCACCAATATTCTTTTCCAAGTTGCAAATTAGTGAGCCATCAGGTATTGATTCTAAAGCCAATATATTGTTCCGTTCTGGGGGAATATTATAACCGATTTGAATACTATTTCCTACTTCGATACCATGGGTAGCGGGAATATAACTAACGTTTCTATTATCATATCGTACAATCGCCAGGGGTGCATCTCTACCAGTTTCATGAACAATATCGATAACAGATCCTAAGTGCTTTTCTGGATACTTGAAATTAGGGTAATTGGCAGGTGATATTTTTCCTACTGTAATAGCTCTAAATTGTTTTCCTCCTCTTCCCCTTCGACGTACAAGCGTTCGTTTTCCCACTTTCTTTCATCCAGTCTAAAATTTATGGTGATTTTAATCTTTTGATAACCACGTAATAACCTGCGAACAAGCTGATTTTGGAGTTAAGACAAAAAAGAAATTTGACGTTTCTATCGAAGTTGCAGAAGCGAAAGTCGAATTATCTCTTGACCGACCGAAATTTTTATTCTAAAATTCTTGATGATTTATACGGGCAGTAATTGCTATAACTAATCTAACAAAGGTATAAAGATAAGTAAAGTCGTAATTGATATTGTGAGTCAGAATACTCTATCCTTGAAAGTACTCGAAGCTTACACTCGTGATGTAGGCCGTGGGGTTGCACGTATTGATTATGATTCAATGGATTCTTTGAGTGCTTCCACGGGTGACGTTATTGAAATTAGAGGCAAACGAAGAACGGTCGCTAAATGTTTGCCATTATATCCTTCTGACGAGGGAAAAGGAATTGTAAGAGTAGATGGCTTAGTTAGAAATAATGCCGGGGTAGCTATAGGGGATACTGTAATTGTCAGAAAAATAAAGGCGGTTCCGGCTGAGAAAGTGATTGTCGCTCCATTGGAAGCGATCCCACCAATTGATGAAAGATATCTCGCTGATGCCTTGGAAAGTGTACCATTGATAAAGGGTGACAATGTGATGGTCCCATATTTTGGGGGTAGGCTAACGTTTCAAGTAATTGGAGTTACTCCAGCTTCGGACGCAGTTTTGGTAACTCAAAAAACTATTTTCCATATTGCGGAGAAAGGTGAAACTCTCAGAGGCGTTCCTCAAGTTACGTACGAAGATATCGGCGGCCTGAAAGAGGAAATTCAGAAAGTTCGTGAAATGATCGAATTGCCACTGAGGCATCCCGAGATATTCGAGAAATTAGGGATTGAGGCTCCAAAAGGCGTCTTATTGTATGGTCCACCAGGTACTGGTAAAACATTGTTGGCAAAAGCTGTGGCAAATGAAAGCAATGCTCATTTCATTAGCATCTCCGGGCCAGAAATCATGAGCAAATTTTACGGTGAATCAGAGGCTCGACTTAGAGAGATCTTTAAGGAGGCTAAAGAGAAAGCACCGTCAATAATATTCATTGACGAAATTGATTCGATTGCACCGAAGAGAGAGGAGGTTACTGGAGAAGTAGAAAGACGAGTAGTCTCACAGTTATTGTCGCTAATGGATGGACTCGAAGCGAGAGGCAAGGTAATCGTAATAGCTGCCACCAATAGGCCTAATGCAATAGATCCGGCATTAAGGAGGCCTGGAAGATTTGATAGAGAGATAGAAATTAAGGTGCCTGACAAACGAGGCCGACTGGAGATACTTCAGATTCATACTCGCAATATGCCCCTTGATACAGATGTTGAACAAGATAAGGTGGCTCGCCGTTACCCATGGATTTGTAGGTGCCGACTTAGAATATCTTTGCAAGGAGGCAGCTATGAAATGTTTGAGAAGATTATTGCCGGAGCTAAATCTTGAGGATGAAAAGCTTTCACCTGAAGTACTGAACAAACTTATTGTCACCATGGCTGACTTTGAAAATGCAGTGAAGGAAGTAATGCCTTCAGCCATGAGAGAAGTTTATCTCGAGTCTCCAGATGTCCCGTGGTCTGCCATAGGCGGATTAGAAGAAGTAAAGCGTGAATTGCAAGAGGCAGTCGAATGGCCACTCCGTTATCCTGAGCTTTATACAAAGCTGGGTCACTCGATGCCTAAAGGGCTATTGATGCATGGACCATCTGGCACCGGAAAAACACTTCTTGCAAAAGCAGTTGCGACTGAATCAGAAGCAAATTTCATAAGTGTTAGAGGTCCAGAGCTTTTGAGCAAGTGGGTAGGGGAATCGGAGCGAGGGATTAGAGAAATCTTTAGGAGAGCTAGGCAAGCTGCTCCGTGTGTGGTGTTTTTTGATGAAATTGACTCCGTCGCCCCTACAAGAGGTATGGGAGGGGACAGTATGGTGACTGAAAGAGTTGTCTCACAATTGCTGACAGAACTCGATGGAATTCAGGCATTGTCGGGTGTTGTAGTTCTCGCAGCCACAAATAGGGCGGACATAATTGATCCAGCCCTCTTAAGACCAGGAAGGTTTGATAAGATAGTCTTTGTGCCCATGCCAGATAAAATGGCTCGACAAAAGATTTTGGAGATTCATTCCAAAGATAAGCCCTTAGGTCCAGATGTAAATTTGGCTCGAGTAGCCGAACTTACTGAGGGATTTAGTGGAGCCGATACAAGTTCCGTTGCAAATACTGCCGTTTCATTGGTATTGCACGAATATTTGGCAAAATATCCAACTCCGGAAGAAGCAGCTAAACATGTATCAGAGGCTCATGTAATGATGCGTCATTTTGAAGAGGGGGTAAAGAAAATAAAGACCCAGAGAGAAGGCAAACCAGGCGAAAAAGTCACAGTTCCGTACTATAGGTAAATTAATAATTTTTACCTATCCAGTAAATCTTTTGAGAACATTTTGATTCCAACTATGACCACACATAGTCATCTACAGTAGGAGTGATTGAGAATTACTATGTACCAGATATCTCACCTCTGATTATTTCATACGCTTTAGCAGCGTCCTGAACGTTTAGTATCAATACAATTTGGGAATTGGAAAAAAAAGCATTGTATAGTGGAATTTGGCTTGTAGACAAGATGTAAGATATTGTAGACAAAATACTATATGCGCTGTCTATATCAGGGGGCAAATTGATAGTTATTTTAGAAAATCCCTCCTTTATCACCCCTTGAAAATGATGAACAACATCATCTAGCGCATGAATTTCCCGACTCTCCGCAAAAAAACTAACTTGTCCGTTTGTCCTAAACATGCTGTATTCTTTATCTGATTCTAACAGGCTTTCCAATACGCTAGCCATTTCACGAGATTCAGTGCTGAATCCAACAACGATGATACTTCCTGTAAGGGACATCCGTATTCCCTCAACTGTGGCATGACTTGTTTCCACTCCTTGCAATGAGTCGGCAAACCTCTTTATGGCGACAACCAATGTATTTAGGTTAACCGAAGCTTTGGTCAATTTTTCAATATCGGGCTTAATCCGTTCAGCCAGGCCCGTATAGTTGACGATGCCAGAGCTTAAGGCTTGAAGCAAAAATGAACTGGAACCTATTACACGTTTAACAGCATAGGGAACAGATAGTGACTCTATATACAATAGATACAGATGATTTCAATTCATAATAACTTTTTCTAATTTCAATATTTAATGATCCTTCTACAAAAAATCAATTAATTGTATTTTATTATCTCTGAATCACAACGGATAAATTAATTACATTATGCATATATGGGTGGATATGAGGAGTCTTGATCTGGATGATATGACGTTTAAGCGATTGTCCACAGTGAGAGCAGATCTAATGGAGTCGAAAAAAAAAGACATGGAATATGACGATGTGATTAACCATCTTATAGATTCCTTCCAAGAAAGTACGTGGGGTCATTTGGGAGCGGAAGCAGCAGGTGGCTGACGGGGCAGTATGGATTCAGCATTTAGTCTCTATTAGTAAGTTGGAGATTGGAATATTGATTACCGCACTTGATGTAGTAAGATTTTAGCAAGCGTTAGCGAAGGGTAATTTACAAGACTAAATTTATCAGTGCTGTAAGGGCACACTAATTTCAGGCGCTGGTACCTCATTCATAGTAAATACAAATCGAGAACCTTCAAAATCTGTAGTACCTTCTCTTTCCCAATTAACTTTGTAAGTATGAGTTATATTTTTCCCGACAATGCTTATGGTTCTGGGAAGATCAGCGAATAGTTTCTCAACCTTCTGATTATCCTTGGTCATTAAGACCGATCTTCTTCTCTTCATAAGATACTTTACTGCAACATTTTTGTGCAAATGTCCCAATGTCTGTAGCCTATCATCGCCGGCTATTATCGTAAATTCCCGTTTCGTCAATAAATCAATTTTTCCGATTGATTAAAAAAATCTTCTGGTCAAATTTCTCTTTCCAATAGGATAGCAAAATAAGCTCAGATAGTTTCAGAATTTGGAGTTTTGAGCTAATGATAAGTAATCCAAGCCCCTCTGCAAAGAGATATTCATGATCGTTGCCTATTGGTCGTGACGGTCTAATTCATATGCATAACCTTCAACACATCCACATTGGCAGCACTCCATAGATATGCTGTGAAATTTCTAATTGACTACTTAGTTATTCTTTGTCCTACTGTTTTCTTTGCAGTTGTTACTTTGGTATAATTGCCACATGATGGACATCTAGCCCACTTGCCGTTCCCAGAGAACATCCATTGTTGAAGGCAATTTTTATATGAGCACTTTAACAACTTTGGCTTCACAGACTGCTTCCTCCAGTCCTTCTTGAGCGGCTTTCTGACCCTGCGAGCTGTTCGAGGCAGCCATTTACCGGATACTTTCACAGTAGCGATGCATTACATAGTTGAAATATTAAGCTTATTCTGCGTATCCTAGTAATCATTGAAACTGACAGACAATATTGCGGTATATGTTTAGACTAAAAATAATTCAATTCGTCTAAAAGATCTTCTATATTTACCATAGGTAAGAGCCACTTATCACAAGTTTCCGTTAAAATAGCTATGACTTAAAGGGGGGATAGAGAGAGGTTAGAGAGTGGACTGAACTGAAGTACCCATTAAGAAATCTAATTGTTGAAAAAATCAACGAGGCAGGCACGCTGACCGATTTGGACCTGATGAACAACCTTGAAAAGGAAGACATAGAGATCACAGAAGCGGACATGAACAAGATTCTTTTGGATCTAGAAATTTTTGGCCTTATACGAGTGAGTTGGCTTTCTAAAGATAAGAGGCGCATAGAGGCAGTAACCAAATCTAAGGATGATCTTATCTGATTTCATGCGTTTCCAATATTCTTGTCTCTAAATTTGGACACCATATTTTACGACTCACATATCCATCTTGCGGACTTCGAATATTCAAATATCTTGCCGTATCTTTTGGCATCAATGAATGCACTACATATCAAAGCTTGCTCTGTCACAGTTGACGTAGGAACTTCTAACGCGGCATTGAAATTATTCAGGTCAAACAGGGATATCGTGAGGAACTTCGTCGGAATACATCCCCATTTTGCCAATGGAAATAACTCTTCTGGATTTGATGAGATTGTTTTACAAAACCATGAAATCATTGACGGGATAGGGGAAATAGGTTTGGATCCAACATATTGTGATTTTCGTAAGGATTACTCTGAACAGATAAAAGTTTTTGGGCACATGCTTGACATTGCCACGGAACTTCAAAAACCTGTCTCGATCCATTCGCGTGGGTCATTGGATGAAATCCTGGATATTCTTTCCACGTACGACTATCTTAAGGCATGTCTTCATTGGTTTGATGGAACCGAAAAACAACTCGAAAGATCGATGGAACTGGGGTTGTACGTCTCCTATGGTCCTTCGGTCGTCTATTCCAAGAGGAAAAGAAAGTTGCTAAAGCTAACAGACAACGGCAGACTTTTGACTGAAACTGATGGTCCCGTAAAATATCATGCGTGTTTCGAGCATGTTACTGCATTGCCTACTTCAATGCTGGCAAGCATAGTCTACACGATTTCTCAAGAACGCAAAATTCCATTTCGAGAGTCAAGCGTACAAATATGTTGTAATTCTATTGACTTCTTTGGTTCTTAAGCGGAAAAGGTGAATGCTATTCACTTCTTTTAGAGTATTGTGGCTGAACGAACTAAAAAACAATTAACATAATATATAGATTGATTGACATAATACCGGATGGATCGAGTAAGAAAAATATCTATGGAGCTTTTAAATCGGTATAGTAATAGATTTGGCACGGACATAGAACAGAATAAAAAGATTGTCACAGAGATTGCGAAAGTCACGTCAAAACAATTAAGAAATCAGATTGCAGGATTTATAACTTCTAGTCTTCGCAAGGAAGCCAAATCCAAAGAGAACTTGGAATTGGAAGGTCAAAAATCACAAGAAAATGTTGTACCAGAGACCTAATACCCCTATTGAGGCAATGATAACAATAAAGCTGCTTGGTCCAATTCAAAAGGCATATGATTCGAATACTATTTGCCTAGACAAATCAGACCTCTCAATTTCGAACATTATTTCGTATTTGCGAGATAGAGCAGTGAATCCTGATCTAATCGAAGAACGAAATATTCTGATAGCAGTTAATGGTATTCAATCGGCCCTTATTCCAAGATTTGAGCCGGTGATAAAAAATGGCGATGTAGTTACCGTTGCTAGTTTGATACATGGTGGCTAATTAGTTTCTCGGAAAAATCAATGACAGCTTTCCAAATCTCTTTTGTGAAGCCATATGAAGCCCGCTTAGAGGTCTTAGATTGGTAAGCAAGAATAGAAAATCAAAGTTTTCTCAAACTTGCAAGGTGGGATCGTATCATGTCAAAATTCTGGCTTTCGACAGCATTGGAAGCGGAAATGTTGACAAACTAATCCAAGACTTCAGAGCCCACTCACCCAATGTAAAAATTCAGGGAATTAATAGTACCGTCGTATTCGGAAGAAAGCACATTTTAAGGGTATTGCAATTAACGACGGAATTATGGAGTCGCGGAATCAAACTATCGAAAACAATTGAAACTGACCTATTAATGAGATTAAGTCTTACTGATCAAATCAAAAAAGCAATAGAAGTTGGCGGATTAAGAAAGGATCAACCCGCATACTTCATTTTGATCTCTGAGGATTTGATATCACTATTTGATGTAGAAAAGAGGATCAAGAGTTCTTGTGCGGGCAAGTGCTATTCAGCATTGAAAGTAGGAGGCGATAAAATGAAACAATTCTATGATAAATATGAAATTCACGGGAATAACGTTAATAGAATTTACATTGAAAATACTCTCGTTGAGAGATCAGCACTTGTCCAGCTGTAGTAACATATCAGATAAGAATACACGGATAACCTTGATTATGTTGCACGTATTCTTATTAAAATTGCCTAAATATTACCAACGGAAAAATCGCGCTTTGCCTTTATAACGCTTAATATTTGATCTGGCTTTAAGACTGATATCCCTGTCATTTTGTGGAGAATCTGTACCAGTACCACCCATTCTGGAGTAGTAAGATTCACCTTCGCACTAATCTTGTTCGCTATTTTTGAAATTAGCACATCAGATCTAATCTCACAGAATCGCTTTTCAATTACAATCTTAAACGTTGACTTTTTTGGTATCTTGCGAGATAATATGCAAGCAAGAGAAATAATTTCTGTCAGATCAGTCTTGCACACTGATTCTACTGGGATGGCTCTGAGGATATAGCGAAAATACCACGGTTCTTTTTCTAGTATCTGTCTAAAAATGCGCACAGTTTTCATGGGGTCAACTAGTCTACCTATGATAATTAGTCCACTTATCCCTGTAAGAGCACAAGTGGGGCTTTCACCTGTAAATTCAGCAGCAAGTTGCTTAAATTCTTCTGCTGCATTCCATTTCCCTTCCTCTGAATGTGGATATGATCAACTTGAAATCCATTTTGATTAGGACCTGTTCAATGAACTCACCTAAAGCTCCAATCCAAATCCAATTTTTTGTTATCGCATAGATTAATTTGGCTAAGCATTAACGAATCATTTCACAATTTATCGATCTAAAATACCCTATTAGAGTTATGAGGATTCATAACTCGTTGGAGGAAAGTCTAGAACTGATAAATTTGACACTAGTATGGAATATATCTCCCAGTATGCCTCATAAACTTTGTTTGAGAACAGACCGATGACTGACCTTGACATTTTGCCCCCATTTCCGGCACTTTTGATGCGTACGAAACTAAAAGACCAGCAACGATCGGTCGTCGTAGTTTCAGACTTGCATATAGGTTTCTCAAAATGGTTTCAATCAAAAAATGTATCGATAGATTGGTACCAAATTGTAGAAGAAACTGAAAGAGATCTCGAAAGAATCATAACTTCTTGCAATGCTGATTCGATTATTCTATTAGGTGATATAAAGAATAGTGTTTCCGGAATAAATCAAGAAGACTGGAAGGTAATCCCAAAATTTTTTGAGACCCTTTCTAATGTATGTCAGGTTTACGTTGTCCCAGGGAATCATGACGGCAATATTCAAGTACTATTGCCCGACTCAGTAACTGCAATTGGAGTTACAGGGATGACTTTTGACGATACATTACTTGTTCATGGTCATACAATGCCTTCTTCACTAATGTCAGGTGCCAAAAAGATCATCCTCGGTCATATTCATCCAACATTAACCAGACAGGCAAGCATTATGGACGGTCAAAAGGTATGGGTATTTCTAAGAGTACAGAAGGAGGCTATTTTTCCGGGAACGTATGGGTCAGTTGATCTCATATTAATGCCTTCTTATAACCGATCTTTCACTCAGCATAGAAGATTATCAGACAAGGGCATTAGAGTGCCCATGATAAATCGAATAATGAAAAGAAATGCGATAGTAAAATGTTTGATTTTATCAATTGATGGATCTGTAATTGGTAACGAAGAACTTCTATTCACAATTCTAAGGTGACACGGTTGAACTATTTTTCTATATAGGGGTATAAGGGACCAATCGTTGGTTGATTTTTAGTTCGCCAACTTAGGCTTTCTACAAACGACGTTGCTGCTTCAATTGTTGTTAGAACCGGTATGCCCATTTCCACAGCCTTTCTTCTAATTTGATATTCGTCATATAACATTCCAACATATTTCTCAATAGTAGATGTTGAAGGAATATTTATTATGAAATTAATACTACGTTCATGAAGCAAATCAGCTATGTTCGGCTTTCTGGCCGGTTCACTTATCTTGTAGACCTCTTGGACATCTGTCTTCGCATTTTCTTTTATGAATTCAGCAGTATGCTCTGTAGCAAGTATCTTGAATCCCATTGTGGATATAAGATGAATTAGTGGTAACAGCTTCTCTTTATTTCGTTGCCCACCAACGGTAATAAGGGCAAAACCAGAAAGGGGCAGGGAATATCCAGCAGCTTCGTATGCCTTGGAAAGTGCATCGTAAAAGGTTTCTCCAAAGCAAGCTACTTCTCCAGTAGATTGCATTTCTACGCCCAGGACAATGTCTGCTCCCTCTAGTTGCATGAAGGAAAATTGTGGAACTTTAATACCAAACCCAGGGACTCTAACCCACATTTTCCCTAGATTGCCAGGTAACGGTTTACCCAACATGGCCTTCGCTGCTAATGATATGATGTTGATACCGACTATCTTGGAAACAAAGGGCATTGAACGAGATGCCCTTACGTTGGCCTCAATAACATAAACCTGTTCGTCCTTGACAATGAACTGAATATTGATGGGACCGCAAACCTTAAGTGAAATAGCAATCATTCTTGTGTATTCGGATATCGTATCCGTTATCTGTCGGTTCAGCCGCCATGGCGGAATACACATCATGGCATCACCAGAATGTATTCCTGCGTTATCTATATGTTCTACGATTGAACCAATAATTACTTCCTTGCCGTTAGACACTGCATCAACTTCTACCTCTGAGGCGTCCTGAAAAAATTTGCTTATGACTACTGGATATTCCGGGCTCAGGTGCATGGCTTCATTGAGAAAAGATTCAAGTTGTTTTTCTTCCCAGACCACTTTCATTGCAGCACCGCTTAATACATAGGAGGGTCTAACCAAAACGGGATATCCTATCTGGTTGCAGAATCTGTTTGCATCAGCTAAAGTCGTGAATTTACTCCACTGAGGTTGCTTTATGGATAATGAGTCCAACAGTTTTCCAAATTTTTCTCTGTCTTCTGCCATATCTGTGCTAACACTGTCTGTTCCTAGTATTGGGATTCCCATCTTACCTAATTTCGGAAGGAGGGTATTTGCTGTCTGTCCACCTACACATGTTACGATACCCAAAGGCAGTTCTTTCTCATAAATATCAAGAACTCTTTCAAGTGTAAGTTCTTCAAAGTACAGACGGTCTGATATATCATAATCAGTAGATACAGTTTCTGGATTGCAATTTATCACTGATACAGATTTTATTCCGTTTTCCTTAAGACTCCACACCATATTTACCGTGCTCCAATCAAACTCGACGCTACTGCCGATTCTGTATGGTCCTGCTCCCAATACTATTGCGCCCTTGTCCAGACTGTCGTAAACTATATCATCTTTTTCTCCTCCATATGTCAAATAAAGGTAATTTGTTTTCGCTGGCCATTCAGCTGCCAAGGTGTCAACTTGTTTCACAACAGGCTTTATGGAAAACTTTTGTCGTAAATTGCGAATACTAGATTCGTTCAAGCCAGTGCATTTTCCAATCTGAATGTCTGAAAGACCATAGCGCTTAGCGTCTTTCAGGAGATTTTCGGACAAATCCTCATTCCGTAGCTTGTGTTCCACATCTATAACATTCTTTATCCTGCTCAAATACCAAGGATCGATAGCAGAAAGATTATGTATTGTCTCAATCGACATACCCAGTTTTAATGCTTTTACAACTTTAAACAGTATTTCGTCATCAGGTTGCAACAGCGCTTGTTCGAGTATTTCCAAATTTTCTTCTTTTTCAGAGTCTCCGTTACAGACCAAACCATATTTTCCAATATCTGCCATGCGAATTGCCTTTTGTACTGCTTCTTCAAATAATCGCCCAATAGCCATTACTTCACCCACTGATTTCATACTGCTTCCAAGTTTTCTGTTTGCAAGTTCGAATTTTCTAAAGTCCCATCGTGGCATTTTTAAAACGACATAATCTAAAGAGGGCTCGAAACATGCAGTGGTAGATTTTGTAATACTGTTTACTAGTTCTGTAAGTGAATATCCAAGACATATTTTGGCGGCCATGTAAGCTAGGGGATATCCAGTCGCCTTACTGGCCAAAGCTGAGGACCTGGAAAGTCTGGCATTAATCTCTATTGCACAATAATCTTCAGATCCCGGATCTAAGCCAAATTGCATATTGCATTCACCCAAAATATCGCAATGTTGCACTGCTCTAATTGCAGCAGCGCGCAGCTTATGATATTCTTCATTGTCAAGAGTTTGTGATGGGGCAACTACGATATTGTCACCGGTGTGCACTCGCATTGCGAGCACATTCTCCATATTACATACGGTGATCGTTTTCCCGCTAGCGTCTCGCATCATCTCGTACTCTATTTGTTTCCAATTACCTACATATTTTTCTACTAGGACTTGATTCACTAAACTAAGCGGTAACCCTCTTTGAACAACTTCTTGAAGTTCGTATTCATTGTAAGCCACTCCCCCACCTTTTCCTCCTAAAGTATATGCAACTCTTACTATGACGGGATAGCCGATGTCTTTAGCAATCATGCCAGCTTCTTTCAAACTGTGCGCAGGAGCACTATTTAACACAGGCACACCACTTTCAATCATTGCATTCTTAAACATCTGTCTGTCTTCAGTGATTTTTATTCCATCGATAGGTGTGCCCAAAACCTTGATGCCGTATTTTTTCAGAACTCCGTCATCACTTAGCGTTATACCACAATTTAGTGCAGTTTGACCCCCAAAACTCAGGAGGATTGAGTCCGGTCGTTCATTCTCTAGAAGTCTCTCAACATATGTTTTGGTTACTGGTAATAAGAAAACTTTGTTGGCTAATCTTGTATCAGTCTGAATCGTAGCTATGTTAGGATTGATTAGTATACTTTTTATTCCCTCTTCCGAAAGTGCTTTTAGGCACTGAGAACCGGAGTAATCAAATTGGCGGCCAGAATCACTGATTCAGATTCTGACTTTCGCCGGCCTCTCCGATCTTTATTGCACCACTTCCGAGCACTATCGACTTCTTAATTTGCTCATTTTTTGGAAATTCTTTCCCTCCCCCGATTGTCTAGTTCCTCTTGGGTGTTTAATGAATTCGCCGATGTTTCAGAACTCGCATAATTATACTTTTGGTCGCGGGACATTAGGTCCTTGAACTTCTGAAAAATAAACACAGAATCGTAGGGACCAGGAGAAGCTTCGGGATGAAATTGGACCGCTATAATGGGCCTTGTTCTGTGTCTAATTCCTTCTATTGTATTATCATCTGCGTTGAGATACCAAACGTCGAATTCAGTTTGAGATAAACTCTCAGGTTCTATACCGTACCCATGATTTTGACTAGTAATGAATGTCTTGTTCGTGTCCACATCTGTACATGCCTTGTTTTGTCCTCTGTGTCCAAATTTTAACTTATTAGTTTCTCCGCCGGCTGCCAACGCTATTATTTGGTTTCCAAGACATATTCCTAATGTCGGCACCGACAAAGTGATCAATTTGCCAGTTGTATTTATTGTGGCCTTACAGATTTTAGGATCACCTGGTCCGTTGCTAATAACCACGCCTTTAGGATTATATGACAATATCTCTTCAATCGGCGTATCCCAAGGAACACAGATCACCCTGAAGCCGATTCTAAGGATGTTTCGTATGATGCTACTTTTCGTCCCTGTATCTATCAGTACTACACATGGTAACGATCTGTCCCCATACTCCTGAGATTTGTTGACAGAGACTTTGTGCATAAAGTTGACTCCGTCATATTTTGTTTCATGAATAATTTCTGACAATTGATTAACAGATATCTCTCCTTTGGATACTGACAATGCTCCCCTCATAACGCCTTCGACCCTTAGTCGTTTTGTTAAATCACGCGTATCAATTCCGCTAATTCCAGGTATTTTCTCCTCGTACATCCATTGATCTAGAGTGCTGTTGACAGTTCCAATGACTTGCAACTGTTGATAATTCGTTAACTATCAAGCCACTAACTTGAATATTTCTAGACTCAAAATGGCGGGGCAAACCAAATTCATCGAAGTCATCGTGAGGAGGGACGCCGTAGTTTCCAATAAGGGGATATGTCATACAGAGAATTTGACCTCTATATGAGGGGTCAGTTAAGCTTTCAGTATAGCCGACCATTCCCGTGTTAAATACAACTTCGCCGCCTACAACTTTGGGATATCCAAATCCCTTCCCAATATACCTAGTTCCATCTTCCAGTTGAAGTTGAGAGTTATAACCCAAATATGTTGCATGAATAGTCGGAATTTTAATCCTCTCAAGATTGGATAAACTTAGAAATTTAAGTCTTGCTAGTTTTGAAGCATAGGTTTTACCCAATTGGAGTTAAGGCATTAATTTCAGCTAAAGAATCTTGATGTTCGCCTTACCATTCAGTTGAAGGTTAGTTAACTACCTCATCCATTCGACAGGAATGTCCTGATATAGTCCATTAGGTAATATCCTCCTAATGGAAATCGGTAATGCCTTGGCATCCAACTCAGCCGTCGCAATTGAAATGGTGTCTCTTGTTTCATCTGTCCATGGGATTAAAGATGGAGCACCAAGCGAAAGTTGCAATGACCTTGCGCCGGTTATCCTCGCTCTCTCAAATCGAGTAAGCCTAGGTGGACCTATCAATACGATATTGCCTTCAGCAATTAATTCTCTAACTTCAAACTCAATTTCGGGATAAAGAACAACCTCATCGAGTGGCCTAGTACTTTTCTTAGGTTCAATAACTTGTTGTCTGACCGATTTTTTCTCCTTCTTCTTTTGTCCGGAATTTTTTTCAGGTATTTTCTTTTGCTTGGTTGCTTTCTTGGATGTTGATTGTCTAACAGTAGGAGACTTTTTCAATAACTTTGACGAAGAACGTTTTAAAACCAAGAACAAATCCAGAAACAGGTGGATGTCTAATTAAATGTTGCTATATCTCTCCGATAACACTTCCTTCTCGTGAGCCCATACCATGGGTTTTGATTGCATTATTATATCATGTACATCTATAAAGATTTTCTCTTACACGACCTACCTTCAGATAGTCTCTTGTCTTGAAGAATGTTAATCGAAGAAGATTGCCCATAATTTCACAAAAATTTTCCCCGTGTACTAATTCCGAGGCACCTTTTTGACAAGAAATTTGATATCGGTTGCATCTAAATTTGATGCGCAGTAGCAGACATATGAAATGCATGTGAGTCAAAGCTATTTGCCATAATCAGAATGTTGATGACGCGCAACTAAATTAGTTTAGCTCATAGATCTGTTCCTTTTGCCCGATGCATGAGCCCTTCAAGTCGTAAAACCAGTTGGTGACCAGTGATCTTTATGGGATCCCTTTAAGAGAATCTAAAGATTTTATTATATTGAATACATGATTAATTATTAATATTCAATGAATTCCAAAAGCAGCTCCGTATCTAGGATCCGTATTCTTATGGAAGTTAATGGTATTGGCGACTTTGATTGCGAATTTATTCGTCATTTATCTCCTTTGACTATTGCAACAATTCTTCGGAAACTCCCTATTTCTGGCATGTTGCACACGCGTGGTGCACATATGAAGTATATAGAAACTGGTCTCGATGTCGGTGCAGAAAAGCAAAGAGCCTTTTTTGACAAGGGCGATGTTACTTATTTGACCTCAAATGGATCTATTTGCATAATACTGCAAAGCACCTCAGGAATCATGATGAATCCACTTGGTAAGTTCTTAGGCGACATAGAGTCATTCACATCAGCACCACCTGGAACGGTTTTGACGATAAATACAATTAAAAAGGCAAGTTGAAAAAAACTGACTGAGTTGGCTACCAGAGGAGTTGAAACCATTAAATTATCAAATCAGACTAAATCTAAAAGTACCATTAATTCAAATTCAGGGTGAAATAAGTTGAGTTCTAAACATTTACAGCTAAAGTGCCATTCATTTACTCCTAGCGGCAGGGTCATCTGGACAGCATTGGGTAATAAATATGAGTATTGGCTTGACCCCGATCTTGATTATTGTACGTGTAATGACTATTTCTTTAGAACTCTTTCAGGCAAGGGACCATGTTATCATCTAAATTGTGCTGTCGATCAAATCCGGCTTGCGGACTATGAAAAAGTGTTTCTTAGAGATGAAGAATATGATAATTTTATCAAGTCGATGATCAGCGATTGTTTCTTAAAGTTAAAGATAAGTAATGTATTGTAGCTCATGAAATAAAATAGGAAGACAATTCAATGAAATTAAGGCTTTTCAAGAAAATGAAATGTTATTCGAACCAAAATTTTTTGTATTAATGAGTTAGTTTGATGCCAAATTGGTAAAATACGACAATGTACTTATTATCGGTTCAGGGGGGAGAGAACATTGTCTAGGTTGGAAGATCTCCCAAAGTGCAAAAGTTAAAAAAATTTTTTTCGCGCCAGGGAATGGAGGTACAGAAACTAATGTACCTATAGCTATGGATGATCTCAACAGATTACGTCAATTTGCAAAGGACAATTCTTGTCTAACAGTAGTAGGTCCGGAAAGGCCACTAGCCTTAGGAATAGTGGATGTATTTGAGGAATACGAATTGCCAATATTTGGACCAAACAAGAAAGCCTCAAGACTAGAATGGAGCAAAGTATATGCAAAACAATTCATGAATAAATATGGGATTCCAACAGCGCCGTTTTCTACTTTCTCTGATGCTGGGGAAGCTGAACAATATGTTAATTCACTACCGGATCCTCCAGTTATCAAGGTGGATGGTTTAGCACAAGGCAAAGGTGTGGTAGTAAGCGCCAATTGCGATGATGCAATTAATGCGATACGGAATTTTACCAGCAGAAACAATCCCGAAAAAGAACCTATACAATTAGTAGTGGAGAAGAGATTGTATGGTAACGAAATCTCTTTTATAGCTTTATGTGATGGAAGCTCAATAATGCCTTTGGTTTCAAGTCAGGATCACAAGAGGGCAAATGATAATGACCTTGGCCCTAACACTGGAGGCATGGGAGCCTTTTCTCCAGTTCCATTCATCAATTCCGAGTTATATCATAAGATTGTGAAAAGAATTATTGACCCGACTTTGCATGGATTAAAAGACTCTAGTACTAAGTTCAAGGGCTTTTTGTATGCAGGATTAATGATCGAACAAGAGACGAAGGAACCATATGCGCTTGAGTTCAATGTAAGAATGGGAGATCCTGAATGTCAATCGATTATGACAAGAATGAAGTCCGACCTTGTAGACTATCTGGAGGCTACGATCGAAGGCACGCTAAGTTCCATGTTCCCGATTGAATGGAAGCAGGAATGTGCTGTTTGCGTGGTAATGGCATCAAGAGGCTATCCTGGAAAATATGAAACTGGTAAAGTGATTTACGGATTAGATACTTCTTTAGGGAACGATGTTTACGTTTTCCATTCAGGGTACTATTAAGGATAAACAGAATAGACTAATTACGAATGGCGGTAGGGTACTTTCTGTTACTGGCATAGGACCTGATATCAGAACTGCATCTAATCGAGCATATTCAGCTTTAAAAAATATACATTGGGGGAATGATGAAGAATATTACAGAAACGATATAGGATACAAAGCCTTACAAGTTAACACAACAGGACCTGATTTTCACTCACTATGATATCAATTTTCTGATCGTAAGAATGCATTGAAGGAATGCAATCGAATATTTGAAAATCATAACCAAGGCCGATCGATTTCTTGTATCTATTCTTTGCCATATATCTATCATAATATCCAAACCCGTAACCAATTCTGGCACCTTTCCTGTCAAATGCAATCCCAGGAACAATCAGGGTATCTATAGATTCAATTGAGATAGACTTAAGTATCTTAGGCTCTTTGACCCCAAAAAAAGGCCTTGTAATAAGATTATGCTTAAGGTCGTCTTCTTCAACTCGGTAAAAACGTAAATCATTGTCAGACTCCACTCTAGGTAATCCTACTATCTTATTATTTAGTAACGAATGATTTATTATGCGCCAAGTTTCAACCTCCTTGCCGATTGGAAGATAAATACCTATAACGGTGGCAGCTAAATAAATTTCCAAACTTATTACACTATTTTGAATTCTGGAACTTTTATTCCGTGACTCAATGGAATTCATGCATTTCCTCTTATTAAGCACTTCTTTTCTGATGGCAGTCTTGCTTGAAAAGTTACTATCTGACATAATTTCTGACCTAAAACTAGACAACATACAAACAAGGCAAACTAATAATGGGGCCGTTATAGTAATCATGGGCCAAATTTGAAGGCATCAATATACACATTTTTGAATAATTCAAAATAGTGAACATAAACGCAACTTCAGGTCCATAAAAATATCGCATAACGATAAATCGATAAGATTCTACTACCTCTGCTCCTAAAAAGTGAAAGAATGGCATATCATTCAGATCGCTCATTTAAGTCCATTAATTGGAAAAAGAGTACAAAATGTAATTTAAACTATTTTCCTACGCAATTCAGTTCATCTCTAATTTGGTTTGAAATTTGTATAGCTATTGCGATTTCTTCTTTTATCCCCAATCATCATCGAGAACTTATTTTGTATTTTGCGCAAGCGCAAATTAGTTATTAAGTTGACACATCTCATACAACTGAAAAATACTTGTTCGATTCTGTTATGTTAAACATTTACGGAGGGATTTAGGCCGAATTGACATTGTGCCTTCGACCTCGGAACTAGAAATCACGGGAACAACTTACTCGGCGTTTTCTTGTTAGCAATATGCCCTTCTGCAAATAGTTTAACGCATTCAACGTAAAGTTCGTGTTCCTTGTGTAAAATCTTATTGGACAAGCTCATCTTCGGTGTCATTGTCTTCAACATGAACGACACTTTGGGCTATAATCGGTCCAGTATCGATTCCTTCGTCGACAAAATGCACCGTGCAACCTGTTACCTTTACCCCATATTCAAGTGCTTGTCTTTGGGCACGAAGGCCAGGAAAAGATGGAAGAAGAGATGGATGGATATTTAGAATCCTCATTTTGAATAGGTTTATGAATTCAGGGCTAAGAATACGCATATAACCTGCGAGACAGACAAGACCTTCTTGGGGTTCCACTTGATGATCCTTCAATATAGTAACTATGTTCTTGTCATACTGCCACCCCGTATCAGAATTGGTTATAACTTCGATTGGAATACCCCATTTCTTAGCCTTTTCAAGTCCAGGAACGTTTGGTTTACTTGATATTACTACTCTAGGTGTGACATTCTTTATCCTACCACTCGTTATTCCGTGCAAAATTGCCTCCATATTAGTTCCTCTCCCAGAAATTAATAGACCAAGATTTATCAAAGGTTCCAAATTTTGTAACCATGTCCTCATAAATGAAGCTTCTGTTTTGCCCTGGACCTAGTATGCATACCTACTTGCTAAATTCTTGATTTTTTCAGTAAGTAATTCATTTTGTATCGCGCCCCTGTACCAAATTCTTGCAGTTAGAATCGAATTAATTACGTGGTCAAAACTTTCCCATTTGTCATAATTCACGCTCGTGGTTGAGAATCTGCTAGAAAAATAGAATACATCCCATATCTTAGCCATGACAAATCGTTCACTTTCTTTAGTTGAAAGTGATTTCACAAACCTAATTAATTTCCAGCGTGTGGGTGTTTTGTAAATGTTCATCGAATTTCCAAAGGGAATTTACGGGCCAATTTCAGTCATGAACAAGAGGAATCCATAATCAAGGAAGAGTCGGGGTCAACCACTCATTTGGTAATTCTAAGTTCAGTCATCTTCTCAAGTTTAAATCTTTATACCTATACTTGTCAATCTTGATTAATTCCTGATAAGATCCGAATTGCGCAGGACTAACTTCATCCAAGGGTTGGACGCATTCATCATCAATTTGGTGAAATTCCTTTAATATTTTATAGGTAGTCGACCTTTCTGCAGGAATCTTCCCTGCTGCTCTTATTAGAGAATGTATACTTTTAGGTTTGAGCATTTGACCATTTAAGGTTCCAGCTGAAGTCGATATGCTCTCATTCATCAACGTTCCACCAAAATCATTAACGCCTGCTGAAAGAAGAAATTGTGACATCATTGGTCCTTCCTTTACCCACGAAACTTGAATATTTTTTATGTGATTATTGAGCATTATCCGGGATATTGCATGCATTTTTATTATTCCATTGCGATCTGGACCTGCACTTATTCCTGAAATCAATCTTTTGTTGTACATTGGAGCTTCTGTATGTACAAAACTCAAAGGTACAAACTCGGTGAACCCCTTTGTCTCACGTTGGACCGATCTAATAAGATCCAGATGTTCAGCTTTGTGCCTAGACGATTCAATGTGACCGTACATTATGGTGGATGTCGTGGGAATGCTTAACTTATGAGCCATTTTTATAATATTTAGCCAATTCTTTACAGATATTCTTCCAGGAGAGATCTTGTCACGGATTTCCTGATTTAGTATCTCTGCCGCAGTTCCAGGCAGGCTCCCTATGCCAGCATCCTTGAGCATCTTTAAGTAATCTTCAACTGAATATCCCGAACAATAAGCAGCATATAGCACTTCCTCTGGAGAAAAAGCGTGAATATGAATGGCAGGAATTTGCTTTTTTATCTCTTTACAAATAGTAATGTACAAATTTCCGTCAATGCCAGGAGCAAGACCTGCTTGAATACAGACTTCAGTAGCCCCAAGTCTCCAAGCTTCGACAGCCCTTCTTACTATTTCTTCTACAGGGAGGAAATACCCTTCGTCGTTTCTAAAATCACGACTAAATGCACAAAAGCCGCACCTTTTGACGCAAACATTTGTAAAATTAATGTTCCTATTCACAACATAAGTCACTCTATCGCCAGCGGACTTCTTCCTAAGCATATCGGCGACCATAACTATTGCGTTTAGTTCCGTCCCTGTAGCATCAAATAAACTGACTGCTTGGTTTGCAGAGATATCCTTAGAATCCATAGCATCATTCAAAATTTCAGCAATTACGGGATCAATACTGCTCATCAATTGTTCAACCTTTAATGTCAATTCAGATAGTCCTCCCTTACAAGGCCGTCAGACCCAGAAAGGACATGTATATTTTCTCTGAGATTTTCATTGATAAAACCACGTTTCTCATCTATGTATTCAGGATATATTGGTAATCGTGCTCTTAACACGTAACCTGCCTGTTGAGTGATTGCTATTACTTCTTGGATCTTTGGCCACGGTGATTCCGGATTCACGTAATCTATAGTCACAGGTGAGATGCCTCCCCAGTCATTAATACCACAGTCGATGAACTTTGAATAATTACTGGGGTTAAGGTTTGGGGGGACCTGAATATTCATATCTGGCAAAATGATTCTTGCCAAAGCCACAGCCTGAATGAAATAGTCAAGAGATGGTCCTGGCATGTTCCGCATAACAGTATCAGGTTTCGGAACGAAATTCTGGATAATAATCTCTTGTATATTCCCATACTTCTCATGAATTTCTCTCAAGACAAAGAGTGAGTCTATGACTTCATCAAAAGTCTCTCCAATTCCCAATAAAAGTCCAGTTGTCATTGGTATTCGTAATTGACCTGCATTTTCCAATATTCTTCTCCTGGCCTTAGGATTCTTGCTAGGTGCAAATTCGTGTGCCATACCTCTTTCAGATAGTCGCTCTGAGGAACTTTCTAACATACAACCCATACTTACATTCGTTTCTCTCAAAAGTGATAGTTCTTCTCTACCTAGATTCCCTGCGTTTGTGTGAGGCAATAAACCGGTATTCTTTAAAATCATCTTGCTCACTTTATCAACATATTCGATTGTTGAATCACAACCATGACTTCTGAGCCAAGCCCTAACCTCTGTGTATTTTTGCTCGGGTGATTCTCCAGTTACTATCAGGGCTTCAGTACAGCGATATCTTCTTCCGACTTCGGCAATTGAGAGCACTTGATCCGGATTCAACATAGAGAGACCGTACTGATTGGGTTGCTTTTTATAAGTGCAATATGAGCAGAAGTCTCTGCATAGATTTAAAAGATTTATAAAAACTTTTCTAGAATATGTTATAGGCCCTTGCCTATAATGGCTTCGGATTCTGCCTGCTAGTGAAACCAGTGACTTTATATCGCAATTCTCAACAAGGCGATATAATTCATCCTTAGATATTCGGCGTTCAGTTGTGCTTTCTGCAAGATAGTCAATATCTAACATTCGATCATTAAGATGACTTTTCAATACTTGTACATAATCATATTCAATTTAATGATTAATAAACACTTATTATATTCGGAAATACAGTTATCTTATTCAGATTCACTAATTCACAAAGAATGTGGTGTTTTCTTCTCAATCAGAAGTAGAATTATACATTTCATGTGCCTCTATCGCCTATCAAAGTATTTAATAATATGGTACTAGTAAGGGTAACAAGCATTTGAAGTTGCCAATTTTCTTCTTCAACCTATATGATAACTCCGATCCTTCCACACTACTATTCTTTGTCCCCTGGCAAAAATTGAAACAATAAAACAGGCCGTAATTACCAAACAACCCCCCGCAGCGCACAGACCATACAGTGAATTTTGCAGTAAGGCATATTTCGATTGGATAGTACTGCCTATTGTAATCAAAATTACAGATGTGGAAGTAACGCCAAGCAAGAATAGCGCAATAAGGTCAGGTTTAAAGACTGCAAGTCCAATTGACAACAGAAGCCCAATGAATGGTTCAATCAATATGAAGAATAAGAACACCATCATCAATATCGCGGAATGCTTTTGTTTGCTATAGAGCGGCATTATCAAGCGCTTAAGTGCATGCCAAAGAGACTTAGAATCTCTAGCCCACTCGGCCTCTATATGATGTTCACCTCTAACTAGCCTAAGTTTATAATTTAGTTCCTTCACTTTACGCCCTAACTCTCCATCTTCTATTAGCTCTGATCTAACTGCCTTATGCGTACCAATGGCTTCATATGTAGTCTTAGTAATAAGATAGAAACTGCCAAAAAAATAGCCTATGTTAGTCTTTGGGTTGTTCACTCTTCCTGGAGAATATCGTGAATGAAGAAAGATGGACAAGACAGGCAATGTAATCTTAGTAAGAATATTCCGACATCGCAACCTGGGAATTGCCGAGATAGCATCCAAATTTTCTTCAATCATTAGGTCCAATGCATTGGACATTGCGAAAGGTGAATGGAGAGTATCAGCATCAGTGAAGAAAAGAATATCTCCGGAAGCGTTCAAGTATCCTTGATAACATGCCCAATTTTTTCCCACCCAGTCATCTGGTTTAGGGGGTGCATTGATCACAATAAGCTTATTGTTATTTCTTGACATTTCATACATAATATCTAACGTACTGTCAGTAGAGGAGTCATTTACTGCTATGATCTCGAAATTGACGTAATTCTGGTCCAGTAGACTCTTAATGCAATTCGATATACATCTTTCTTCGTTTCGTGCAGGCATAATAACACTTACCCTAAGATGAGAATTTGAATTTGAAAAGAACTGTGCCAGTCTAGGCGAGTTTCTGAACGATCTAGCGGTGGAGGCTATGAAATAAATCCAAGCACAGGCAATTAACGTATTTACTATTATGAGGATTAGTTCTATGACTGCATATAGATCAATTGTCATCCAGAATCAAACAGTCTATGTATCGACTGGCGAATTGTATATTTTGGTAAGCAATGAGTCTTTCGGATAAAGCGACCATAATATTTCCAAGTCAAAATGCTTTTAATTTTTTCTAAATTAAACCTTACTACATTATACCCCTAAAATTTGCTTAAGAAGCGCCCTGTAATCAACATTCTCTTTAGAAGAGCCTGGTGACGGAAGCTCAAATATTAAGGGTATAGTTCTCTTAGATCTTATACTGGTAAGGGAAGTTCTGATTTCCTTCCCCACGTCGTCACTTAATAAAACCAATCCCACATTCTGTGTTGCATCGAGACCATTAATTTGATTTAACGCTTCTTCAGGAGATTCAACTTTGATGCCCTGTACACCAGCCAACTGGAAACTCGTTACGAAAACCCTACTTCCTATTGCAATTACTCGCAATTATTCTGAAGTGATATTTTTACCCCTTTTAATCCTTTTGAGATCTAATTATGAGATCGGAAAACTCGAACCGTCATTCTATTATGTTCGTATATTGAATAATTTTTATTTGGCAATAATCTATCCACGACAATTTGAAGATTGTGTATGTCTTGTTGGACGGGGTAGGGGATCTGCCTCATCCTGACCTTAATGGTCTAACTCCACTGGAAGCTGCGAGTATCTCCAAATTTGGACGAACTGGCGCAGCGAGGAATCATGGGAAAAGTTATCCCAGTAGGAATTGGTATTGCTCCTCAATCTGATATAGCTGTATTCAACATGCTTGGGTACGATTTCAAAGGAGAAAAATACGTCGGCAGAGGAGTAATAGAAATAATCGGATCAGGAATCGATTTTGTGGATGGAGATCTCGCATTACGTGGTAATTTCGCGACCGTAAATAATAGTGGGATGATAATTGACAGGAGAGCTGGACGAGATATTGAAAGAGAAGAAGCCGCAGAATTGTGTCGATATCTTGAAGAGCGAGTAAAATTTAGCGACCCACAAGTTTCAATCAAAATAGTCCCAACTGTAGGTCACCGCGTGATACTTAGATTCAGACATAGCAAAATTTCATTGTCGGAAAGAATAACGAATACGGATCCTGCTTACGAGAAGAAAAATGGAATTGGTATTGCCAGAACGTCTGTAGGGTCGATGCACGTAATGAACTCGATAGCCGAGGATAACGATGAATCATCCATTCTATCTGCAAGGATAGTAAATGAATTTACTCAGCAGTGCGTGTTACTATCCAATTCCCACGGGGTCAATGCAAATAGGATTAGCAAAAACAAAAAACCTATGAACATCATATTACTTAGGGATCCAGGGACTCACTTGCCCTCCTTGGAACCAATCAACCAAAAGCATGGGATTACCGCATCGTCGATTGTAGACATGCCTGTAGAGATCGGAATCGCGAGAACCTTAGGTATTCATTCAATTTCTGCCGGTGGCATAGACGGTTTTGAAACTAAGGCAGAGGAAACTGCAAAATTGCTCAATACTTTTGATTTGGTTTATGTTCATTTGAAAGGGCCGGACGAATTTGGCCATGATGGTAACGCCGTGGGAAAGAAGGAAAATATTGAAAATATTGACAGTAGATTTTTTGGGACATTACTCCATAATTTGGTAGACAATAGGGTGTCATTCATTATTTCTGGTGATCACTCTACTCCATGTATTAAGAAAGCCCACAGCGATGACCCTGTTCCGCTACTGATTTCAAGTAATAACATCAGGAATGACGGAAGCAAGAGATTTACCGAGTCATTTGCCTCAAAAGGATCTTTGGGATTATTGTATGGAGCCAATGTCCTAAGCACTGCAATAAAAATAATGAAAAAAGCCTAATACAATTGAACATTTACTTTTCGATTATTGCATTAGTTACCGCTTCCAGCTAAAATTATTTTACACTGCTCACAGATCTTTTCATCAATATTGCTCTCTAAGCGATGGTGCACATCACAAATTATAAAAGAATATCGCATGTAATTGCATAGAGCAATAAATTTCGAGAGGGTTGAGGCAGAGTATGCCCTGTGTGATGAAAGATCATCTTCTATTTCTCCAATCATTCTCATAACTTCCTGAAAAGAGGTAAGTTTTGAAATTAGTTCGCTGTCGCCACGGGTCCCTCTTAAATAATTACTGACCGCAGCCTGAGTTATGCCTAACAAGTTAGCTACTTCCTCTTCCTTTAGCCCCTTTGATTTTACCAAGTCCTTCGCTAGAATCGCTCTTACCGCTGGGATCAATGATTTCGATTCGATCTCAGATGGAAGAAGCATTTAGCAATGCTGAATGCCTCATTCTATATATTTAAAGGTTCTTGCTTTCAATTCGTATTGTGGATATCATCTAAGTCATAAATGGTCAATATGATCTAATTCGTTGAGGCAATGCCCTATGTAGCGTACCCAGAACAACGAGTGATAGAATTGGTTTCTAGGTGATGCTAAAATTACCTTATATCAACAGAATTGCATTCAAAAACCCCGTAGAAAACTAGGGCCGGCTTAAAACTTACAATCTATTTATATTGTTGCCAGATGTAAGGATCCACAATATATATGATGACAAAATTTGGTTTTACTCAAGGGCTGAATGTAGCTAGGCTTGGACTAGATGAAACTCAAATAATGACGGCGTGTCAAATTGCTGATCGTTTGGATTTCGATTCAATATGGTCTATGGATCACTCTAATGTTCCTCAGTGGAAGAATGCCGTAGTCAATGACGCATGGTTGTTGCTTGCAGCTATAGGAGCCATAACCAGAAAAGTAGAATTAGGTACTTGTGTAACAGACGCGATCAGAAGGCACCCGTCAGCGATAGCATTGTCGACAATCACGCTCGATAGGCTGACTAACGGTAGGGCAATTCTGGGCATTGGCGCGGGAGAAGCACAAAATGTGGTTGATTTCGGTATTGAATTCTCCAAACCTGTCACAAAATTCAAGGAACAATTGGAAGTTATAGAATCACTATTCAACTCTGACCCCGACAACAGGGTAAACTACGATGGACAGTACTACAAATTGATCAATGCATGCCTTCAGGCAAGAAGCATCAGGAAGCCCCGACCCCCGGTGTATATCGCCGCAGGTGCTCCTAAGACACTTGAACTCTGTGCAATTTATGGCGATGGTTGGATTCCAATAGGTTATACCCCAGCCTTATTCAAATCTCATGCTGAAGTAATCAAGGATCATGGTAAGACTAAAGGCCGAGATTTGTCTAGCTTTCAGTTTGCGAATGATGTAGACGTATACTTCACAGATGATGGTGAAGAAGCATGGGAAAAAATGAAGAACGCAGTGAAAGTAAGTTTGTATAAACCTGAATTACTCAAAGTGCATAATATTCAACAGGACTCTGAATTCGACTTTCGCAGATACTTTACAGAATATGCCATGAACAAGCCAGAATTGATGGAACAAATGAAAAGGGCAGCATTGAAAATTCCAGATAGTGTGGCTAGAACGGCGATAGGCGTGGGCAAACCTGATGACGTTATTGAAATGCTTGAAAGATTTATTGAAGCAGGCACAAATCATTTTATTATACGTTTCTGGGGAGAAGGATATTTCAAGAATATTGAATTGTTTGGAAGAAAGGTGATTCCATATTTTAGAGAAAAAGAAAAAAAGTGATCCCAATGTAACAGCAAATTACTCTTCAATGCTTTTTACCACCAATCAGTTAACACTGAAGAATTTCTGATTTTTTCTTTGTTAGCTTTAGTCCCCGTCTGAACTGGTGTAGCGTCAAATCCCAAATTTCGAAGCGCTGAAGCAAAATCATCGTCAAAACCATGACATGTATATACCCTCTCAGGACAGCACTTTTCAACAACAGTTACAAGCTCGTTAAAGTCACAGTGATCGCTAAGTGGGAAACAATAATCAAGGCCAAGAGTGTACTTAAAATTAGGCTTAATTCCCCAACCACTAAACCCAATGGTTACTGGCGAATATTTCCTTTTTAAATGTTCTAAAAAGCCATTTCTGGCAGAATTTAACGGAGCAATAAGAACCCAGGGTATCTCTCGAGATAGTAAACCTTCCCTCTCTGCTAGAGAATATGATTTAGGCGTTGATATATTAACCCCTAATTCTGAATACAGGCAGTTCATCTCGAAAATCGAGTCTTCAGCATATAGTGGTTCCCAGTGATGAAAAAGTTCGGTCAAAACTTGCGCTTTCCCGAGTGGGTAACCCAATAGGACCACAGGCCTTCCATGGTGAAAAATTTCAGAAATAATAGCATTGACCTCATGAATTACAATATCTGTCTTTGGAAAAATGTAGTCTTCACGACCGAAAGTAGATTCTATAATCAGATTTTTAGTTTTTGGTATTATAGCAGGATTCATGAAGGCCCTTTTTCGAACAGATATGTCGCCAGTGTAATACAATTGATCATCTATCAAAAGACCATTGGAACCTAAAATGTGGCCTGTATCCAGAAGCTGGAAGCTATGATCATTGCATAAGTTCTTGAGTTCATAACCGCGAGTATGAGCAATCCTCAATGTCGCCGCTGAAGTAATTACCCTAGTTGCATCATGTTCTGTCTTTGTCCTATGAAGATGATCCATGTGAGCATGCGAGACAAAAATATAGTCACATTCAACCGAACTTCGTGGGTCCAGATAAATTTTCTTCTGATCGTAATCTACTGCAATTCCGGATTTGGAACAATAAACATTCAGAACACTCCCCAAAGCTAAATCTCTTCTTTGGATATCTTATATTAAGATTAATGTTTGGCAAAGAAAGGTAACATCAAAAATAAGACTATTGGGAATTAAGTTATGCCATTTCTTATCCATAGTGCACTAAGTGTCATTGCACGCAAGAGTAATCCATATGACTATCAATTCAGGTCAAGTATGGGATCTAACTGATCAACAACATCAATATGAGCATAGCTTAAATTTGTTAAAAACTACAATCAGGTCAAGATTTTATCTAACTGATTGTTAGAATTAGTTATCCTAATTTCTGTAGCGATTCTCCTCCCCATGCTCATCTCTTTACCAAATAACATTTCCGAATAAGAAGACCCATTGACATAAAGATTTGTTCCTGCAACTATTCTAGCAGAAAATTCAAAAGTAATGAAAGTTCCGTCCTTCGTATAGACGCCTTCCAAACAAAAAGGGCCTGGGATTCCCGGAGGAACCAATTTTTTCGCTCGCCCTAACAAATTTTTCACCCATCTTGTAAACCTCTTCAAGCAGAGACTCTCTCAAGACTAATGGTATATTTCCTATCACGTTGTAAGTTGGTTCAATACTTACATTCAGTTGCTGTTTTGAAGGAATTCGAGCGATTCCATCCACATCTGATTCATATCTCCTGTCGACTCCCATAAATTCTACTTCATTGGAAATGGGTGAATAAAAGTAGTGAAGAAAAACAGGCACTCCGTGTATGTATTCTTGAATATAAACATCTTTTTCACTCGAAACTGAACCTAAATTTATGAGCTTCTTTAAGCCCTCATCAAAACTATTCCTATCCCACACCGTAAAATAACCGCGCCCGCCCGCGGCTCCGTGAAGTTTGACAATGCAAAGTCTGTCAATATCGTTTTTGTTTCTTATAACTCGTGGGACGTTTAGATTCGCTGCCACCATTAGTTTTTCCTTGAGAATCCTATCAGCTTCCCATCGCAAAATATAACGATTACCAAAGAAAGGAACATCAATTTTCTCAATTTCATCAGGACTAAAAGAAGAAATTAACGTGCCATGAGGAATAAAAATACAATTCAATTTCTTAATTCGCTGTTGAAATGGTTTTTCTAAAATTTGTTCAAAGCTGTCCACTAATAGGATACGATCTATAAATGAGTATCTCCTATAAAGATCGTACTTTTTCTTCTCACATATTAAACATGTCGAAAAATTTTCATCTTTTGCCCCCTTCAAAACTTGAAGGGAACAATGAGAACCCAAGGTACAAACCTCTATATTTTTCAATTTAATGTTTCTCATGGTCTGCCCAAACAATTTTCACGAATTAATTTTTTGCAATCAATAAGACAAAATTTTGAGGTTCAGTAAGCAACTAACCACATATGTTACCAAATTACCTATTTCCAGAGAAAGTGAGAAATTCTGCTATAAGTTTTATCACAAAAGCTATGCCACCAACTACTCCCATTCCTAAAAGCACTAAACGAAGGTGAGTCATATAATCATCCTTGCTAGTCTTTTTTGCCAGCTTCAACGTCTGAATTATTTCTGTCACTTTTCGTTGGACAATGAACAAAAAATATCATCGGAGTACTTTGATACATGATATTTGAACTTACCGGTTTCAGTAATATACCAATTGACTAGGCTTTTGAAAAATTTCTAGCTATTTAAAAAATTGTAACCCTAGAAACTTACCTCATGATAATTATTGGGTTGAAAAGGCTGGATCCTTTTCCGTCCGCTGCATTTCAACGAATGTTTCAGTGTTTTGAATCCCTTCTATCTTACCAATTTGTTCTATCACGACCTTGTGAAGCTCTTCAAGGGTCCGAGCATTCACACCCACGATGATATCAAATCTGCCTGTTACCTCAGAAAGAATTCTGACCTCGGGAATCCTCAATAAGGAAAGATGAATTCCCTCCTTGAGTTTAGGATCTCTGTTTATGCCTACCACTGCCTTAACATTGATTCCAAGGAGGCTCTCATTAACTATGATGGTGAACTTCCTTATCAGAGTTCTTTTTGTAAGGCGCTTTATTCTACTATACAATACAGATGCATTCACACCAAGCTTCTTGCTTAGTTGAGGAACTGAAATACTAGCATTTTTGGACAACTCTGATAATATTTTCATGTCTAATTCATCAAATTTCTGCAAGTACTTTCCATTGTAGCTTATTATGATGCACTAATAAATGTAATTTCTGTTATTATCATATGCAAACTACAAGTCAAACGATGTGTAACTTAAAATCATTAAGTGAGTATTGTGGAAAACAAATCCATCATTGCAAATACATACATAGAGGCATGAGTTACAAATCGGTACTTGGAGTCTAGCTCTTCACATGGCAATGACGAAAAATCCGACACCTCTAAGCTAGTTCGACTCCATTTACGAATAGAAGGAAAGGTTCAAGGTGTTTATTTTAGAAATAATATGAAGTTATTTGCAGCAGAAAATAATGTGAAAGGGTGGGTACGTAATTTGAGGGATGGTAGCGTAGAATCTGTATTGGAAGGCAAAAAGGGCGACGTACAACAAGTAGTTAAATGGTCCCATAGTGGCCCCGCCAACGCCGTTGTCATTAATGTTACTCTAAAAGAGGAATTATACAAAGGTGATTTCTCTTCATTTGAAATCTCCAAGACATAGAAATTACAATTTGCTTTTGCAACATACTGATATATATGATTGGTATCGAGATATTATTTAAGCCCCCGATAAAAAATTTGTTAATGTTAATCAAATAGTGACCTTTTTTGAACATGTTTAAATATTCAACAAGGAAGGGAATTATACTTACATCTAACTGGATATGAAGGAGTCTTCAAACCTCTATTCTCCATTGAAGCAAATGGCAATTATAGCTTATATGACAGGGATACTCTGGCTACAGCGAAATCCACTTTCACTGGTTTTTTCAGCAGTAAGTCCATTCTCGTTACTTTTCGTTCTATTCGTCGTAAGTAATGGGCAGTACGTGGAGCTGGCACTAGTGGGAAGTCTGGTAATGGCGTTAGTTGGTTATGGACTGTCCTTAGGTCAAGATATCTCGTTCTACAAGACAGAGTATAAGATTCAAGACATGTTCGTATCTTCGCCAGTTTCTTCACTTACATATATGTTGGGATTAGCACTTTCCCAGATCCTTTTCGGGTTACCGGCACTACTAATTTTGTCTGCTATGGTGTCTATATTTGTTACATCTGTTTTTTTCATGCCAATCCTTGTGGCCATTATCCTTCTCACCTGGGCGTCAATGTCATCTATGGGATTTTTTCTCTCTTCTCACATGCTACACATGCGAAATGCTACGCAAATTATATCGTTCGTAAATGTAGTTTTGGCTGTCCTTCCTCCTGTGTTTTACAGTGTGAGTAAATTGCCTGAACCTTTACAATATGTCTCATATTTCATACCCACAACCCACGCTTCACTAATTTTACAATATATCATAGGAGTTGACACTCCAAAAGAATGGTCGCTAGGAATTGGCTTCACTGTATTGATCGTGTACGTAATTGGATTCTTGGTTTTGGCAAAAGTAAGAGCAGTATGGAGGGAAAATTAAACAGATCTAGGTAAATGCTAGATATAATGAATTACGAGTCAAGGAAAAAATAAACAAATAGGAATCCTTGAAATGCAACGATTCATGAATTCTAAATTGAGCCAGTCAAGAGGCTCATGAGGTGTTGTCATTTAAGATACTACTTTCTGCGCCCGGATTCTTAATTGGGGGGAGGGGGGTCTAGATCATTTTTGAATTTAATCTCTATAGTAGATAAAATTTCAATATCCAGTGCACGGTAACGATATCGTTGATTTAGAAAATAATTAGAAATTTTCCGTCCCTGTTCTTTCCAAACGGATAAATCAGATATAGCGGACATTTTTTCGTATGGCGACAGAGCAGCTTTTTGTCAACGTGGTAATAATTTTAGTTGCTGCTCGGGTGCTCGGTGAAATCTTTCAACGAATCGGCCTACCCTCACTTGTAGGTGAGTTGCTCGCAGGGATAATAATCGGACCCTCAATCCTATCGCTCGTATTACCCAATGAAAGTTTGACAGTTCTTTCAGACCTTTCAGTTTTTTTTCTAATGTTTCTTGCAGGACTAGAAATGGATCCAAGGGAAATAAGGAGAGCTGGCCTTAGATCTTGCCTCCTTTCGATTATAGCTTTTTCCGTACCAATGGTAAGCGGTTTTTTTGCTTCTCAACTTTTGGGATTGCCAACTATTCAGTCATTATTTATGGGATTGCTGCTATCTATTACAGCAGTTCCAGTCAGTGCCATAGTGCTCATGGAGTTTGGAATACTCAAGTCAAAACTTGGAACTACTGTAATAACGGCAGCAGTAGTAAATGATATCCTGTCCCTAGTCGTTCTGTCTATTATCCTTCAACTAAATGGGCCTGGGGCAGGAGGTATTATAGATCTAAACCAGATATTTGATTCCCTTGTAAAAATTGGCGCATTCATAGGTGGGATATTTCTAGTAGACATATTATTTAGAAAAAGCAGTAATTGGCTGCCTACACGTGTTGCACCTTTTTTTCAAAAATTGCAAACAAAAGAAGCAGCATTTGGCATCCTACTTATTTCTACAATTATCATATCATTAATCGCACAAAGCGTAGGACTTCACTTTATTATTGGTACATTTTTTTCAGGTTTAATTGTATATAAAGAAATAATTAGAAAACAGAATTATGAAAGAGTTTACGGGATAATTTCAGCTGTTACATTTGGTTTTTTTGCCCCAATATTTTTCGCAAACATGGGAATAAGCATCGATATTGGATTAATTTCACAATCAATACCCTTATTTGCTGCGCTCATCGCAGTCGCAGTCCTTTCTAAGGTAGGGGCAGGTTATGTAGGTGCTAGGTTGCTAAAGTTTTCAAAGCATGAGAGCCTAACAATAGCCCATCTGATGAACGGGCGGGGCATGGTCGAATTAGTGATAGCCTCAATAGGATTCAGCTCTGGAATCTTAGACTTGAATCTATTTTCGATTGCTGTCGTGATAGGCTTCATAACTACGATAATGGCTCCCTTACTCTCACGGAATTATGTTATAAAGATAAAATCAGAAATGACAAACTCTTAGGTTTCTAGATTGCAATGGTGTTGTTTATTCCCTCTCGTGAGCTGCTTTTTATTTACTATAGAGAATGATTTAACTGAACCGAAATTGATACATGAAACAAGCTCTTAACTAATCATATCATTAAGTTATTGTAGTAATGTCCACAGATGTCATTTTCTATTCTAGTGAAGACAGATGAAATACGTCTTGCGAATGGAAGGACGTGGCAAATGATTCTATGCTTTTCCTTGGTCTGAATCTTCCAGCCCGAGCCATCCATAGCCCTTTTCCTCAAGTACGTCAGCCAATTCCTTGCCGCCCGATTTTATTATTTTTCCTTTGGCCATAACATGAACATAATCGAGCTTTGACAAGTATCTCAAGATTCGTGCATAGTGGGTGATAACAATTACACCTGATCCTGTAGCTATCAATAAGTTAATGGCTCCTGCTACAGCCTTAACAGCATCTATGTCCAACCCAGAATCAGGCTCATCTAATATGGCTATAAGAGGCTTTAATACCAACATTTGCATTACCTCAGACCTTTTCTTTTCTCCACCAGAGAAACCTTCATTCAAATATCTTCCAAGAAATGCCTGATCGAATCCGACGTTATCGAGATTTTTCTTCAAATATTCGTGAAATTCCCTAACGGTCAAAAATACCTCCCGATCCTTCTGTACTGAGCCAAGACTCTTATTCAAAATGTTGTACGCATTTCTTAGAAAATGGCTGTATCCAACGCCAGAAATTTCAGTAGGATACTGAAAACCAAGAAAGATTCCCCTTTTTGCCCGTTCATCTGTCGTCAATTCGAGAATATTCTCCCCTGACACCATTACCGTTCCGGAAGTCACGTTGTACTTTGGATGCCCCATAATGACATTCGCCAACGTGCTCTTACCAGACCCGTTAGGACCCATTATGGCATGCACTTCTCCCCTATCCACTTTAATATTCAGTGAATTAAGTATCTCCTTTCCATCAATATTAGCACGAAGGTCATTAATTTCTAAAAAGGACACAAAGATAACTCATGAGCAGATAATATAAAGCATTGCTGTTTTGAAATCTTGGATATATTGTTATGGCAGATTTAGCTATTGCGGACTTTGTTCAAGTAACTTTCTTTGGTAACAACCATTTCACCTTTGGAAGAAAGTTGTAGATAACTGCAAAAATTAGTATTTCCTATTGAGCGTAAATTCATAAGATACTTTAAATTCCTGTTTAAATCAATTTCTTTTGAATTTGTCAAGGGGCCTTTTTATCGGTAGGTTCCAGCCCTTTCATCTTGGACACAAGTCATGTATTGATTTTGCTTTGGGTAAAGTTGAAGATCTAATAATTGTAGTTGGAAGCTCACAAACAAGTCATGAATTAAGGAATCCCTTTACCGCTGGAGAAAGAATCCTTATGATTAAAGAATCTCTAAATGCTGATCCTAAAATCGACCATAAAAAATTACTTATTATTCCAATAGCAGATATAAATATCCACTCTGTTTGGAGTGCCTACATTAGGATAATGGTCCCAAAATATGATACTGTATTTGCAAATGACGCGTTCACTAAATTGTTGTTCAATAAGGATGGAATTAAGATCATAGAACCCCCTGCCTATAGTCGTATGGAACTTTCTGGGACTCTGATAAGAAAGAGGATGCTGGATGGCCTTCGTTGGACACACTTAGTACCTGTTGAGACCCAGCGAGTCATTCGGGAAGTGGATGGTGTCGCTCGCTTGAAGCAATTATCTGTGATATCACGAGGGTCAGGCACATAGTTCCATTTCGGAATCGACAGGTTCAATTCTACTGCAACAGATTAATAATATCCGGTATCATTTCGTAATAATCACACTTGAGGATGTACAGCCTGTCAAAAAGGGAAATTCGTCAAATTAGTGAATGTATAAGGGACACTTGGCCCAAATCAATCAAATGGACGACAAAAAATTTGAAAGCAATCAGTACAGAGAAGAATGGCCGATTGCTAGTAGGAGATGATTTTACTCTCATTCAGAAAGAAGAACAACTTATCATCCCTCACCTAACTGAATTGACTCTCTTGGGTCATTTCCCAAATGTTATCGTGGACATGGGAGCAGTAAAGTTCGTGTGCAATGGCGCAAATGTAATGAGGCCGGGGATTACATACCTGGATGAATTTAATCAATCAGATCTTGTCATAGTAAAGGATGAAAAGCATCGGAAGTCTCTTGCTATAGGAATCTCCCTCTTTGATGCTAAATCCATGCGGAATTTTGAAAGAGGCCCAGTCATTACAAACTTACATTATGTGGGAGATCTCTTTTGGGAATTGAAGAAAGAGATTAGGAACTAGCTCTGACAAGTAAATAGGATTGAATATTCGCATGTGATACCTCAGAATAGGAGGCACTTGGTCCGGTCTCTATAGTTTAATACTTTCTTCTTGGATACCCTTCTTGGAGATAGAAATAATGTCTATTCCATCTCCGCTAGCAGAGTCCCTTTGAATTGAAGATTTTATTGATTTAATGACCAAACTCTTGGCGGCTGCATCAGTGATACCCTTCTTGTATTCTGCATCTAACACCCCTAATGCCATCTCAGCACCGGTCCCGACAGCTGCATAATCATCAGGAAGCAATGAACCAAGAGGATCCAAAGTGTATATCCTTGGATTTGGGTCAATTCCGCCTACTACTACTTGAGTCAAGAGCGGAAAATACCTTCTTTCAAACATTATTACGGACATTAGTTTAGCTACAGAGTTAGTTGCAACGTCTCTCCTAGTTTCTAGCCTTCTGATTTTCGACAATGCTGATACTTGTCGAACCAAAACCTGCATGTCAGCCACCATCCCAGCACAAGCCGCAGCAACATTAGGTGTAACTGGGAAAACTTTTTTCGTTGATTTGTTTACTACAAAATTACCGTAAGAAACCCTTTTTTCTGCTGCCAGGTACCACGGAATCACTACACGTTAGCCCAACCGCAGTGGCACCGGGCATGAATTGAAAAGCCATATTTATTCACGTTAGGAGTAAGTGCAGTTAGATTTAGTCGTTTCTATTGAGCGGATAATTAAGACACAAGTCAATATAATCTTCAATGATTAGCACAACATGTCAAAGTCTATTTCATAAACGCGACGATGCCAGGTATCAAACGGGCCGTGATAAGCCATCATGTATCCTTATTGCCTCTGAAATGAGCCTATTCTGTAGGTCAAGAGCATCCTTACCTTCTGGATGTCTTGATTCTGCAATAGCCTGAGCGACTATATTCATTATATGCCGTAGAAGAAATTCATCTCCTCGTGATGCTTCTGCCCTGTAAGTTAAGTTTGCTTTATTTACGAAAACCACACTTTCATTTACGAAGCTATATCTTGAATCAGACTCGTCCTCATACGGAATAACTTTATAACCTATCTTCTTCAGCACAAAAGTCTTCTTTAGTATTGGCCTTTTAATACTCGTAGTCACTGGGCCCATTTTTTGGGTTGTCAACAATCCTTCTGAAGAAGACCCTGTCTCAGCCGAGCCATAATTTGCGTCTGTTATTTGCTGAAAATTTCTAGTCTGATGGCCTATCATTATCCTCATCAGATTCTGCCATTGGCAGCAGGTGGTGATTGACGTTCCCTCAAATCAGAATATTCTTTTTCCAATTTAATAGACTCGTCTACTGTAGTATCATGAATAGGTAGAATAGGTTGCTTCGCTTTAGAATTTTGGTCACCTGTAGTTTCTACAATCTCATAGCCTTCAATTTCGTCATGTGGTTCCAGTGTTTCAATTACAGCTTGTCCTAGAACTTTATCTATTTGTTTATATAATTTTGATTCTTCTCTGGTTATTAGAACATCCTCGTACTCCGCTAAACTTGGGATTACGGTATCCGCAATAAACACTCTCATTGTTTTGTTAAATCTATCGTATTCCTCATTCTCTATTATTGCCGACTTGTCAGCGAATCGAGAGGTAAGATTGTCCTGCCTAACATAACCAGTAACTCTATTCAATTTACTTTCGAACCCGAAGGATGTTCTCAACACAATGTGGTTACCAATCATAATGGCGATGCCTCGTTCGTCATCCGAGAGGGGTCTTCGAGCGATAGCCAGTTCACCAGTAATTTTACCGCCATCCAAATTAATGGGGATTCTATGCCCTTGAATATCGGGTGCTCTGATTATCTGTGCACCCGAAAAATTCCATTCAGATAACTGTTCGGCTCTCTTGATATAGACTTCAAACAGAGGGAGCCGCAATATCGCGAGTTTTCGAATTTCCTTCACTAACTTGGTTTCATCTATCTGTACTTTTGGTGCACTTATTGTCAGTTGCGTTCCGTCGTTCCTGAGAGGTGTATCTCTAACTTCCTTGAGCTCCTGAATTACCGGTGAATAGATTATCGAGAGAGTTCGAATCGATCACGATGCATTTACTAAAATTGCCCTGTTTAGTCCTTATTTTCATACGTTCAAAGGAAGTAAGAAATGACAAACGACCGGTACCGTATCTTCCAGTTCTAACTCGCTTGAACTTGGGAGATATTGATTCAATTCTTTTATGTGGAGAACCTAAAAGCAAAAACTTATCAACACCGTTCTTGTCCATCCCGGCATCATCTTCTATGCAAACAGATCCATCTTTCAAAATAGTAATTAGAACTTTTGTCGCGTCCTCGTCAAATGCATTCTCTACAAGCTCCTTGACCACTTCACCAGGTGACACCCAAGTCTTGGTTGCAAATTCTTTGAAAAATGAAGGATGAACTTTTAGCGCTGTACCCATCTCTATGTTGGAACATTATCTCCTCACCTTTATTTATTACTAGTAATGTCGGGTGATCATTTTGTATACATAGTTAGATTTGTTTTTGAAATGATTGTTATAGCAGGATAGTCGCACGCAGCCAATTGCCTTCTTGCAAAACACTCAGGAATCTAGTTGTTACTACGCATCTTTTACTTTCAAGTCAGCTATAATGACCTAACCCGATGCCTGAAAAAGATTGGAATTGGTCTAATCCATAAATCAGCTGTGCTTTTGGGTGAGAAGTCAATAAAATCATAACTGCAGGAACTGACGCACATACGATAATTGTAAGAATTATCAACCATACTGCCGTCATCTTCTCAGCCATAATTCAAAATGGATGCTATAGATATATAAATTTTCAAGACATGCATATTTACATTAGGTTAGACATCTAAAGATGGAAATTCGGACCTCCATTCACTAATCCTAAGATTATTATCAGCAGAAGAGGGTTGTCACTGTTTTGGTAGCCTAACCGATCGGATTCGTAGTTAAAACCGTCGTATACTGCATTAAACTGTAATAGAACCTGACATTCAATTACGATTATAAGTAACCCTCTTGGCTTCAGAATCTTGCGATATGAGACTGCTTGAATATCAAGGAAAGGAGCTCTTCTCTAAATATGGGATTCCAATACCGCCTTCCGAGCTTGTATTCGATCAACAAGGCGTGCTCGAGGCATCAAAGAAAATAGGGTTTCCTCTAGTACCTGAAGTCACAACTGACAGTGGGAGGGCGGGGAAAGGCTGGCGCCATCTTGAAATGTCTTGACGAATCCCAATTGCTGCCAATGTTCAATGAACTTTTGCACAAGGAAGTGAATGGCGAACTTCCACAAGGGATTCTGATCGAGTCGATGTTGGCAATTGTAAAGGAGTTATACCTATCATTATTCCTAAATCGGGGCAAGAGGTGTTATTCATTGATATGCTCTGAGCAAGGGGGTGTGGATATAGAGTCTACAGGCAATAAAATACTTCTCGATATACAGCTGGGAGGGTTATCAGAGCACGCGGTAGAGGACCTGTTACGGAATTTACATCTCGAACAATCAAGTCGTAGATTATTAACAGAGTTCGTATTAAAATTGGCTAATCTTGTAAAGGAGTGCGAGGCCGAACTTGCCGAAATCAACCCTGTTGGAATCCTATCTGATGGGAAATGTTTGGCGCTTGATTCTAAGGTAATAATTGATGATAATAGCATCTTTCGTCATCCAGATATGAAGAAGTACCAACAAGTATCGAGGCTGCAGGCCCAAGCTGAGGAAAGTGGTTTTTCCTTTGTTGAACTCGATGGAGATATTGCAATAATAGGAAACGGGGCCGGACTAGTGATGTCTACATTAGATCTTGTAAGTGATAAAGGCGGAAAGCCTGGCGTATTTCTTGATTTTGGGGGCAGAGCAACGACTGAAACTATATACCGAGCTCTTGAAGTGATTAGCAAGATACCGCGAGTTAAAACAATTTTAGTTAACCTGTTCGGAGGAATTGTTAGAACAGATTTGGTAGCTCAAGCGATCGTGGACGCATATAAGGAGGGAATTATTGGAGTCCCTATCTATGCACGTATTTCTGGCGCCGAATCGGAAAAAGCTCGAATTATGTTGTCTGGGACTAGAGCCAATATTTACGAGAGTGTAGAAGACGCCATTTCGTCCCTAATGAGGTTTTCAGGCGGGGTAAAAGCCTAAATGCAACCAAACTTTGATATTTTTGACTTACTTGTAGGAAAACAAGAGGATCAGAATTTTCTTCAAAAGCCAGTAATTATTCAGGGCATAACCGGAAATTTTGGATCATCACACACACGACTAATGAAGGCATATGGAACTAAGATAGTGGCCGGGGTAACGCCAGGAAAAGGCGGTCAGGACTTTGAGGGAATACCAGTATACAATTCAATTCGGGAAGTCCGCAAAGACTTTGATGTGAAAATTTCTGGAGTATTCGTTCCGGCCGCTTTTTTTCTAAATGCGGCAAAGGAGGCAATTGATAATGGTATTAAATTAATCATAGCGATTCCTGAACATGTTCCTGTGAAAGACGCAATTGAAGCAGTAGAATATGCTAAAGCCAAGAACGCGCGTATAGTTGGGCCGAATACACCCGGAGTAATTGTTCCAGACGTTATTAAAGTTGGAATTATGCCTCATCAGCCATTCAGTAAGGGAAGGACTGCGGTTTTCTCGCGGAGTGGGACTTTGATGTATGAAGTGTCTTTTCACCTAAGTAGGGCGGGTGTTGGCCAAAGGATAGCACTTGGGATAGGGGGAGATCCTATAAATGGAACGAACCTTATAGAGGCGTTTGAGTTGATAAGGAATTCAGACGATGTCGACTCGGTTGTGGTTGTCGGAGAAATTGGTGGAGACGCAGAAGAACTGCTTGCCGAATACATTTTAGATACGGGTTTTATTAAACCAGTTGTCGCCTATATTGCCGGTAGGTCTGCTCCAAAAGAAAAAAAGATGGGTCACGCAGGCGCGATTATATATGGTAATTACGGTTCTGCACAGTCAAAAATCTCTAAATTCGCAGACGCAAATGTGCCTGTTGCAAAGAGACCAGCAGAAATTCCTCAACTTGTTCTGTCTGGAATTGCACGGAAAGCACTGTAAGTTACACAGGCATTTGATGGGAGAAAGAATTAGCCCAGACCATCTATTTCAATTCCAATCAAATCAATTCTTGAAGTAGCCACGTTTTTTCAGGTGTCCAACGTTAAAAGCAAAGGAGATTCCTGCATACGGTGTAATTGAGAAACCAGCAAACATGAAATATCATGTGGCCATTTAAGTTGAGGGAAGCCTTACTTAAAGTTTATATCCATATCAGTGTCCTTTATGATGCTGAAGGATTACAAGAAACTACAATCTGTTTTCATTCTGTGTGAATCTTGCCATTGGTGTGCAACTTATCTTGACAGGACACGCCTAGTCTTAGATTCCTGCGCAATTTGCAATTCAAGAAATTTATCCAGCTTTCCGATTCTTCCTGATGAATCGTTCAGCTTTAACTACACTCCCAGTGCTGGAGTAGAGATGGAATTCAAAAGAAGAAAATAAGAATAGATATTGAGGACAAGGCAATAATATGTCAATGACCTTATCTAGAGTCGAGTTAACAATTTGGGCGGATATTGGGAATGGTCGGAAAAGACTCAATTAGGTATATGCTTTATTTGAAAAATGGGACGTTCACCCCTAAAGATGCCGACTTGTTACTGTCGAGAGCAAGATCTGTTCTCAGTGGACTAGACGTGATCATCAGGGATGCTAGGGTATCAAGTGACCACATAGAATATGACATTAGTTTCGCCATTACTGAAGATTTACTGGTTATTGAATCTAAACTTTGTGATATTGGTAATTTGATTGGAGTTTACCAAGTCGTTGAGAGGGAATATGAGAAAAATCAAGCATTACCGTTGGCAATGAAATTCTTCAATGAAGAGAAATATTGGATTGCCCATGAGATACTCGAAGGTGTATGGAAGAAATCCGAGGGAAAAGAAAAACAATTACTAAATGGACTTATTTTAGTTGCGGCGGCTTTTGTGCACTACCAAAAGAATGAATCCAAAATTGCTCTTAGCATAATGAGTAGAGCACAGGAAAAGTTGAGGTTAGCAAATGGGGACTACTTTCAAATTAATGTTGATTCCCTCAAGCGAAATCTAGATTTCATTGTGAAGTCTAATTCAATATCCATGGTCAAGCTCTAGTTGCTTGGTAATATATTTGGCTGAAAAGTAAAACAGCTGAATTATTTCCTTTTCTTTCTTAGAATCATAGCAATTACTACAAGAGCGGCTAGAATAAGTAGCATTACAAAGAATGTCGCCTCATTACGAACTACACCTTCTGGAAGTATATTTTTGAAAAAAAGAGAAGTCAAAAGATCCAAATTCTATATGACATTGTTTTATTACTTTAAAAAGATTCTAAATTACAATAATGGAGTCGACACTAAGCAAGAATTTAAGATGCGGTACGCATAGAAAGTAGGGACTTGTCGAAAAGAGAACCAACAATAGATAAGGTCAGGGTTGGACTTGAAATCCACCAGCAGCTTAGTAGTAAGCATAAGCTTTTTTGCCGTTGCGCAATGCCCATCTCCAGTGATTGGGAGTACAGTTTCAATAGGAAGCTGAGATTAACTCGCAGCGAAGTAGGAACCCTAGATCCGGCAGCAATTTTTGAATCGAAAAAACACAGAACTACAGAGTACCTCTCAGATCGGGATTCGAGTTGTCTGGTAGAAGCTGATGAAGAGCCTCCACATGACGTAAATACTGAAGCACTGGAAACTTCCTTGATAGTCTCCCTGGCACTAAATTCTGCGATACAGGATGAATTTCACGTGATGAGAAAGATTGTTATCGACGGTTCGAATACAACTGGATTCCAGAGGACTACACTCATCGCAAAAGGTGGATGCATAGACGTAGAGGGCAAAAAAATTGGAGTGCAAAGCATTTGCCTTGAGGAAGATGCAGCGAGGATTGTGAAACGCGGTGACATGACTAATGCTTATGCAATGGATAGATTAGGAATCCCATTGGTAGAAATTACACTAGAACCAATATCAGGGTCCGGAGAATTCGTTAGTGATATTGCTCTAGCAATTGGTCGGCTGCTCAGATCAACGAAAAGAGTTGCCAGAGGTATAGGGACCATAAGACAGGATGTAAACATATCAACTAATAACGGACCCATTGTCGAAGTCAAAGGGGTCCAGGAGCTTTCTCTACTACCGAAGGTCATAGAGTACGAATCTCTACGGCAGATAAGTTTGAACAAACTGGCATTGCAACTCCAGAATAAATTATCTGGCAAACAAAAACAGGTTGTTAGTCGTATTATTGACGTAACTCATATCCTGAGACCAGCTAATTCCATTCGTGTAAAGCGTGTTCTTGAAGAAAACGATAGTAGATTTTTGGCATTGCTTCTTCCAGGCTTCAAAGGTATACTCGGATTAGAATACTTTCTGGGGATTAGGCTAGGAAAGCAACTAAGTGAACTAGTCAGATTTTATGGACTTGGTGGAATTTTCCACTCAGATGAGCTGCCAAAATATGGAATTTCGGCTAAAGAACTAAGTGAAATTGAGCATGAGCTTGAAATGGAAGACGATGACGCATTTATTCTAGTGGGAGGGTCACTGAAAGTGTTACATCTAGCTATAAGAGAGTTAACTCATAGACTGGAATGTGCAACCAATGGTGTCGTTGCAGAAACCCGCTCTGTTGCCGACGACGGTTCTACTGTATACATGAGACCAAGACCGGGTTCGGCCCGCATGTACCCTGAAACTGACATTCCTTATTTCTCCGTCACTGATTCTTACTTAAATTACCTCAAATCATCTGTACCACTTCCTTGGCCTGAGATAATATCAAATCTGTGTGAGCGGTATGGAATAAACGCAAAACTAGCAAAGCAAATATTTGATTCAGATTATTTGGAGTTATTTTATCATATTGCTGCTCAAACAAGAATTTCTCCAAGTTTTATAGTATCAAAACTAACGGATGAACTTGCAAATTTTCAAAGACAGGGATTTGATTTGACATTGCTACAAGATGATGTCATTAATGACACTTTCATGAAAGTAGACCGCGAGAAGCTGGGGAAGGAGTCTGTAACATTAATTTTTGAGAAAATTTTAAATAAAGAGGCATCTAGTGCTGACGAGGCCATAGCGTTATTAGGGATTGAAACGGTCAGTTACGACAAGATAAATGCAATGGTTGATGAAGTCATACTTGAGAACCAACAAATTGTTATTCAAAAGCGTAACGCGTCCCAAGGTCTTCTTATGGGAAGGTGCATGGCTAGGCTAAGAGGCAAGGTGGATGGTCAAACCTTGGATAAGGTACTGAAAGACAGATTAGGAGATTTTCTAAAGAAGAATGAGGCTGAGTGATTAATAATAAAGCGTAGTCTGTACGTATGCTGTCGTACACTGTAAAATTAAGGCTAAAACGTCAAAGGCTTAAATTCAATTACTATTCACGAGTAACTATATTGCCTCTTCTTATATTTTCTTAGCAATTCAAAGATACAGGCAAATGTTGCAGTTACAGTGCCCAATATGAACAAAAAGACTCCAATTTTAATCATGTTTATTTCAAAAAATTTTGGAGTACCGTTCGGATAGAGAAGTACGCTGCTCGCAAAGAAGATATCAACGTTTGAAAATTCTTTATTCAGGTTTCTAATTGATGCTGTGTAATTTCCATCTAGTGTAGGGGCAATGTCTAGATGGTATTTGTTGGAAAAGTTTTGATCTACTATAAGGTTTGCACGCGGATTCAATACCCTAGCATTCAGAATAATACTCTCAGGTTCACTTGAAATATAAAGAGAAATATTTTTTCTCCTCTGTACATCTGAAAGATGAATAGTGGCTTCATCATTTTGAAACAATGTTCCTTTATACTGAACATTCACAGCGTGAAGTGGGTCAGGAACGAAAACCGACGATACAAATACTATTAATAGACCAATAAAAATGACGATCAAACTGACTACAAAAGGAAATCGTTTCAAATTATGCCTTGGTAGTTCTTAAGATAATTGATAAGTCTTGCTATTCGGTAATTGCCATAGTCTCACTGTTTGCTAAATGCTAGAATAAAATACTGATACACTCGAGATGCATCTATGAATGGAATATGATTACACCATTATTGATTATTCAATTCTAGGCTTTTTTTCGCGGATTGACGAGGTAAACAAATACATCATCTAATGTAATGGGCGAAACACTAAAGTAAATATTCTTTTTAATAGCCATGCTGGATACTTCTTGTATATTCGATTCAAACGTAAAGATTCTGAAAATATTCCCACCAGGATCTACTACCGAGCCAAATGTCTTTAACATTTCAATATCTGTGCCCTCTTTTGAAATATCAATCCGAACATTTTGGGGGATTTTTGCCTTAAGTGACCTTATAGTTCCACCTTCGATCACTGCACCGTTGTCGATAATCAATAATTCATCTGCCAATGATTCTGCTTCATCCATGTAGTGGGTTGTAAGAAGTACGGTTTTTCCCGCATCTCTCTTTCGTTTAATAGATTTCCATACTTGGCGTCTTGACACTGGATCTAATCCAATAGTAGGTTCATCTAGAAACAGCAATTCCGCATCGGTAGCCATAGCCATAGCAACCAATATTTTTTGTTTCATACCTCCAGACAAATTCATAGCGGCGGTATCTTTAGCTTTGAACAAATCAAAATCATTCAGGACCTGCTCTGAACGGATCCTGGATTGATCCTTGTCCATGCCTCTCAATCGCAACCAATTATAGACATGGTCCCAAGGAGTTAATGCTCTCAATGGACGACCCTCCTGCGGAACTACAGTAATTTGATTCCTAATTTTTCCTGGCTCTGAAATCACATCATATCCTAATACTTCAGCCGATCCCGAGGTGGGTAATAATTGGGTCGCACAAATTCTAACGAAAGTTGTCTTGCCTGCCCCGTTCCTGCCAAGTAAAGTAAATATCTTGCCAGATTCTACGTGTACGTTAACATCTCTTAAAGCAAATGCCTTTGAATTCTTATAGGCTTTGTTAATATTTTTAGTTACAATTGCAAGCATATGCAGGATTCCCTTCGACCGGGAATTTTGCGTTTAACTGAGGAATAAAGTGTCATTCAGAGCGAAATCTTTTAACTTGAATCTTCAGAAGATTGCAGCTCCCTAACCAACATCAATGGGGATCCCATGTTCTTTAGAGTTCTTAAGTTTGAAGGAAATTTCCAGTATTCCATTCTTAAAATTAGATTTCCCTGATGCAGGGTCTACAGGTTCCGGAAGCTCAATCCGCTTTTGATATCTCCTTTCACCAGAAATGGATTCAATAGCAACTGATGTTTCATTTGCGGTTATCCTCAGGTCATCTTTGCCGGCACCTGGCAATTCGGCAACAACTTTCATGCTTTCACCATCCCTGATTATATCAACCAGAGGCTCCCTCTGTTCGCTAACGGAGAACGTTCCTCCTAGAGGACCTGGGAATGAATTGATATTGCCAAACTTGCGAACTATCGGTTTCCCATCTTCACCTATTTTAACAGAGTATCCATATACTACCGGACCCATCTCCCTTACGACTGACCCATCATCGAGTCTTCTTTCTTTCACCAAATTTTTCGGTACCTGTTGATCCATGTTCTTGAGTGCTTCTTGCATCAACTTTTCCATATCTCTCATCATTCCGTCAATGTCGGGAAACCATGAGCTTGGCCTTCTACGACCCAGCCATTCATCGAAAGGTGAAGACATAAATTATTTCCGATCGCACTACACGGTTAAAGAATAATAATCTTTCTTACTGTCCCTGTGTTAAATATTTCCTGATTTATGTAGTTCTTCCAGAAGCCATCTTTGTCTTTCGGAAAGCTTTGTTGGAATTCCAACAGCCAACTTTATCACCATGTCTCCCTTGGACCTATTACCGTAACTTGGAAGACCTCTGCCCTTTAGTCTAAACATTGAATCCATCTTAGAACCTGCGGGGATTTTCACTTTTTCTTCACCATTTAGAGTTGGCACTTTCAGGTCTGTTCCAAAAATGAGATCCGTGTATCTAATATTGACGGTGTAAAGGAGGTGGCCACCTTCAAGTCGTTCGTAAAACTCGTGTGGCTTAACATGGATGCGGACTAGCAAATCTCCAGAGTATCCACCCTCTACTGGCATTCCTGCCCCTTTCATTTGCAAAGTCATTCCTTCATCTACTCCCGGAGGAACATCAATGACCAGTTTTCTTGTTTCTTGTACCTTTCCAGTTGCTTTACAGGCAGGACAAGGCTTTTCAATAATTTCCCCGCGTCCATTACACTTCCTACAGGTCTCAAGTGTCACAAACGTCGAGAATCTATTTTGGTTGTAAACTCGCCTTGTTTGTCCCTGTCCATCGCAGGTTCCACATTTGAGCACTTTCGTACCTAAAGCGGCACCAGTTCCGTTACAATGATGGCACGGTCCAAGAAATGGAATCTGGACCTCTTCTCTTTTTCCTTTAGCAATATCTTCAACAGTAACTTCTAGATCATACAGCACGTCCTGCCCTTTTCTCCTTCCACCAAAATTGAATCCAAATCCGAAGGGGTCTGTACGACCTGCAGTCGAAAAACCTCCTCCGAAGAACTGATCAAAAATGTCCTTGAAGCCACCAAATCCAATATCCTTGAATATCTCCTCAAAATTCGATTCAGATCCCCTGAAAGCTTCATCAGTTCCCACGTGGCCATACATATCATATCTCTTACGCTTATCATCATCGGACAAGACTGCATAGGCTTCAGATATTTGTTTGAATCTTTCCTCAGCTGCAGGGTCCTTATTCCTATCAGGATGGAACTGGAGAGCCAATTTTCTGTATTTGCTTTTTATTTCATCTTTAGTAGCCTTTCTATTTACCCCTAAGACTTCATAATAATCTTCTTTGCCGCTCATACGCTCTCTTTCACAGTATCAATATCATGTCGGAGCAGAATTATCCTGCCTTCCTTCTTGATTAACTGCAGGACCTTGGGGGCTAGTCGACGCACCGTCTGGATTTGAACTACCCGCTGTAGGCTCAGAAACAGTCTGTGCAGCACTTGCCTGTCTGTATGCCTCTGAACTGATCTCACCTGTAATAGTCTTGAGAGCCTGAGTCTTATTTTTTATTTCATCAATGTTATTTGTAGAAATTGCGTTCCTTAGATCCTGAATTGCCTTGTTCATTTTCTCAGTTTGATCCGGTTTTATTTTGTCCTTCAAATCATGTTGTACAAGTTTTTCCGCAGCGTAAATAAGATTGTCAGCTTCATTTTTCAGTTCAGCCTCTTCCAACTTCTTTTTGTCAGCATCCGCAAATTGCTCAGACTCCTTCTTGAGTTTTGCTATTTCGTCTTTGGAAAGCTTGTTGTTTGCAGCTATAGTGATCTTGGCTTCCTTTGACGTGGCCAAATCTTTTGCGGTCACATTCAAGATTCCATTTGCGTCAATATCGAAAGTGACTTCTACCTGGGGTATCCCTCTTGGAGCTGGAGGAATTCCTGACAAATTGAACATGCCTAGAGAAACACAGTCGGATGCCATGGGCCGTTCACCCTGAACAATGTGGATCGTTACCGATGTTTGATAATCAGCCGCAGTGGTAAAGACCTTACTTTTTTTTGTAGGAATAGTTGTATTTCGATCTATCAGGGATTCCTTTAAACCGCCCAAAACCTCCACACCTAGCGTAAGAGGGGTGACATCTACCAGCAGAATATCGGTAGACACATCACCTGCAATTATAGCACCCTGAATCGCAGCACCTAATGCTACTGCTTCCATGGGGTCTATTCCCCTCTCAGGCTCCTTCCCCATCACGCTAGCAACAAATTGTCTTACTATTGGCATTCGAGTCGGTCCCCCAATGAGAATGATCTTTTCTATATCTGAAGGATTCAACTTAGCATCTTGCATTGCTTGAAGCATTGGCGCCCTGCAACGCTCTACGATTGGCCGCAACAAATCCTCCAATTTCGACCTCGAAATCTGGAGCACTAGGTTCTTTGGTCCACTACTTCGGATCATAAGCCAAAAATGGAAGATTTATTTCCGTAGTTAGAACATTCGATAGTTCGATTTTCGCTTTTTCTGCTCCTTCCCGTATTCTCATCATCGCTGCTGTATCGTTCCGTATATCTATGGAAGATTGATTTCTAAATTCTTGAACTATGTATTCTATCAATGAATTATCCATATCAGTTCCACCAAGTTGTGTATCACCTGAAGTACCTCTTCACTTGGAAAACACCACCTCCCATTTCCATTACTGTCACATCTAAAGTACCACCTCCCAAATCGAAGACCATGATTTTTAGATCCTTGTTTACTTTATCAAGCCCATAAGCAAGAGAAGCGGCAGTTGGCTCATTAATAATCCTCACAACTTGCAATCCTGCAATCTCACCTGCATCCTTAGTAGCTTGGCGCTGATTATCATTAAAATACGCCGGAACAGTTATTACCGCCTTATCCACGGCTTCACCGAGATAAGATTCTGTATCTTTCTTAATTTTTTGCAATATGAAAGATGATATTTGCTGAGGGGTATACTCTTTGCCGTAAACTCTAAATTTAAAATCTGTGCCAATTTTTCTTTTGGCCGCTATCACAGTACCTTCGGGATTGGCTATCATCTGACGTCTCGCAGGTTCCCCTACCAATAATTGTCCGTCTTTGGTAAATGCTACGTATGAGGGAAAAGCCTTACCACCTATTGATGTTCCTTCAGCGGCCTGAACTATGGTAGGCTTTCCGGCGATCAAAACGGCAGCAGCCGAATTACTTGTCCCTAAATCTATTCCAACAATTTTGCCCATTTCTATTCATTACTCCTTTCCTGATTGATTCGCATCTTTATTTGAAATTATCTTTTTAGAGAGAATAACTAAGCTTGGTCTTAAAACTTTATTGTTGAGCATGAAACCTTTCCTAACTACTTCTATAACCATATTCTCTGGATCGCTCTCACTTGTCTTGTAACTAACCGCATCATGAACACTGGGGTCGAACGGCGTTCCAAGTGCTTCAATTTCAATAATACCTTCAGACTTCAACAAGGACTGTATGTTTCTCAATATGCCTTGCAAACCGTCTATAATGGAGGGCGGGCAATTATTCTCGGCTATTGTATCAATTGCTCTTTCGTAATCATCTTCAATCTTAATGAGTTTCTCGAGGAGGTCTGCACGTACTACCTCCATTCTTGCTTCCATTTGTTTCTCTACCTGTTTTCGATAATTGTCAAAATCAGCAAGAAGATAACGAAGTCTACTCTGATTTTTTTCAGTTATTTTTTCTAGTTCATCAATTTTTTCTTTCAATCTGGAAACTTGATCCCGTTCTTCCTCTACAAATTCATCATTGCCATTCTTAGAATTAGATTCAGACAATAATTTGTCATTATATTCATTTTCGGAAGGCAAGCTATCGCTTTCATTGTTTTCCTCAGCATCGTTTACATCCTTATTGCCGTCAACATTTTCATCATTAGGCAAATTCCTTCCACCATTCATTATCATACATTTAGGCAAGCGGTCATTACCAGATAATTAGATATCGATCAAAATAAATCCGTCAAGTTAAAGCTTGACGCATACAGTTTGTATAAATAGACCTTAAAAATAATTAAGTGCTGTATTTTCGATGGTTTTTCTTAAAGTCCAAAAATGCTCAAAGAACTTGGATAAGACGATCGATCAGACAGACTTCTCGATTAATTAAAAAAAAGATGAATAACCTTTTAGGTTATTCCTAGATGAGGGAATACAGCTACGCTAACTCCCAATTCGCCCTGAATTTTTCTAATTTTGGTGGCGTATTCTACCATTTTGGGATTATTTCCTTGAACTTTGGCAATCCGATAGCCTTTCCATGCTTTTCTCAGTGCACCCCAACTTTGTCCGATAGTAAAATTCGACCCCGCAGCCTGTGCAGTTGATTCTTGAAGAGACATTATTGCTGTCATGCTTATGTGAGGTAAAATATACATAATTACTTAGGATGCAATGTCAAATTTCTCAAATACTCAAGTTAAAATTAACTAATGAGAATGAAATCTATTCTGATTAAGAATTTATGAGTGGTAACTACTTCCAAAGAATCTATTTCAGCTACTGGTTTCACTAGCATGCAACATGTAATTTTCAAAAGCACTTTTCTGATCCATCTTAGATTCTTAAAGTTCGATGTTAAATAACTGTGGAGCATAAATTGATCCTTCTCTCACTTTCTTTACCTTTGAAACCGAAAGGTAATGTGGCCAAATTGTCACCATTACACTCCCTTCGGGCACACCCTCTGGTACTTGAATCACTACCACATCTTCTGGATCAACACCGTGATTCCGTAGCGTCTTGACACTCTTTTCAACCATCTCGCTAGACATGCCGCTACTATAAAGATAAACTCTGTCAACATACTCGATCTTCTTGTCCATGCACATTAGTTTGAAACATCAATATTTAAGAAACTTGCCTCTTACACTCATCGTTAATGTGGTTTGTTGTCAAATTCGAACTTTAACAACCTTCTCAGTATTTATATACAGCTGAACAATAACTAGATAAATAGCGAAACGCAAGTGAGTGGTATTAAGACCGGTAACTATTGAAAGATGTCTATTGCTTTGCTTTCGAAAAATTCGAATCCCCAGGCCATTCGTAACTGTTCACGCACTACCATAGTTAGTAGAAAAAAAGAATAACTCTATTTTCTCCCTCAACCAACATACAAAATTTTGGAGACTAGTTACGGTTTTTTCACAGTATCTTCGTAGGGTTTTCCAAGATTTGTCAATTCAAGGAAATTATGTATGATGATACCAATTAACGGCCTATAGCTCGTCTATATGAAATTTGGACATGCATCCAGTACACTCATAAATTTCGTCACCTACTTGACCACTAACATTGAATCGAACTATGGTTGTACATTTTGGACATCTGCCTTCGACAGATCTTCTTTTTTTCTGTGGCCTTGCTGTGCTTCTTCTCCTACCCATCTGTTAATAGAGGCTTATTTTACCGGTTTATAAATCACATGAATAGCACTATAGGACTATCAAACTTGATTCTTGGGAAAGGATCTCTCATGCACCCGTATGCAAACAAGCAACAATGTCTTTCACACCGATGAGACCCGACAAATCAACTGGTAACAGAATGTCGATCATTTCACGATTTTAGGATGCACTTCAGATAAAATTATCCTCTAACGAATAAATTAAATGCAAGGATGAGAACATTAACCCCCTCTGTGAATGTACAAGATTACATTGAGGTATCAAAACCGCGTATCGTAATTGTACTCGTCATAACAGCCATAACGAGTGCACTGGCGGCGACCAGGTTTGATTCTACCCCGATATTAGCGTGGGACTTGTCTTCCATTAAGCTTCTGTCACTGGGCGTGGCTGGCGCTTTAGCATCGATGGGATCAAGCGCCTTGAATCACTATTACGATCGCGATATTGATGGCAAAATGTCGAGAACTGCGAAAAGACCTATTCCGTCGGGGAGAATATCTGCTCGAAATGTTTTGCTATATGGTATCTCATTGTGCGCAATATCATTGACCATTTCATTCTTTGCATTGAATTTAGTTACTACTGGTATGATCGCGCTGGGAATTTTCTTCTATGTGGTAATATACACTATCTGGTTAAAAAGAACCAATGTATCTAATATCGTGATCGGAGGTTTTGCAGGGAGCGCAGCTTCAATGGCCGGATGGGCTACAACGACAGGCTCAATTGATACATTGGGTTTTCTAATAGGGTTGCTAGTCTTTCTGTGGACCCCTCCTCATTTCTGGTGCCTTGCGATCAAAACTAGAGAAGAATATGCGAGTGTAAATATTCCCATGCTGCCAGTTCTGGTAGGCAATGAACGGACAGCAGATTATATTCTAGCAAATACTGCAGGTACTGTTGCCATATTCTATTGCCTTGTATTTTTTCGGTCTGGGCATGCTATATTTGACAGTGGCTTTGATAGCTGGATCACTCATGCTTTTTTACCATTATAAGTTGACAAAAAATACCACTCCAGCGTATGCCTGGAAAGCTTACAAAGTAACTGCACCTTATCTTGTTATTATTTTCATTGCACTTGCGTTAGATGCATTCTTCTATTTTAGGCTGTAAAAAATCGGAATAGCTAAAATGGGCAAGTTAAAAATTGTTGACTTTCCACAAAACTGTTAATTAAGCCGCAATTCCCATGAGATGTTATTCAATATTGACAGACTGTCGACTAACATTTATGACTTCAATTTGTCCTACTTCTTCTGATCTCTTGATTGATTCCTCCAACAAATCCATCTGACCCTCAGAGTCATTAAGTGTGAAATCTGCAATTACAGCATTCAACCCGAAGGCTATGGGCTCCACACCATGAGACTTTAGACTCATCCCAGTCGGAATATTGCTTTTTACCTTACTTAAAAGCGAATCCAAATTTACAGCCACATCTGCAGGTAGTATCTTTATTCTCGCCACTAATGTAGTCATAATTATGGTCCCTCAAATCCACAACCAACACATTTGTATGATCTAGCGAATTGTCTGCAACTTTCGCATCTCCAAATCAAAACATATCCGCAATCAGGACAGTAATATTTCACACATTCGTCGTTTGGCATTATTGGCCTATTACATGAAGTGCAAATTGGCAGCTGTAGGGGTTTTGACACATTGGCAAGATCCAAATTGTCCGAATTTATATCTTGCTTGGGATTAATGAAAAATATTCCTCATAGATCGTTAATCTAATGGTAACGGTTCTATGTTTATGCCTTGCCAACATGTATGGCTAACTAAACCTAATAAACCTGGAGTTTTCAGCGTCCAAAAATCTTCCTGAATTCGTTCCCCACGAGACCCTTTGTCAATCCTATAGCCACATCTGATCTAAGAATTAACGATAGAGCATTGGAGTGGAAATCAAAATCAGTTGATCCTGATAATTTCCTGTATCTTATTCGACCTAAAGGACCTGAAGATGTCGTCTAGTGCTCGATTATCCAGTCTTTCTAATATCTTGCGTGCAAAAAGCAATTTCCTAAATTCTCTTTCAAACAGTAGTCGCCAATCTTTCTCATAATTATGCAAGTATGACGGGTCGTCTCGTCTAATGGATTCAAATATAGTCCTGCCCGCGATGATTCCCGCCACGCCGAGGCTGTAAATGCCCCCTGCAGTAGATGGCTTCGTCTGACCGGCACAATCTCCTACTTTTAAAACCCTTCCCTGTACAAATGACTCTATCGGACCACCAACCCAAATGGGGGCGAATATCTTCCTGACTATCGAGAAATTGTCTCCCCTTGATTTTATGAAATTTGTTATAGATTTAGAGACATTAATAGCCCTACCGGCCACACCTACTTTTCCCATCCCATCACCAATTGGGATGACCCAAGCAAAAAAACCCGGATATAGATCACTATCAAAAAAGACCTCTACTTCGTCGCCCTTAATCCATTCTGCGTAGATCTCAAATTGCGCAGAAGGTATGATATTAGCCTTATTCATACTAGAAAGCGAACCAATACCCCTTCCATCCACCACATAGTGGCAACGGATATCTCCCTCAGAAGCTTTAACGACAAATGCATCAGAGCTGTCATCCTCGATAGATCTAAAAGAACACCTGGTTCGTATCACTGCCCCTTCTCTCTGTGCCTGTCTTGCGACTTGTTTATCAAATAATCGCCTATCTATGACAAGCACATTTTGATTAACTGCGTTTACGCAAATCTGAGATGATCGAGTCTTAATTTGAGCGTTAATAATATTGTTCTGAACAACATTTCCATCAGGCAATATCCCCAAAGCATTCAATCCTTGTAAACTGACTACGCCGCCACAGTGTTCAGGGGTACCTATTTCATGATCCTCCTCGAGTACAATGACGGAAACTCCTCTGCTGGCTAACTCCCGTGCAGCGAATAATCCCGAGACGCTTCCCCCTGCTACCACAACGTCAAATTCCTCAGATGGCATTGAAGAAACAATTAATTTGAGAACTTATTAACCAAACTGTAATTAAACTGAACTATAAACAGGTCATAGTCATCAGAAAGGATTTACGCATGGGTGCCGGTAAGATGTCATCTCAGGCTGCTCATGCTGCGGTTCTTGGAGTAGAAAATACAAGAAATTCACATCGTGATTGGGTTACTTCATGGTTTAATCAAGGTCAGGCGAAGGTCGTAGTAAAAGTAAAGACTCTTACTGAACTTGGTAAGATTAAGGAAGAGGCTGAGAAATTGATGTTACCTGTAGCGGTCGTTCACGACATGGGACTTACCCAAATACAACCTGGCACTTTGACTTGTATTGGAATTGGTCCAGCACCTTCTGAAATTATAGATAAGGTAACTTGTTGCCTAAAGCTACTTTGAATCAAGATGAAGAATTAAGTGGAATTTCGTTCGAGCACTGAAAAGTGACGAAGGCAGAAGTTGTGAGAACCTTTGATAAGCTCACTTCGATATTTACGTGTATTGGGATGTCAAACAGGTATATATACTGCCCTTTATAAAGCCAAATTGGTATGCCACAGACCAAGCCGATAGTGAGTATAGAAAATGTCGTAGCTTCAGCCACAGTCAATCAGACTGTTAATTTGAATTTAATAACACAAATCTTTCCCGATGTAGAATATCACCCTGATCAATTTCCTGGACTCGTATTCCGGTTAAAGTCTCCTAAAACAGCAACGCTGATATTCAGTTCTGGCAAAATGGTCTGTACTGGGGCGAAATCTGAAGAACAGGCAATCAAGGCAGTTAAAAATGTCGTACAAAAATTGAAAAAAGGAGGAATTCCAATTGAGAATGAACCACAAATAGAAATACAGAATATTGTTGCATCTGCGAGTTTGGGGGGTAAGATTCATCTGGAACTAGCTGCCACGAGTTCTCCCTCGAAGTATGTATGAACCAGAACAGTTCCCTGGGCTGATACACCGTATGTTAGACCCAAAAACGGTAATCTTACTTTTTGCGAGTGGAAAATTAGTGTGTACTGGTGCTAAAAAAGAAAGTGAGGTATATAGAGCCGTTCACAACTTGCATACATTGCTTGAAGAAAAGAATCTTATGATTTATGAAGGCTGATTTGTGATCATATGGGAATTACTGCCACATCATGACTATTGACCAATACTTTGATTTAACCTAGAGGCGGACATGCCCGAACTATGGCTTACCTATGGAGCTCGGGATATAGTTCTGGACATCAAGGTAGAGAACTTAAATGAGTTCGAAATTTCAAGATTTAACAATCTTCAAGATCAATATTTGGTTCAACAAACTGAATCGATTTCCTTAGAAGGTGTACGCATTTTTGCGGCAGAAGGTTCGAAGTCGGTTGCAAGAATAATCTCGGTTTTTTTGAGTTTGGCAAGGAAAAACTCGATATCAAACGTGTCTATCGAGTGTTTTCCAGAGGATTATTCCCTACTTTCCAATAGATTAGAGGGCGTAAGACTGGAGAAAGTCAAGGATACCAATGTTGAATTACTAGAGCGAGCAAATGATCCGAAAACAGTTTTTATATCCACCGTAAAGGTCGATCCAGTTTTTGGTTTTAGCGGGATACCAACTAGATTGCTGCGTAGATGCTCGAAGGATAAAATGAGGGAAGCATTTAACTCGAGAACCACAAATCTCCCAAATCCAGCTGTCAATTCCCCACCATTGCAAGTTGCTCTCGATTTTTGCAAAAACATGTCTGCTAAATCTATTCACGTGACAAGTAGCAATACATCGATAGACAGCTTATTTGCGGGGGGTCTACTAGAGTCATTTCAGAACGGAATAAAAAGGATTGAATCCCTTTGTAGCGATGATTACAATGGTACTCGCTCCATGATTATCTGCGCCGATAGGGATACCGACTCGTACTTGCACCTATCAGACTCTCTTAGGAACTTGTGGAATTGTGTTCATATACTTAAGGATGGAGGGTCAGGAATACTCTTTTCAGAAAATAGAAATGGACTAGGCTCGGTTGCACTTCAAAGATTTACAGAGGGAAGGCTCGCATTTGAAGACGTTTACAGCAATGAGGTATATGTAGAAGGGATGGAGGATTTAATGTTCATTAATGAGCTTAAACAAAAGTATCAACTGGGAATTCTCTCGTCCCTCCCTCACTATTTTCTTAGCTCAAAATTTGGATTTCAGACCTTCACTAGGAGCCACGATGCGCTTGCCAAATTGTTAGAAATAAATGGTAAGGCCCATAAAATCCTAGTAATCTCTGATCCAAATTTGGCTTTATTCAATTTTTCGTCAAACTGACATACGGTCAAATCGACAAAGTTAAAATAATTATATACTATTTCATTCTGATCAATTGCAAGCTGCCTTAAGGAAAGTTGGTGATTGTATTTTTCATAGATGTGAAGAGAAGGACTTGCCTTCTGTAATAGAAATTAATTTGAATTCATTGCCTGAACATTATTCTGATTATTTCTTTCATTCCATCCTTAGGGAACTACCAGAGGCATTCATAGTCGCGGAAATTTCAAATGACATCATAGGATATGTAATGTGCAAGATCGAATACGGATTTTCTAATTTTAGAAAACTCGGATTTGTAAAAAAAGGTCATGTAGTTTCTATTGCCGTACTCGAGAGGGTCAGAGGTAGAGGAGTCGGTAAGGTGCTTATGGAGGAAGCTCTTAGTGGAATAGTATCAAGAAGATGTGATGAAATTTACCTTGAAGTTAGAACCAGCAATAATGCCGCTATTAAGATGTACGAAAACCTAAATTTTCAAGTGAAATCAAGGTTAAGGGCTTATTATCGTGACGGGGAAGATGCGTTCCTAATGGCGTTAGAGCTTTCATGAACATGATATTTTCGTTAAGAGGAGGGTTCGTGTGAAAAGTAGCAAGCCCGCTGGCTTTGCATTATTATTTTTTTCAATACTTGCGATAGTTGGTTATGCATATCTATTGCTTGTTAGTCAGTGGAGTGAATTAGTTTTGAAGTTGACCCTATTGATAATTGTAGGAATATTGGCGACAATTACGGCTTGGATAGGCTATACCATGGCTTCGGCACCAGATAAAACATGATTAGGGAGTCTGCATTATTCACGGGTCTGTACATCTGAAACGATCTGGTAAAATCTAGGCCCGACTTCTCTAACTACTCGACTAAACGTGACAATGTGTTTATAGCTTTTAAACGCATCGCTCGCATCGCTTTCACCTTTTTCCACAGCATCCTTCTTGTTATGAGCACCGACATGACTAAAATAATGTATAGTACCTTTACCATTTGCTAGGCAAGAGACAGCTTCATGAACAAAGTCTTTCCCCCTCTCAGGCAATGGCATTAGAACTCTAGTGCATTTTTCCCTCAAGTAACTTCTTGCAATTTGAGCCGCATCCCCGAATAGAGGAACAACCCTGTCATTCACTCTATTAATACTGCAATTTGCCTGACATAGATTATAAGCAACTAAGTTAGAATCCACAGAATAAACTCTTGCAGTCTTATTGGATCTTGCAATAAGGATTGAAAAGGTGCCTACACCTCCGAACAAATTTGCTATTGTTTCATTGTCTCTAACTAATAGGGCAATGCGTTTCCTCTCTGTTGATAGCCTAGGTGAGAAATATGCATTAGAAACGTCCACCTTAAAGGTGCAACCATTTTCTCGGTAATATGCAACTGTACTATTCACTCCGGCTAGATATTCTAAATGTCGTAATCTATAGTCACCATCTATTTTTGACGTTTGACAAAAGACAGATTTAGCGCCGTTTACCTTATTAAGCAACGTTTCTGCAATTAGTTTTTTTTTGAGTCCAATGAAGATGGTATTTTGATTATTATTATCCCACCTATATTATCGAAAGAAGAATAAAGTTGATTTATCTCGTCTATTTCTAAAGTATTTCTTAATGTGCTTTTTAGCATCTTGGCCATGTACATCAGGCTATTGTTTTTTTGTAATAGTAGTTACCTGAGTCCTTTTGTTTCCTGTCCAATCTGCTTCCCTCTTTGTTAATCCTAGGCCTACCAGTAGTATCATCTCTTCTGTAAGTAATTGACAGAAGCTCCAAAAATCTGTTAATACCTTCCTCCTTGTCAATTGAAGTCTGAGCGAAGCCCTCTACGCCTGGCGTTCCTGTAAATGTAACTAAGGAGTCGGCTACTAAATCAATCAACTGCATATCATGATCTATTATTAACGCTGATTTTCCCTCAGCCTTGATAAAACGATGAAGAAATTTTGCAAAAGTTATTCTGTCCTCCACGTCAAGAAAGGCAGAAGGCTCATCAAACGCATATATGTCTGCACGCCTAAGAAGCGTGCAACAAATTGCAACCTTCTGAAGTTCTCCACCGCTAAGCGTGCTTACTTGCTTGTCATATAATCTTCGCATTGCCATTGGATTCATAATCTGATCCTCAACTGAAGAACCCTCTATATCTATGCCATAAGCTGCTTGCATTAGTGACCGAGTATCTCCTTTGTAATCTTGGGTTAAATATTGTGGTTTGTAAGAGATTTTAGCCTTCATTTCTATTTGTCCCTCTTCAGGTTTATCAAGGCCAGCAATCATTCTCATTAAGGTAGTCTTGCCTAGTGCATTCGCTCCTATCAATCCTATAATTTCGCCTTCTCTAATTCGTCCCGCAGATGCTCTTAACTTAAAAGTAGAAAACGATCGTACTAAGTCAGAATATTCGGCAATGGGATTTTCAACTATAGTATCCCGATACTGTCTTACTCCGTCAAATCTAAATGATTTTTCGCGGAATCTAACGTTTTCAGAAGGTATGAATCCTTCTAGAAAATTGTTGATACCCACCCTGGTACCTAACAACGGCGATACTATTCCATACGCACCAGGTTCTCCATATAAAATATGAATATAGTCAGAAAGATAATCCAATAAAGTTAGATCATGTTCGACTACAGTAACGCTTTTTCCTTCGTCAGCAATCTTCTTTATTACTTTTGCCACTGCTAAGCGCTGGTAAATATCGTTATAAGAGGAAGGTTCATCGAAGAAATAGTAATCTGCTTCTTTGCTGCAAGCCACCGCTACAGCCAATCGTTGAAGTTCGCCTCCACTTAACTGTGAGACTAGATTGTCCAGCGAGCCTACTAATCCTAATTCGTTGACGAGTTTCTCCGTATTTCCCTTCTCATCGTACTTATCCAATAGCTCACGAGCAGTCCCTTTGAAGGTTTTTGGAATTTGAAACACTAGCTGTGGCTTAATTGATACACTAAGGGTACCGTTGGAAATTTTCTCGAAGTGTGATTTTAATTCGTTGCCATTGAAATTATCTAGGACATCATGCCATTCTGATTGACCGGCGTAATTTCCTAAATTAGGCTTGATATTACCGGACAAAATGTTTATAATAGTAGACTTGCCCATGCCGTTCCTCCCCAGGAGGCCCACAACTGCCCCTTTTTTAGGTGTGGGCAAATGATACAGGCGGAATGAATTGATACCATATTGATGAATTTTATGATTTCCAAGCTCTTTTGCTAAATTGACTATTACAATAGCATCGAATGGACATTTCTTTATACAAATGCCGCATCCAGTGCATAATTCTTCAGATATGACCGCCTTTCCATCCTCTGGCCGCTGAACTATACATTCACCTCCAGTCTTATTTACTGGACAGTAAATGATACATTCGAGCCCACATTTTTTTGGTTTGCAAAGATCCTCATTCAAAGCAGCAACGCGATGAGAAGCTGCAGAAACGTCTCCCATTATTATGAAGTTATTTTAATCCATGACATATTATAATTCTTCAGTTCACCCCATTTGATGCGCTTGAGAACAATGGTAGTAGCTTGTATCCTCCGTGTGATTTTGTAAATTCAATATAGATTTATCTAAACTTATGTCTTGCCACAATAAAGTTAAATTAGGATCCGTGAGTTAAAAAGTCAAGCCGGCCATAGCGGCAGGGCGCGACCCGGTCCCATTCCGAACCCGGAAGTCAAACCTGTCGTCGCTGCTGTGTTACTGATCTGCGTGAGCGGTTGGGAAGGCAGCAGTGCTGGCATTTATGATTTGTGTGGATTGTCTAATTCAATGTTTAGGCTATTCGCATTTCCAAAGATTTCGCTTCGAAACTAAAGCTCAAGTATTTACCTTTTCCCCCAGATGTATATTTGCCAATAGATTTCTTACAATACCTCCTATTTCATCGATAATTAAATATGCAGACACAAACCCTACTGGATCCCAAGCCCTACTTTCTATAAGACAAGCATAATTAACCACTCGAACGGAAATAGATCTTACCTCTTCATTAACTATCTTTTTCCGTACTGCACGATACAATCCTTCGTCGTTGTTGAGTCTTTCAGCAAGAACACTTCCACTCCAACCAATCTCATCAACAATTCCATCTACTATACGATAAAACGGCGAAGCATTCAACAACATTCCGTGATTTACATCAGTTTCTATTAGGTGCATATTGCGAATGAGGCAATACATATTGTGAAACGGTCCAAACCTCATAACTTCTTCGGATCCTACATAGTCGATATTTCCGTTTAAGATCGATAAGAAGCCATCACGATTCTTTAGCCATCGTTCAAAATATGGTTTATAAAAATCGTCAACGTCCGATAGAAAATTCCCTATTCTGCCACTAACGCCGGTTTCCATCAAGAGTGTAACTATTTCTTCATTTCGCATAACTGGCATGATAGAACAACGGTAAAGGTGAACTTTAAATCTTAAATTGCGTCAGTAACTTGAGAATTGTTCTGACGGCGAATCCTGTGGCCCCCTTGACAATGTAGCTTTTCTCAATACTTCCTTCTTGAACCCAAGCTGTGCCGGCAATGTCCAAATGAGCCCATGGGGTATTGCCAACGAAGTGCGACAGAAACGCAGCGGCGGTAATTGCACCGGCGGATCTACCACCGATATTCTTTATGTCTGCCACCGTGCTTTTTATTTGCTCTTTATGTTCCTCAAAAATAGGAAGTTGCCATATCTTTTCGCCTGACAAATTGGCCGCCGACAGGATTTTATCAGCTAGTTTTTGGTCGTTCCCTAGTAAGGCAGCAACATTTGAACCAAGAGCTATTATAGCCGCTCCAGTTAGGGTGGCCATGTCCACAATTGCCTTTGGTGAATACGTATTCACCCCATATGACAAAGCGTCAGCCATGATTATTCTCCCCTCAGCATCGGTGTTCGCAATCTCTATCGTCTTTCCATTGTGCATTCTGATTATATCTCCTGGCCGATAGGAAGAGCCCGAAGGCATATTTTCCACAGCAGGAACTATGCCAATTATATCAAGTGGTAAAGACAGGCGATCCAGTGCCTTCATTATGGCGATAACGTTGCATCCACCACATTTGTCAAATTTCATTTCGTCCATTTTTTCTGAAGGTTTAAGGGAAATGCCTCCCGTATCGAAGGTTACGGCTTTTCCTAGTATAAGAAAATCTTTCTGCCCGTCATTTCTTCCCAAATATTCTATTATTATAAGTTTTGGCGGAGAGCTACTTCCTGCTCCCACGGCAAAGATTCCATTCAATTGATTAGATTTGAACTCCGTTGCTTCAATTATCCGTACGTTAATCCTAGAGGATAATGCTAATTCCAATGCGATTTTCGCAAGCTCGGCAGGAGAGCATTCGTTAGGAGGCAGGTTTCCGAGGTCTCTTGCAAAATTCACTGATTCAGAAATTATTGAACTTTCCTTTACGACGTTTACTAATGTTTGGTTATAGTCATCGACGAGGATATATGACTTTTCTATTTCTTTATCCGAATCTGGTTCCTTGACAGTCTTGTATTTATTAAATGAATAATTTGCAAGTTTGATCCCTTCGGTGATTGCTGAAAGAATTTCCTTGCTTGGCTTACTCGATAAATAAATTGAGAATTCTTGCAGGCCTAACCTTCTAACCTTTTGAGTAACTTTTCCTGCCGATATTCTTGCTGATTCAGGGGTAAAATCTTGTTTGTTCCCTAGCCCAATCAATAGAATTTTCCTTGCCAGGTCAGTATCATTAGAATGTAAAAGGGAAGTATTCCCAAAATTCGCGTTAAATTCACCTCTCGAAAATAAGTCTCGCCTTATATTTTCCAGTCCCCTGGATAGATTTGAGAGATTGAAAAAACTTAATTCATCCTTGAATACACCCAAAGCAAGAAGCTCAGTTTTGAAGGAAAAAGACTCCCTGGAAACGACTAACACATCCAACATAAGCAAATGCTCTTACTCACTTTATTTTAAACTAACGAAGATACAAGTCAGCTAAGCACGGGTTATTACTTGAGAACTTAATGTTACTACATTCAATTATTTCTAAAAATTAGCTAGTTCACCACAAAATTCAAGGAGTAGCTTTCATTTCTCAAACTAGCGTAGAATTCAGGAGTTTTTTCACATGAATCTCAATTATTCAACTTCATTGCAGACAATTCAGGATACTGGCTTCATGCGTGCAAACAAAAGATTCGACTATTGGAATATCCTTACAGAGTCGATCAAAAGACCTATTAAATCTAAATACAGAACACGTATACAATAGTTAATAAAGATGTAACATGTTGAAACGGGGATTAAGACGAGTGACTAGGGATGATCTTCTAGGTTTACCGGCAGAATTGAAGAAGTTTTTGAAGCTGGAGACATACTCGTTGCTTATCAAGGGCAATTCTGGTACTGGAAAGACAACTTTATCTCTCACAATTTTAAGGTCATTAAAGGAAACAAAGAATTTTTTTTATATCTCGACTAGAACTTCTCCAAAACAACTCTTCGACCATTATCCATGGTTATCTGAATTCGCTAATGCTACCGATGACGTAAGTCAATATACCAACGCTGATGACCAAATGACTCACCCTAATTTTGAAGATGCGCGTTTGGATGAACCCGAATCACTCTTTGAAAGGATTACTAATGAGTTAATGGATATTAAAAGTCCTATAATTGTAATTGACAGCTGGGATGCGATTGCGTCTTTAATGGACAAAGAGTCGCGTATAAACAATGAACGAGTACTTCAGACGTGGCGCGAAAGGGCTAAGGCAAAAATTATCTTTGTTACTGAGGGCACGGATGAGTCGCCTTTAGATTTTATGGTTGATGGTGTACTGGAATTAAGTAACGATATGTTCGAAGACAGTCGGATTAGAAAGTTATTAATCAGAAAATTGAGGGGCATTGGTGTAGAAAATAATACTTATTTGTTCTCACTTAAGGACAATATGGTTATGTTCTTAGATAAGTACACACCATTCAGATACGCTAATCTTCTCACCAATGTGGGCAATTGGATTTACAAAAGTACAGAGAGTGGAAGTATTGACGTATCTTTGACTAGCGGGTACAAAGATTTGGACGTTTCACTAAGGGGAGATTACGGAAAGGGCAGCATTGTGATTATTGAAATACCCAAGATGCTATCCCATGCATTGCCATTCCTGTTTATTGAAAAAATAATTGGAAAATTTGTACGTAAGGATGGCGCTATTTTAATACGAGATTATTGGATTCTTAATCATCTAAATAAGAGAATAATAAAGTCAGCTGGAGATACTACACCCATTAAAGATTCCAGATTTCAGTATTTGGAATTTGCGCCCGGAACTCGTGAGAATACGGAAACAACTAATATTAAACGAAAAATTTTGAGTCAGTCAGCGGTAACTTTGCAAGACTCGCCAGAACTTAATAGCAAAAAACATATTCTGAATATCATGGGAACGGATGAATTAAGAAAAGACATGATTGGTAGTGACCTGACCCTTTATGATTTGTGCACAATGATGAAGAGTAGATTTGATTTGTCTTTCCTTATTGTAGAAAAGGAAGAGGATGTATCACAGTTCTCATCTTTCGCCGATGTTCACCTAAAATTTGCGATCATCTTTGGTAGTTTAGTTCTACGATGTGTTATACCATCAGAGGGACTCTTCGGTGTTAACTGTTCTAGAACCCGACACGAACTGCAATTAAGTAGGTTATTATGATCAAGTGCTCAGCTTGTAGTACTCTTCCGCATAGTTTTCTTCAAGACCGACCGGAAGCAACTCTTTCATCTGATCATAGTAGGATAGAAATGTGTTACCCTTGTGAGTAATTTTGTAAACCATCTTCGTCCCATTATAGACTTCTTGTATAAGTCCGCTTTGCAACAGAGAGTCAAGATATATTTTACATTGGTCGTTACTCAACATTGCTTTGTACATGATTTTCGTACGCGTTTCCTCTCTATTGGCAGATTTCAATATAGCCGCAATAACCTCATACCTGCTTCTATTCTTCATATTCGAACATTTCAAGGATAACATCGGATATAATAGGAGTGAAACTATCAGATAGAAATAAAGTTCTCAAAAAATAAAGTGTTCATCTATGCACCTCCTGTTGTAGAGGTTTTCACTGTATAAAAACTATAAATAAAATGAATTTCAAATTGTTGAGAAAATCAGTCATTGAATAATTAGCTCGAGGGGTTAATGTTTTGCGAGACTCACATGAGAGGAACTCGAGGAATTCCGATTCCATAACCAATCAAAAATAATTTAATGCCATCTTGATTTCCCGACTAGCTCGCTCTTAATATGAAAGTTACATACAGTAAGAACGAAGAACGCTTTTGAAACAATATATTCGATTGGAACCTGCCATCCCCTGCATTTATTTGACATTGAATTCTAAATTCAAAAAATTGTTGTATCAAATAATTTTATCATATCCTCTTAACAACTTAAACTAACTGAGGATATGTAAACTAGGCAAGTTACACGATAGCACATTAATAGTAACTGAGCATGGTTAGAATTCATGATTAAGGGATGACAAATTCTGAAGAGGCTCAGGTATCACTACTAGTATCGCCAGGATTATTTTGGCATTGGTTATGCTTATGCCGATGTGCCGAAAATACGTAAAATGAATATCAAAGGATGTTCTTTATTCATTTAATTCAATGCCGCACTGCACGTTTCTCAGTGTTTAAATTAATAAATTCTAGATGTAAATGATTATTTTCATTTAATATCCTCATAATGCGATCACATTTTAGCCAAATCTAATATACTCGTGGGATAGTTTAAATATTTCATGCTATGAAGCATATTAATTTCCCTAGAATCTCTAGAAGAACTAGACTAATAATCAAAATTCTGAAATATAACTGCTTTTTAATAGAATATTCTAATTTCTAGAAAAACTATTGATAATAGAAGAACAGTCTGTTCAGTTCAGATGAATAGTCCAGTGGAGACAAAGCACTTCAAGTCGGAACGCAATTACGCTAGTGATAACGATCTTCTCTACTGTAATCAATGCAAGAATCAAACTGTAATCTTTGATATGGTTTCTAGCGAATATGTTTGTAGTTCCTGTGGATGTGTTTCTACCGAGAAATTATATAATAATGAGGACAACTCTTACAGCGCCAGAACAGGATATAGTGATAGAGCCCGAACTGGCATGCCTGAGTCCCTTGCAATACATCACAAGGGGCTTTCGACATTAATTGGAATGAATGATACTGATGCGAGAGGGAAGGTACTTGATCCAACTCAAAGAATTAGCATTCAGAGGTTGCGGACTTGGAACAATCGCTCACAGCTGAATGATTCCATCTCGAGAAATCTTGAAAAGGCATTAAAATTTCTCAACAATTTCGGTGACAAACTATACTTAAGTCAGGCAGTTATGGAAAGTGCTGCCTATATCTATAGAAAAGCGGCTGTAAAAAAATTGGCGAAAGGAAGATCGACGTTAGGATTAGTTGGCGCTGCTATATACGCAGCTTGCAGGGAAACTGCAACACCCAAAACAATTTCGGATATAGCTACTGTCTGTAATCTATCCAGTAAGGACGTTATGTCTCACTATAAATTAATTCTGAGAGAGCTTTCGTTGCAAATTCCTGTGCTCCATGGAACGGATTACGTGACTCTCATTGCTAATCGATTGAAACTGTCAGAAAAAACAAAGAGAGAAGCATTGAGAATTTATTCTTTGGTACAAGAAAATGGAATTTCAATCGGAAAGAACCCTCGGGCTCTAGCCGGTGCAGTAATATATTTAGCATCCCAGAACTGTAATGAATTTCTCAGACAGGTAGAAATATGCCAAGTGGCCGATATCTCAACAGTTTCCCTAAGGAAAAGATGCAAGGAAATTAAGTTCGCAGTAAAAATTTGAAGCAGCCACAATTTTTAGCAATATTGACTTAACTCACCAGTCTAAAATTAGAGAATTGAGATAGTGCGATTACCTATTGGCATGAGAAATATGGGATCCTACATCATCTTCAAAAGCCAATAGGATTAGAGTTGGTCCAAGGCTCATCGAGGATTAATTGATATAGACAGAAATAGGGATAATTAGATAGGGAGAACTTGAATGATGGATCCAATCGATAAGTCGATTTTAGTTTCGATTTATTCTGCTCAATTTGAATCGATTCCGAATCCGTACGAATATGTCAAAAATAGATCCATTATACCAAAGGAGGTTTTCGAGTCCAGAATAATGAAATTGCGAGATTTGGGCTTCATAGAGAGACCTGAAATTGCCTTAACTTTCCTTGGAAGAGAATCTATAAAAGTTGTATTAGTTGGAGGTGTTTTTGATATACTACATCCAGGCCATTTACATACGTTAAAGGCTGCCAAGTCTTATGGAGACGTCTTAGTTGTAGTTGTTGCTCGAAGTTCCACAGCTTTGAAAATTAACAAATCAAGGATAATATATCATGACGAAATACAGAGAAAGGAGTTAGTCTCTTCTATAAGATGCGTAGATATAGCAATGGTCGGGTTTGAAGGTACCTTGTATAAGACTGTAGAATATGTAAAACCGGACGTAATTGCTCTGGGCTACGATCAAGCACATGGTGAAAAAGAAATTGCCTTGAATTGCAGAAAGCGTGGTCTTAACGTACAAGTTGTTAGATTGAATACCCCGATTCCTCGAATAAAGAGTTCCTCCCTGAAACAAGAACTAGGTTCTTCCATTTATGATATCTAGGAAGATGAAGTCTGACTCGAGACTTCGATCTTAATCTTGTCTCCATTTCTTAATCCAAGTGTCTCTTTAAGTGGTACAGATGAAATAATCTCCACTAAACTCTCGTCATAGTGCGATCTCTCCAGTATTAGTAGATGAGCATCAATATTATGTATATCATTTATAGTTACTGGGAAGCATTTGACCCATCCGTAAGTTCGCTTTGTGTCATTATATCCCTTCACTAATATATATGGGATACGTTCAATTTTCTTTCTGTTCCTTATAGAAGGATTGCTCGAAACTTTGACATTGAGAGTTCCAGCGTACGGAATGTAGCCAAGCTTACTTTCGAACTGCTTCTTATATCCTGGAAGGGACATATAATATCCTCCTTCGCCAATACCTGAAACGATTACTCCTTCGATTATGATTGCTGTCCGTGAAAAATTAATAGCCGAAACAAGCATAGATGAAACATCTTTAACGGTCTGGATTCCTTTTTCAGTAACATGAATTCTAAATCCATGCCCCACTTTAATGCGTTCTATAAAGTTTTGATTCTCTAACTCTAAAATAATTTTAGATGTGGCTTGTTGTGATTTATTGATTTCTGTGGCTACACTTGTACTTGTCGCTTCTACGAAATCCTTGCCAGCTCCCTTCATTAATAATTTTGCAATTGTAAGAACATACTCTAACCGGACATTGACCATTTGATTTCTAATTACTTATACCAATTTGACTAAAGGTCATGACATTGATATCACTAGATTTCTTAAGATCTCCTGTCCTATGACCAACAATAAATTCAATTCCTGCCTTGTCAGCGGCATCGATCAAGCGCTGAGTCACTATGCCATCCATGACAAGCAATTTTCCACCTTCCGCCGAATCCAACTTCTTAATAATTTCAGATACTGGTATTTTCAACAATGTTTTCATAGATTCATCCAGCACTATTGCCTCCAGTGTTTCGTTTATTTGAGGAAATACGTCCCTTACGGTAGATAAGATCTCTGGCCTATTTTGAATCAACTGTTTAGCGGAATCATCATGATCAGCGTGTCTGTATTCAGCCTCCCTTGCGTCATGTTTCTGTTGTTTTCTTTCTGATTTCACATATTGATGAGGTGAACCTGGCTGTTCCTGCCTAGACTCCAAGGCGTCCTTTAGTATGTCAGCAATTTCCAATGGAGTACATTCTTCTACCTCTTTGCCAGAAGGCGCCCTGAGAACTTTGTCAATTTTCACAAGTCCTTGTAACTCCTTTAAAATCAAGTCAGCAGCCCTATCTCCATCTAGAAAAGCAACAACCTTCTTTCCGGTTGTTAGTTTCGTAACACTTTCGTCTATTTTTGCTCCCTCGATGGCAATTGCATTATCGAAGCCAGCCCGAAGAAGGTTAATCACGTCAGCCCTTCCTTCAACCAAGATTATGAATGAAGAGTCGAAGACCCCCGTTCCACAAGCAAGCTGTGCGTTACCAAACGTAGTAAGCTTACCGGGTTTACTAGCATCATATACGTCTCTTAACATTTCCTCGCCTTCACTTATTGTTTTTGTGGCCCATTCCTGCACTATTTTCTTTGCCCTATCCACAATAATTTTTTTCTTTATTGCCCTAATATCGTCAATTCCCACCAAGGAAAATTTTGCTTGGAAGGGACCGACCTTGTCTATACTCTCTATAGCGGAGCGATCAAAGCCGCAGTTGAGATATCCGTGCTCATAGGGATTAAAGCGTCTCCCTTTGCCATGTTAGCCTTGCTGTCAACATTTACTTCTATCCTGCCAACTTTTGATACTTTTTGTAGTTCATTGAGATTCATCTCAGGTCCTAGTAACCCTTCAGTTTGACCGAAAATTGCGCCGATAATGTCTGCCTTTTCTACAAGACCATCAACTTCAAATTTTAATTTAACATGATATTTAACTATCCCAGTATTAGGCACTTTCTAACCCTCAAATTTAATGATACGAACCTTAGGTGCGTTCGCTTGAATATAAGTGCTTTGAAAAAGTGGACTAGTATAGTAGGTCTTATAAAATTGCACCAATCAAAGTGTTTGATTCATTTTCCAAATGATCTGCCTGCAATATCTGTCCTAAATTTGACCTACATTCTTTTTATTTTCTCGATACACTATAGGAAGATTTAAAATTGAAAAATAGAATTTTTTCTAATTGCGTAACCATAACGATTATTTCAGTAATACGGCATGAAACAATAAATTCAGGAAAAAGATTAATTATGCGATTTTAGACTCTCCTATTATTAACGATGACAGATTGGGATCTTCTAACTCCCGGAATTGGACTAACAGTAATTGGAATCGTAGGTGTTGGAATTTCACTTGCAGGTTTGGCGAAGACGTTTATGGACGGAATGCACGCAGTTTCTTTACTTACTATGTTTATCGGATTAATTATTCTCGTTTCGGGAATTTTTAAGGACGGTTTCCCATCATCGCCGAAGGCAAAGTCTGCCACCTTTATAACACTTGGATTTCTTGTAACTTTCGGCCTTGCCGGGGCAGTAACAGTTAGTAGTCAAGTACCTAGTATCTTTGCATACATCGGACTGATGCTTATAATTTCGATCCCTGCTACTGTGCTCACCGTTGCGTCTTACAAAAGAACACCATACTTTAAGGCAATAGCGATAATTTTTATAGGAGCTGCAATTGTTGGTGGTTCGAGCTTCTACGTATTTGGATTAGTAACTCCAAAAGTTTCACAAGAGCAAACCAGTCAAGAAACCAGTCAAGAACAGAATTCTGGCGTCGGAAACTCAACCAATGCAACTATGGTAACTAGCGTCAAGAATATGCTAAATATCACGATTCTTCCTGGAGCGTCAGCTATTGGCAATCCAAGTTATGATCCTGCCAACCTAACTGTGAGTACTAGCGAAGTTGTACAATGGACGAACAAGGACAATGTTCCACATACTGTAACAAGTTTGGCAGACGATGGAAAAACCTTTGATTCTTCAATTATGGAGCCAGGAGGAAATTACACATTGGATATTTCCACGCTTGCAGCTGGGGAATATGGTTATTTTTGCACTTTGCACCCTGACATGAAAGGGCTTCTGACCGTGACTAGTTAGAACCTTACTAGTAAACGGTAGGAAGTATAACATTAAGTCTAAAAGCCGTAGGACGTTATTATGCTCAATTACGCGAGCTAAAGAAATTAATTGAATAGCAATGCCTCACCTACTTAGGAAAAAATAATAACAGTCTCATATTTAGAATTGTCTTGTGACCTTAGTGGAAAAGCTAATCATTACCAAGAAACATATCGAAGATTTAATAGAATATGCCTCACTGCTTGCGCCATTTGAGGCTTGTTCCCTTCTGCTTGGAGTAGCTAAGGATCAATTAACAATGGTAAGAGAGACATATCATATGAAAAACACAAATAAATCCATCAATTCTTTCAAGATGGCAGAACCGGATTTAATAGCTGCATATCAATATTCACTAGAAAAAAAATTGGACGTTATCGGCATCTATCATTCACATACGCATGGAATTAGACCATCAATGGAGGATCTGGCGTACATGGAGATTAATCCCGTAATCTGGTTAATTTATTCAGTCTCAGACTGTAAATTTGGTGCTTATATCCTGGAAACTTCTTTAAGAAATGTCTTGATTGACGTAGTTAAGGAGTAAGTCTATCAGTGTCACGTGGAAATAGGACCACTTCCCGTATGTTGTCCGAAGAGGTAAGCATCATCATCAATCTGTCAAGTCCAATTCCGCACCCCGAATGTGGGGGCATCCCCCATTCAAATGTTTTTAAGTGATAGTGGAAACTTTTTGGATTCAGACCCTGGTCAATCATTTTACTTTCAAGTTTCTCATGATTATGTTCCCTTGAACCCCCAGATACCAATTCTAGGTATCCATACTGTAAGTCGAAAGACTTTGATAAAAGTTTGTTTTTCTCATGTTCCATTATGTAAAAAGGCTTCAAGTTTGTAGGCCAGTCTATTATAAAATATAGCCCTCTGTGTAAACCACCCAACTTTCTCAGGGCTAAATCAGACAAATCATCTCCAAATTCTACCTGATCGCCAGTATCTCGTAATTCTTGAATACATTTCTCGTAGGTTAACCGAGGTATTTTTGCAGTCGAGCCTTTTTCTCTGTAATTCACCCAAGTCAATTATTTTTCCAGGGAACATTGATGATAGCTCGGCCAAAGTTGACAATACTAACACTTCTACCAGATCAATTATATCTTCATAATCCAGATAAGCTGCCTCAAGATCTATGCTAATAAATTCAGAAAGATGCCTGACGGTATGTGAAGATTCAGCTCTGAAATAGGGTCCTATTTCGAATACCCTTTCGAGCCCCAAAGCAAGTTCTTCCTTGTAAAGTTGAGGACTCTGAGCAAGGAAAGCTCTTTTCTTGAAATATTCAAATTCAAATAGATTAGCTCCACCTTCTGTTGCGGACCCAATTATTTTTGGAGTTTGTACTTCTATGAACATTTTTGATCTGAGTATTTTGCGGATCACATGTAGTGCTTCGGATCGGATCTTGAATATATTTGAAACATTCTCATTCCTAAGATCGAGAGCTCTACAATCTAATCTCTTGTCTAATGAAGACTCGATTCTGCCAGTGGGATCAATAGGTAAAGGCTGAATGGCTCTTCCCGTAACTGTAATTTCTTTAATATTGATTTCCACAGAAAGGCTCTTTGCCTTAGTCTTAGCAATTATTCCACAGACCGTAACTGAACTCTGCCTCGGGATTTCTTTAATTTTGTCAAGAATACTTCCGGTGGCGATTCCTTGAGCTAGTCCAGTCATATCTCTCATTTTAAGGAACCCTATTTTACCAATATGAGATATGTCTACAATCCATCCCGCGAAAGTAACATATTCGCCTATCTGCTTCTTGCCTAACGAGTTAGCAAAAGTTCTCTTACCCGAAATTTGGGGCAACTATTAGTCTCCTAACACTTCAACCAATAATTCAATATCTTTAATCTCTTCTGCGATTCGTCTAATTTTTTCTATCTTTTCAGAAATCTAGTAAAGTCTTTCTTGGCAACAGTCACCTGGGTTACCTTATGACCATCAGGAAGCCAAATCATATTTGAGTTTCCTATCCTTATTGGGAAAAAGAGATTCTCCAAGAACTTTCTAGGTGGAGAATCCGCCTCAATAAGCCAAGCATTCCCGTGAAATTCTTCTTGTATTTTTTTGATGAGGCGTTCGTTAGATCTTAAATAACTTATGTCTGGAGCTCGAAAGAACAAGAGAAATTCCTCATCAACCCTCTTTGAACTCATGAGTGATAATTTATCCAAATCTTGGTTGTTTGCCGACAATTTTGTCAATCTTATTGACCCTTCTACATCTTCTTGTGTTAACTCTCCAGTTCTCAATTTATTCTCGCATAGAGAACATAGACTGCCTGACCTAGCATCGAATGTACAAATTGGAGTTTTCATTAATTACAAGGCACCGCATTTGTCTTATGAGGATTGATCATTATATATCCTGTCCGCTAGCAAAATTAAATAAGTTGAAAAATCTAAGCAAAATGAGGTTTGAATACCCTTTATGATCCCTATGGTAGATGTAATTTAGGCGTATTATTTGTAAGTCTCATTGAAATTATGATGTAGTGAGGTCCTACTCGAATGGAATCAACTCTTATTGTCGAAAAGCTTAGCGTATTCTACATCTCCGAACGAGAAATTGTAAGGGCAGTTGATGGCGTTAGTTTTGAACTAACTCACAACTATTGTATTGGTTTGGCAGGCGAGTCTGGTTGTGGCAAAAGTACCTTGGGGACTGCATTGTTACGTTCGGTGCAGCCGCCTGGCAAAATTATGGCCGGATCAGTCACTTTGGATGGAACAGATATTTTTTCAATTTCAACTTCTGATTTTGACAAAAAGATCAGATGGAAGAAAATTGCGATGATTTTCCAGGGTGCGATGAACTCTCTCAATCCTGTATTTACTGTAGGAAAACAAATGAATGAAGTTCTAGAAGAGCATAAATTCTCAGGAAATACCTCTGCTTGCATTAAAGCAGCTTTGGAGCAAGTATTACTTGATGAGTCAATAATCAAGAAATATCCTCACGAACTAAGCGGGGGGCAAAAACAAAGGATAATCATTGCTATGGCATTGTTGCTAAAGCCACAGATACTTATCGCAGATGAACCAACCACTTCTTTAGATGTTTTGGTTCAGGCCCAAATCATAAATTTACTTAAGAGTCTCAAAAAACAATTTGGATTGTCGATTTTGTTCATTTCTCATGATTTAGGAGTGATTTCGGAGCTTGCAGACAGCGTTGCTATTATGTATGCTGGACAAATTGTAGAGTTTGGTGCTTCCAGACATATTTATTCTAGTCCTAGACATCCCTACACTCAGAAACTGATAGCGGCAGTTCCCCGTATGAAAGATGAACGAGAAAATTTAGAATCGTTGAAGGGCAAGCCACCTGACTTGGCAGCTCTGCAAGAAGGTTGCAGATTCGCCGATAGATGCCCATTCGCAATGGATATTTGCAAGCTGAATCCTCATATGACTGAAGTTGAAGGTGCAATGGTCAGGTGTTGGCTGTATAAATAAAATTATTATACCAAAATAAAGATCATTCAAGTTACTAATACAAATGCTTCTTTTTAGTTATCGAATAGGAATACATTCGACTAAATTCTGGGATTAGACATTATAATAGATAGTCTGGCTTTCAAAAGTCTTTTATAATTTGGAAATCTAATCAAGTGCAAACGGATCGTTGTATCGTAATAAATACCCAGTATTATACTAACTAGCCAACATTTCATGTCAAACATATTTCACATCACATGTTAATTCTGTAAGACCAAATTATCTCTGCTATTGAACGTACTGATTGCGGAAGATGATATTGATACTGTTCGAATTTACGAACAAGCTCCTCCGAGAAAGAGGACATGATGTGACGCTTACCAATGATGGTCAAAAATGTTTAGCAATTTATCATGAAGAAATGAATGCTTTGCATGATAAAGCAAAATCGCTGTACTCGTGTTTGCCATTTGATACAGTAGTCTTGGATTACAAGATCCCTGGCATGGATGGCTTTGAAGTAGCAAGAAAAATAATGTCAATCAACTCCCATCAGCGAATTATACTCGCGTCTGCATATAGTAAGGATATTTTTGAAGATGCAGCAGAATTTTTCAATCTTCCAATAGAGATAATTCAAAAGCCATTTTCAGGAAGCAAACTTCTTGACCTGCTTAGAAAACAAAGGCGGTAATCGAGAGCGTTATTCTAATCCAAAGATACTAGATTAACATCACCCAGCAATGTTTGTTGCTTCATATAGAATCCAATAGTCTCAAGACGGATTGAAAAACGACGATGACGCTAGTATCTCATGATCGGTCCAAATTCATTATGCAGTAGTACTAATATATTAATTGGCAAATTTCAGGCATACAAGCTAACTTAAATCTAATAAACTTATTCAGGCATTCAAGAATTATAGTTTCTCTGTATGTTAATTATTTGGCTCATCTCATCGTATAAATGCAGGAATTCAAAGCCGCTCGAAGTAGTTCTGAAAGTCTTGTTAATCTTGTCTGTACTCAAGAAATCCCCGCCCAATTAAGAGTTTTGAGTATTCTAAGACCTGAGTATGCGTAAGAAAGGAACTGAACATTATCTTAGTAATTCTTGCTCCTCCACCAGACCCAGATGTCATTAGAATTGAGGCAAATATCTCTTCTCTGTCGCGTGACTTCAATTCACTCTTTGTGTTTCAGCCGCTGATATATAAACGAGAGCGAACAGCAAGATAGCTAATTCCATTTTGAGTTATATTTAAGGCGTAATGAGGAAGAGCACACTTAAGAATTGATTAACTAGAATTCAACTATTGGGTAGGTATTTTTCTCCTTACCTCTGCCTTTCTTTTGTAAATACATTAGTCGCTTGAACTCAAGTAAATGCGTCGGGACTTCAGATGATCAATGAAGTCGGAAGAAAATGAAGCCTTTTCCGCGAGACTTGCCTGATTAATTTCTTGCGCGCTCATCCAAATAATGTTGCCGTCCAGATCGATCTCTACTTTCTTAGATCTTTCCAAGTAACGTAAAATTGCATTAATCTTGGCTTCATCTCAACTTGTTCTTCAAAATAGAGTTGAGGTTTCTTACCTTTGGATAAGGTAAACCAATATTTTGTAGTGCCTCCACGAAGATTTTAACTTCAGAATCAGAAATTTCATTTGCTGGTTTCCTCTTATTTGAGGTATATTTCTTAAATCGTATGGATTGAATCATTTGCTACGCTTCAAAAACCTTTCGGACAATATATGACTTGATGGCTATAGTATTTGCGATCCATTGTTCATTTTATGCCAGATCCATCAATTCAGATTGCCTCTTTGCTGATTCTTTTTCGTTGGTGTATCACTATTTGCATTGGATCGTAATACTGAAAGGTAAGAATGCAAAAAGTGCTTTGCGTACTTATTTGCGTAGTCTTCTGAACCGCGGTGCTCTCTACCTTGCGATCGAAGGTGATGATAAAACTCGTGAAGAACAATGAAGGGATTGTAGAAAATGTCAGAATTCATAGCATAAATTTTTCTTTCTCTGCCCACATAGACAGCGTAAACTGTCTTTCTTTTCCCTTTAATTGTTCCAACTTTGATCTCAGGCGCTGCAACTTTGTAAAATGCCGAAAGAAGAGTGAGTGCATCTTCAGTCTTCTTGTCTAATATTAATCTCACCACATCAAATTGAGTTTGAAGGTCTGGCATTGAACTAGGTTGATAGCTATTTCTTTTCATTTCACCTTGTGAGAGATGGATTGAATCTTATTTATTCTTGGTACTTCATATGATAAAGCGAAATTTCCATTTGAATCTCCAATAGGTTAGTCTCATATCAATACAAGTGCTAAGTATTTTTACAAGCTGATTCAAATTGTCTGACATTCCTCTGTAAGTAAATTTAATAGCTCATACAGCATGGCATTAACGCAAGTTCCGGATTGGATTGAAGACCAAATCACAACCACCAAAGAAACAAGCGGACAATCAAAAAGTAATTTTACTGTTGGACAAAGCTGGGGAGCACTTCGAAAAGCCTGGAAGGGCTACCGAATTGCAAAAGTACAAGCAGACAATGCACGAATGAATGAATATGCAAACAAAATCCGAAAAATTCAAGGCGAACTAAACATCGCCGTATCTTCGTTTCCTCAACTGGGGATATCTTAACTAGCTTCTTAAAAAGTTATGATATCTCTAAAATTTTTTTATCCTGAAATTCGATTAATACATTATTTAACCTAAGAAAATCCGCTAATGAATCATGACAATTTAGTTTAATCTATTATTTTTTATTCTTCTATTTCTTGCTTTTTATAACAGGTGGCAATATCCTAGCCAACTTTTCATGAATTTAGACTAGGTCTACGCATGATATGATTTTGATTAGATACTTCTACACTTTGCGACTGTAAACAGATTCACCAAGATTATTTGGTCAATTGGTGAAAACCTTATCTGGTACGCGAGCACATATAATTATGTCTATATGTCTGTGGCAGACCAGCTTGCTCCGACTAGCAAGGAAACGAACAAGTGGGAATGTGAAGTATGCGGAAAAATATTTGATAGCTGGTACATTTACAGCTATCATAAGCTCTTAGAACACAGCAAAGATGCTAGACCGCCAATTGGAATAGGATAATGGGTAATATCAAAAGGTAAAATCAAATAAATTGGCCGCGTTCCCAATTGCTAAGTTAACTTGAATTCTTTTGCGATACTAGAGGCGATTGATGATAACTACAGGTCTACTTGCCACTATATTCTGTTTCCTGATTAAGCCAAAAATTAAATAATCTCAAATGGTGCCATATCATGAGCAATGCCTCTTACAACTACCGAAACTAGTCGTTTGTACGAAATAATTAATCTTTATACTGGTACAATGACTGAAATAGTAAAGACAGTCAGGGAAAATCTTCATACCAAAGAGACTTACAACGATGACGACGGATACATAACTGGATTCGTGAATGGGTGTATTATAACACACTATTTGCTGAATCTTAAATATCAATATGGAAAGGATCTTAAAATTGATGAGAAGAAACAGGTCTATGATATCATCTTTGAGAAGATAGACGCAATCACAAATAAGATACACGAGGCCGAATTATAGCTGAATTTGAGTAGTTTCTGATGGCTAAACAATTTGAAGTTAACTAATTAGTGAAGTCATCCTAGGCTTATTTCAAAGGTTCTCATATCGAGAATTGATGGCAAATCGATTTCTTAAACTCTGGAGAAAACGGATCCTACACAAGATATTTTATAAACATTAAAAGATATTGAGCAGCAACTTGGAAAACCTGCTTTTAAAGTCCAAATTCATTCGCAAAATATCAGAGTTTGAAAATTTTAACTGCAACCTAATTCAAAATTTCTACCTGTTTATATTGCTTTTTTCTATAGATGCGCCTTATTCTGAATTCAGGGTTGGAAAGGCATTAATTAGTGTCTTTTCCTTACGAACACTATGCAAGGTCTTCAAAAACTAAAATGCAGTTCTTGTGGCATCTCATTTATGTCTGAAAATGAGAATACCTTATGCCCTTCTTGCCTTGAGAATTCAGTTCCCAAGCAAGATCATACTCATGGCCATGAGGCTGGTCATGGATGCGGCTGCGGGCACTGAGAAAATTAAATCCAAGCCTATTTTTTTTCCTAAAGTTCTCCATTTAGATGATTGTTCTAGATGTACATTGGTGTCTGATTTTGACAAACCTTAAGATCCTATCTAATGGTAACAGTGTGATTGATAATTTTGCTCTTTGCACTCTCTTTTGAGCAGACGACATGGCCGATGCCAAATTAATCAGCATACTTATGGGGGGTCGCAAATGATATTTGATATCCATCAGGATCTCTTAAATGGAAATATCTTTCTCCCCATGTCGCGTTAGATGGCTCGTTCTCAAAGACAATAATGCGCGACAGATCTAAATCTTTCCTTAACTCCGAATAAAGTCTATCAATATCAGTTGTGTGAAATATAATGCGAAAATAAATTGTCGATAATTGTTTGTAAATCTCTGCTGATAATTCCAAATTAATGTATGACTTATAACGATGGTCCTTAATTTCAAATGAACTAAACTTTTCATTGGATCCACCATAACAAAGAGTCAGACCAGGAAGTTTTGAATAAAAAAGACAAGATCTAGTCATGTTCGACACTCTAAGTGTTACTGCGGAGATTTGCAATACAGTCATACTAGTGCAGCGTTTTAACGAATGTAACTTAAATAGCTATATGTAGATATGAATTAGTTTGGCATTGGGCATTTTACCACTCGGATTAACAACTAGTTTAGTGTGATAACAAGTCTCCCCTCCGTTAAGGATTTGAATTCAGAAGTAATAATTGAGCCTCTACTATTTCTGATCAATTGAAATTTTCACTAGCGTTTAAGGTTGGACTAGCACTAACGTACTGATTGAATTTATAATTAAGATCTCATATTTTTCAAGGCACATATTTGAGCAATTGTATTATCTGTATGCTTTTAGCATTGAATGGCGCATCTTATTACTAGCCCACAGGAATAGAGTAATTGGATTGTTGAGTGCACACAATTAGATTTATTAGATCAGATCGATAATATTGATTATGATCAATAAAGTAGGTGGAGTTATGGTTTTCGTATCGGATCAGGGGCAATCGGTGAAATTCTACACTGAGAAACTAGGATTTGACATTTTAATAAACATGCCATACAAAGGGGGTAAGTGGATAGAAGTGGGCCCTCCGAAATCCGAAACTACGTTGAGTCTTATGGTTCCCGATGAAAAGATGATGCCCTCTGCAGATGTGGGATATGCAAAAGGCCTGATTGGCAAACCTACTGGAATATGGTTTTATGCTGATGATATTCAATCTTCATATGAAGAGTTGAAAAGAAAAGGAGTCAGTATTACCATTCCAGAGCAACAAGATTGGGGTGGCATCATATCCCAAATCAGAGACCCTGATGGCAATACGTTTGCTCTTATTTCCTCGCCTTAGTTTCTATGATTGGCCGGTTCAAGAAATTCTACAGTCGTAAATGCAGTTGACATTGTAGTTATACATCTAAATGTCGAGATTTAGGTATAAACACTAGCAACAATGTTATGATAGGGAAATCTTGGTTATTAGGATATAGTAGATTAGCTAGGGTTATTTTATTGAGTAACGAATTCATTATCACAGAATGGTACTAACCAATTACATATTGATTTTATTCTTTTCCTCGACATATAAAACCAGAATTTATTAGACTCCAAGTGATACAGCCGTCCGATACATACATCCCAGTATTTCCCTCATTCTGAGAAGTACTTCTTAATAATCGATTCCATCTTTAGCTTGGCTATGTCCATATCACCTAGGATTTCTGGATGTTTCTGTTTTAAATGTTTTAGAACAAATCTAACTTCATCCCCACAGATTTTGCAGGTCGCTTTCCCGAACATTTGGTTAAAATCATTAAAGGTATTAGTAAAATCTTCCTATTGCAAGTCTGACTTACACGTGATTTGTATGTGCGTGGCACATTCATCCTGGCCCGAATTATTTGATCGGGCGTTGTACGGCGATTTGAAAAAGGATAGAATTTGACTCGAAGAAGTGTAATCAGTGGATGCATATAGTAAATTATAGACTTTATTTTTGAGGGTGAGAAATTAAGAACATATTATATCACATTTGTTTATTGAGCCAATGCCTACTTAATTTTGCCCATAAGATTTACCCAAAATTTGGCTAATGAGATAGACTTTTCATTACGAATCAACTCTAATAGCTACTGAAATACTCTCTCAGTCGGTTCTCGCAAATTTCGTACAACATTGACCAGGGCTAAAAATGAGTGCCCCATGGAATTGGAACAATCCAACCCTCTCATCTCGAGATTTTTTTTGGAGATAGAACAGCAGATAGCAAAAGAGACATCTAAGAAGTCAAAGTTCATCTTATCCTCGTTGTTTGGAAAAAATTATTTCTAGAAGTGTACTGATACTTTCATGAATAACACATATAGAGTATGTTAAGTCGCGTTATTTTGATATCTAGGCTAATGGCTATTTTACAAAGGGCCAAACACAATCCCATCTTAATGCCTGATGTTTCTAATTGGTGGGAATCTAAAGCTGTATTTAATTGTGGAATAATAAGTGATAAAAATACAATTCACATGTTGTACAGGGCTATTGGAGAATATGAATACTACGTCTCTAGAATTGGATATGCTTCAAGTACCGATGGCATATCATTCGAAAGACGCAAATGCATGGCCATTTACCCGCAAGAAGAATATGAAAGATATGGTTTAGAAGATCCTCGACTAATGAGAATAGGAAATGATGTGTATGTAACTTACGTTGTACTTTCAAATTATGTTAAGGAGAGACCTTCGGCTTCCACGGCGCTTGCTAAAACAAATGATTTTTTTCACTATAAACGAGCTGGGATTATTACGATTCCTGATTCTGATGACAAGGATACTGTGTTGTTTCCCAAAGAGAACGGTGATGAAAAAAATTCAGAATATAGAATTCTTCATAGACCAAGCAAATGGGTTGGCCCCAAATATAATACTGACAAGCCAAGCATTTGGATGAGTGAAGGTCATTCAATAACTGACTACCATAAACATACTCTCCTGATTAAACCAGAACAACGTTGGGAATCTCTTAAAATTGGAGTTGGGATTCCGCCCATAAAGACAAGACAGGGCTGGCTCGTAATTTACCATGGTGTCAGTATTGACAGAGTTTACAGCGCAGGTGCTTTATTATTGGATTTACGCGAACCAACGAAGATCCTTGGTAGAACAAAAGAACCAATTTTGCGCCCTGAAGAAACTTATGAGAAGACGGGGGATGTGGGAAATGTTGTCTTCCCTACAGGCGCCTGTATATTGGATGGCACATTATTTGTCTATTATGGAGGTGCAGACAAGGTTTGCTGTGTAGCCACTACAGATTTGGGAACCTTTCTGGACCATATTTTATCCCAATCCAATTAGCCATAAGATGTGAATGATAGAATATCGATTCTCTGAAGTGAGAATAGTGCTACGATGCGCTAGACTTTTTTTAGCTAACGACTACGATCTAAAATTGCGGATTTCAATCGCTCGTCGGTAAGACCCAACCATTTCATCCAAACAGAGCTGTACATGAGGGAGTGTTCCCCACAACGATTGCTCACCATAATTATGACCATATCTTTGCGAACTTCCAATTTTTTCTCGTCCTTTGAGTTCGCTTAGATAAATTTCCGGGACTTTCGACGAATCGTACCCGTTCTTCTTGGCAATAATGTTCAATGCGTCATGGATTCCAGAACCATGTTGGGCTGCTTCCTTTTTACGGTATGCTATATCATAGGGTATTCCCAATTTAACAGCCAAGTCTCGGTGGACACGCTTGCCGTATAAATCATCTTTACCAATCACATTCAGTTCGAGTTTTGTTCGCAATGCGACACGGATTACTTCGGTATCCAGGTATGGTTCTCTTATTTCTACACTATGGAACATTGCAATTTTATCTTCACGTTCCAAAGTCTCTTTGTATAGTAGACTAAGATCATTTGCCATATGTTTGCCGAGTAGCGAATATCCTTCCCGCTCGACTATCCTAGGATACCATGAGTATCCACCAAACAGTTCATCTGCTCCCTGTCCCGTATACATTACCCTTAATCCATCTCTGTGGGCCAGATCCACAGCAGCAAATACTGGTATTGCAACCTCCACCTGACCAACATTGTTATCTTCTATAACCTCAACTATTCTAGTTAACATACCTTCTACTTCTTCTAACTCAAGAGCATTCGTGTGTAACGGAAGGTCCAACTTTTTAGCAACTTCCTCCGCAAACAACACGTCTGGAGAATTCTTTAATCCCCCGCAATAACAAATGACTTCTGGTACCATTTTTTTTGCAAGGTAAGCAATAAGAACACTATCTATACCTCCAGAAAATATTATTCCAACCTTTTCGAGGTCCCTAGTACGTTTTTTCATAGAAGCCAATAATGCCCGCTGGTAAGCTGAAACAGCATCTGTGTTATCGTTATAGACTACTTTCTTTCTTTCAGAATCATTAATAAAATGCTTACCTAGTTCAAACTCTTTCATTACAAAATTTGAATCTATCAGCACGACGGTACCAGGCATGATTCTACGTATTTCTCCCCTTGGGGCGATACCAAGCAATGATTTTTTCTCAGAGGCAAAGGCCAGGACATCTTGATGATCGGTGTAGTACAGTTGTCTTACACCAAGTCTGATCTCGCGCTAATGCGATCAAACCCGTTTTACAATCTCTAATCGCAAATGCGTATATACCGTCAAGAATATCCGTAGTCTTCTTGATTGCTTTAATAAGGTCGTCACCGTCACCCAGATATAGTTCGACTAGATGAATAATTACTTCGCTATCACTTTTTGTAACAAATTTGTGAGTACTCGACAGCTGTTCTCGAATTTCCTTGTGATTGTAGATCTCTCCGTTATGTGCAAGTATGAGTCTTCCATCACAACTTTCCAATGGCTGCCTGCCAGAGCTACCACCTACAATTGCAAGCCTACTGTGCCCGAGAGCAAAATTCCCAGAGAAGTGATTCTTGGAAAGTTCGTTCAGACTCTTAAAGTACAGAAGCTTGTCTCCCAACAATAATCCTGAACCATCTGGTCCTCTATTTGGCATTCTGGTCAACATGTCAGTTATACTGTCTGCTATATCACTTCCATTTTTGCTCAAAATCCCTGCTATACTACACATTTCTATTATCACTATCTTATTTACTGAAATCGAACTCACTTTCTACCCAAAAGCCTCTTCGACTAATTGAGGAGTTAGTGGCCCTAATTTACTACAGGAGTCATCCCTTATGAAAGTTACTTTCCATCAGAAATCATAAGACTTTAGTTGCGAACTTCCAAATTATGTGTAGTATTCAATTTCAATCATTAGAAATATCATACTAAGGAGTGAAGATGACTAAATATTCAAAAACACAGATTCAGTTGCGAATATTGATTACATAACCAGCATTTCCTCGAATTTACTTATCGACGCATCGAATGTTTTCTAAGCACTCATATTCAACTCACCCAGTTGATGCGCTAGAGAAAATTTCTATACTTGACATAAAAATCCCTTAACTTGTCAAAAGATATTATAAACTGGGTAATATTTGATAGTTTGTGCGAATAGGCGAGCATACAGTTAATCCGGCACTTTTGATAATTGATATGCAAAACGGATTTGTAAGCAAGGGTGGCTCTTACAATCTCATGGGAATCAACACGGCAAAATACCGAAGCATAATTCCCAATGTTAGAAGGCTTATCCAAACATGCAGAAGTGCAAAGATACCAATTTTTTTCACCCAAGCCGTACGTGAAGGTACAGGCATAGATCTACTAACAAGAACCCACAAGATCCTTCCAAAATCAAGGGAGGAGAGAATTCGAACCAGGCCAATATGTGTTCGAGGTACGTGGGATGCTGATGTACTCGACGAAATTTCTCCAACTAAGCAGGATCATGTGGTAATAAAAAGACGCGATTCCGCTTTTCAAGATACTGAAATGGAAGTATGGTTACGAAGTTTTGGGATAGATACCATCATATTTTCTGGTATCGACACTTGCATATGCGTCGAAAGTTCACTTAGGGATGCTTTCAATCACGGTTATGATGTTATCTTAATATCCGATGCCACAGCATCTATGAACAAGAACTACTCTTCTACTATAGAAAACATTAGAGAATACTATGGATTGGTTATGACGTTAGATGAGTTTAAGATTGATTTAACGTACCAGATACCTAAAATTAGGAGTTAATTTTTTCTCTGCTTAAGTTGCTTCCTCTTCATTAGAAGTTTTGCTTTTTGCACTTTGTGAAATGGCGACCAAACTCGTCAAATAATCAGTATCAAGTATTATGGCTTTTGATAATTACGAAATCAAAAATCGGTCAGAGGAATCAATCCAATACTTTCATGCAAACTACACAACAATCCATGAATCTGTCAAGAGGTTTGAAAATCGCTAATCTTACCCCAATCCATGTGTTATTCAGGCAATACTACTAGTTGGCCGGTCATAGTCGGCTCATGATACTCACAATAGAACTGATAGATGCCGGGATTATCTACTGTGAATGTTACAGTTCCGTTTCGTCCAGGTGCAAGCACTAAATCAACCGAATATGGGTCATCGATAGTAAAAGTGTGTCTGTCACCAGTTGGGGCTTCCATATTGTAAAAGTTTACTGTCACATTATCATTCTGATTCACCTCAATTGTCCTGAGAAAAATTGGTCAGGAGGAAAAAGTGATACATTAAAAGCAGGGATTGCAGTATTAAACTCGAAGAAGTTTCTATTTATGGATTTATTAACATCATTGAATGTCCCTAATTGTCCTTTTGTCTCATTTCCAGCTTCGGCAAGAGAGTAGATAGCGCTGGATACAATAAGGCTGTTCCTGTCAATATAACAAGTACTAGAAGAACGAAATAAGTTTCCAGTTTAGTCATTGTCAAAGGCTTATGTCCTTTTTATATAACGTTTATGGTCTTCATTGGGCAATTGTTCCCTCCATTGATAATTCTTTGCAATCTGTCCGATGTCCAAATATTGGGCACAACATCCTCAATAAACCTTACAATTGAAAAAAGTAATCTAGCGCCTAGCTTGACTCGGACATGAATCAATGTGTTGAAAATTACCTGGTAAAATGTTACTTATTCAGTATTACATACTTGTGCCACCTTGTATGTCATGAACTGAACTATTGAATAGGGAACTATGACATAAACAATAAAAATAAGTCGAAGACTATAACTGTCCTTATATGGACATACTTCACCGCAACAAGTACGTGTGCGAATATGACCACGAAAAATTTCAAAATTATGAGGAGCTTATTGCGCACACAAAACATGTTCATCATCATCCAGTAGTCAAATGTCGCGAATGTGGTAAAGAATTCATACATGAAAAAGACAGATTACATCATGTTAGAGAGGAACACGAACAAAAGTTGGATTACAGGACTCACAAAGACTCTTACAAGACAAAGAAAATTGGATCTCCCCAAGATCAGGTAGATGGAAGGTACTAGGAGTTTTGGCGATAATTTTTAGATCACATGCGGACATCAACTTTTCATCATGCTTTCCCACAACACTTAGCCTTTCAGGAAAATTACTTTGATAAGAATTGAGTGCAAATTCATGATTCATTGAAATATTTTGGAATGATGTTAAACTCTTTATAGTGAGTCCGTAGATTATACTTATTAATGCCCTACCCTGAAAAACTTGAATCCTTGCGTGACAAAGCTCTCTTTTCAATAGAAATAGAAAATTGTGTTTTGGCTGTTAATGACATCGCCAAATATGGTGACAAAGCTCTTCCCACTTTGACAGAAATCCTAACTTCGTCTACTGATTCAGAAGTAATAAGGGCAGCACGATCCGCAATTGATCGGATAAAAGAAAGGAAAAAAAATTGATAACTAATCATGACATTCTTACATCCTATCAAATAAGTGCTTGATTTTCTCGCTTACAACTAGCTGATGCTTGCGGATTGTGCCAATAAGTTTCAACACCATAACGGGATTCCACATTCACGATTAGAATAGCATGTCAAATCTATGCGAAGTCAAGCATAACGAATTAAGCTAATATTTCAGACATTGTCAGACTCGTTTGCCAATAGCACATAAGGGCTCGAATTAGGGCAGTTAGTACCTAGCACAACCACTCAATTTCAATCCTTCATGGAAAAGATTCGTGATCCATTTATCAAGTCGATCACATTCCTAATAGCTGGGTCCCGGGTCCCAAATGTTGGGCTCTAAAGCCTCCTTTCTGTACTTGATAACCGTAAATAAGTACAAGGAGGCAGATATATACCTTGCAATAGAAACGCATTGAGTTTGGATCAAGTATTGAATTCCATTTGCAATATACATGTTGAATTTCATAGTTCCTCACAGTTACTATTTGCGGTATCTTCATTTACATTAAAGTCAGTGATAGTGTCAATACCTTCGCCGCAGTCAAAAACATCATGTCCTTCACCTCCAACAAGAATGTCGTTGTCAGGGCCGCCAAAAAGGTAATCGTCTCCTTTTCCTCCATATATCGTATTTCCGCCGCCACCAAATACTAAGTTGCTACCGGAATCCCCGAAGAGAAAATCATTTCCAGCCTGTCCAAAAAGCTGGTCCGAACCCTCTCCGCCTAAAATCGTGTCAGCTCCCTTACCTCCATATATTACATCCGCGTCACGGAACCCCTCGATAAAGTCATTCCCTGCTAAGCCGTAAATTGTTTCAGGTCCGTTCACTCCCAATATCTTATCATTATGATTGGTTCCCACACAATTCGTTCGAGGAATAAAGCCGTTTCCTAGGCAGCGGATCAAGTGGCCAACACCACCTGATAGATTATCTTCACTTTGCGTGCCAATTAGATTAAACGCTGATATTTCTTTGGATGAGGAACTATCGGCGAGCAAGGTAAACACTGAAATAAGTATCATTAGATACCTTAGAATCACACGTTTAATCAACGATTTAGGTGCTCTGAAAAAATATAAATGGGTATGGAAAATGACTATAGAAACTTTATTCCATTTGAAATTTAAAAATAATTATCTATAGGTGCATTCAATTAGCTATTCGATAATATATTAACGTAATTTTTCTTTAGTTTGTGCTTTCTCTTTCTCCTTCTCCTTCAAGACTAAGGGAAGTAAGACAATATTCTAAAAGACGGTTGATTCACTAGTTCATCAACTACCAATTACAAACAAGTACAAATGCCTTGTATTTTTATACGCTAGTTAAGTTTCCTATTTTCCGAAATGTGTGACAGGCAGCTGTAATCTTCTATAGACATGAACTTCGATCACGATTATGTGCGTCTTTTTCAAACACTGTAATAGATTTCATATCATCAATACAAGTTTACATAGATAATCTTAATATATTTAGGAATGTATTATTATTCTGTGTCTGAATTACTGCCACGAAAGCATAAGAAAGATTCGGATTATAGCAATAACAAGAAAACAATAGAATACACTTGTGGTTGCAGGTACTCGTTTAATCATTACACGTTGCTAGAACGAGTCTGTCCGGACCATGAAAACGAAATCATCGCTCAGTGCTGAATAGATTCGACTGAATAGGTCAAGTCCTATAGTGGGGTATCTTATTGCCAGTGCGAGTTATCTTAAGCAGGCCATGCTTCAGTTTTTAACGTAGACCTGAGATACGTGCTATTAAGTAAATCTTAAGGCATGCCCATAAGTCTATACTGAAATTTCTATACCGATACACCCTAATAATACCTAATGATAGATTAGATTGATAACATTTTGGAAGCAACGAAATGCACATCTTGCAATGTGACGATACATCCAAACTTCGTAGGACACCACAAGTGTGGCCACTCTAACTGTCCTGTCTGTAAAACTCCCGTAATCAGTTCCCAATACTGGCCTCATATAAGATCTCATCCAGGACATGAGAATGATGCACCCCTTCCTCCCCGATCAACTCCGTTAGATACAAGGCAGAGACACAGGGGATGATTATTCATTTACTGTACTAATAAATCGAATACTATGAGTTTCAATAAAAAGTCAAATGCAGCATAAACGCGATAACCTCATTTATGTCATACAGTAATGAACACTGTAATTAATTCAATTCCAAAGAACGTCAGGCAACAACTCTGTTACCTCTTTACTCCACCAATTCTGCTTTTGCGAACCTATCTCCGACGCTCACTACTCGAATTTTTACCTTGTCTGCAACTTTGCCATCTTTAACAAATATGATAAATCCCTGGATCCTTGCAATACCGTCTCCTCTATTACTAATTTCTGATACCTGCACCTCATACTCCTTACCTACTTCCACTGGCTTTGGCCCGGAATTGTAACCTCTTCTAAACCCTCCGCCAGAACCTTCTCTTCCTCTACCGTAACTCATTAACTAGTCCTTATCCATAATCCCTTATAAGAATGAATATGAAGTTCATAACATTACAATCTAAGATGCCCCGAGGTTCAGAACTTTACTGCAACAATATATTTAATTATATTACATTCAAACTCTGCCAATATTTAGGAATATTCCAAGTTGTAAAATTATATTGTCAATACCCTGTTACTAGTTGACTTTATTACTTGCCGGAGATTTTGGCATTTCTTATTCTTTCTATTTCTTGCCCATATTGTCCTTTCCTCATTTATAGATTCAAACCTTTCGTAGATGTGAGGTCGTTTTTTACGCATTCCTTCAATTACTGGCTTAGCCTTGTGCCAAAAAGGAGAGGGGTTGAAGAGATCAAAATACAAGTTGGCATCCATTATTTTCCTGTTTATCAACACTCCAGACAGACTCGAAGAATCCGCATACACTTACAAAGTGAAAACGCTCTCTTGATGCACCCTGATATTTTTCCTCATATTCTTCATAATTTCTTGCATCAAATTCTTCCAAAAACCATAGAAGAGAATCTCTATGAGAATCATAAATTTCATAAAGTTTGAGAAGTATATTGCTCTCTTCGAGATCTGCCAATTAATGTAAATTGCCTTAAATAGATATAACCTTTTGGTAATTTATTGAGGGTAACATCCTTCCTTTCATTATACTGCCCTGTTTCAGTTCCAAGTTAAATGAGAGGACGAACTGTCTGCGCTAGATAGTGAACACATACCTTAATTGCGTTGAGGCGGATGAGATGAACCCAAAACTTAGGGATAAGAATGCAACTATGAGGGACTCAACATAAATTATTGAAATGTTCATACGATGGCATGCAGAATATCATGATCAGTGCACCAGAAAAGACGGCCAAACAATTAGAGGAAAAACTGAGACATAAATTTGATGTTGCGACAGGTCTAATTGAAAGTCCTGGCCAGTGTGAAATCTCTGCTAAGATAAGGAACAAGTGGGTCCCGATATGTAGGTTTTTAGCTGAAGAAGACCTTAAGGACATTTTAACAATGTTCGAAGTGAATCTCGAAATAAAAAAGAGATATATCTGAAAAAGTGTACCAGCTATTATCTGTTCTGTTTCATGGCTGATGATCTAATTTGACTTCAATACCTTGTACATTTCGCTTTCGAGAATAAATAACTTAACCGGCTTGATTAGGATATTAAAGTTCTTGTTTTCGAAAATTGTATTTTTAGATACCTCGTCAATAACAGTATCATAGGCGGTAACTATAAGAATTGCAGCAGATGGGTACTTTGAGTAAATTTGAGCGGCTGCTTGTATTCCATCCTTTTTGCCAGGCAACTTGTAATCTATTATCGTAATGTCAGGTTTTACTTTATCATAATCTGATGTAATTTCTGAGGCCGATGTGCTAGTTACCAAAACCTGGTGGCCTCTATTAATTAAATAATCTTTATAGAGAAGTAAGATATCCTGTTCGTCTTCAATAATCATCACTTTTAGTGGTCGTCTGTTATGCTTGGCAGCCAACTTCATATTCATTGATAGAATCAATATTATATTAACGCATAAGTTGGTCTAGATTTATCCACCCTGACACTTTACATAGCAGAGCTAGCACGATACTCTATGTACTTACTCGATGAAAAACACTTTTGGTTACAAAACAACACATTTATGTTGATGCAGAGCTAGATAATTCATGCCTAGTTCGACTACGCGTTCGTTTAGAGTAGATAATGAGATTTCCAAAACTCTTGACGAAGAAGCAGAAAGGATGGGCATTTCTGTAAATGGATTGGTAAACATTATTTTAAAACGCTACGCCGAATTTACGAGATTCCTTTCAAAGATTGACTTGGTTGTCATAAATCGCGAACTCTTAACTTCACTTTTCAATTGCTACGGGGAAGAGGAAGTTTACCAATTGGGGATTTCATTGGGAGAAATTATTCCTCGCGATACTATTCTCTTCTGGAAAAAAACTCTTTCTCTTGAAACTGTAATGGAATACATAGAAAAAATAATTTGCAGGTATGGCTACTTGGGCACTTATGACGAAGTGGTACAGAACGACGTTAGAATAATTGTTATTAGACACAGATTAAGTAAAAAAGGCTCAATGTTTTTCCACGGCTACTTGAAATCAGCTTTTAAAAGTACGCTAAATGTCGATCCTATATTCGAATTGACTGATTCTTCCGTTAAGGCACAGTTCAGAAATTAATGAGCTCTATTTGAGATTTCTGTGCTTGACCCTGGAGAGTGTGGATAACATTGAAATCCGATGATCTAATGACTCAAACAAACTCTTGAACTAATAGTAAGTCAAATTAGGTATCCATTTGAGATGTAGATTCTAACAACTTTCAAGTGCTTCAAAAAGAGCTCACATAAATCATATGAAACAATATGAGATATTAGTGATTTCTACTCCTATCTATTGCATCGAATGTGGAATGGCGTTCATAACCCAAGGAGATCTATATGATCACGAAATAATAGTTCATTTAGAGAATGGATTTCAATGTCAATCTTGCTATTTATTTTTCGAGGATAAAAAGCAATTTACAGAACATGCGATAATTCATTCTCCCTCTCCCAATATCAATCGACTAAAGAAATTGAATGAAAACCATTTACGTAAACAGAAAGAACAATCCCATAAGGCGAGGAAACGAAGCAGAGGACCGTACAGAAAATCTCATAGTCTTAAAGCCATGTTATTCTAGCCGCTTTTTAGACTACACTGGCGAATTAATTCAATATTTTGGATAGAAATTAAATTGATCTAGAATGAAAAAGATGTTACGAATGAAAACAAATAACTTTAGGACCACGTATCGTGATTACTTAAACTCTCTCGTTGAACGGAAACTGATTTCCTCGGAGCAATTTGATCATTTTTCAAGAAGAGGTGTTCAAATAATATCTCCTAGTGCAGATTTTGGTCTTCATGCATTGGCTAAAATATTACCTGAGATAGTTATTTCTGCATCCCCTGGGTACATAGAAAAAATGAAGGTCCCGTATCAAGCAACGAGCTTTCTGGCTGCTAAGATAAAAAATGAAAATGAAAATTCCGATACTAAAAATTTGCCAGTACCTTACATTTACAAGTTACCTGGAAAGCCTGGTGGAGGAGTGCCGCTACTTACAGGTGGTAAAAGGAAAATAGGAGATAATGTATTTGCTTCAACACACAGAATTCTAATTGGTTACAAAGCGGTTGTAGTGAGCGCATTAAATCTCATGGTTAATAAGGATAAAATATGGAATTGGAAGTTCTTTGGACGTCACGTAAAAAAGACGAGGCCGGATGTTTATCTTGATCTGGTAAGATTACACGATAGAATTGGAAAAGGAAATAGTAACTATCAGGTAATAATAGTAAGGTCTGAAAATACTTTTAAGAAATTGCAGATAGTGGAACATTACCGTAAGAATAGGATTGCCGTACTAGATCCAGCAAACAGTGAAAGAGTCATTTTCATTACCGACCAGAGCGGCTTTGACTATGCATCAAAATCAATTCGCCAATCAGATCTAATAGATTATATCGTAACCGGCGAAGAATTTAATGTTGTCGAGGGATTGAAAATTCTGAGACACAAGTATTCTGTAGATATAATGTTGAATGATGGCGGGCGTCAGATGTCAAATGGTATGAGAGATTTAGGGCTTCTTGCGGAAGAGAGAGTAACGCTAGAACCTTTTCCTGGTAAAAAGATAATCCCCGATGCTAACATGATTGACCCAAGTTCAATAATGGCCATGGACGGCTTAGGGCTGGACGGAAAAGAACTTGAGCAATCTATTTTGATTCATTCTACAACAATCGGAAGCGAAAAAGCAAATGTTTATTCTTACCCGCTTGCTGAAACGACAGTTCTTTAAGTTGTAATGTTTCAGTGTCAGTTATAAAATGAAGGAATTCAAGATCTCCTGGTATTATCCATTGAATTATTCAAGCATGAAAACTAATTGAAAAAACTGTAGTAAAATCTATCGAATTCTTCTATCCTCAGGATAAAGTATTCCCTCGCTTAGCAAATGATTTCTAGTGGCTCACTTCGGAATTCATACACCACTCGTATAATAAAGATTTTGTATTTTTTGTTTCTGCAAATATATCATAAGGAGATACTAAATCAACAAAGTCATCCCTGATTAAAGGAGAATTATTTAAAACCACTATAGCCCTTAGACCTGCTCTAAGAGCCGCCTTCACGCCTAACGGGGAATTTTCAACCACTATGACATCTTTGGAATCGATGTTAGATTTCTGAAGGAATATCTGGAATGCTTGTGGATCTGGTTTCCCCTGCTCTATGTTATCTGCGGTAAGAACTATCTGGAATAAACTTTGTTGAAATGATCGCTTTAGAATTGATTCTACGTCATGTTTAGCCGACCCGCTAGCAATGCCTTTAATGCATGTAAGTCCCTTTACTAATTCTTCTGTGCCAGGATAGCTGTCTATACGATCAATCATTGATCTGAAAATTTGATCTTTCCGTTTGGTTACAGACTCTACTTTTGAAATTTCGTTGTAATTAAATATCCTAAATATTTCCCTCACTAGATCTACTCCCCGCATACCTTCAAGAAGATAAACAGTTCGTTCATTCACTTGCAATGAGCAAATTTCCATAAATGCTGTTTTCCAAGCCTCATAATGCACAGGCATCGAATTAACTAGAACTCCATCGAAATCGAATATAATTCCCTTCACAGTTACCCCTCCACAGTAGATTATTTATTGGTTATTCGTCTACAACAAGAGCGTATTAAAAAGAGAATCTGAAACTAATTATTCTGGAATGAATTGTCTGCACACGCATTCAGTCTGTAAGTCAGAAAATACCAATTATGGGATAATAACTGAATTTAAGCGATTCAATTGAAGCACACAATCAAGTCAGGAATTAATTTCATGTTACCATGACTCGGAGTTAAGGGATTTGAGTAAGCAGTCCCAGATGTTTTTTTTAATCACAGTTATAAATAATCAAGAGTATTAACTACTGGATGGTTCAGAATAAAATTGCTCTAAGCACTACGTACAAAGAGAGATCCTTCTGATCCTAAACATGGTAAGAAAGTAAAAATGGGTAGACGTTTGCCAAAAAAACTGCAACCTGCGGCCAATGATGACAGTCTTCTTACATGTGATGACTGTAAGCACAATTGCATAACATACGAGCCCTCCCGTGATGGTTTCTGCAATTGTGGCTGCCATTAATAAGGTGTTATTAATCGTCACCATTGTCTAAAGTTTTGAATTTGGTATTTCTTGTCTGATTTGCTACGTAATTCATATCCTTATTGTATAATCCCCAACCCTAGTAAAATTGAATCGACCATGCCAGTTTAGGAGGCTATCTTATTGCTACGTTAATGCAAGTTAAAATCTATATTTAAATAAAAAAATTGGGGAATCTAGTTTAGGTGAAGTTTCTTCTTTAGATCTTTTGCTCTGGTTCTAAGGGTTACCTCGGTAACTGAAGATGCGGCGGCCATATCCGATTGCTTTATCTGAAGCCCGTTGATTTGCATGGATATATAGAGGACCGCGCCAGCCATTCCCATAGGATCCTTGCCTGCATTGAATTCGTGTTTCATGATTTTTTCCATGAGATGCGTCGCATGCCGAATCACTTTTTCTGGCAGTCCTACTCTACTGCCAATCTTTTCAATGCACTGAAAAGAATCTATCTGTGGAACTTCGCGACCCAACGTTAAGACTATGTCCCGATATGCTCTCGCAATAGTTTTCTTTCTCACATCTGCAGCATCAGCAATCTCCTCAATTGTCCTAGATACGCCAGTCTCTCTGCATGCAATATAGACCGAAGCAGCTAAAGTAGATCCGATCATTCTTCCCTTTGATGAATCCATCTTGCTGGATTTTCCTGTATATGTATGCAGCCTTCTCTATTACAGCATAGGGAAGTCCCAATTTGTCCTTGAGCCTATTTAGGAGAGTGAACGCAGCCCTATAATTTCGAACTGAACCATCTCTGACCTGAATTCTCGCATCCCAAGTGCGCAATCTGTTCATCCTAGTTCGCATATCTACGTCAATTAGCTGACCGCTTGAATCTCTATTGGTTTTTCCTACCTGAGTAGCGAGTCCCATGTCGTGCATAGTAAGTGAAATTGGAGGGCCTGTTCTCTCGTTACTTTTTCCATCCGAAAATGTATTAGAATCTTTTCGAAGGTCCTCTACATAGTCTGCCGCTACCGTTCCGCAGTTACTACAGATGATCTCGCCGGACTCGAGATCTGTAACCATCTTAGTTTCACCAAGATTGCATGTTGAACATGTTATTAGGTTGTACATTATAACGGGATAATTATTATAATATACGTCGATTATCTATATAAATATTGTACCGCAATCTGAAGAATTTACCCAATATGTCAGTCCTATTAGTGCCAATATCATATCTTCGGTCATTTTAACCAAAATTAAACGAATCCTTGTTCTACAGCGATATATTTTAAGTCCATCATCACATACAGGCATTAGCCCATATTGTCTAGTTCTATTCCTGGCAATGAATTAATCTTAGAAATAGAAAAAGTACGGGCCAGGATAGTGGATTGCAGGCTATGCAAACTTTACAAAACTCGTGTGAACGCTGTGCCTGGTGAAGGCAATTGTAATGCAAAAATAATGCTTGTGGGCGAAGCTCCAGGCAAGAAGGAGGATCAGCTGGGAAAGCCATTTGTTGGGATGGCAGGGAAAATTTTGGATCAGGTGTTAGACAAGGCAGGGATTGATAGATCAAAAATTTTTATTACTAACGTTGTGAAGTGCAGACCGCCAGGAAATCGCATTCCTGACGAGGAAGAAACTACTGCTTGTATCACTAATCATTTGCAAAGACAAATCTCTATTATTCGCCCTCGAGTTATTTGTGTTCTGGGAAGAACCGCACTTGAATCCCTTCTAGGAATGAAATCTATTCTGGCTAACAGGGGGAAAACTGTTTTTCGAAATGATATCAAATATTTTCTCACCATTCATCCTGCTGCAACTATTTACAACGTAAAGTTACGGTCATATTTAGAAAAAGACATGACAACGTTAGCACAGGAATATTTGTGAAGATACTCGAAATTAACGATTCAAGGAAATGGATTGGAAAAATTAATTCCCGGTGGCGTTACCTAATAGTTTTCCGATACCTTCGAGCAGTCCACTAATTGGATTAGACTGGTTCCCAGATTGATTCCCAGATTGATTTCCTACTTGAATATTTGACTGATTCGCAGTCTCATTTCCTGTTTGCATCGACTGGTTGCCGCTCTCCATCGCTCCCTTTTCGGCCATAGAAGCGTTCGGATTTCCTATAGGGGTTTTGTTTGCTAGAAGTTCAGTATTGTTTCCCAGCGATTGAGTAAGCTCCTGTGCACTTCCTATATCTTGGGAAGCATTGCCGCCCGCTGATTGTGTCGCATTACCCATAGATTGTCCATAAGCCGAATGTGAAGTAAGAGTCAAGGTGATTGCTACTACAAGTGACAGTACAGCTACGATGGTTTTGTTCATATTATTTGACATTACAAAAGTATGAGCCGTAAAATATAAAACCATTATAGACCCAAGCTCCCACTTGGTGTATCGTAAGACTGTGAGTTAACGCACATCATAGTTATACCATGTGTCGCATCAGCGAGTCCGAATCTAAAGACTAATAATTTCAGACAGACTTCTAGAGCATAATTAGATCGTCTACGGCTGAAACCATCACAACTGCCTTGTTACCGGCTAGCGCCTTCTTCATCCTGTTTACCACTTCTTCTACGTCATCGGAGTTTACTACGGTTGCAACAATTTTTCTGTTATTATACGCAAGCTCAACTGTACCGCTACCTCTACCTGAAGCAACTCTTTCCTTATCCTTTGAAACACCTTTTACATCATAAATTGTAGCTTCTAGATTCAATTCTTTGAGCGATGCAATGATATCGCTGACATTTTCAGGTTTCACAAGCACTGCAAGCCTCTTCAGCGTTCTAGATTTTTTCGTGGGCTTTTCGCCGTATGAAACTTCAAACGGCAAAGTTGAACTTTGACTGACCATTTTTCTAAATATCTAGGAGAAGTATAAAAGTATAATGTAGCGTGAACCTGCCGATAATGATTTGTATATTTGACCCAAGATTTGAGAAAGGTCCGGAGGCGCGGCTTAAGCAGTAGCCAAATTGCGACCGTTCCGTTTAATTTAGAAATGTAGAACACGATAGTGACAGGAGGGTAGGCTCAGGGATCAGGTTTCTGGTAGCCGCATACGGTCTATCGTGTTCAATCTATCATCGATGGTTATAGGAGGCTGTCTGATTAACGAATATCTACCACATTTTCTTAAAATTTTGCGTCATTTTTCAATCACACGCCCGTCAAAAAACTGTCAGACCGCGGCCATTAGTTCGTCATGTGCTTACAAATCATTGGACAAGATACGCTTAGAATATTAAGAAATTCCCAAAGACCCTCGCAGGTCATCATCACTTTATATTAATGGGTTACACCTGATAGTACCGGTATATAGAAATAGTACTATTCTCTAGATGAATTATGCTGGAAAGTTTGTCGCAAGAGATTCGTGAAAGGGTAATTAGGGACTGGCTCTCAGGAATACCGCGAGATGATATTGCGAGCTCAGCGGGTATTGCCGAAGGCACCGTAACGAACATAGTCGAATTTTACAAACAGAACGAAAACTCTCTCGACCTACAAAGACAGATTGCAGTTGTTATTCGCAAGACGGGTACAGACGTTAACCAGGTCGCTTCAAACCTGCGTTGGCAGAATGCTATTAGCAGGGAGGGCAGTTCAAATGAAAGGCTTAGGCAATTTATCTTAGCCTTACAAAAAGAATGTGACTTTAACGGCATAAATGAATCCCAGGCGATAGCAACAATAGTTCAGATCTCAGAAATCACTGCTACACAAAAAATACCTTTGTTACAACTTTCGAGCCATATTGAAAAAGAGTACGCAGAAGCAGAAAGAATTCAGTCAGACCTGGCAATAAACAAGGAAGTTCTCGAGTTGTCAAACGACGGTGTAGAAGATGCGCTCGTCAGAAATAGTGTTACACTTGATAATATAAGACGGTACCTAATAGTCGAAAAAACACTAAATCTTCACGGCCTCTTGATAGGAGATTTGTCATATACTAACAGGGTCATTATGAGTCTTAAACGCATGGGTTACGACCCCTCATATATAGTCAGCAAACTATCGGAAATTGAATCTCTAGAGCAAAGGAAGACTGAACTTGACAAAGAGTGCGACAACTATGAAGCCAATCTTGAGCAATACGCAATAAGACTCCATGGGGCTAAGATGTATTGGGGTAGGCACGAAGCATCAGCGAACTTGTTTGCCAATGCAGTTTCCATGGGCGTCACTCCTCAAAATATTTTTGATGCAGTAGCTATCTTTGGAATGAATGTACACTTTACGCCCCAACAGGTTATAAGAGATTTAAGCGTTTACGGCAATCTCAGGGCAGCTATTTTCAAATCTAAACGAGAGCTGAACAAACTAAACCCTGAAGGCAATTCTTTCATAATGTAGTATAATTCAAGATGCTATGTTGTTGATCGGAGCGTCCGCTTTACAGCATTTGATAAAATAAAGGAACTTCTGGAGCCTTAGTAGATATGTTGTATATGACCCCATTGCAGATCGCGAGCTGATTTTACGAATGCAAGAAGTAATTATTGATGTTAGGATAATCCTTGTATCGGTATTGGACTAGCCGTCGCACCGGTTATATCTCTTCCCAGTGTACACAATCCCTGTGATTTAGTACTGCTGGAGCAGATTAAAACTCAATATCATGCTAGATGACTTTAAGGACTGATTAACCACCTTTGTATAAATTCAGTTACTACCTTCTGAAGACCCATTTCAAATTTTATTTATGCAATCGTCTAGTCTTGCCAAACTGCTAGCAAATATGGGTAACTTATTAGATTACCCATAAATTGATTATTTGATTGTCTTCTAAAACTTATTGTAAAGTCGGACCCTGCGACTAATGGTGGCAAGGCCCAACCTGTTAGTGTGATTATCATAGGATATTCTAGTTAATAACACTTTATCAAAATTTTGTCGTATTTTTGATGTTTTATATCACTATACAACGAAGTGATATAAGTAAGCAACTCTCTTGTTATAAGTCTGTTAAATTGTATATCATGGAAATGGTGGGTAACATGACTGAACCCTTCCATGGCTGTTACTGAAGTTCGCCATAAAGATATTTATGAATCGATTGCTGTCCTGTGCAATAAATTGAATGATGGATTACGAAATGCAATCTATCAGGAGCAGAATCTAAATGAATGACAAGGAAAGGACAGTACTGTTGGACAGTATCATAAAACTAACTCATACTATAGATGATTTAACTAAAACGAATGCAAATAATGACGATAAACTGCCCCAAACATGGGAATTCAAAGACGGAAAGTTTCAGCAGGAAGAAGAGTAAGTGAACCGAAGGATATCTGACTATTACCAACCCGAGTGAATATGTCAATAAGCAGCATGAAATGTTCCAAATGCTCCTGTCCGTATAATACTGTATTGTGTAGCCAATGTCGTTGTTGTGGAGCTTATCTTCATCCATTTCTAGAATATATGGGAATAAGAAGTTAATCTAATTCTCTTACTCATCACGAAGTTATCAGATAGAAAATGGTTCTAACCTGTGATGGAACTTTCAACGCTTCAGAAATGGGCGAAGTAGGTTGCTCACGTTAATACATGTCTCTCAGTTCAATGGAAATTTGCATCATTTTTAATGCGAATTTCTCCTTCGCTCCTGGTCACCAAACCGAGCGTTGCAGTGGACTGGGCGGGATTTGAACCCGCGACCTTTCGGTTGCGAACCGAACATTACTACCCCTGAACTACCAGCCCTTCATTTTGTCTAGGGGTTCATACCCCGATATATAATATGACTATTACCCCTATACACGTGGAGAAGTATTACAAAGTTGAGAAGATTAGACGCTGTGTGCATGAGAGTTCCTCTCGTTCACTTTCACCTATATGGACGCAAGTTTTACATATTTCTAGGATGAATAGAGATTGACTTTTTAGCCTAAACATTTGGTCTACCAGAACTGTGCTCTCCTACGATCGTTACCAATACTTACTTCTATACACTTTCAAATGTAGCATTTTAATGCAAAAGAGTTATATGAACAAGATTTGGCATTAGCTAAATCAACCCATGGAGCCCTCAGAGCACCTTGAGATAATTATCAGAAAAACCATTCCACCGGATATTCCAAAAATAGTTAATTTGCAAAAGGAATCTTTCCCTTACCTGGCTAGTTATGGAAACATATGGCATCCAGTTGAGCTTGCAAGTCATCTTAAAATTTTTCCAGAAGGACAGTGTGTTGCAGATTTAGACGGCCAAATAGTAGGATCAGCTCAGCAGCCTAATTGTCCGATTGGAGCCTGAGTATGCAGACCATACTTGGGAGCAGATCACCGGCAATGGAATGATGACAACGCATGACCCAGGTGGCGACAGCCTTTATGGAGCAGATATTTCTACACATCCAAAGTACAGACACGAGCACATAGGGAAAAGACTGTACGACTTTAGGAAAGAGACCGTAATCAAATTCAAGTTGCGACGTATGATAAGTGGTGGAAGACTCTTCAATTACTGCGATTATGCAGACAAAATGTCATCTATTGAATATGCAAAAAAAATTATTGCTCATGAATTACGAGATCCTGTTCTTTCATTCGAGCTGGAGAACGGGTTCAGCTTTATCAAAGTTATGCCTAATTATCTAAACGATGTACGTTCGCTGAATTATGCCAGTTTCATAGAATGGCTCAACCCTGACCACTCTTACTCTGACAAATTATGAAGACTATTGATTGCCATGTTCATCTTAATAGTTACCAAGTAAACGCATCTTCTAATTTAGAGGACCGATTAGAGAAACTTCAACTACTTATGGAAGACTACAGTGTAGAAATATCAATAATACTTTCTTCCTACATCGCAAGTAATCAACGACCTTCAGTACAAGAACTGCTTCAGTTAACAAGTAAATACCAAAATTTGAGACTAGTTGGTGGTTTTAGCATCGACAACCATACAGAGCAAGATTTTCAAAATTACAAGAAATGGCTCCGTGATAATGAATTAATCGGAATAAAGATCTACTGTGGTTATGAACCTCACTTTCCATCAGATCAAAGATATCAAAAGATTTACGACCTTTGTACCGAGCTTAAAGTGCCTGTTATGATACACTGTGGAGACACATTTGCTAGCAATGCCAAACTCAAGTACGCTCACCCACTTAACGTGGATGAGGTTGCAACCGACAATCCCGATTTAAAGATCATCATCTGCCACTTAGGTAATCCGTGGATTCTTGATTGCCAAGAAGTACTCTATAAGAATCAGAATGTCTATGCTGATATATCCGGTCTCTTCTTTGGTCCTCCGGTTGAATTCTATGAAAAAAAACTAATAGAAAGAATAAAAGAATTACTCAGTTTCACATCCAGTCCTCATCATTTGCTCTTTGGAACTGATTGGCCGATATCAGACGTAGGAACGAGCTTCAATTTTGTAGATAAGTTGCTGTTAACAGACCAAGACCGAAATTTACTCATGTACGCTAATGCAAGCAAGTTGTTCGATTTGTAGACCTATTTTAAAGAAGTAGTTATGATCCCAAAACTAGAACTCTGCTTCGATAAATTCAACGTTCATCATGCCAATAAACATGAATCAATTACTAATGGAATATGATTAGATGGTGCCTGGTTCTGGATGGTATGTCTCGATCTGAATTGTCGTATTGCTTATTCCAAACCTATTTTCTATAAGAGCACTTATCTCCCTCAAAATAGCTTGGGACTTGGCTGGCTCCAAAATAACCACGTGGGCTGATAGGGCATTTATACCAGATGTTATTGTCCAAATATGTAGTTTAAAAACGCCAGTCACACCCTTTACTTGCATTATTGCTTTTTTAACTTCGTCGTGCGAAATCTCAGGAGGAACTCCTTCCATAAGTATATGAACTGATCTTTTCATGAGCGACCATGTGCGAGGGAGAATGAATACTGATATAGCAATGCTAGCTATTGGGTCTGCCAGATAGAAGTTGGTAAAGATAATAATTAGAGAGACGACTATTACACCTGCAGAGCCAAAAGTATCACTATAAACTTCTAAAAAGGCACTCTGCATGTTCAAACTTTCTTCGCGTCCTTCTCGATTCGCCTTTTGTGAGCTAGACAAGAGTCTCAGCGAAATGAGATTTACAACTAGTCCTATACCTGCAACTATTAGCATTGGTGGACCAAGCACTTGAACGGGTTGGAAAATACGCTGATAGGCCTCATAAATTATGTAAACCGATATTGAAATTAGAATAACACTATTTGCTAAAGTCGCAAGTATCTCCAATCTATAGAATCCATATGTTCTCTGAGGAGTTGCAGGCCTTCGAGTAAAGCTAATTGCTAAAAGAGAGAGAGATAGACCTGCTACGTCAGTTAACATGTGGCCAGCGTCTGCAATGAGAGCAAGACTACCAAAAAGAAGACCTCCAATTAGCTGAACTACAAAAAATGATGCTATAAGAATTAGTACGATCCTTAGCTTCCGTATTCTCTCTGCAACTATTTGCTTTTGCCTTTCCAATGGCAGATCTGTGATAAATTGAAATGCTTCTGCATTTAAGTTTCTAACGGAAGCGTAACATAAAGAAATTCCAGATATTACATTTGACTGGTTTATTACTCCGCAGGTTTTGTCATACAATAACCTTTTTTTCTTTGTAATTTATTCGCTGGATCTTAGAGATTCTGCTATGAGATTTTACGTTATTCTGAAAAATAAAAAATGAAAAGGGCAAAAACTAGTATCAAGAATATTTTCAGAGACCATCTACGACAAATCATTAAAAAGAATGTAGTTTCAACATCAACATGAGTGAGAACACTGAAACGGAGAGAGATGAAATTAAGGAAGAAACCCATGAACTTCAGGATGCTGAGCAGGATGATCTTGAGGAAGAAGACGATGTAGAAGAGGATGGATAATACCGAACAATAAATATCAGTCATCTAAAAATATCCTCTGCGCCTCAATCACCAATTATTAATTTACAATGTATCTATATCTGCCTGTTTTCAGTTAGTATGGAGTTATTCGAAGAAACAAATGATGATGTTTATTCAACACGTAAAATGCTTTGATAAATACCCATCAGTTGTTTTGCATCAGGTAAACTATTTACGCTTCGTGCGTCGTAGACAACGGATATTACAAGCAAGTAATACCCTGCGTCATGAATATCTAATCTCAGAATATTCTTGGCAGACGACGATTTCTTCGAGACCTTATCGTGCGAGAGTGGAACCTCGGCTATCTTTTCTGTTGATTCTACCTGCCTCAATGTTCCGTTCGCGTTCACTACTGCCTTCACGATTTCTGCTTTGGCCATATCTGGCACAGAACCTCCAGTAATTTGGACTCCAAGAGTACCATTTGATGTAGTATTTATCGTGTTTAGCGCTATTGTGACTGATGTTCCTCCAGAAAGGTTCCCAAGAAGAAATTTGTCAGAGATGATATTCATTAAAGGAACAGATTTAACTCCCGTCCATGTTATTGATCCCTCAGTCTGACTATCCAGCGTTTCATTCTTTACAATATTAATTCTAGGCATCGAGACTGGGGTAAGATTTCCTCCGGTGTTCGCAACATAATCCATTGTGCAATTACAGTCGCTCGCCAGTGAAGGTTGAATCAATTCCCACGAACTGTATTCGTTTAGACCCATCAAGACCACAATTATTCCAAAGCAAAGAGCTATTGCCGCCGCAAGAATTTCATTTCCAATACTAGTTTTGATCAAGAATTTCATTTTCGATTCAACTCACGATATAACATGCCATTCATATCCATATCCATTCTACTACTCTACGTATTTCTTACTCTATTTATTAACCAGTCGCTGGTACGATCCTGTAAATTATCCCACGAGCAAATGAGATGATATACAAATATCCATCAGGCCCTATCTCCATATCCGAGATTCCACCAAAGTCGGACGCGAAGATCAAATCCCTTGTTTCGGCGTCAGTATCAGCTACTTTATCTGCAACTACTCCTGAAAGCACCAAACCAGTTCTAGTTGAATTTAATTTGAAATCATATATTCTTCCATGGTGAACATCCGATACAAAAAGATCATTTTCATATTCTTTTCCTAATTTGTCAGTATTAAGAAACTTTAATTTTGTTGGTCCTACCGTGTCAATCCAAGTGAACTCAGGATCTCTGTATTTGCCTCTCCCGTCAAAGTAAACTAATTGAGAAAAATCAAAGTCCACTGGAGCCTTGCCCTGTATTTTAGACCAACCACTATTGAAACCGGGCTCAATTAGATTTATCTCATCAGCGGATCCAGCACCGTTTTCAGTATCCCATAATTTACCACTAAGAGGATCAAAATCTAGCCCATAACTATTGCGAATTCCATAACCATAATACTTTCTAGCCGGCCCGGTATCACCAATTATGCTCTGAATTGGTTGACCATCTTGAGAAATCCTAAGTATACCACCGGTCCCATCTGGAGGACCACCAATATCAATATTCTGGGTCTGGGTTGTGTGTCCATCCACATCACCAATTGGAACATAGAGGTTCCCAGCTGAGTCCATTTCAATTGCTCCTCCGTTATGCCTTGGACCTGGAGTGGCTGGTAGATCCAGCAATAATTTGGGATTGATCAAGCTGTTATTTTCGAGATTGTATCTGTATAGTCTATTTGAGACTACGGAATTACCACCATTTGTAGAATTGTCAATTTCAGTATAATACAAAAAAACACTGGTCTTAGAACTTTCATTCTTAGAAACAGCTACACCAAGGAGCCCCCTTTCTACTTGTGAAGCGGTTTTTACTTTGAGAAGAGGCTCTGATAGAATTTCACCGTTTGTGATTCTTGTGACAGTTCCTTTCTCTTTTTCCAATACTATAATGTCATCAGGTCCCAAAAAAGCCATTGTTGTCGGGAAATCCAAGTTTTCTGCTACGACTTCGACTTTCAATTTAGGGTCTGCTACAATTGGTGTCCCAAGACTCTTATCAAAAAGTGAGCCTGGAATTTCTCTGTCAGTAGAGGGAGGTTGTGATTGTGCATAGATACCGATTATATTGCAGAAGACAAGTGTTCCCAATATTGAGAGCAAAATTAAAGATGCGGTAATCAAAGGTAGCAACAATTTCATATTTTCTCAAGACCTCTCTGGTAATAGGATATTAAATGTGTTTAATGAGGTTAGGTTGAAAAGATTAATATTCTATCAAACGCACATGACGAAAACTGTCTTCCAATAATATGTTATATTGCCAACATTGAATTTTAGCACTAGTGCCGTTCAGTATATCTATGAAGCTCGCGAGGCATTCATTCTCCCGGAACAAGGAATCTTTTGATAATGTCGAATGTAACTGCAGGTTTTTCGATAAATGGAGCGTGACCTGCATTTTTTATAATCTTGAGTTGTGAGTGGGCTATTGTTTTGTGAAATATGGAAGCATGTTCTACTGGAATGACATTATCTTCAGCTCCCCAAATAATTAATGTGGAGACTTTCAAATTTCCAAGTCTATCGATATCAAGCTGCGTATTGGTACTATTTTCTAATGTAAGCTTGAAAGCATTCTTCGCCTGAGGGGTAGAAATATTCATCATGAATAAGTTTACGACTAGTGGAGAGACAAAAATTGGGTTAACGACCATCTTTTTGAATACAGACATAGATTCGTCGTAGGACGGATTCATAGCAACAGTTAGATATTCTCTGAGCAAAGCCGTGGGCCCATGAAGCATTCCAGAGGAATCTACTAACACTAAGCTGCGTGTAAACAAGGGATACCTGATTGCGAATTCGCACGCAATATATCCACCTAGGGAATGACCAATTAGGGTAATCATTTTGATGGGGGTAATGACCTGATTTACGAAATTTCGAACCAGTTCGACAAATTCCGATATCCGATACTTTAATTCAATAGGTTTGTCACTTTTTCCAAAACCAGTAAGATCGAGAGCGTAAGTTGGGAAGTAAAAGGCAAGGGCCTCAGGTAAATCGATCCATCTGTCTGCAGAAGAGCCCAGACCATGAATAAACAAAACTGCGTTGTCGGGAGTCTCAGTTCCAGTTCTATGGACATTAGATGTGAGGTATCTTACTTTATATCCCCCAAGCTCTGCGAAAAACTCTTTCAATTTCTATGTCAAAGTCTTATTTTGGATTAAAAGCAGATGGAATAATTATTTCTACTACAAGATAAGATGATCTCACTTACAAATGAAAGGTCTTTTGCGTATGCAATAATTTTAGACTAAATTTCATATTCGGAATCCAATAGCAACATGAACTATAAAAATCATTACCATTTTAAGGAGGCTTCAACGAATGACAATCACACTAAGCTCCAAAATCCAGCAAAATTGCCATACATCGCATCATTAGAAGATTGACTGCAAAAGTCGGAAATGTCAATATAATCAGCTAATCTTAAATCCTAATTAGGAACACCAAAATAAATTGCTGGCAATACCTAATCATTATGAAACGTGACGGACACTCTTACTTAAAGTGTTTGTCAACCTCTTTAAGGCGGCAGATCCGTCAAACTTCCTCAAATGCACCACAATTATTACAAATTCTCTAATATGCTGTTTAGCCTTTGTTAGAGCTGAATCAAATTCCCTATTGGTCCTTACATCATAGCTTTTTCCTTTCCTTAGCAATTCTGTTAAGTTAGAGTATTTCCATTCATAGAGATCATTAAAACTTCCGTCTAAAATTGTCCTCTCTGTTCTATATCCATGGTTATTGAGTATAATTACTATCGGATTAAGGTTCTCACGCGCTATGGTACTGAGTTCGGCCCCTGTCATTTGTAAGGCACCGTCACCGACAAGAACTATGGGTCTTATCTTTGAATTTGCCAGTTGAACTCCTATCGAAGCAGGAACTGCGAAGCCCATCGAAAGATAAAATGCAGGTGAAAGAAATTCAGTCCCTTTGTGAATAACAAGATCTAATCCTCCAAAGAGTGCATCACCGACATCTGCGATCACGATATACTCGGCAGATACAAATTTGTTAAGGCGGCGAAATAGGAAATCAACAGTAATTCTCTCATCATTTAATCGGCAATTTCTGTTCCAAAGTTCTATCAATCTCCAAGGTATGGCAATTAGTTCGTTTTATCAAGTTGGCAGAGATTAAGTGTTTGCAAGAAAATCGCGCATCAACACATTCTCGTAGCTGTGATGTCTAATAGTTAGTTTCGAACTTGCTATGTTTATTGTTTTGCCTTGATCCACTGGCGTTGGAGAGTTTCCAAAATCAATATCAGTCATAAATGTTCCTAACAACATAACACAGTCACTTGATTCCACCTGCCTCCTAACATTAGCGTAACCCATAGCGCCCTCGTATACACCAAGATAACAGGGATGTAACTCATTAATTACAGACTTACTTAGCGGGGTAGATACTACCGGGATATTTGACTTGGAAAGTAACTTCAGAAGTAGAGTCTGCAGACCAAATCTCTGAATTTCAACTCCTGCCACAATTACAGGTGAATGTGCCGAATTTAACATTAATACCACTTCTCTCAGTGCTTCTTCGAGTGCCGATGGATCGGACTTAGGATCCGGTGCCAGGTAGCAGCGAGGGTTCAAGATCGGCTTGTATACTATATCCCTGGGTAATTCGATGTAAGCAGGCATCTTAAATCTAAGGGCTGAGGATAGCACTCGCTCTATTTCTGCAGGTGCCTCATCAGCATTAGTTAGTATCGTAGAGTCAATGGTCACATTGTCAAAAATATTTCTTTGAGTATCATAGTCACGAACCTTATGATGTAGCAATGTACTTCCCTTCCTCTCTGACAAGCCTGGAGAGCCACTTATTACAATTACCGGGGATTTCTCAGCATATGCCTGAGCGATTGGATTAACTACCTTTAATCCTCCGACACAGTATGTAACACATGCAACACCAAGTCCACGAACTCTAGCATATGCATCTGCAGCAAATCCTGCGCTTTGTTCGTCACAGGTTGTAACTATCTTGATCTTGCTTCTGGATAGTTGATCGTAAAATCCAAGCACGTAATCGCCAGGAATTCCAAAAACATGCCTAACGTTGAGGTTGTAAAGTCTACTTATCAAATATTCCCCAACAGTGGAACAATTTTTGCTAGACATCGCAAAAATGTGAAATTAAGATCAAAGGACTAGATTTTCATTGTAAATTTTTTCGGTGATAATATACTACCTTCTTCTGGCAACTATTGTGTGAGTTTGGTCCACATACCATCTAACCTTATCCTTGAAATTAGCCCACCAGTCTAAAAACATGTCGCTAGTTTCAGATTCGAAAAGCAAGAACCCGTTATATTCTGTTCCCCAAGCGTGATCATATTCTCCCAAAAGCTCTATACCGGGAGGCAGGCTATTTTTTAGATCATGCCATTCTTTATTGGCCTTCTCCTTTTCTTCACTATTCATAGATCTAAATCTATAGAATACCAACATAGTTGCTGACATAATTTTTAACCAATTTACCTAACGTATTAACCTATCTTTGTATGAAATTGGGTTCACAAAACAAGTTAGCTTGGGAAGAGAGGTTTAATTGCTTGATTCAACATAATAAGCCGTTCTCTTATTGAATCAATTGATTCATTCCCGTAGAGAATCAAAATCTCATCGCCATTTCTAATTATATGTTCGTTTATAGAATTCACTTCTGCACCATTTAGAAAAAATCTAAGATCTCCGTTATCATTGGTACAATACTTTGATCCATTGTCTTGAAAGAAACACCCTCCATTAATGTTCATACCGATGGTGTTGAAGAAGTCTATGACAGGAATGTTTGACGCATGTCTGTGTATGGTTCGACCATCTTTATTTTCCACATGTATCAGTGGACTCTTAAGCTGGTACTTATCTTCAGAAAAATCAATTGTAGAGTTATTAATCACTACCGCAAATGAGGCGTGCTGGTGATCTGAATTTAGGGGACCATATGCCAAATCCGACTGACTAAATCCGGGGTTAATAAATTCAATGGACTCGATCATTTTCCTAGCGATTGGTAAATTTAGGTCAAACTCTTTTTCAAATGCATAGTACTCGACGAAATAAACAAGATTTCCTCTTAGAGTACCTACTTCAAGTGTTTTCAAGTCGTGTGTAGCATTATATCTTTGGCTGTACAATATAGAATAGGCACTCAGTCCGCCCAGAGAATTGTTTAAGGACAGTGAATCTAATTTGAATTCAATATCTTTCTTCTTATATTGATCTATAGTACTTTCAACATAATCTTGAATACTGTAATTGCGACTCAATTGGTCCATGAACAGGACGAAATCACCAAAATTATTATTTTCACTTGGATTATTGTAAAAATACACTATCTGAAATGGGTATTCAGAGGTATTTTCTCCAACTTGGAACTCCCATGATTTTGGAAATTCGAGTCTAATCCCATATGTAGAATTTTCGTAAATTACATACTGTGTGCCTCTATTAGAGGCGTCTTCTTTATTTGTCTGTGACTGCGAGGACGCATCTAACTGATCTAAAGGGGGAAGTAAAACGAGTAATGCAGCCAGGAAAAGTAAGTTAGAATAATCATAACTAAATTTGAGTGGCACTATTCTACCGAGTGTACCAGGGTTCTACTAAATGTGTTACTTTCCTAAATACAACAATTTGATATACTTGCGCATATTCGCACAAATAGACAATGCGAATATTGTAGTAGATGAATATTAGGACCATGCGGTCTATGATTGGTGACTACAAGTAAATAAGAAATAAGTATTAGAGAATAGTCTTATGATTTAGTTGGATTCTCGAGGTTATTATGCTATACTTGAAGTTTCTGAAAAGGCAACATTTCTTGAGATAAAGCGGTCTTACAGAAGGCTTGCCAGAAAATATCATCCTGATAGGAATGGTAATTCCCGTTCAGAGGAAAATATAAAAAGAATTAATCAAGCCTATGAAATTCTCTCTGACAAAGACAAGCGACGCCTCTACGATTCTGAAGCCCTCATAAATGAACAACTCCGTGAAACCGGGAATGAAACGACAAATGATCTCATTAATCAGTCATCTCATAGGGCAAAAGACCAAGCCGAGGCATTTGCCCCAGTCAAATAAATTGAGGAGAACTCATTCTACCACTCTGAATCCATCAATTTCGATGTTGGATGTCCCACGAAGTAGGTTCCATATTATCATCGAGCCCAGTTTATGCCTCGCTTTTGGTGGCTGTGAAACCATTTCCCCTCGGGTCTTTACTGTGGACAAGAATAAACGCATAAATCCGAAAGCAAAAGTGCTGTCCGAAACTGCAGATAGTTTAGAAAGGATAGTTCTTGCTGCTCAAGCATGTCCAACCAAGGCAATTAGCATAATCGACAGGTATACTGGAGACCAGATCTACCCATAGAGGGTATGTTATACCATAGTTAGGTATCAAATTGATTTTGGCAGTGCCAGGATGCAAATGACGATGGGATTACCTGAATAACCTCATATGTTCAGCCATCATGCACCTATTGAACAACACATCAATGCCTTTAGCCTGTGCGAGCCTCTCTGCCTTTTCATTGTGGATGCCTTCTTGTAGCCATATGATCCTGACATCTTTTTTTTCAATTGCATCTTGTATAACTGGATAAACATCCTCTGATTTTCTAAATACATTAACGATGTCTACTTGCTCGGTTATATCAGATACTCTATGAAAACTGCGTCTTCCCAATATTTCTGCAGCATTAGGGTTAACTGGTATTACATTGTAGCCTAATTTCAAAAGGTATTTTGGAACGAAATGTCCAGGTTTTTCAGGGTTCGTGGACATTCCAACTACCGCTATATTTCTTAGGTTGTAAATTTGTTTTAATTGATCATCCGAATGGCTATCTCGTTCTAAATTCATATTTAGAATTCATCTACGCGTAAATAATAAATTATGCTGACAAGGAAAACAGCCAGTTTAAATCGATCGGTTAACATTGAGTCGGTATGACAAGTACCGTGGACATGTAGACGAAAACAGATGGATTATCGGAAGAGAGACAGCATTGGAATGAACTGATTGCAAAAGTTCCACATTGGATCGATAACATTTGCTATGTCATATGAAATTTTTAGTATTTTGACCATTAATAAAAAGTTCTATAAAGATTCAGGACAATTTTATGGGTTTTTTGCAGAAAAAGATATACTAGTTAAAAAACATTTGGGATAAGACATATATATAAGAATAAACTATATATAGTAGTATTTTTATGCTCCGAATTCTTGAGGTGAAAAAAGCTGGTTAAAGACATCTCGCTTTTTACAGACCGATGTCCTCGCTGTGGAAAAGGCCCTATGGTAACTGATAATTCCAGTGGGGAGATGTTTTGTGGAAATTGTGGATTTGTGATAACTGAAAGGATAGAAGAGACTGGACCAGAATGGAGAGCTTTCTCGAAGGAAGAGCATGAAGATAGGAGCAGAGCTGGTATTCCGACATCACTCGCCATGCACGATATGGGTCTGGCTACAATTATCGGACCCATTGATAAGGACGCATCGGGCAAACCGCTTTCAGCGTCAATGAAGAGCACTATTGAAAGACTTAGAACATGGGATAGTAGAAGTCAGGTTCATGAACCAGTTGACAGAAATTTTAGACAAGCGTTCAGTGAATTAGATCGGTTGAAAGACAAGCTAGCCGTTGGTGATGCAGTTATCGAGAAAGCAGCATACGTGTACAGGAAAGCACTTGAAAAAGGTCTTGTAAGAGGCCGATCAATTTCTGCACTAGTCGCGGCAGCACTGTATGCAGCTTGCAGAGATACTGAAACACCAAGAACATTGAAGGATATTGCGAACGCGAGCAATATTAAGAAGAAGGATGTTGCTAGATGCTACAGACTCTTAATCAGAGAGTTAGATCTGAAGATGCCGGTGGTGGATCCTGTGAAATGTGTCGCTAGAATTGCAAGTAAGGCAGGTTTATCTGAGAAGACGAAGCGAAAGGCTCTTGAAATTCTAAAGAAAGCAGAAGAAGGAAAGATCTCTGCTGGTAAGGATCCCATGGGTTTGGCAGCTGCGGCTTTGTACGTTGCTTGTGTTATGAATGGGGAGAATAAGACTCAAAAAGATGTGGCAGAGGCAGCTGGAGTGACCGAAGTTACAATCAGAAATAGATACAAAGGACTAAAGCTTCACTTAAAACTTTAAATACTGAACTTAAGTCACTTTGATTCTGATATCACGCCGCTAGAAAGTATCGACCTTGATCCAATTTATCCAGCAACACGTTACAAGCTGTACCCTACACTATGAAGCATCTGTCATTAATTCAATAGTAAAACTAAGAACGAATCCGACCTTCGGATCATGTCAAGCACACAGAATATATCCGTTATCACTGAACCTCGATAGCAGATTCAGTGAATCCGAGTCTGACTAAGTAATCTTTAACATCTTCCCTATGATCACCTTGGAGCATAATGAATCCGGACTTTGAAGTTCCCCCACACGCTAATTTGCTCTTTAATTCCTTGGCAATATGATGTAAATCGCTCATTTTCGGATCAATTCCCTCAATCAACGTAGTCGTCTTAGAAAATCTTCTTGTTTCTAATCTAACTACAATCCTTGTTTCTTCTTTGTCAAGTTCCCCACATGCACACAGATCGTCCGGAAGGCCACATTTTTTACATACCACAGCCATCTTTTTGTTAGTCTTGATTCTCTTTTCCTATTATTAAGGATTGCCCGCAGTAATTTCAAATCGCGTACTGTACTTTTCAATTCATGTACTTTCCTCTTGCAATCATTGGTCAGATTAAAATATTATCCAACCGTATCACTGATATTGTTCAAGAGTGATATTCCTTCTAAGGATAGTTTGGAGCTAATGAATAGTGAACAAAGATTGAATGTATTCCGAAAATTTCTGGCGGCCAGTAGACATAATAGATTGATTGTGCATCACAAGCTGGTTAAGAGCACTTTTGATCTCCATCTTAGGTCCAATATTGAGACCCTAATCCACATTTACATTGACACTTATTATGAGTTCGTAGACAATATCAAGCGGTATGGTTTCGAAGATGAACTCTTGGATGCTATAAAAGAGGAAGATCTGGCACTGGAAAAAATAATTTCAACTTACGAGCGAAGAATGCAGTCGACCACTACTACTGGTCTAAGTTAAATACCTGTATATATCGTTAACAACTAAATACCAATCGGTTTTATGTCTTCAGACAAGCATGATGAAAATCAAGATCTTGATTTAAAATCAGCCGCAGACTCTCTGACAAAGGGTGGAATCCTGATCAGAGATCCTTGTGATGTTTGCAACGGGGTTCAAATAAAATTTAAGGACCAATTGAGGTGCGTAAACTGTGGCAAGATTGCATATGAGCATCAACCAACAATCATATCCACACTAGACAAAACCGGTGATTCAGAGGAAATTACTGGTGACGCTCATTCAGATCGTCATTTCAGCTTAAAATTGCAAAACATTGCCGTTACCTCAATCGAACGTCGGATTTTGGAATTGACTTCAGATATCAAGAATGATAACTCAATTTTTGATGAATTATCAAAAGCAAGACTAATAGATACATATTTGAGCATATTAGACAGATTCGGAAAGCTCCTACCTCGCAAATAGATTATAGCTAATGATGAGATAAGTTAACTGACTCAAAACGGAATGTATTTAAGGAATCTAAATGATTCTAAAATGAAATGGGTGAAGGTAAGAAGAAGAATGCTCCATTGCCTGCTTCAAGTGCAGGGTTGCTGAGATTCTTCGAGGATGAAACTAGAGGTGTAAAGGTTAAACCTGAAATAGTTCTTGGGGTAACTGGTGCACTGATAGGAATATCCATAATCATTAGGCTAGTTTTTCCAGTGTAGTAGAATAATTGATAATTGGCCGTAAAGATGATAGCGTAACTAGTATACATAAGCGCTGGCACTTTACTCAAATTAATCCATCTTCCTACAAGATCTCTCTTGCAATTTGCGTATTATGCACTGCGAGCTTTAGCCTTTGTTTCGTATTCATTTTTGTCTTTAAATACCATCATAGTTTTCATGGCTACTGTTCTTGCAGTTGGTATCGCTACCGCTTTCATCTTTTTAGACTATTTCCTATTGCGAGGAACGCCTGTAAATAAGAGATCTAAAATTATACATGTTTCAGCATTTGCTTATTTATTCTGGATTATGACCGTAGTTTCTGGATTAGTGGCCAATTCTATATTGGCAAGAGATAACAGTCTAACCGGATTTATTATTGAAGGTATGTTCATGGCAATTGGACTGCGTTATTGCATATTTACATCAGTTTTTGGTGCGGGTAAAATGAAATCACTTATTGTTGCCCCCCTTACTCCGGTAATTTTTCTGTTTGTATCACTGCCATACTTTGCTTTTGACGTTAGAGAAACAATTACTGGAATAGGGTTTGGTTTTGTGTTATTGAGTATAAGTTTTGTCTGGTCGATAATTGCAGATAGAAGCGGTAGGCCCACCGTAAAGAGTACCTTCCAAGTCTTACAGGCATTCATATTGGCTTGGACGGAAAAAAGACGGGAATCTATAGAAAGGATTTTTGAGTCAAAAGCATCCTCGAATGAAATTTCTACATGGATACTGAGCTTCAAGATGGGACAGGATGATGACGTTCATCTTGTCTTACCTGAAATTCATCCGGGCCCATTTAGTCCAATAGGTGGAAGCGATTTACCATACAGATTGTTTGACTACTTTCAGAATAGGGCTATTGTGTTTCACAGCATCTCAGATCATTCATTGAATTTGCCATCTTCTTCTGAAGTAGCCAAATATTTGGAGTCGTTGAAAGCTCGTGAATTACAAAGTGAGAGTAGAGAGTGTAGCACTCCAGTTCAGATATCGTCATCTCAATTCACAGTAACGGGAATTGCGTTTTCATCAATAGCACTACTTATTGCCTCTAAAAATACAGGAATGGAGGACTTACCCTTTACTTTTCGCAAATCGTTGGAAGAAAGGACTTCAGAATTAGGATTTCAACATTTATTGCTAGTTGATGCTCACAATGGTGTAGGTAACAAAATTGATAAGGATCAAGGAAACGAACTTGTTCAATTGGCAATAAATTGCTTGAGACAGCTTAGGGCAGCTAAACGTTACGCATTCAAGATTTCGTATTCTAATACCAATTATACCCATCCTCAGCTGAATAAGCATGAAGATGTTGGAGAGTCAGGTTTTGGAGTGATCATGTTCGAAATCAATGACTCGAAATATGTATTAGGTTGGTCTGATTCCAATAATTTTGCAAGGGGCCTTAGACATAAAATAATTGCAAAGGCTAAAGATAATGGAGTTAATGTTTTAGAGTTGATTTCTTCTGATTCACATACAAGTTCCGGAAAAAGAACAAGGGAGGGCTATTATTCACTTGGCGACAAAACTGATCAAAATCAAATAGTTGACATATTCATTAACCTCGCAAGACAAACTTTGGGAAACCTGCGTCCCGCGGAAATTCAAGTTATGTGTTCCAAATCAAACGTAAAACTAATGGGAGCTGACCAATTTGACTCCTATTCTTTCGCATTAGGAAAATCTATGAAAATTACCAAAATATGTATTGCATTCACCGTGGCGGTCTACATACCTATGCTTTTGTTTAGCTGATAATTGAAAGTTGAATCTTGCTAAACTAATATCTATGCCGCCCTTGATGTAATTTTTGCTATTTCTTACTAGTCCAATCCTCATTTGGGGTTTAAGTAATCTTTTGCGCCACCTCTCTTTAACCGATTAGATTTTCTCACAACGGTCAAGTGTAGAGATTTTTTGTATTTGCGTAATTTAGTTTCTATGATTTTTGACTCTAATGCTAGAATTTGACAAGCCAGGATAGCAGCATTAACTGCTCCATTTATTGCAACGCAGGCGACAGGCACACCGGGTGGCATCTGAACGATGGAAAGAAAAGAATCAATTCCTTTTAGTTTATTTGACATTATGGGAACTCCTATAACTGGTAAGGTAGTTAGAGAAGCTATCATCCCGGGCAAATGGGCCGAACCACCTGCGCCCGCAATTATTACCCTTATTCCTTTTTTTCTCGCCATCTTTCGCATACTTAACCATCCTCTGGGGTGTTCTGTGCGCAGAAAGGATCTTCAGCTCTGTGACAATCCCATATATCATCAAGAAAATTTGACGCGTCCTTCATTATTGGCAAGTCTGAATCGCTTCCCATTACTATGCCAACAAGCGGCTTGGACAAATCAGTTAGCATCTTTAATCTTCGCAACAATTAATGCCTTCCTAGCCAATTTCTGCCTTGAACAAAGCTTGTTCAATTGATTTTGCAACTATTGTCATATGTCCAAGTTTCCTTAATGGCTTTGTAGTTGGTTTTCCATAAACGTGCAAATTTAGACCCTGAATTTTAAGAACTTGACTAATTCTCCTAAGTGAATACAGGCCCGAATAGTCTTCCGGTCCAAGTATATTTACCATGACAGCAGGAGTAATCAATCTTGGATTCGCTAATGGTAAACCGAATATTGCCCGTAGGTGCTGCTCAAATTGAGAAACTGTGCATGCCTCGATAGAATAATGTCCCGAGTTATGCGGACGGGGAGCAATCTCATTTATTAAGACGCTGCCATCTTTGTTCAGGAACATCTCTACTCCAAAGATTCCTGCGCCATTAAGAGTCTTGATCGCTTTCTTTGCACATGCTAGAGCTTTTCTGGCTAAATTCGTAGGAATACGAGCAGGTGCTATCGTTGTAAATAGAATATTCTTAGTGTGAATGTTCTCAACAATGGGAAACGATTCGATTTGGCCAAAGGTATTCCTTGCTACCATGACCGAAAGTTCCTTTGTAAAGGGAACAAAAGCCTCTAGCATACATTGTTTACCGCGAAAATAATTTAGTCCTTTGCCGATGTCCTTCTCCGTACAAATTAGGAAATTGCCTCTTCCATCATAGGAATCTTCACAAGCTTTCAATAGTACAGGAAATCCGTATTTTTGGCAGTTCTTGCGTAGCATTGTTTCGGAAGTTACCAATTCAAACTCAGCTACAGGTACATTATTGTCCTTGAGGAATTGTTTTTGTTTTAACTTATTCTGGATTATGTTCAGTGTGCGAGGATCGGGATGTACTGGATATTTTTCCGATACCAGCTCTTCCAGTACTCGTGAATTTGCAAGTTCTATCTCATAAGTCAAAACATCTGAAATCCTTGCCAACTTACGAATAGAAGCATCATCCTTGAAACTACTGATAATTAATTCGTCAGCGAGAGATGCTGCAGGGCAAAGCTTATCTGGGTCCAAGATTGCTATGCGTAGTGACATTCTTTTGGCTGCCATGGCCATCATCTTTCCTAGTTGGCCTCCTCCTACAATACCCACTGTTAAACTGTTTGGTTCGTAGGAGCCAGTGACGATTGAATTCTGCAACTTTATACAAATTCGTTTTGTGGAATAGTAAATTAAAACTCTTTGATTTTTGTGGGTTTAAACTTTAAAAAGTGCATCCAACGACAAATAAACATGGATTTACAAGGAAGAGTCGCGATTGTAACAGGAGCTGGTGGAGGTGTGGGAAGAGCCACGACGAAACGCCTCTACGAAGAAGGATGCCGTGTAGTTTTAGTGGGACGCGACAGATCGAAACTTTCTAAGGTTATTAAGGAAATTAAGGACGATAAGAAATTGCTGGCGATAAGTGCCGATATATCAAAAGAAGCAGAGGTGCTAAGTGCAGTAGAACAAACTATATCAACATTTGATACTGTGGACATACTTGTCAATAACGCAGGAGTTCTAAATGATCCGATTCCGTTTCATATGATGACGGAGGACCAATGGGACTATCTCCTATCGACAAATCTGATAGGCACATTTCAAGCCACAAAAGCTGTATTACCAATAATGATTGATAAGGGAGGTGGAAACATAATAAATATATCTTCATTGTTGGGGTTACGTGCGATACCTAATGTACCGCTTTCAATTTATGGTGTAACGAAGGCCGGAGTCATCATGTTCACTAAGAGCATAGCTGTGGAGTATGGCCCTTATAACATAAGATGCAACTGTATAGTGCCGTCTACCATAAGGAGCCCAATGATCGAACCATTCCTACAAGATGAAAAGGCCAGATCAGTGTTAGAATCGACCTTTCCACTGAAACGCATAGGCGACGCAGAGGATATTTCTGGTGCTGTCAGCTACTTGTGTAGTAGTGATGCAAAATGGGTCACCGGTACCACCCTGACCATAGATGGTGGATTGTCTGCTCGATAAAAGGTTACTGCGCTTGTAGCCTTAACAAAGAAGACTTCCTTTTCTTTACCATAGGTATAACTTTTTCGACAATGATCTCGTGGAAATTACTTGTACGAGGGTCAAATGACATAAGGATTACATAAGATAATCTCCGATTGTTATCAGTAATTGGTATCGTAGCTCTTATAAGCTTGGCATAATGTGAGCTGGCATAAAGAATATTTCCGAGCAATAACTCCCACCTCAGTCGAGTAAACTGCCGAGTAGCCGCAGTAATTGCATATTGAGCACGTTCTTCTGTGGATAGGAGGGGCTTGAGTCCCGTTCTATGAGCAGAGCCAATCAATAAACCATCCTCGTTAGCTATTCCTGCGAATCGTATTGATTTGTCTAAGCTTAATAACGATTTACATAGCGAAGAATAGGTGATTTTATCCAATGCAATTCTTTCATTCAATCTCTAATTTTAACTACATGCCATAATAGTAACCTAAATTTGTATTTTTGTTTAAGATCGAAGGTTTATTCAATATTATCCATTCAACTCACCGTCTGTTCCTTTCGCATTTTCATCACTTTCAAATGTTATGATTCAAATTGCAAAAAAAGAGAGATTTTGGCCGGAAAAGATTTGCAGAATTATTAGCAAATATTCCTAGGAAGAACAAATTTGCTGGGAATCATGGAGTGATGCGATGTATCAACAATTGAAAAATTTGAGCAACATTTTATATGGATAATTTCCCTCCACACAACTAGATACTGTGCAAGGTAATGTTATGAGTTAATGTCTCTTCACAGAAATTTCTGGTGCGATATCAGTGAGGTTTCAATCATATCGGTCAAGTGCAAATTGGAGTAATTCTTGACACTCAAAATTAAATACGTCTCCAACATTAGATCGATACTGTTTCTTTCAATACTTAAAAAACAGAAATGATGGGACATTGAAGGGATTAAAAGTTTCGGGAGGACATGAGCCATTTTTGAAATTAGTTTCAATGAAGTAGAACAGATCACAATACGGGAAAAAAGAGTTTAAGGATAGTAGGGGGTTATTTTTTATCAGCTCGAACTTTTATGTTTCTGTTGATCCAACGAATGTGGATATATTAGAATTATAGGATCTATTCTAATCCGTTCTATTTTCCCTAAGCAAATTAAAGTCTTGGTGAACGCTGTATGTCCAAATAGCTGCCTTTGGCTCATGAAATTTCAATGATTTGCTTAACAAGGACTAAGATCCAATCATTCCGGGTAATTTAATCGGCTTCCTGTATTCTTTTGTTATATTAATGCCGTTATCTGCAGTTATCTTTACCACATTCAAATTGCTTCCTTCGGGTGGAGAAAGCGCTACTTTTTCTCCTGGACCGATAATCTTTAGCGTCTCATTTTTTGCTCCGTAATCAACAGTAATATGCGTTAGTGGTAACTTACCTGTGTTTGCCAGTATTATTCGCGTATTAATGAATAGTGATTGATCGTCTCTCATCGCATCAACTTCCAAAGAATAGTCCTCCTTAGCAATTATAGTAAGAGCAAAATATGATAAAATGGCAATAGCACCGGCGCCTGCAGCGGCAAAGACGATCAACCTAGACATTTTCATTGTCTATCCAATTGGAAATTATAATATGAAAAACATATAACTATTACTTTGATTGGTGACAATGAATTTGAGAAGACGGACTCAATTGGGCAATAGGTAAGGTACCAACGTGCAAGCCTGGGTGTTAGTGGCTTACAAACTGCTTAAGGTGACCTAAACTAAGTTAATGTAGGTTTAATTAATATTCTTCTACACTTCATAATGGCACAACGAGCTTGTTCCCCAGAGAGGCGGTTATATCAACCTCTTCTTTTCCATAACTTTGGTATGAAAAAGTCAATATCTTTACAGGACTCCAAGATTACATGATCATGATCATGCGCATATGCCAATCTATAACTAAAACTGCGAGGTATGTAAATTATCAATAGATAACATATTCCTTAAACAAGATGTTAGTAAAAGCTATAATCGGCTTCGAAATTAATGCAACTCCAGATAAAATGCGTTTCAAACGTGTTCATCAGTCTGTTAAACACTCCGTTGGTTCCTTGACATACTCCATTACATTATGGAATATCAATCCCCTTTCATCTCCTTTCTTGTTCGAAATAAGGGTTTTATTCCTAGAGGCGAATAGTCTCCAGTTGAGCATGAAAAGCACAATTCCTTTTCATCTATACCTATAGCTTTGGCCAGGGTTGAGGTATCATTGTAAACAACATTATCCGCACCAATTACCTTAGCAACTCTTTCAGCCACCTCCGTTTCAGGAGAGCCTGGGGATTGCTGGTATGCTAGAAGTTCGTCTTGCGACGGAAAATCTATTCCAGCATAGCATGGAAAGCGAATGGGGGGGAAAGTGACTATGAGTGAGATCATGGATGCTCCCGCCGTCCTTAGGGTTCTTACAATGAATTCAGAACTAGTTCCCCTAACTATGCTGTCATCAATAACAACAACATGCTTTCCTTGAATAACCTCTCTAATCTGGAATAATCCCCTTGTTGATCTCCACACGATCCTCTTGATATGGCTCTATGAAGCTCCGCATCGAACCCTTTTTTCTATACCTATCCTTTAATAAGCCCTCTTCAAAGGGAATGCCCAATTCTTGCGCATAGCCCAATGCAGCGGGTCTGGCCGAATCGGGAACTGGAATTACTACGTGCGCATCCGGGAAAGGGTATTTTCGAGCTAGTAGGTGCCCAACCCTTTTTCTAACTTCATAGACGTTCGTGCCTTCCAACACACTAGTCGGATGCGAAAAGTATGTGAATTCAAATGCGCAGTGAGCATGGGTCATCCGGGTTGAGAATTTCTGGCGTTCAAGCCCGTTCGAACCAAGTTTTAACAATTCTCCTGGTTCGATATCACAAATCAATTTACCACCAACACAGTCTATCGCACACGATTCAGAGCCTACTATGTAGGTATCAGATTCTAGTATGTGTCCAAGGACTAAAGGTCTGAAACCTCGCGCGTCTCGGGCAGCATAAACTGATCCATCACCAGTTAGAAAAGTGAAGCAAAACGAACCGACCATCTCATCCTTCAAAATGCACATCGCTTCGACAAGTTTCCCCTTGTCGCCAAGGTGTATCAAAAGTCTTTGGGCTGCAATTAGTGTATCACTCATCGTTTGAGGTGAGAACGTGCAGCCACCTACCATTCCCGATAATTCTTCTGCGTTCGCAATGGTGCCATTGTGAGCTATGCAAAGGTCCCTTACTTTCAGCGGCTGAGCATTTTCTAAATTACTTTTTCCTAGAGTAGAATACCTGACATGTCCAATAGCGGCAGTTGATTCATATTTCCTCACCAAACTCCTGAATAATTTTGCCGATGAAGAGACTAGGCCGAGTGTCTTGAATGGACCTTTTGCGGGGATTGCAAAACCCCATGATTCTTGTCCTCTGTGTTGCAATGACCTCAATGAATCTATAACATAGGGGATCACATTATGGCCTGACCGGGAAAATACTCCGACAACGCCACAATTCTCATGAACCATATTTACTACTGGAGATAGGTGATCACAAAGCATCACTTAAGATTTTCCCGAATCCATCGGAAAAAAATGTAAACTGCAAGTTCTAAGAATACCCTGTCATAGCCAAGTCAAGGCTCTGATAACTGCGAAGTGCCGTCTTTCAAGGAAATCTTGATTATCGTTTCTTTGTCATACCTTACTTCGATGTCTGCGTCAATGCTATTTGCATGTCCTAAATCTGCAAAAGAACAACGCATGTTTCTTAGTATCTTCGTAGTTTCAGTTGGCTCCCTAGTTGCAAATAAGTATCTCGAGTGGGTTTCGGAGAATAGTAAGTAGTCTAACCTCGAACATTTATTCGGAACTCTCTCCATATCTATAGATATACCTGTTCCACCTCTGAAAGCCATCTCCGCCAACGATACTGCTAGTCCTCCTTTAGAGCAGTCATGTACACAACAAGCTAGGTTTGAATTAATTAATTTCAAAATGATGTTTCCATGAAGAAGATCCTTTTCAAGGTTAACCCGAGGAACTTTTCCTCCGATGATATGGTGATAACTTTCAAAAAATTCACTACCACCCATTTCTTCCAATGTAGAGCCTACAATGAATATTGAATCATTCGGATTTAGAGTTGACTTGAGTAAATTTTTTCTATTTTCAATCAATCCTATTGCACCGATTACAGGTGTTGGCTTGATTGGCCCTTTTTTAGTTTCATTGTAGAAACTAACTTTGCCTCCAATAACTGGAATCGAAGCGAATGTGCAGTACCGCTTAATTGCCTCTATGCTCTTCTTAAAACCCCAAAAAATATCAGGACGTTCTGGACTACCAAATTGTAAATGGTCGACTATTCCAATTGGATTAGCACCTGTGCATCTGATATTTCTACAAGCCTCAGACAAACATCCCAAGGTTCCGTAGTAGGGATCGAGGTAACAATGCTTGGAATTTCCATCCAACTTGACTGAAATGAATTTATCATCATCGATTCTCAAAACAGACGCATCACTATCTCCAGGCTTAACAATTGTCCTAATCCCGACTTCATAGTCGTATTGCTGATACACCCATTTCTTGCTAGCAATAGAATGGTTACCCAATAACGTCAACAGAACTCTCTCACAGTTTTCAATTAATGGCGGAGATGTCTCATATTTTTGTAATTTCCTAAGTAAGATGGTTCACTATATTTGCGACTAGTAAGTGGAGCATTTGCAAGGAGACTCGACTTAATCCTAGCAACGCAAGTTCCTTCGGAACGTATTACAAGATCTTTGTGATTTCGTACTTGTCCTATAGTGGAATACGGTATCGAGAATTTATTAACTATTTTCTTGAAATCATTCAGTTTGTTTTTGGCTACAAGAAATAGCATTCGTTCCTGTGATTCCGATATCATAATTTCTTCAACAGACAAAGACGAAAATTTCTTATGCACCGATGATAGTTCTACCTCGAAACCCATTTCAACAGCGTCGGATAATTCGGAAAGGCAACATGCTAGTCCACCTCCTCCCAAATCCTTGATAGCTCTGATACACCGCTTCTTCACAGCCTCCTGTATCGCATCAATCAATAACTTTTCCAAAAATGGATCAGGGATTTGAACAGCAGATCGATCCTCTACTAGCAATTTAGATGCAAAGGAGGCACCTCTAATTCCATCACGACCAGTGCTATTGCCTGCGAGTACTATTAAATCACCAACCTGTGCCTCATTAGAAATAATATTTTCCTTTAATCCTAACCCTATGGCTGCTACGTCTACAAGACAATACTCATCAAAGGAATTATCAAATTCAATTTCTCCTCCAACTGTAGGAATCCCTATACAATTGCCATAATCGGCGATGCCTTTTACTACGTTTTTGAGGAGCCACCTTGATTTTGAAGAAACATCGCCAGATGAAATTGGCCCAAATCGGAGCGCATTTAGAATTGCAATCGGTCTTGTCCCCATTGACATGATATCTCTTATTACTCCTCCTACTCCTGTAGCAGCACCACCATAGGGATCGACGGCAGATGGATGATTATGACTTTCAATGTGCACTGTTATTACAAGTCCGTTACCTATATCGAGAACTCCGGCATCATAGCCTGGACCTACTAAAACACGATTACCCCGTGTAGGTAGTGATCTAAGAAGTTTTTTTGATGATTTGTAGGAACAATGTTCAGACCACTCTGCAGAAACCATTTCTAGCTCAAGCTTATTAGGTCTTCTCCGAAGATTCTTAATTATGTATTTCTTTTCCCTAGACGATAACACTCTAGGATTGAACCTCTGGCAATTTTGTTATTTGCGCGTTAGTTAGAAATTTTAATAAGGAATGAAAAATGAGGATGGCATTGCTTTTTAAACCAAACGGCATTAGTATCTCCTCCGAAGCTCTTTCAGGATGAGGCATTATGCCGACTACATTTCCATCCTTATTAGATACACCAGCAATATGTGCAATGGACCCGTTCGGGTTCTCATCTTTGTACTTAAAAATTATCTGATTCGTCCGTCTAAGACGCTCGTAAGAATCTTCGCTCACTATGTACCTCCCTTCACCATGGGCTACAGGAATATTGATCATATCTCCTGGTTCAAAGATATTTGTAAAAGGCGTAGAAGTATTAACTACTTCCACCTTTGTCCACTTACAAACAAACTGCAAACCATCATTCATTAACAATGCTCCAGGCAACAATCCGGATTCAACAAGAATTTGAAAGCCATTGCAAATTCCGAGAATCGGTAAGTTATGTTCGGCAAGCTTTCTTATTTCTCTCACAACTGGACTGTGCGCAGCAATAATTCCAGCTCTCAACCTGTCACCATAAGCAAAGCCACCAGGCAAAATTATGGCGTCATATTCTGCTATAGTCTGCTTTGTATGCCATAAATACTCGACATCGATCTTGAGAACTTTTCTTAATACATGGTATACGTCGTGATCACAATTACTCCCTGGAAAAACTACAATCGCAACTTTCGTCATTTACCTAAGATTAAGCTAATATTGCATTCCTTTTATTAATAGTCAGGGACCTTAGTGAAATATTATGATTTATTGTGTGGACCTGTCACAATATTTATTTTGACAGTAGTTATTACATTAGTCCGTTGAACGATCGAGTCCAGGATATTATGACTAAGGATGTTATAGCGGTTGATGAAAATGTGTCGGCACTAGAAGCTGCCAAGATAATGACTGAGAAGGGGATAAGTTCTTTGATTATAGAAAAGGATCATGCTCCCATTGGGATTATATCTGAAAGGGATTTCGTTAAGAAAATATGTGCGAAAGACATGATGCCATCTTCGATAAAGGTTGGAAGTATGATGTCCAAGCTACAGACCTTTGCTACCCCTGATACATCGGTAGAGGTAGCAGTACAAAGAATGGTAAATCACAGGATAAGAAGACTTCCAATTATTTCTGATGGTAGAGTCGTAGGAATAATCACTGTAACCGACTTGGCAAAACACCTCAGGACCATTCTATTAATAGAAGGTGTTTTATCTCCTGAGAGCTGAATAATATTGTTACCACATTTAGAGGACCACCACTATCACTACAAATTTGAATTATATTTGAACGATGTGACGTATTTATATCTTCCAATTACTGAACCAAAAGTATAAAAATACTTCTATCCATTATAACCAACTAGATGATAATTAGGAGTATCCTTGGTTCTTGGTTTAACCTTAATTCTTGTCGTTTCCCTACTTGGCAACATAAATGCATTTGGTCAACCGGCAATTGATGATCCATCACTAAAGATTGAGCTCCTGACACAGGGATTATCATTCCCTACAAGTATGGCTTTCTTGGACCCTGATAATATCCTCGTTCTGGAGAAAGAAGGAAATGTTCGACTCATCTCTGCTGGAGTATTGCAACCAGAACCAGTTGTATCATTGAGTGCAGTAAATAAAAACGAAAGAGGATTGCTAGGAATAGAAAAAATAGCAAATAATGTTTTTTTGTATATTACTGAAGAGAACGGTGATGTAGCCAACAAAGTCTACAAATTCGACATCAGCGGATCGCAATTAACAAATCAAAAGTTGATTCTCGATCTTCCTGCTGGGCCTGGAACTAATCACCAAGGAGGTAAATTAATCGCAGGAAAAGATGGATCACTCTATTCTGTTACAGGTGAATTACAAAGAGAAGGGAAAGATCAAAATATTCAGGATGGACCAGATCCAGATTTTAGCGGTGCAATTTTAAGAGTCAATCCGGATGATGGCAGTCCTGCACAGAATAACCCGTTCTCTTCTCCAGATTCTTCTTCAAGCCCTTTAAGTCATTATTATGCTTATGGGGTTAGAAATAGCTTCGGCTTAGCAATAGACCCCGTTTCTGGTTCGTTGTGGGACACGGAAAATGGAGAGGACTCTTACGACGAGATCAATCTAGTGAATCCGGGGTTCAATAGCGGGTGGAAATTGGTGATGGGCCCAATTGCCCAAAGTGGAATATCTGAGGAGCAACTCGTAAATTTTCCAGGTTCAAAGTACTCTGATCCTATATTCAGCTTTAAGGAACCAAATGGAATTACTGAGATCGAATTTTTAAGTTCGAACAATTTGGGTGAAAAGTATGCTAACAATATCTTCGTAGGTGATATTAGAAATGGTAACCTTTACTTCTTTAAGTTGAATGAGATGCGAAATGGATTTATACTTGACTCTCCAAATCTAGAAGACAAGGTAGCGGATGACGATTCAGAATTAGATCCACTCGTTATAGGTACAGGATTTGCAGGAATTACCGACATCAAGACCGGGCCCGATGGCAATCTCTATGTGATTTCATACGAAGATGGATCAATCTACAAGATCAGTCCTTCCTGACAAGTATGCTATGGCTCTAATTTCGTTTGAGATAGGTTGTTTCAACAATTGACTGGTGTGAGAGTAATACACTAACATGAAATCCATTTTAATGTCGTGACTAAGCTATACCTATACATCATTTTGACCTACCCGGGATATTGGGTGTGAGGCTTACGATAGAGTCAAACTAAGTTTCAATACTTAGAAATCATTACTACAATTATGTACATACCTGAAAGTTAAAATTATTTGCTTTTACTTTCAATTAATTTTCGACGTAAAACGAAGTGTTTTAACTATGTCATTTGAAATTGGATTTACAAAATTATTCCAGATTCAATTTGTGAAAATATTTGTAGAATGGACTTTTCAGCACTAATCTGAAATCTAGCTATCTTACAAAAATACCATCGCTTGGGGTTCCTACCTCAAGAATTCAAGAATTTAAATTTTGGAAAATTTTTATTTTTTGGCCAACTAACAAAGCATTCAACAATTTCCGGCCGTTATCGGAACGCTTATCAATTTTGATTCTTGATTTCTTACCTACCTGATTACTGCAAACGTAGTCATCCTCAATGTATATGTCTACTTTCTTTCCCAGTACTTTGCCATCTAGAATTAAAACTAGGCCCGCTCCAGATTCATTGATGTTGAAGCTAACTTCCTTACCAAGTGCTGGTGTTTTCATTTCTACGTCAATTTTTATACCCAATAATTCTTCAAGTTCAGTTATTGTAGACCCGCCCTTACCAATTATCCGTGGAACAACATCCTTGTGAACCCTTAGTTTTATTCTACTCTCAGAAATAATTATTATTTCCGTGTTGGGGTCAAACCTTCTAACTACATCCCGTATTTTTTCCTCTGCCAACCTCTTAATTGCACTCCGATTTTGTGGCTTGTCAGATATTTCTTTAACCGGAACTACGATATTTTCCTCCCCATACGTGTAAATTTCATATTCGACCTCACTGGATTCAAAATCTCGCACCTCAACTAGTGGTCTTGCCAAATCTGCTTCGGTCATACCGTGAGGAACCTTAACGGTCAACTTAATTTCATACACTTTTTTTACCATGCCTCCATTCATAAAAATAATCGTATCCAATATCTGAGGTATCATTCCAAGCTCAACCTTACCGATAAATCTTTGAACCGCATCTAATGGAGAGCTTGCATGAACAACGCCTATCATTCCCACACCTGCGAGCTTCATATCTGCGAAGACCTGAAAATCTCTATTTCTTCGTATTTCATCAAATATAGTATAATCCGGACGCACCAGCAATAAGATATCCACAGCATTTTCAAAGCTCCCTTCGAGAGGAGCATACTGAGTTACCTCATCTCCAACTTGAAGATCTCTGGGTGATTCGAAGGTTTTAACAATATTCTCCTTTGAGACATAGAATTCAGCCAGACTGCTTGCAAGGGTGCTTTTACCCGAACCAGGTGGTCCAGAAATTATTATTCCCTCAGCTCTTTCCGAGAGACGAGCTGATTAGCTTTTCGCTCAGACCGTAATCCTCTAAAGTGAGTTTTGCAATCGGCCTGACTACTGTGATTTCCAGTCCATCTGAAAAAGGCGTCCTTGTGATTGCAATCCTGTATTTTCCAAGTTGAATAACGGTAGCTCCGTTTCTAGATATCTCTAAGGAGCCGATTTCAGTTATTCTCGACTCGTCTGAAATTTCCTTAACTAGTCGAGATAGCTCTTGATAGGTCATTTTTTTATCACTGAGCCTGACCAACTCTAAGTTACCAGGGACACCTCTCTTAGCCAAAGGGCAGGTTCCTTCTTTCAAATGAATGCTCATTGTATTCTCATCGAAGTATTTCTCGAACTCTAGCGGCTTAGACACCCTTGGCTGCCGCACATACTTGCATTTGATCCCTTGTGCTTCAGCCACTAGCGACTGAACATAATCCGCTGTAATTAAAATCGCATTCTCTTCAAGAGCTACATCTTTGATAATGGAGTCTATGCGTCCATGTTTTGCTAGTCTAATTTCATCCAATTTAGGGCGAGTTCCACTGAATCTCAGATTAACGTTTTTTGAAAGACACTGCTCTCTAATTTTCCTTATTTCGACCAATCCAACCATTCCATGCTCCTTACTAGTTGATGCTTGAGATTGCAACTCATCAAGAGCTGCAATAGGAACTACTAGTTCGTCACCACTCGTAATTTGTCCAGAATCCAGCATCTTACTAACTTCCCCGTCAATTATTATACTAGTATCTAGCACGTATAGCGTACGATTGTTATTCTTATTGTATTATTTAATTCTTTGACATTCTCGGTTAAATTGCTGTATCGTCAAAATGAAATACATGATAGCCTATACCCCAAGTGATTTTTAGTCCGGGTAATCAGATACCAGTATCAGAGTTATTGACTTCGAATAGTGAGGACAAAAAGGTTTACCCTTCATCAGGATAAAAAACTGTTTGATTGTTACCAATATAGTTATCAGATACTAATTGGAGTACTGTATCAGTAATTTTCGATTCATTAGGAACATCACCTTCTATGTTGCCACACAATAGCAAGTATTGTCTTATATTGGAGTTTAAGACATCGCGAAGTTCTTGGTTTACGGTAGCATTAAATGGCCTTAAACCGCCTCTAAAAACCTCCGACCTAGCTCTAACTAGACCAGAGATTTTCCTGCCCACGGGAGCATCTGGTCCAATTATTATTATTCTTCCTTGAGATGATTTAAAAAGAGAAGGTTCAGTGAGGACACCTGTTGGTGACATACTGATAGTAGAGGCTCTCGTAACAAGTGCGGGAATCAAAATATAATTTTCGACCAGCTTATCCCAATTGCTTCTACTAATTGATAATAGAGAATTATTATTGTAATCGAATTCACCAGTCAACATTATCACTGCATTCAATGACGTGAATTTATTTATGGCAATTTGAAATATTGTTCCTATTTCTTTTTCGTTGGACAAGTCTACAGAATGGCAATGGAATTCTCGGTAATACTGTAGATCGTTCTTATCACGAACTAATACTATGAGTTGTCTAATTCTCTTATTGAGAGCATTTGCAATAAGTCTGGCTCTTTGGTGATCCTTTTCGGAGCTCGAATTGATTATTATCATCACGACTTTGCCAGACAGATTTGGTTCATCTGTAGTTGTTAATCCTGTTCCTATTATAGGTCTGACTGGATAGAAAACTCGGTCATTTGGAATAATTCTCCCGCTTATTAATCTGCTAATGGAGTCTTGACTCAGGTTCATTACCATCTCCGCCACATCATCTTGCGACAGAAATTCTTCATCTACTATCATCTTCTTGGTATTGGCTTGAACCTTCTCTGCAATTTCTTGTATCTTGTCTAAAAGGCCCTTAAGAGTTTGGAACGCTGCTTCTGGCCGCATTTTATTTTCTCCACGCTTTTCGCTTAGTTCCCGAGACAAATGCGTCAAACTCTCGGTCACGGACCTTTCATCTTCACCTAGAAGTTCCAGCAATTCGGGCGAAACTAACTCTATCTCGTATGACGAAAGTCCAGGATAACCTCCTATCCTCAAGAATTCGGCTGCGGCCTTCGGATAGACTGTTTTATATATCCTGTCTGAATGCACTGGCCCAGGATTTGTAGCAATTGATTTTATCCCATGAGATGCTAATTCCCAGGCCAATGCTTCAGCTAGCCTGTTCTTTGCTCCTTGGGCGCTGGTATAAGGTGTTCTAAATCGATATGGTCTCTGTTCCCATTTATTTTCTTCTGTAAAAAAAGTGGAAATTGTTATGATTTTAGAATCATTTTTCATAGTTTCCAGGCATTTTATTGTGGTCCAAAAGGTACCAGTAAGATGGATGGCTACACATTCGACGAACTCTTTAAAGTTAGAATTTGTAAATAGTTTAACGGGTCCAGAGACACCGGCGTTGTTAACCAGAATATCAACATTCCCAATTTCGTTCTTAATGTTACGAAACATTTCACTTATCCCAGATTCATCAGAGACATCTACACCAGCAAAAATTTTAACCCAGCCGTTTGAACCGACCTTTGTGATTATTCTTTTAAGTTCTTCGGCAGTTTTCTCAAGAGGTTCTGACCTTCTCCCGAGGATTATGATATTAGCTCCATCATGAGCAAACCTTTTGGCAATAGCTTGGCCGATTCCTGTTCCGCTTCCCGTAATAATAACAACTTTATTCTACAAATCTTAGTTGACTATGCGTGCTAGTTCCATCCATATTTTTCGACAATTGATACCCTATCAATTATAGCTTCAGAGTTATGACATATAAATAATTGACGTTAATATCACGCAATTGGGTGGCTCACGCCAAATCGTTTAATTAAGGCCAACTTGGATTATGTCAATATGGTCGACCGAGACTCCCATACATCCGATCTTGAGGATGAACTTGACATTATGAAATTGATGAATCTCAATGAAGCTTTTGCTATTGATGTGCAGAAGTCAGGGATTAACGCAGAAGCAGTAGAATTGGGTTCGTTGGATCTCGAGAGGGAGGAATACTACAATAATGACTTTGGCAATACTCCTCGTATCGTTACCAACAAAGGTTGTATTAAACTGAAAGGTAGCGCAATAGATTTAATACAGATTATACAAAGAAACTGAATCACAAAATTCCTAATCCTTCAATTACGCCAATAAGGGTTAACAATACTTTAGGAAATAAGGAACGTAGTGAAATGACCTTGGTTAGGTAAGGACTGGGCAGTACCCGACAGCTTAATTAAATGCGTACATCTCAGAGATGAATATTGAGTGTGCCAGAGGCAAAATTTAAGATTAACGTTAAAGAAGGTAGTGTCGAACTAGAAGGAAACGAACAATTTGTTAACAAACATCTGGAAAAATTTGAAGGGATTTTTAAACTAGCTATCCAAGATGCTTTAAAATTTAAGATTGAAAGAAATCTGGGTGAGATAAATAGCCAAGCCTCTCTTAGTTTGCCTTCACATACCGTCCCATCAGATAACGAGTCGAATAAGAAATTTACACACGTCCATAAGCATATTTCAAAGTCTTCGGCGATTATAACACCCTTGCCCGTGGATTTAAAAGCAAGTGACAACAAAATAGGTCTTCGTGAATTTTATAAGGAAAAGCAGCCATCGAACCACTATGAAAAGGTCACCGTTTTTGTGTACTATTTAATGAAATATAATCATCTAGAAGACGCAAAATTTGGAGAAATATTAACTTCTTATGAAGAAGTAAATGATAAAAAACCTAGCATTGTTGATATTGTAAAAAATTCCATACGCTATAAAGGGTGGCTAGAGTCTGGCAAGGAAAAATTTATGGCTAGGATGACCATATCCGGAGAGAACTTTGTAAAATTTGACTTACCTCACAAATAATCACCACAAAATCGAACTCAAATTTATTACCGATTCAGGCCTTCCACCAATCAAATCCTATGAAATCAACCTTTTTTAATTTGACAAATGGTACAGCAAGTATGAATTGTTTTTTAACAGTCGTTGCCAGTCTACCTGCCAGGACTATTCCAGTAGTCGTCAAATTATTAGATGGCTTTACTACTTGAACTAAATATGGGGCGTGATCTATCCCCGGCCCATGTTCATATACTGCGAAATCACAGCCAAATTTTATACCTGGGGAAACGATATAACCACTATCACGCAGCTTCTTGAACACTAAATATTTCGTGTCAAACTCTGCATATTGCTTCCTACAAATTAACTTCATATCGCTTAGAGATATTCTTTTTCCCGTTACATGAAATACATTCAAAATTTTAGAATCCACAAGATAGCACGCTTCTATCACATCCAGAATGAGTGGGGACTCAAACTCTGCATTCTTTGGTTTCGGAATCCCCAATGGTTTGCCATAATAACCCATGGAAAAAATGGAACGAGAATCTTCGATGTCACGGATTACTATCCTATTCTCAACAAGAGTTCCTTCATATCTAACCATTACATGCTCAATGCCAAAATTGTAAGAGAATCAGAGGCCGCTTGGCATTTGTCTGCCATTCCCTCGATACCTTCTACTACATCCTTGAACAAAAGAAGATCCTTTACATTAGGAATTTCATTAAGGGCTTTAATGATGATTTCCCTATATGCTTCATCTACTTTTCGCTCCAAGACCTGAACTTCTTGCGCGATTTCAATTGTACTTTGAGGATTCATGCTCAAAGCCCGTGCCATTTCGTTAATCTTGAAGATCGCTTCTACAACCATATTGATCAGTTCCTTAAGATCATGGTCAAATTTTCCTTTTTTTATTGAAGAGATTTTTATATTGTATAGTCTAAAGGCAATCCCGTTAATGTAACCTGCTATATCATCAACAATATATGCGGTTCTAAGCACATCTTCTCGATAGACCATTAAGCTACCTATTTCAGATACGGCCCGTGTCATTTTCCTTCGGCGATTCTCAACAACTTCTTCTGATGATCGGATGCTTACGAGGGATGATTGCAAGTTCTTGTCACCGCCACTAATTATTGATTCTGTAAGTGAGGAAAGATCTCTCGCAGCATTTAAAATACCAGTTATTTCTTCATGCAATACAGCCAGTGCCTTCCTTTTTGCTTGAACTTCCATCTCGCCGCTATACATTGAGAACACAAAATGTTCGCAGAGTCTATTAATTCTTTTGAATAATACAATATTGTTTTATTATACAGGAAATTTCAAACTCGATTTTGAAAGGATCAATTTGCATTTGAGTGTGTCGAAAGCCCTTTTGGGGTCAAGAATCTCATTGGATTGACCCGATTCGTCTTAAATTGCAATCAAGGGGCAGTTCTGTTTGCCCATGTTACTACGGTGAAAGTACTTACTGCTGACCCGACCATTCCTGCTATTAAAGCTCCAATAATTGCCTGATTTACAAACTGCGGCAAAACGGTAGAGAACCAATCTGCGATTCCCGGCAAAGAAAGATATCCAATAAATCCAATGCCAAAACCAAGAAGCCAGAACGAGAATATTGCTAGTCCTCTAGACAATATAGAATACTCCTCCCAAAATTTTAAGTACACGTCGATCAATTCCGCATATTCGCATAATCTGGCTTTGTACCAATTGGTATTAAATTATGATGTTAAAAATTATGTATATTTGGCTATTATGATTTGACACCCAGTTGATCGCTAAGGCAATTTTGGCTTTTCAAATCTACACATTTGCTAACTTATGTTCCTCTTAAACATATTTATCCTGTCAACAAAGATACACGAATAATTGAGATTAATATTGATCGGATTTGGAGTAGTAGGTCAAGATTTAACAAGATTAATCCTGTCAAGAACTGCCGACCTGTACAGTTCATTTGGCCTAAAACCTCGAGTAGTGGCCTGCGCCGATAGCGGAGGTGTTGCTACTTCAGTAGATGGTTTGGACCTACAGCGCTTACTTGATACAAAGCGGAAACTAAAATCAGTAGTACATTATGATAAAAAGGGGAGTAGGAAAAATATTTTCGATGTAATAGAGAAAAATGATGCTGAAGTACTTATCGAGCTTACTCCTACAAATATTGCAGATGGCGAACCTGGTAAGGCCCACATAGTGGCTGCGATGAAGTCAGGTAAACATGTGATTACAGTAAATAAGGGGCCGCTTGCGCTAGAATTCCCATCGTTAATTGAGTTAGCTGAATATAACCGAATCGCCTTTAGGTTCAGCGGTACTGTAGGCGGTGGAACACCTATTTTGGATTTCGCAAAAAGAAGTCTTAAAGGAGACAGAATTCTCTCATTTGAGGGTATATTGAATGGGACCACAAACTATATATTGAGTAAGATGGATGAAGGTCTGTCATTTTCGGACGCCCTACAGGATGCCACCAAAATGGGGTATGCAGAAAAAGATTCCTCCCTAGACATTGAAGGTTACGATGCTGCGGCTAAACTTGTGATCACCGCTAATTGGGTTTTGGGCATGAAAACAACTATGAGGGATGTTAGTAGGACAGGTATTAGTAATGTAGATTTATTGGACGTGAAAAGGGCAGCCAAAAACAAAGAAGCAATCAAGTTAATTGCGAGTTGCGACGGGAAGACTCTCGACGTGCGTCCAAAACGCCTTTCAAAAAAAGATCCTCTATGCGTTAACGGGACATTAAATGCCATCACGTTTACTTCTGAACATTCGGGGAAGCAAACAATCATAGGTAGGGGTGCCGGCGGCATGGAAACGGCTAACTCAATTTTGAGGGATCTAATTGAAATTCGTAATTCAGTATCCTTTTCATAGTCCACTAATCGAATACCTAGCGGTCTGATTACTTACAGGAGTGAAACAAATTAATTTATAGTATTTTTCATATCTAATTGTAACGTTGGCACAAATTATCTCCTCAGATCTGGAACAACTTCGTTTAGAATTTCAGTCGGTTAGGGAAACTACGATGTCTATCTTTGATCCCCTGTCTACTGAAGATGCGGTAATACAATCAGACATCTTTGGAAGTCCTCCAAATTGGCATTTAGCACACGTCACTTGGTTCTTCCAAAAGATTCTTGAAAAATACGGAGTCAAGATTTCCGTGAGTGACAAAACCGTCAATCTTGACTACCTGAATTCTTACTATCAAAGATTCCAGTCTATTCTACCAAAATCAGAGCGTGGGCGCTACCCCCGACCTACAGTTTCGCAGACAAGGCAATATAGATCAATAGTAGAAAATGCACTCTTAAAATTCCTTGATACGGTCAAGAATAAAAATGTGTTAGACGATAACTGCAAGTATGATATCCAGTTAGGTAACCAGCATGAAATGCAGCACCAGGAATTAATGATCTATGATATACAACACTACTTCAATAGATTTCCTGATGCTGCAGATAATTACGTACCCAAAATGAATAAAGTACATAGATCTAGGATATCTGATAATATCCCTACTGGCATGGTAAAGATCCCGGGCGGTCTTTATGATTTGGGGACGTCATCTAAAGGCTTCAGCTATGACAACGAGCTTCCAGAACACAAAGTATATCTTCATGAATTCGAGATTGATAGACATCCTGTTACTAATGGAGATTTCATTCGATTTATAGAGGATGGTGGATACAAAAATTATCGTTACTGGTTAGCCGACGGTTGGGATTTGATCATGCAAAACGGGTTGAAATGCCCACTATATTGGGAACGGAAAAATGGATCTAACTGGTACAAGAAAGATTTTCGCGGGTTATCTCACCTTAATCTTGCAGAGCCTGTTGCAAATGTATGCTATTTCGAGGCCGATGCATACGCAAGATGGATTGGAAAAAGACTGCCTACGGAAGCAGAATGGGAAAAAGCTTCAAGCTGGAATGATGATCTAAAAAGAAAAACAAAATATCCTTGGGGAGACGAACAACCATCTGATATTCATGCCAATCTCCTTGAATCTTGGCAATGGGGACCATCTCCAATTGGGTCATATCCTGCTGGGAGAAGCTATTATGGTTGTTACCAGATGATTGGTGACGTTTGGGAGTGGACTTCATCCGAATATGTCTTGTATCCTAATTTTAAATCAAGATTTCCAGAATATACTGACAAATGGGCAATAGGGCACAAAGTACTGCGTGGTGGTAGCTTTGCTACGGCGAGAGGTCAGATTAGGTGTAGTTATAGGAATTACTTCAAGCCGTTCGAAAGAATACTATTTGCTGGATTTAGATGTGCTAGAGACGTATCCTAGGAGACTCAAGCAATAAAGTTTGTCATCGTCCAGGTAATTCTTCATGACCGAAAGGCCACTTGACTTGGCCAACATATTTATCTCACGTATCGAAAATTTATGCGAGTTCTCAGTATGTATTCGTTCACCTTTCTTGAACGAAAACTCTCTTCCAAGTTCCCTGATGGCAACAGACTGATCACGAATCGAAACAAGATACATTTCAATTCGGTTTTTAGAACTATTGTAAATGGCTTCATGTTTGAACAAAGAAAGATCAAATTCACCTGACAGCTCTCTATTAATTCGAGATAACAAATTCAAGTTAAACTGAGCAGTCACGCCTGCTCTGTCGTTATATGCCGATTCAAGAAACGTTTTCTCTTTTTGAAGATCGAAACCAACTAAGAGTGTATCCCCTTTATTTAGTAGCCGCCTAATCCCTCTCAAGAAAACCTTTACATGCGAACGGTCAAAATTTCCTATACTTGAGCCCAAAAATACGACTAACTTCCTTCTTGGAGCCTCATGATAAGTTGCAATAAGTTCGTCTACTTTTCTTAATCCAGCCAAGAAGTCAGAACAGACTCCTACAATTCGGAGATTTTTGAACTCCTTTGTCAATCTATTAATTGACTCGTTTAAGATAGACTTTGAAACGTCAATTGGAAAATAGTATAACTTGCTGTCCTGGGAAAGAAATTCTTTCAGAAGTATCTTTGTTTTCGCAGAACTTCCACTTCCTAATTCGACGATAGATATGTCGCCACCTTGATGAGCGTTTCTTATGTCGCTCTTAAATTTCTCTATGATTGAAGATTCGGCTCTGGTCAAGTAATATTCTGGCTGAATTGAGATTTTCTCAAACAAGTTTGAACCAAATTCGTCATAGAAATTCTTCGGCCTGATATATTTGAATCTTGCTCCAAGTCCTTCCCGGATTTCACTTGCAAATTCACCGTCCTGGACCGACTCTTGCATATCGCAAAGTACTGATGATTCAATCACGTATGCTTTTACCATTGCTAGCATAATGTATACTTATCTAGTGAGTTTCATTATTACACCTGCAGTAATTTCAATAACCATAATAGTAATAGTGCTTAACTTAGTAGCTAAGCGAACGTGGCCTAACGGGCTAGCTCGCCTTGTCTGAGATAGATCGGATTGCAGTGATACCTCGAACAATATCACATTCATATTTAGCATCTGGTATGAACGGCTCGAAAGTCAAAAACCTATTGAACCGTATTCTTCTAAGTGATTTTATTATAGCATTGAAGTCAATGTGACCAAAACTTGGCATTTTCCTGTTGTTATCTGAAATATGAATATGTCGCAAATCCCTTGAATTAACAATTGCCTCTTCTATAGAATCCTCCTCTATATTCATATGGAAAGTATCTAGCATTAGGCCTACATTTGCATCCCCAATACCTTCAATCACACTCATAGCGTCGTAGGCTGTACAGCAAACTGGAGTACTATACCTATTTAAGGGCTCTATCAATAATTCCACGCCACGCTCCCGTGCATAATTCGCTAATTGGCGTAAAGTTGTAATTGCTGATGAAACTAACTTCTTCTTTTTATTATCTAATAGCCACTGGTGATTTCTGTCTATCGTTACAAGGGCGTCATCGCTAAACAAACATATGTTGAAAGTATTACCCCCTAATTTTTCGCAAAATCTTATACATTTTTTTACATATTCTTCAGTTTGAGATAATACTGACCTATCGCGTGTAATTAGTCTTCTGTTAAAAGACTGCCTACTTGCGCGTCCCCATATACCGGTAACACCGCTAACTGAAATATCATATGAACGGATCAAATCCATGGTGATCCTTTCATCTATTAAATCTGGTTCACCGTACATTTCCACAGCATCAAACTGAATTGGAGATAGTCTCTTGAGAGTTAAATTCAATGGTTCGATATCTTTGAAGGAATTAAGTGTAATTGAGTATTGCCAACTCATGTAGATTTCCTCGACTAGACTTAATCATGAGAAATATTCAGTGAGATATTTCCCAATTGAAACTGCATTTACAATATTGTCACTATCCGTGGGAATGCTCCTTTTGGTCAGAAACGTATATGCCAAATCCTTCATCATCATTATGTAATGGTATCCTACCATGAGATGCCCTGACCATTTTTCCGTTCAACGGAATCTTCCTTGTACTAGGATCGATAAACAATTCCGAGGGATCATATCCGGGTTTTCTATGTATATCCACACGACTTGCAAATGGAGGCGATTTCTCTTCCTGAAACCACCAATAGTAGCTAAACCATTTTTGCTTTTCGGAAATTGCAATCAAATTTCCAGATCTTGGATGGTTAATGTTTAACTTTTGTTTTCCCTTCGTATCTAACACTGTACTAATTCCTTGAACACCGTCAAGTATTCTCTTAACTTGTGTTTCTTTGTCTTCTTTTAAATATATATGGGCTACCTGGTGATCTACCATCGCAAATGCTTCACTGTACTCAAGATCTAGACATTTCGAAGCCCTCTATTTCTCTAACTGTAAGAAGTCCGTGCTCCCTAAATATTCTGTTCAGTGGAATATCTTGGGATACATCAGTAAATGCGTATTCAGAGAGGATCATAAATTCCGAATCTTCTCGAATCCCAAGGGCTTGTGATTTTTTGACTATATTACCAACTATCTCGTCTGCAGTAACTATTTCTTGATCAAGATTTTTACCTGAAGTTCCTTCTCTTTGGATGACATAGTCGAGGTTTGGTAGATATGTAAATAAAATATTAGGCATTTTATTCTCCAGAGTGTATTCCGTTGCTAGTCCTATCCACTTGCTGGATTGAGAAGATGCCAAAGGTCCCCAGTAAGTAGACAAATCAAACTTACCGATTTTGTTTGCCATTTGTTCATAAAACGATAGGGGCTTGGAATAGCACCACATTATCATTTGATTTTCCATGATGCAGTGGTCTGGGAGTCAATACAACATTTGCATTCGCATACATTGTGTTTTGCCAAAAAATTGCTGCGGCTCCCATATCAGGTCTCTCCCTTTTCAGAATATCCCAAATCCTATCTGCCTGAACCAAATTGCTCGATTGTTCCCAGAAAGAAACCATATAATTTCTACTGTCATATAGCCCGTTGGAAATGATGCCATGGGTGTCAGGATAAGTTCCTGAGAGAATACTTGCTTGTACAGTGCAAGTGACAGCTGGAAAAACAGGCTTGAGCTTTGCTATTTGACCTGTTTCAATCAATTTGGAAATATTAGGTGTTTTGTCTTCCGCAATATGCTTTGGTTCAAGTCCCGCAATGTCGATTATGATTAAATGCTTCCTCAAATTTTCATCCGAGAAAAAATGAGTTTTTTCTTATAAAATTCTTTACCCTAAGTCACGTAAAACCTCCTTGACAGAATAATTGCTGGTATTAAGAACACAAGTAAGCCCAATCCGTATACAAGACCGATAGACCCACTAACAAAGAGGGAATCTAGAACAATAATTGATAGCACTAGATTTCTAACCATTTGCCCTGCTTCATTTGCGCCAAATCTTGTATATCTCTTACCAAATGTGATTAACAACATTCCAATAAATATTGGCAAAATGAAAAATAAATCTAGTTTGAAATATCCCGCAATCGTGAATAAAACCAATACAACTGAAATACTAGAAATTGAAAGCAAGGCAAATGTATAATTTATTTTCTTAGTCAGGGCTCCAGTCTCGAATTTACTTAGGTAGCTAATAGTAAAAACATATATGAACATACTAGCTAAGATTACAGTGATCCTGATCAAATCATTATTACTACTAAAAGGGAGAAATAGCAACGGACTAAAGCCTAATACAATATTAAACACTCTTGACAGGGCCATAACCATATGCCCAAAAGTACTGCTCTTTAGCCAACAATCATACGCTATTATGGTTCCTATGATTGATAGAACTATGACAAGAGTAAAGAGGCTCACATAGGCTGCTGCGAGAACAGAGGATAGTGTTGCCACAACAACAAATATCAACGCACTTCGGGCGGATATTTTTCCAGAAGGTAATGGACGAGTGGGACGTTCCCTTCTGTCTATTTGCCGATCAATGTAATCATTCAAAACTATTCCTACCGTGTACAGCAATAATGACGTAAGAATCAAAATAAAAAGGGTGGCCCAGTTAGCATTATTTAGAAGAACAAGTTGAGAGAATCCAACTATGACATTGGAAGGGATAGTAAATAGGTTAGGAATTCTAATAAGTATTAAATAATCTCTAATACTTCCCATTTTTTTCCACACAAAGAAATTTGCACCTAGACTTCGGATATTTTCCTAATGAATTCTGAAATCTTAGCACCCAGTTTATAATAATTTCCTGGCCATCATAACTTTTTGTAGATAAATGCAAGTCAGATTACCTGATATGATAAATCAGAATATTAAACCATTCAGAAATTCTATGGATTTCCTTGCCGCATACTCCGGACAATCTTGATAAGGATAAAGTTCTACAGTACAGTAACCTTCAAATCCAATATCGTGAATGGTTTCAAAGACAGTTTTGAAATCAATCACCCCTTCACCCAATAAAAGATGTTTGTGAATTCTTTCAATTGAAATGTCTTCAATATGAAAGTGCTCTATGTAATTGCTTAATTTGTAAATAGCTTTTGGTAAATCCTCATTTACGCAAAAGAAATGTCCTATATCAAAGTTTAATTTAACAAGGTCGGAATCCATCAGTCGGACAAATTCAAGAAACTGTTTAGAATTTTCAATCAATAGATTTGGCTCCGGTTCAATTAATATTTTTATACCCTCCCTTTCAGCAACAGGCAAAATCTGCTGCAACGAACCACGAAAAATCTTAACGAGCAAATTTCTATCAAAAGTATTCAAATCAACTGGTCCTCCAGGCTCTATCGAGATACTTTTTGAACCAAGCTTCTTTGCCAATGATATACAATTTATTGTATGCTCTATTCTCAATTTTCGTTGCTCCAAATTTGGTTCAATCCATGATGGATGATACAAATCTCCCATTGCGTATAAGGTAAATGCATTCAAATTTGACACCGAAATACCCTCCTTGATAATACAATTATTGATCTCGGTAATTTCCTGCTCCGTTATCGTCCCTGGGTATGCATGGGGTGTATCACAAAGAATTTCCACACCATCATAGCCTATAGCTGAAATCATGTGGATAGCTTCTCTTAGTGAGAATTTTTTGAACGCGTTTGTACTGAACGCCAACTTCATAATAAATTATCTTCCATAGAATACCAACTTATATAATATGATGTCATAGGCATGCTTGTGCTCCAACAGTACTTAATGGCCATGAGAATAGAGGGAAATTGTAATACACATTATGAAAAAGATATCAGCCATACTATAAACTCACTAGAAAGATTCGTCAACAAAGACATTCGCAGTGTCACGACTGAGGACGTAGTAAAGTTCCTTAATCACTTCAAGAAACCTGAAGAATTGGATCCATTGCACAAATCGATTGGCACATATAACATACATTTAGGACGTTTGATAAGATTCTTCAAATGGGTTTACTATCCAGATCTTCCACCTAGCCAGAGACCAAGGCCTCCTATAGTTGCAAATCTAAGGACAATAAAAAGAAAAGAAAAATCTATTTACAAACCGACTGATATATGGACCCAGGATGATGATTTAATATTTCTAAAATATTGCCCTTCTAAGCGTGATAGGTGCTATCATGCTATAGCTAGGGATAGCAGTTGCAGACCTATTGAGATTCTTAGACTTAGATTAAAGGATGTAGTTTTCAAACTTGCAGATAATAGACAATATGCTGAAGTCCTTGTTAACGGTAAAACTGGCTCAAGACATATTCCACTTATCAATTCAATTCCCTATCTTAAGGATTGGATTGATGAACACCCTTTTCGAACCAATCCCAGTAGTCCTTTGATCTGTGGATTTGGTAAAAGCCTCGGTAAACAGACAAAAGAGATTCAATGGTGGAAAATTTACAATAAATACAAGACTGAAATATTTCCCAAAATGCTTGATAATCCTAGTATTGAACCCGAAGATAAGCAGAGGATCCGAGACTTGTTGAAGAAACCTTGGAATCCCTATATCAGACGACATTCGGCATTAACTGAGAAATCTAAATTCTTGAAGGAATCAATATTGAGACAACATGCCGGATGGACAAATGACTCCAAAATGCCAAATATCTATTTACATTATTTCGCAAATGAATCTAATGAGTCTATATTAGAAGCGTATGGTCTTAAAACAAAGTCTGAATCGATAGACAAAATGAAGCCTGTTCAATGTCCTAATTGCGGAGAATCATGCAAAATAGATTCTAGATTTTGTCCGAAATGTAGAATGGTCTTGACGTATGATGCATATAGCGAGGTTAAGGAGGATAGAGAGAGTTTGAACACCAGAATGGATACTTTATCATATCAGGTTCAAACGATTCTTGCTGGTATGAATACTATGGATCAAAAAAGTAAGAACAAGCTTGCAAAATCATTGGTACAGTCAGGTCTTTTCAAATGACATTTTGGAAAAATTACACTTTGATATGCCAAAACCTGATCCAAATGATAGCAGTCATGAACTAGAAATTAACCTCAAAGATGATTTCAAGTGGTTTCTAGGCCAGGACTTTGCCAAACTACGAGAGGGATTCATTCCAGAAGATAACCGAGAGGAAATGAAAAAGAAGGATGAACGTAAACCGCTGAAAGAAAAACTACCCCCTAGTGCTAAAGAAAATACAACAAGAAGAACCTAAAACCCCTGTAATGGCAACCTGCCCTAAATGTGGTCTAGAGATAGAGGCCTTTTATATGAAGGTGCACCGGTGTGAGGGGACCAACTAGGGGGTAAATTTCTTTCAGCGGCCGCAGCACCAATCAACCGGTATTGGGATAAATATCTCTCGCGATTTATTCCGCGAAAATATTTCCCCCGATTTGTTGTTCGGACCGATAATCGGCGATAATATTACTCCCGATTTAATCTATCTAGCAAGTAATGACTAAGTCAATCACTCACTCCATAGTGGAATTGGCTCGGCAGGCCTATCCCGAACTATTTTGCTCTGTAGCCTTACAGGGTCTAATATCTTCAATTGTTTTCTTAGCTAGTTCTATACTCTTGTTTGTTAAGCTCATTTCGATGGAATTTAAGCCATATTCTACCTTGAATTTTAACAGAGATTTCTCTAGGGTATCAAGATAATATTTCAACGCAGAACATATGTATTTTACATAATCTTTATTTTGTAATACTGATGTTTCCTCCCATACTGGTTGTGCGATACCTTTCGTCTCTACTATGTTTAGGACTACTCTGACTCTTGTAGACTCATTGATTAAATCTTTCTTTACGAGTTCTGGTAGACCTTCTAGTAAGGACATGCCAACCAACTTATCAGAATAATGTTGCAACGAAGTTTCTATAATGTATGTTCTCTCTTCAGACAATTCAGTCGACTCCTTTACAGACTGAGGGTTTTATCATCCTTCCCATACCCTTCTATTCCGAAGTCTCAGCTAATTAGTGTGACTAAGTCAATCACTCACACCATATATGGAATTGGTAAACCACATTACTTGATTGCTCATAGTGATTGACTGTAATCTTTAGGTATTTCATCAACAACAAACAGCAATTAGACCTACTTTGTAATCCCTACAGACTACAGCCATGTTCATTTCATCGATACTTCTTTGTACACATCTTTGAATCCATTTCGATCTACTTATATCATGACGAAGACTATCAACCTGATCTAGTAAGTCATTTGGAAGTGAGATAGTAGCAGGGTTCCAATTCTTCATTGTTAGGGTATCACCTCTTTTCCATCCTTGTAACTTGGTGTTTTAGGTAGCTGACCATTTATACAATGGTATTTCGCAACCAATTCGTCCTTATCTTCAGGTTCAGCTCTTTCCCACAGTTTAGTAACGCAATCCTGACAGTAGTATTCAACCTTGCTGAATCCATTTAGATCGAAATCTAGGCGGATGCTTGGTACTCCCTGTACACAACGAGCATAAGGAATGACCGAGCAAGGTTTTAAGAAGTCCGCTCTTTCTCTTGGGAGCAAATACAGTTCTTTTTAACTCTTCAACCATTCTGCTGTCTCAACTGGCATGTTTAATTCCGTAACTGTAACCCCTTTTCTCATTATTCTTAATGACATAACTTTAGTTCACTACTACTACAACTAATAGAACTATTAGTACAAATGGCAACAAAAGTAAAGAAATGTTGTGATAAAGAAAGAGACAGAAGGAAATTGATCCAAGCTCCATTGGCATCAGCATGGTTTGAAAGCGATGAAGAAAGGAAGAGTGCTGTAGAATCCTACAGTAAAAGTACATTAACATTGGAAGAGATCCTCATGCTAACGAAGGGTTTGCGTGATATAACACGAAATGCTACAAAGACCAAGTCTAGGATATTTGGTTCTAATAGTCGAGTAATGAGTGGGATAACTTGACCATGACTAATAAACAGAAACAACAACTGAAAATTGACTTAAACTCATTGAGATATGGACCTCATCCAGCCGTGGATAAAGCTTACACCGACAACGGGGCTGAGCACCTCCACTTCAAGGAAATTCCAAGTTACGGGAATGAGGAACGGATAAGACTTTGCAGCCAAGCATCGGGGAAAGCTATAAAATTTAAAATAACTGGCCTGTACCGCCGACAACTTCCTAGGGGAGAGTATGGCCGAACAAACACAGGATTACTTTGGCAATGTGGTCCAATTTTCTAAATTCTGTGGTAGGTACGAGCTCCCAATCTTTTCAAAGACTTATGGCATACCACAGGGGAGAAGATTAGTCACTAACACAGATATTACCAAGACCATGCAGGCGCAGGAACTAGAAGTAAGTGTTGACCACTTCGACCAAGTTCATGAATGGAAATTTGAGGACATACGGGAACAACTTCAAGACTGGTACAAAACTGGAATAATTGATGATGAGATTACTAAATTTTACGCATGGGTAGGGCCCACTAAATACACAGTAAATACATTTGAAGATTTCATAGGACTCTCAATTGATGATCGTGTGTTGATATCTCGCGTTGGTAACAGATTCTCCAGATTACTAAAAGGCCAGACATTAACCCCTGAAATCTTAAGTGCGCTTCGCGATAAACTATCTGCAGAGGTTCTTCAGGAAATACAAAAGAAATAGTTCTATAAGCATGAAAAACGAAATATAATGAAATTGTTTCAAGCATGAGAAAAGGGAGAAAACATACAAAAGCTCAGGTTCAGAGAATTTTGGAAGATATACAAGCATTAATGCAGAAAAATGTTCCAGACAGTCAGATAAGATACACCTTAGGCCTAGAATTGCGCCAGTATCAATATTTTGCAAAAAGGATTAACTTGCAAAACCAGGAGATATGGCGTGACCTTGTCAAATATGACTTAGCTACGGAATTAATCCGCTTGAGACGATCGCTTGAAGAAAGCTATCTTACAGCCAAAGAACTTTGTACCAAACCAGGTCTAGATACTCAAGATATTTTAGCAGCACTTAGAGCAAAGGACAGTGTGAGACTCGATATTATTAATTTACTATATGAAGGACAGAATTACTAATTGAGGCAGCAAAACCAGAAACAAACCAAGTACCATAATAAGGTTGGACAAAGTAAGATAATGATGCAAGCTGAAAAACAGCCTCACCCCTAGCATGAGAGCCAATAAGCCTTTTACTATTATCAGCTACTGCTCCTAAACAAGAAGCTCCTCCTGTACTATGGAATCATTGCAAATTTCATAGAGGTACAAGGTTGATACAAGGTTATTTCTGTCAATTTTGTAGCCCTGCTCTACCAGCTATTAGAACAGTTGATGCTATTTGAAAAAAAGAAGACCTCCTAAGAAAAAGAAATAGCCACGGTATCTCATGAATAGTCCACGACTTTTGGTGTATGTCCACAGCTCAATATTTGTATAAATTCCTCACCTTCAGGAACTACATCTATAATTTTAACTTCCTTCTTTCCTTCCTTATCACACAATAGACACTTTCGGTTAGTTCCTATCAAGTCAGACATAATATCAGTTAGTCTCTTCAGTCTAATAAAGTAACTTCGTTCTGTTTACGAATTCGAGTTATATAAAAAAAGCACCATAGTTATATTATGATAAATTGATTATAGTAACTTATGGATTAAATTTGTGATAATTGTGGCAAGACAGTAGAAGGTCTAGTTAAGGTTTCTGGACCTAAGGATTTGTATACATTTCCTAAATCTTGGTGTTTTGCATGTGTATATGACAAAGGGTTAAGAGAGTCAAACTCAAGAAAGACTAGGAATCAATAGTCTTACAACTTAACCAATGCTATGACTAATTGACACTCCGACATCTTTTGCTGAATTCTTTCATTCAATGTTTAAATACAAATCGACGAACAAGTTGCTACGACACCAGAGCAACAAGGTTTAGAAGCATATAGACGAGAGATGGACAAGAGAAAAAAGGAGTTGAAAAAACTTATAGAAATTTATGAAAATCAACTTCACGCAGAAAAGGATGACTTCAAAAAATTAACTCTATCAAATCAAAAGTTACTAATGGAACTTCTTGATGATGTATACAATCAGATAATCCTTTGGGCAATTGCAAATACTGGATTGAAAACTCAAATAGAACTACTTCGTGATATTCTTGTTCAATTGCCAGATGTTAAAGTTAATTGGGAGATACGTAAAGATATAGAAAATGCATTCAAGGATTATGACAAACAAGCGTTTTAATTCTAGGTATGGAATTGAAACTTAACAAGTTCTTCAGATAAAGTTGGAAGAAAAAGAAGACAACTTTACTATTAGTGGTATCATTTAATTTAATCAACCCATACATAGTCAGGCAACATTGATGGGCTAGGAACTATCGCAAAACCTAACCCACCACCAAGCCAGTCAGCGGTGGCATCCTGACTTGATGGGAACATTATGCACTTCAAAGTATATGAGGGTTAAACCATTTAATATTTTTATGACGTTAATGTATTGCTGGCAAGTCAAGGATCGGTTGGGCACTTCTCCTCTCCTTGACTTGTCGGCATGTCACAGGCTGGAGGTTGAGATGCTAACGCCGACCTCCGGCTTTAAATACCTAACTAACTTTGCGCTTCGTTTTCGCTCTCGTGAAAGTACTTTAACAATTAATATCTTTATGGTTCTTGTTCGTGCAATTAAAAAATTGCATTGCAATAATTTATCATAGAAATGTAAGGACTGTGGAAGAACTGAACTAAATCTGACTCTAAAGGAATGTGAAGATTGGAAACGAAATGAACTTTAGACAAATGTACTTCAAGGTTGCCAAGAGCACCAATATCCTCCCACAGATTTATAACACGTTGGATGATGGCGACTTGCTATACTTCCAGTCATTTCACTCGCATTCCCGACATCGGTATCACTTTGAGTTTTATTACCTGTAATATTTACACGTTGCAGATTTGTTGTGAGATTTGTTGAATTGTTATTTTGGGCAAAAATTCTCGACGAGTTAGTTATCATCAAAGTTAAAACTATACATATCAATAATGATTGCAAGAGGTTATTCAGAAACAATTCAGCGCAATGATTTACTATATTAGTATTACTAAATTCTGGATAATATCCTTAATGTTTATCCTTTTTTTGGCCTTTCACTATCAGTAGTGCTCCAGTGTTTAGCCATAAAGGACCAAGCGAGTCGAATAATAGTATCTTGACTTCGATAATAAAATAATATATACATAACCCCACTAACAATTAAAGTATGTTGTCATTATCGTGTCTAGACACAGGAGCAGGTGTGATTGAATGCGATTATGTTGCTAGAGGAAGGACAGAAGAAGAACTTTGGATAGATGCTACAGCACATATAATAAAGGAACATGGTATGAAAATTGAGGATATTACTCCGCAGTTTAAACACTTTAATAAACAATTCATCAAACATTCCTAAAATACACACATTATCAGGAGTTGCTCCCAAGACCGTTTCATTGAAACTACCAGGATTCAAGTTTCGAATTTCTTTCTATCTCACATATATGGTTGGCCAAATCCTGTATGGTATGTTTATTGATCAAATGATCATGATACAAGGGTAGTAACCCATCCTCATTACAAATCGGACATTCATAGGTACTTTTCTTCAAATAGCATTCTTCACAAACTACTACAAACTCAGTGTGGTCACTCGTCAGTTGTTCAACAACAAGTTTTTCTTTCTCGCAAACTTTGCAAATTGCCATTTTACTAATTTTGTCCATCATAATTTTCGTAAATAGTTCAGGGATTATTTATTATTGAGCTCAGCGTTATATGATATTATACAGTGACAGACCGAGGCAAGCCTGATTTTAAGCCAATAGAAAAGGACAAGAAGAGTGATAGACAGTATTTTTGTGTAGGATGTGGAGGTGTAGCGACCAAAACTGCACATTTCAAGATTTCAGGTGCCACAATCATTGAAAGATATTGTGACGCCTGCGCCTCAAAGTTAGATTAATTCAGCATCACTAGAGCACACTCGCCTAGTGGACGAAACGCTGATATATTTTCCAATAATGGACACCTGATCCTAACCCCACGGCTAGTAATTATAGAAATAATCTTTTTTCTTATGTGCCGTATACCTTAACCTCTTGTTGCAACAAGGACATGATATATTTTCAGTAATCATGAAAATTTCACATTTCGAGCAATACCTATGGCCGCTCTTATAGTTACCATTTCCAAAACCTATTTCTTCACATAACCTAGTGCAACCCATAAAGCTTGAGCTGTTAATCATATCGGTTTAAAACTCGGAGGTTACCCTAGTGAGAGGGAGGAACCTCTTCATGATACAACTCTCACTCTTTATTATCTTGATTATTTCAATCCCGCTCGTATACGGTCAAAATTCTACGAAAACGGCTGGCGCCAAATCAGCCTTTGATCTAACCCCGACTTTAATCGTCTCCTTGGTCGCTGCTGTCGGTGGACCTACTGCATTTTTTTCCTGGCTTTATCAGAGAAAACATCAAAAATTGACATCGATTCTGGAGGCATTCAAGATACTTAACACCCCGGAACACCGCGGAGCAAGAGAGAACGTGTATAAGGCATATGAAAAGTATGAAAAAGGAGAGGGATATTTTTAATTCAGATGGAGTAAGACAGGATGCCGCAATGGTCAGGGCGGATTTAGATCAAATAGGAATGCTCGTTGACAATGGTCTAATTCCAAAGAAAATGTTTCTCAAAGTATATTGGAATACTGTTCTGATTTGTTGGAAGGCATTAAAAGATGATATAGAACAACAAAGAAAGAATCGCGATTACCCATCATACATGTACTATTTTGAAAAGCTCAATGGTATGGCATATAAATACTGGAAGAAGAAGGAAAAGGGAACCAAACTACCCAAGGTATTTTCACAAGATACGAAAAATATTGACGGTTGATGACAAATGATAACTAACAATTAATCTTGTTGGCTGAATAGGAATTTAGTTTACTCACCCAACTTCATATTAAATTATTTTGCTTAAGGTCCTAATTGAATTCTGCGGATTGCCTGAATTTCTATGCGTACCTTCATTAAATGTCACTCAGCAGAGTAGAAGATTCATGCGTGGCTATAGATACAGCCTAAAAATGTAGAGGGATTAGTGATTAAAAATTGTCAGTATCCCGTTTCAGAAATTTGATTCAATTATGTATCGCTCAACTTGATGCCAAAACTAAATGCAGGATAGTACTTTCGACTGAAATTTTAAGTTTGCATCACCATTATAGATTAGAATATATTAACTCATCGCTCAAACGCAAACGCATAGGAATTGCAGAAGATGAAAGTGGGAAGCTTTTTGTTCAACTGGGCAAGATTCCTCTACGAAATCCCACTATGCTGGCTTCAGGAATTTTAGGTATATCTCAAGACATTTTTAATGGTCTTTATCATCATAATATCGGAGCAGTTGTAACCAAATCTATTAGCACTGTGCCTATGAAAGGTTACCCTAATCCAACTGTTGTTCCACTAGGTAATGACTCTTATCTAAACGCAGTCGGGTTATCAAATCCTGGAGCCCTTGCATTTTCTCGTGAGATCGCTAACAATAAAGAAGTCCCATTACTGGTAAGTATAGTGGGATCTTCCGAAAAAGATTTTCCCAAAATAATATCATTTTTGGACTCACTGAACATTGCTGGTTATGAAATTAATTTATCTTGTCCTCATGTCTCAAAAATGGGAATTGAGGTAGGTGACGACCCTGAAGTAGTAAGCAAGATAATTAAGACTATTAAAAAGCATACACAAAAACCTATTTCAGTCAAAGTTGGAATCGGACGCGTAGATGTGGTCGAGCTGGCAGGGATAGCTGTTGAAGCTGGTGCGGACATGATTACAGCGATTAATACTGTGAGAGCTATGAAGATAGATTCAAAATCGATGATGCCAGGTACTCAGTAACCGGATAGGAGGACTATCGGGAAGAGCTATCAAACCAATTGGGATTAGGTGCGTTTATGAGATATCTAAAACCCTAGACGTACCTGTAATAGGTTGTGGCGGTGCATTTACTTGGGAAGACGTCGTAGAGTACATGCTGGCTGGAGCTTCTGCAGTTCAATTTGGGAGCGCGTTGGTTAACAGAGGCGAGGATTTCTTCACCAACGTAACAAGAGATCTTGAGAGGTATTCTGAAGTGAAGGGATTGAAGAACATTGGAGAGATCAGAGGACTTGCTCACAGATTCTAACTTAATGAGATTAGTTCCAATAGAGGGGGTTGTAATGGAGTCAGCCAACGTAAAGACGTTGATATTCAAAGACAAACTGAGTCTCTAAGGCTGAAGCTGGTCAGTTTATAATGGTTTGGATTCCAAGGGTTGAAGAAATTCCCATGAGTGTGATGGTCACTGTAAACATTGGACGTGTGGCAGTGTCAGTCAAAAAGTACGGAGTGGGATCAACCGCATTGTTTGAAAGAAATAAGGGTGATCTTCTTGGAGTAAGAGGACCTTATGGTAATCGGTTCAGAATATCAAAAAAATTTAAGCATGTGTTGCTTATAGGTGGTGGCACTGGATTAGTACCTCTACTTAGACTTGCGGTGAAGATAAACTCTTTAAAGATTAGATGCACTATGATAATCGGAGCTAAAACGAAGAACGAGGTAATATTTGAAGACTACGCCAATACTTTCTTAAAGGACACGAGGCGTAATGTGATTGTAACTACTGATGATGGTAGCTGACGGAACAAAAGGTACAACAGTGGATGCGATGCTGCGTGAAATAGAAAATGAATCTTTTGATTGTATTTATAGCTGCGGCCCCGAGAAAATGATGAAAAAAGTTTTCGAGATTTCAAGTACAAGATCTGTACCCATGCAAGCAAGCATAGAGAGGTACATGAAATGTGGAATAGGAATTTGTGGTAGTTGTTGTATAGACAGTTGGCTAGTATGTCGTGACGGCACTATATTTGGAAACAGAGACTTATCCAAGATGAGTGATTTTGGAACTGCTATCCGCGACAAGGATGGGCAAAAAATACTTATATGAAATGAGCCTAGAATTTTTCACAAAAACACCATAGTCTCTTCCGGTTTGATCACGCGTAGTCAATTAGTTACTTTGATTAGGGAAATAAGGTCAACAATTCTCCATCAATATAATAGTCATACTTATCTAGTTAGTTTTTATCTCTACTTTAGAAATGGCAATTGATTCTGGAATGAAGAATCGATCTGAAATTGAAATAATGGCTGCGATTTTGAGTGCTTCCGTGACGAACTGGGAGTATAAAACTACAATAATGAATAATGCAGGTGTATCCCATTCACAACTTAGTCGGTATTTAGCCGCCGCAGTTGAGAAGAAATTAATGGATTATTCTGAAGTAACAGGTCTCTATAGAACTGCAGAGGCGGGCCTAGTTTTTCTTAAGAAACATGAGCAATTATGTCTTCTCTTCCCGGCAATTTCCGATCTGCCAGAGGTTTCAAAGCTTAACTCTGTCGTGAACGAAACGTATAATGAACAATCAACGTGACCTCTCAGTTTAATGAAACTACTAGCGATTTCTTTGTTATATACGTGAAGATTAAAATCGTTTACCGCGCACCTGAACCTAAAGACTGAGATTTCTGAATATTTGTAATCTCTATTCCAACTTTTTTTGTCAATCAATAAGGCATTTAACGAAACACATGATCCCATTCTTAACATATTCTCATATTATTAACTGTGAGCAATGATTAGTTTTATTTTCAAAATGGGCCTAGGACAACATCTACCATGTTAAACCTGCACATCATCCTAAATGATATATATGCACAGAATAGATATTCTCAATTAATTGCGATCAGATCTTGAAAGTGCCTTGGTCGACTGGGAAACTAGTGTAGTAAAACAGCTCCCTTCCGATGATATTTCCAGATTACCAGAATATGCATTGCATTTATCACGTGTGATCGCATTCCCAGAATTGGATATTAACTTAGAACTTGAAATAATAGACGAGATAGGGATGAAAATTCGTGAATTGACTAAAAATTTGTCAGATCTTCGACCGACTCAAATTATTGAAAAAATAAATGATCAGTTGTATAGAAAGGAAAATTTCAGACCTAACAAAGATGACTATTACAACCCTCTGAATAGCTTTCTTAATGTCGTTTTAAAAAGGAGGGTTGGGATTCCAATTACTCTTTCTATGCTGTACATGCGAATTGCGAACTCTCTAAATTTCCTGCTAGTCCCAGTAAATTTTCCTTCTCACTTCCTAGTAAAACACGTCCTTGAAGGTGATAGTGAAATAATAATCGACCCGTATAATGAGGGCAGAATAATGGATGATTATTCTTTGAAGCAGCTCTTAGATCAGACGTTTCTTAGGTCTAATGTCACATTGACAAGGGCGTTTGTAGAAAGAGCAACGGTATCTAAAGTAATCCTGCGCATGTTAAATAACCTGAAAACAAGTTATTTTGAATGCCAAGATATTAGCAAGGCCGAGCTAGTAAACGAAATGATCTTACGTATAGATAAAAACGACCAGTATGGATTTCGGGACAGAGGGATGATCTTACTTAGAAAGAAACATCAAATTGAGGCACTTGATATTTTTAGGGAATATATCGAAAAATATCCTGAAGCGGAGGACATTGATCCTATTTTGGACATTATTAGAAACTTGAAGAAAAATAAAGATGCTGAGACGTAATAGAATTGAAAAAAATGGATCGAACTGAAGAATACATCAGCGGTCTCTTAAAGATGCATATTGCTCAAATCTGAAGTTGCCATGTCAGAGCTGATTGAATCAGTACTTCGGATGCCTGATAGGAAAATTCTTGTCTGTCTAGAAGAGCTTGATCTGACTAAATCCGAAGATAATGTTATCATAATTTTTGTAATACATGAAAGCCCTGGGTCAGCTGGCGGTAGGGCTGCTGGATACGGTTCAAGAAAAATATCGAAAATTATCTGCTTCTCAAAGATAGAAGGTAGATTTGACAAACTATTCGAAACAGATGAAGAACCAACGATATCAAAGTTTGAAATTCCTTACAATGCAGTTGCTATGGACATAAGGTTATCTGACGGATCTACAAAAGTAGTCCAAGGCTTAGTAGATCCCACAATGATTGGATTGTATTTTAGCATCATGGAGGATACTCTGCATCAATCTTTAAATATCCCTGACAGGATAAGGGAAAGGTTCCAGACATAATTTATATGATTCAAGCTAACCTTTAGTAATGTAATCGTGAAATATTAAGTTGTACCTTTTTAGTTTAGAAACAAGTCCTTTACATGCATGATTTGGGCTCATTGCTTTCAAGTAAATTGATCTATTAACAAAACCATCTTTCATGATATTTATTTTAGTAACATATTTAACTTAAGGCGTCATGACTTTTCTATGGTAGTGTCGAATAGTCCGATAGCAGTTTTCGATTCAGGATTGGGCTCCCTTTCAGTAATTAGGGAATTAAAATCTTTACTGCCCTTAGAAGACCTGATTTACTTGGCTGATACAGAAAATTTTCCATATGGCACTAAAACCTATGAAGAGCTTCGGTTAATAATGAAATCAACTGTCGAATCCTTGGAGTCGTACGGGCCCAAACTCATAATCGTAGCTTCTTATACACCTTCAGTCCAACATCTTAGTTATATTAAAAAGTGTACGTCCGTTCCAATTCTGGGTATTGGTCTCCCACTGGCTCAAGCTGTTAAACTGACAAAGACTCAACACATAGGTATCATGGCTACGCAGTCTGCCTTACAGAGTACTCAATTGCAACGTCTAATTGCAAAAACAATTCCCCAGAGAATATTCGTGACGCAGATAAATGCTTCTCCATTGATTGATACAATAGAAGATTGCTCGTTTCTTGACAATGCGCAATTAAGAAAATCCATACTTGAAAGCACGTTTGAATCCATAAATGATAAAATTGATGTGATTGTATTATCAAGCACACATCTCCCCTTAATAAAAGACAATTTCGTTTCTCTGTATTCAAATATCACCTTCATTGACTCGGCAAAGAATGCCGCAAAAGATGCAAAAAAAATGCTTCTTGAAAACGGCATGTTGAAAAAAGGCCGTCTTGGCAAGACCCGTGTTTTTGTAACAGGGGATAGGACAAAATTTCAACAGGTGTTGGCACGAATGGGGATCAAATATAGAACAGAATCATTTCATCAACCATCTGGCTAATTGCGGTGCTCGGAAGCTTCCGTAACACAAAATATGACCTGCAAATTAATGCACTTCAAAGATGAACTTCATTCGATTGTGTTAAATATAACACTGGAACTTTAAAATGAACTATGACAAGCAGGCCTGATTGGGATGTTTATTTCATGCTCCAGGCAGAAATCGCAAAGCTTCGGTCCAATTGTTTATCTCGCCAGGTGGGGTGTGTCATTGTTAAGGATCATAGGCAGATCGCAACCGGCTATAATGGGACCCCAACAGGCATAGTTAATTGTTTCGAAGGGGGCTGCCCCAGATGTTTGGAAAGGAAAAAGGGAGTTATTAGGTCTGGTGATAAACTTGAAAGATGCCTTTGTACTCACGCTGAGGCGAATGCGATCATGCAATGTGCATTATTTGGTGCTGGAAGTAGTACTAAAGGATCAACTCTATTTTCGACGTATTCACCTTGTGTGGAGTGCAGCAAAATGGTAATATCTGTAGGAATAAATAGAGTAGTCTCTTTGGCTTCCTATTCTGAGGACGGAACTGAAATCTTGACCCAAGCAAAAGTTACTTTGGTAAGGATGAAAAAAAGCGAATTGCTTCCATGGGTGGCGTACTTGGATACTCGAATGAATTCCGAAACTTTGTGACCTCACGGTATCCTGTAACATAATTCTTCTTCCTTGGATTTCCATTTGGTACGAGTTTGAATATGGATATAAAGGCATCACCGAATAGAGATTATTGGTCAAGTGAGGATTAGCAAGTAGATTAAATTCTTTGAAAAAGATAAAATCCTTGGATTTGTTAACCAATGTATATTGGGATATTGTGAAATTTGTGGCATGCCACTTTCTCCAGATCGAGCACGAGTTATTGTTGATGGGGTCGAATTAACCGTATGCAAGAATTGCTCAAGACGAGGAAAAGCTATTCCAAAGCTCCCGACACAGAAACAATTTCGACACAGGCCTGACCAGCGTTCTTCCAATGCCAGCTTGGGAATAACAGACAACATATTCTTGGTAGAAGAATATTCCCAATTAATAAGAGATGCTAGAATCCAGAAGAACCTGACGCATGAACAAGTGGGAACCATGATTAAAGAAAAGGCAACTCTACTACGCAGGCTTGAAATAGGTACTTTGAAGCCTGACAGAATATTGGCAGCAAAATTAGAAAGATTTCTTGGAATTAGACTTTACGTTCCTGAAGATGAATAGATCGATGAAATTGAAACCAAAGGATGCTGTACTTGTTACATATCCTTCCAATCATGTCGAAGAAGAGGCCAAAGCTCTAGCTGAATCTGCGGGATACTCAATAAAGGAAACAGTTACTCAGCGCCATTTAACTAGATCTACCTACGGAATTGGAAAAGGAAAAGCTGAACAGGTTCGAGAGATTGTGAGAACCACTGGGGCAAGATATTTGATATTTGATGAAGTATTGAAGCCTACTCAACAATACAACTTAGCTAACCTATGTAAGACCGACATAATAGATCGTGAGAAATTGATATTGGAAATGTTTGATCTTAGGTCTAGTACTGGTGAATCTAAAATACAAATAGATCTAGCCCAGTTGCATTATGATGTTGTAAGAATTAAGGAGAAGGTGAGGCTTGCCAAGAAAGGCGAGCAACCTGGGTTCCTCGGGTTGGGAAAATATGATGCAGACGTCCATATTCTTGATATCAAGAGAAGAATGGCAATCTTGAAGAAGAAATTGCTTAAGGAAGAAAATAGAAAGCTATTGCATCGGATTTCACGAGCTAGGTATGATATTCTAACAATATCCATAGCTGGATATACTTCTGCGGGCAAAACAACGTTATTTAATAGGCTTACTGGGGAATCCAAGTTGGTAGAATCTAGTTTGTTTACTACGCTTTCAACCGTGAGCCGTTCTATTGTCCTTAACCGTAGGAAGGTCATTGTCTCTGATACAGTAGGGTTTATCAGTAAACTTCCTGCCTATCTCGTCGATGCATTTAATTCAACATTACAGGATCTCAAATTTGCTAGCCTGATCTTACTGGTTCTTGATGTAAGTCGTCCGTACGAAGTTATTCGCAAGCAATTGTCGAGTAGTCTGATTGTGATGAATCATTTAGGTATTCCTCCAGGTAATGTTATTTACGTGATGAATAAAGCTGACCTAGTCGATTGTGATTCAATTATTCAGGCTATAGGAACTTTGGATTTGCCAGATAAGGACCATAAATGCGCCATAATTTCAGCCAAGACTGGAATGAACGTGGAAAGTTTATTAAAATCTTTGGGATTGATGATGGATGCCAGATACGGGCAGGCATGAATATTGGATGCAGGTATCAGTTCTTAGACTAGGACATAGATTGGTTCGTGATACTCGAATGACTACTCATGTAGCATTGGTATCTAGAGCTTTCGGCTGTCAGAAAATCTATATGACATACTTGGACAACTCGGTCGAAAAAACAATAAATGACGTCAATGCAAGATGGGGTGGTAACGATGAATTTGAAATAGAATGTGTGAGTGAATGGAAACCATTAGTTCAATCTTGGAAAAAAGGTGGGGGGATTATTGTTCATTTAACTATGTATGGAATTAACATAAATAATTTGTTACCAGGAATAGATATTAAGAGGAAAATTTTGATTATAGTAGGTGCGAGCAAGGTCCCTAAAGAAATCTATTCGATTGCTGATTACAATATAGCATTAGGCCATCAACCACACTCAGAAGTATCTGCTTTGGCAGTTTTTCTAGACAGACTTTTTGAGGGTAGAGAACTAACAAGGACCTTCAATGACGCAAAGATAAGAATAATTCCGAGCCAGAAAGGGAAGAAGGTGAAGATTGATTGATCGAAATTAAGAATTTTGGAGAGCACTTAAAGTTATCTTTCTCGCACGGTTAAGTCTGGCCGATTCTTGTATACAAAAATAGTAATACATCGTACCCCTTGATGCAATTTATCGATTATATATGGTTAGGTTCGTTGATTGAACTTAAGCGGGGGTTGCCAAGCCAGGTCAAAGGCGTGAGATTAAACAAATTACACGATGCTCAGAAGAATACTGGCTGGGATACCTCATCCCTTAGGGGTTCATGGGTTCAAATCCCATCCCCCGCACATTAGAGTCGATAAACGAGTAATTATCGCGTTCGATTCAACCAACGCCAAAGTAAACTGCTTATCAACCATCATATTTTTGAAATTGTCTTGCCAGCATTATTCCATGAAAACCAAATAACATATTACTCACGATAATATTCATTAATTGTCGGTAAGGTAAACAAATGTTGGATTACGGTGACTATTGGAAGAAGTGGCTTGCCTATTGTGTTGGAGAAATTATTAAAGAAAATATAGAGCGAGAAGCAAAGTACAGCCAGAAGTCCAATTTTTTGGCTGAAAATCAACAATACTACACACAACTTTTAGGAGACCTGATAATTAATAATTAAGAAACCAGTTCCATAGAGAAGTTTTGGATTCTAGCTAACAAGTAGACAGAGATATATTCCCCCCTTTTGAACTTCTTAGCAGCGGGGTGGGGAAGCCAGATCTCTATGAGGCAAAGTTATCCCGGCGGGCTCATAACCCGCAGAGCGGTTTCCACTCGAGTGTATCTCAGTGGCCGCATGTTCAAATCAACCCCCCGCTACGTTCATGTTTTGATTTCTCAGCATATCCTCCAAGCCTTTTGCATCACTATACCATCTCGAATGTATCGGGCTTTGGCGCCCAGGCAAATAGGGTAGAGACTTTTCCTGTCCAAATCTTTGAATTGGCTTGGTTAGATGGCGATGGGATCTCACGACAGGCAAATACATACCCGGAATTAAATTCCTTGGTTGGGTAACATTACACTTATCGAACGTCTTAGATTTACATCGTTCGCATTGAAATCCCTTTCCGCGCCCTTCAGATTTCATTCTTTTTTCACATTTTTTGCAGACGGGATTAATTAGAAGAACAATAGGCTTTAGCGAAAGGATGGATAAGAATTCTACATTCAATATGCTAGCGTGTGTTTCATCTCCAGGTCTGACACCATATCCTATCTCTATTAAATCGCCAGACATCAAACGCGAGGCAATAACGCCAAGTCCGGTTGGTTCGTACACTGCTACGGGATAAGAATCACCAGCCGCATCACAAACCTCAAATAAAACATGTCCGCCTTGGATCACCATTGGAGTCCTGCATACTGTACCTCTAGTGCGGCCTGCCATATATGGTCTAACCTCTGATAATGTTAATGTATTTTGTAAATGCATATTTGTTCCTTGATTTGTTCTAAAGACTGCATATCCATCTAATTTTTCTGAAGGATTTACCAATAATAAAGACTTAATTACAATTGCTGGATCTTCACCACGAATTCCGCAAAATACGGGATCAGGTCCACGTGGGGAAATCAAAATCCGTTTCTGTTGGGGATCAACGTTATTAAAGGTCCGAGGAAAAGTTCGTAAGTTCATTTTCATAACTGTCTGTCTGTCCAGCTCGCCTTAAAGTACCTAGTTTATTTTCCTTTCTGTAAGAAATTGATTCAAAGGTATGATCACCTTCCAAGAGACACCCAACTGGCAGCAAGTGCCCCTATTAACCCATGACCATTTCCATATCTGAAGTAACTTATACCCTCTTTTTCAGCTAATTTAGAAGCTTCACGTATGCTCAAAACTTTGTACAAGGCAGCGTAACTGAAATGCTTTACACCTTCTGGGATTCTGGAATTTTTAAGTACCACCAAACCAGGGTTTGCACCGTTTTTAATATCCGAGTAATCATGGATGGTATTCTTGATAGAGTCTAATGTAGTTTCTGGCTTTTTGGAAGCGATTCGAAGACATATTGCACCATTACCTCTTGTTTTCCAAGGAATATTAGGGTTCAATCTTATGAGAAGAGGATAATCTACAAACTGGACATTTTTGTCCTGGACTAGGTAACTTATTATCCTGAACGCCAAATGCGTTGTACATCCTGACCTAGTAGAATCAGTATTGTCAAATCCTATGTGTAATATAGTTTCATCATTAACTTCTTCGTATTGGCCTGGCTCGCTTGAATTGGCAGTCATAGTATATGTTATTCACAAATATTCGAACTTAAAAATAAATGCAACTCATAATATCATTCTAAAGCACTGCTTTCATGCCATCAGCTTCGAATCCGTTAGTTGCTGTATTTGCATCTTCACGACTAATCGGCATTCGATATATTTAAAGCAAGATTATTCGGTGAGTCGTTTGTATGATTGATCCATTTGATATAGTAGTTCATCACCTTGATTTACTTTTTAACATAGATTCAGCTTCGTTTTTGAATGATCTATTTTTTACCCTTTCAAGGAGAACTGGCAGAGTTAAAAGTTTTGGATCCAAAGATGGGCTATACGGTACATTCCGGTCTGACGGTGGAATTGCCCTAACCATATCTGGAGCAGAAATTCTGATCCCTATCAAGAATTTCTGTCAGAATTTGATAATACCAGAATCCGAAGCCATTCCTTTTATCGAAGATTCAAAATCTTTGTTTTGTAAGCATGTATTTTGGATAGGCCAAAACATACGGGTCGGCTCGGAAGTAGTTATAGTCAATAAGAAATTACAAATTTTGGCTGTGGGAAAATCATGCATCGACAGTCTATACTCGAAGACAACTACTGCCAGGGGGGTTGCGGTCAAAGTCAGAGAAGGATTAAAAAGTACAATCACAAAATAATTGAGCTGATATGATGCGATCAGGTAACCGAGAAATGAGACGAATGTTAGACAAGATGGGACTTGAGATGAAGGATTTAGGTGACGTTGAAGAGGTCATTATCAAGACTAGAACGAAGGAGATCTTTTTGAATAAACCTCAGATTATCGAAATGAAGGGGAAAGATAGCACCATCTTTCAGATAGTGGCAACTAGTATAGAGGAGGCGGTGAAAGAAGTACCTTCAATTAACGAGGAAGATATAACCCTTGTAATGCAACAAGCGGCTGTGTCTAGAGATAAGGCCTTAGTAGCCCTCACTGAATCCAAAGGTGATATAGCTCAGGCAATTCTGAACCTTACGACATAAAAAGGACCTGGCTCCGATTATCCTACAGAATCAATAATTGTATCCTTTCTTTCTTTAGACTGTCTTAAACTTGAATTTGATCAATGTGATTTCGCCAAACACCAATCAGTTAATATATAGAATCTGAATATTTCCATTTGGTACGCAAATGTCGGCTTCGGTAGAAATTATAGTAAGCACATTATCTGAGCTTGAATCTGAAATCGATCTTCTGGCGTCTAAAGTCGAATTAATGAGGAAACAGATATTTATCTAATTCTGAAGAGCAAGTGGCATTCTTACGAGAAAAGTTAATTGGGATTGCAAAAGTAGAAGCAGAAAAAATTATCTCTAATGCTAAAGAAGAAGCTGAAAAGGAATCAGCCAAAATTTTGCGGGAGAATGAAGAACAACTGGATAAGATCAGAAAGAATATTGATTCGTCACTTCCCAGGGGTGTTGAACATGTCATCAAGGCCCTGTTCAACAGTAATCTTTGATTTTTTGATTCCCCTGGATGGTGTTTTCACCTAAGAAAATTTAATATTGAACATGGGTCTAGAATTCTTGATGGAACTCCCCTAGGACATCAATCTTCTAAAAAGCGAATAATTGTAGCCACTGTTAGAGGACGAGAATATTATAGAATTGTAAATGTATTGAAGGATGTAGGGCTCAAGTTTGATTCTATGATTCCTGAAGACGTATCGTTTTCAGATGAGAATGTTATAATAACTACCAAAAACGAAGCCAATATAATAAACAGTGAAAATGTCCTAGTATTCTCGGAGGCAAATTTTTATCCGACTGTGTTTAAGGCCAGAATTTTTAAGACCATTTTAGGTAGCTATGAAGATGATATGCTCGTGATAGGAGTCGATCCAGGAATCAGAATTGGGATTTGTATTTTATACCATCATGCAGAACTTCAAAGTATAGTGCAGACATCCCCCTCTGACGCTATAAGGTTTATCACCATACTTTTGAATGGTATAGATGCAAAGCAGAAAATTGTTAGGATTGGTGACGGGCACGCCAGTATTGCATATTGCATTGCTCATGAAATAAAGAGCAGATTTAAGGATGAGGTCAAGGTCGAACTCGTAGATGAATTCGGAACCTCGCGTAAAACATCGACCAATCGGAGAGGAGTACGAGACGAATCTTCTGCCCGGAAAATTGCTTTAAAGAGGGGATTTTTGTTTTAATCGCTCATTAAGATTCTAGAATATTGGGATGGATTTCGAAATCAACCTCCTAATGTATTTTATTTTCATACTTACATGGGGAAATAATTAGTCATACAAAAGCTGGGCAAATATGAATTAATTATTGAACAGGCAATGTCATGAATATTACATATTAGTATTGAAAATTGATATAACAGTTCCATTAATGATAAAAATTTTCTATAAAGTTAAATACTAAATACGATAATGTAATAGAGAGGAATAAGGTTTTTTGAAATGACTTGCAAAGGAATTTGTGTAAGACATAAGGCTCAGAAGCCTGTTGGGCACGGGAGATACGCTAGCGGCCAGAAACGGTGCCAAATTTGTGAAATTTTCATTAAATGGGAAGGATTATGGTGTCCTTGTTGTGGGTATCGTCTTAGAACTAAGCCGAGAAACTTGAAATACAAGGCAAAACTTAGGGCCCGGAAAGAACAACAGGAATCTACGATTGTCAAATCTGTTTCTGTGCATTAGCTTTCCTGTCCTATGACTCGTAATAGAGACAATAATGACTACAGACAAATACCAATAAACTGCAGATCATCAAGAGTATTTTCCGTGAGGCTTATCAAATTCTCCAATGGATGTTTTATTTCGATTTCAGAAGATTACCAAAAAATTGGAAGCTTGCACGTTTCAACAGCTCATGCAAGCAAGGTTAGCACGGCCAAGGTTATTCCGAGTAAAGTTGATTCAATTTTCTTGACTAGCATTTCTGAACGGATCGCGCTGATGGTGAATGGATTTACAATCGTAAATTTTAGCGCAAGCAGGGCCCTTAACAAATTAGACATGGAAGATATCTTGAGCGAAATTCTGAAATTGATTGAATAGTTTACAGAATATGGTGATATAGAGTGTCTAGAAGTAAGAGTATCAACATGCAATCAGGACTAAGTGAATTCATGTTGAAATTGGATCGTATGAATGAGTTAGTCAAAGTAGAGAAAACTGTAGACCCAAAGTATGAAATCGCCGCAATAGTTAGCAAGCTTGATAAAGGCAAAGCAGTGATTTTTGAATCAGTAAAAAATAGCAAATTCAAGGTCGTTGCTAATGTTTTGGGTACCCGCAAAAGGGTTGCCTTGGCAATTGGATCAAGTGAAGATCTTATTGATGACAGAATAAATCACGCTGTTGCTAAACCAGTTCGTACAAGATCTATAGGAAAAAACCCATGGAATAAAAGTATCAAGAATCTGCTTCAAATTCCAATAGTTACTCACTTTGAGAAAGATTCTGGTCCGTACATTACATCCTCACTGGTTTTTGCTAAAAATCAAGAAACAGGTTCTCAGAATCTGTCCACTCATCGGCTACTGAGAACTGATGGGACTTCACTCGTGATTAGAATGGTGGAAGGCAGACATCTTCACAAGTGTTATTCCTATGCAAAGGAACATGGGGAAGACCTTAGGGTCTCTATAGTTGTCGGTTCTCATCCTGCAATCTCGATAGCATCTGCCTACCAAGCGCCTTATGGTCAAGATGAAATTCAGATTGCAAATTCACTGATGGATAAGCGGCTCGTTACTACCAATGCTCCTCTTTCTGGCCTGCAAGGTTCCAGTTGAGTCAGAAATTCTTATAGAAGGAAAAATTCTTGCTGACAAAAATGATTATGACTGCATGGTTGAAATGCTAGGAACTTATGATATAAGAAGACTTCAACCGGTCATTAAAATTGATAAAATTTATTATAATGATAACCCAATTTACCATGATATACTTCCGGGCTATTCTGAACATCGACTTCTAATGGGACTTCCAGTGGAATCTAGAATTCGAACTGAAGTTAAAAATGTGGTGCCCACGATGAAGGATGTTTATCTAACAGAAGGCGGATGTAATTGGCTGGATGCAGTTATACAAATCAAGAAAACTCTTGAGGGACAACCAAAAAATGCAATACTCGCTGCATTTGCGGCGCATCCCTCCCTAAAAATAGCGATCGTCATCGATGAAGACATCGACCCTAGAAATCCCGTTCAGGTAGAATATGCCATTTCTACGAGAAGTCAGGCCGACAGAGATTTGGTAATTATTCCTGGAGCCAAAGGCTCGAGTCTTGATCCGTCTAGCGATCAAGAAAATTTGATTACAACCAAACTAGGAATAGATGCAACAGGGAGCATTTTTAAGGATCGCAAGAGATTTGAGATTGCCCGAATACCTGGCCAAGAAAAAACTAATCTGGTCGAATATTTATAAAATACACTTTGAGTTCTCCTAGCTATTTGTTAGGGGATCGAGATAGTAACCTCCGTAATACCAAAACAAGGCTCGACCAAAAAAATGGCCAAGAAGTTCTGCCCACGTTGCCGTAGACTTTAATATAATAAATTCCGCCTGTTAACATTTGCATGCATTAAGTAAGGTAACTGTGAATTTACTATTACATTAATTGGAAGGTACAACCAGCTTCAAAGTTAGTTCTGTTTCTAATAGCTTAAATACCGTAATCAATTTAATACGCGCAGACAGGGTAGGATGAAGCCAAACAATTTTGCCATGAGGGATTGGCATCTTGAACATGTCGAAAAAGTAATAGTTCGTTACATAAAAGGACTCTCTCCTGATGCTTCTTCATTTGAAAAAAGGAATTTCAAGAAATATAGTACCCTTTCAAGTTGCGCGAAACAAATAGAGTATGATATCAAGCATGGAGTCACTTTCGAAGAAGTCTTCGCAGTAATGAATAAGATAAGAAACGATGAGTCTTATTCTGAAATTCGGCAGATTGGGGAGGCACTACAAAGATTGGACGAACTTGAACGTCAACTGGTATCACCAAAGAGGATCTCACAATGGTAAGGAATAGGTTACCAAAATTCGATGCAATAGAGGTTCACAATGTACCTGTGCAGCTCTTTGTTCCTGTTTGAGGATGATTGCTAATGACAGTGCCTAAATTTCCAGAAGGAAATGTCTTACTACTCTATGCAAATAACAGAGGCACCATTAGCAATGAGAAAATTCAAATTCCCGAACACATTGCTAACAGGATAAAAGTTTGCAGAAGTGTATATGATCGGATTTTGAAATCAAAACCAGATGGGCTTAAAACTGAAATTTATGTCATTTCTACAAATGCAGATCTCGCTAACAATATCAAACAAGAATTATCTGCAAAACCTCTCGATGAGGCGAGAATCACAATTGTTCCAGAGTCTACTCTAACAAGCGCGATGGACAATACTCTAAGAAGATTAAGGAAGAGAACAAATATTCCTATCATATATCTGATTACATCCCACTGGCAGAGAGAAATTTGTAATAATATTTCGCTGAAATTTAAAGAATTCAAGATTCATTTTGAGGGTGCATTAGATCACCGACCTATTGGAGAAATAGACGCAGAGAAGGGCATAGAAATTCCCTCAAAAGGACTCGAATTTTATAAGGAGAAGGCAAAAAATAAGGCGGTAGATTTGTTATTGAATAGGATGTTTCCAGATAAAGAAAATGACACGTAAATTACTTCAAATCCTAAGGTTTAATACGATCGTCTTGACGCCTTATTGTGATGCAGCGGTCATCGTCTAGTTTGGTTAGGACACTGGCCTTCCACATTCTGCATCTCCAGAAATGCAGGTGAAGAAAGCCCGCAACCCGGGACTCTACTTACTACAAAAGTGGAGCGGGAATTCAAATCCCGGTGACCGCATGTTTTTGATTTCATGGTTGTCTTAATCTAGCAATACAATGTCAAGATTTTTATATCATGTTCTGATAAAAATACTGTCTTTTGTCTCCTAATTTTCTTAGTTCAAGATCGGTTGCAAGAAATAAACACGAACTCTTTGATGAAGTGCTAGCAGTTATATTGAAGAGTGGCAAGGATGGAGTCTTCCAGACTGAAATTTGCAAGGAATTCTCTTTGGACAGCAGAGACGGATCTCGTCTAGCTGGAAATTTAGAAAAACAATCATTAATTCATAGAGAGAAGGTTCTTTATAAAGGAAGATGGACTTACAAGCTTATTATAAAAAAACCCTCTTTGGCTGAAACTCGGAAGAAAAGGAGGGTTCAAATCACTTCAGTAGAAGGAGCTCCATGTCTTAGTTGCGTTTATCAACATTCTTGTTCCTCTGAGGATGAAATGACGCAATATAGCCCATCTAGGTGTTCGCTGGCTGGAAGAGTGGGTCGTAACCAGTTTTGATAAAATTGTGATGACTGGATCGGAAGAGAGTCCAGTTAATGAATCGATAGAAAAGGAAACTTGATGGTCTCGTGTATATCATAAAATAGTAACTGTGTACATTTGCGTAATTGAAAAATTAGCTCTGTGGGATACTTGCTTCGAATTGCTTTGGCAAAGTAGTAAAAGCAGAATCGATTTGAGCCACTCCCCTGACTGACCAAGTTGTATGCTCTGCTGATCTTGAGTCAGTCAATTTCTCGTGCAACTCTGGGATTATTTTCGATGGCTCGACTAAGAAAGTTGACGGTATAAAAATAGTATTTTCGGGATAAAGTTGCGGACGCCCATTAAGTGGAATGTCTTGATATGAAACCGTACCATTACCCAAGGAAGTATCGTTTGCAAACAACTCATAATCAATCCTAGATGTAGTGAGTGCCTTGTCTGTAGGGTTGAGGAGAGCGAATGTTACCTGCAGCGAGGTAGTTTTATTTGATTCATTTGGAATAACCTGTACCTTGCTCAGCGAAATTTGGACATTTGTTATGCCTTGTCCAGATAGAGTCTCGAGTATTACCGGGAGTAAAACTATGACTGCCACTACTGCTGCGATCACCCCGATCAATAATAGCCGCCTAGCACTTAGGAACATGCGGGCATGTCATATCCTCACAAATATATTCCTAGTCCATGAATCATATGCATTGACATTTTTGGGAATTAATTTCCTCATAATTATTTTATGATTACAGGTTATTAGCTATTGTATTGCCTCAAAAGTAGTGTGCTAGGAATTCGTATATCCGAATAACAATCACATAATGCCCAGCCCAGTTACGGGCAGAAATGCGTTGGGTCTTCATTAAAATACCTTAATGGGAAAACACATCGATATATTTGTGCTTAAATCACAACAAACATGGAGGATTTAGTATTGAATTACAATAGCATAACCTAAAACTTTGTTGGTTACCACTTTGGCACTATTTCTTATCAATCAATATTGATTAGGTAGGACTAGGTATTAATTCCAGTAAATGGAACAGATAATATGTAACTGGATCTACTGTTTACATAGCGATGCCTATTGCTGAGGTCTGGTGACATGGATACATATTACATGTTCTTCAATTTGGGTAGGTGGCTCGATTTTTTTAGGGATCGTTTTGGCGCCGGCTCTTAAGATTGAGGTGCCTATCGCAAAAGATAGATTGTTATTGATGATTAAATTTGGCAGAAGATTTAATTTAATAGCGATTCCGTCATTTGTCATTTTGATTGGAACAGGAATTTATAACTCAAGGTCTTTTTTAGTGGATCCAGATATTTTGTGGCAGACTCAGTACGGACAGTTACTTTTAGTAAAAGTGATATTAGTAATCATAGTCATCGCTGTATATGCTTTTCACATAAGAGTGGTGAATAAAGAGACGGAGCAAAAATTGGCTACAACATCAGTAGATGAAATGTATATCAACAATCTAAGGTCCAAGATATCTATCCTAGGGCGAATGATTGTTGTGCTTTCCGTTGCTATCCTTCTATCTGGCGTCCTTGTTAAATTCTGGTGGCTTTTAGTAAATTAATCAAATCGAGTACTATGACCAATAATATACTTGTTTCAGTTTTAGATTTCAACCTGTCATTGAGGCGACTAAATATATAAGTCGTTCAACTTTTGTAACGGTTCGAAATTTATTCTTGGTAACTGCCCCATTTTCATATAGAAAATTCACTATCGTCGTCGTACCTACAAGATTAAATCAAGTGTTTTACTTTCCTTCATTGATATGCAGTTAACAAGTACGCGAATTTGATGGCCAGCATATGGAATTACCATTATGCCAAAATAGGAAGGTGTAATCTTTTTGGAGGAAAAATCTTACGGACGATTGAAGAGACAGTCTATTCGGAATACCATTCGAAAAATAGAATCAACAATATTTCTCTAATCACAAGAATTTTAAACTACACCAGATAAACTACGCAACATGAAAATAACCGTTTCTGCTATAAAGGCGGATATTGGCGCCATAGGGGGCCATACGCGACCAAGTGACGAGTTGTTGGAAAGTGTTAAAAAAACTGTAAGTGAATTCGCTTCTAATAATCTTCGTGACTATTATGTGGGTTATACGGGCGATGACATACATATTATTATGAGTCATACAAAGGGGACTGATAATAGCGAAATACATGGTATGGCTTGGAATGCTTTCACAGAAGCAACTAAGATTGCAAAAAATCAGGGACTTTATGGAGCAGGTCAAGATTTGCTAAAGGATGCCTTTTCAGGAAATGTCAAAGGTATGGGTCCTGGTGTGGCCGAAATCGAAATGGAAGAACGACCTAGCGAAGTTTTTTGTATATTTGCGGCTGACAAGACAGAACCAGGCGCTTTTAATTATCCCTTTTGGAGGATCTTTGTTGATGCAGGTTCCAATACCGGGTTGTTAATCAACGAAAGTTTGGCTTCTGGTGTAATGTTCAGAGTAATGGACGTAATGTCCGGGAAGGTTGCAGACTTAAAAATGTGGAATGATAAGCCTGAATTAGAAGCTGCACTTATGTATCCTGGCCGGTACGTGGTTCACTCGGTCTTTTCGGAAGACGGCGAACAAATCTTGTCAGCGTCAACTGACAGATTACATAACATAGCTGGAACGTATGTAGGAAAAGATGATCCCATTGCAGTTGTTAGAACTCAAAAAAATTTTCCTGCCACAGAAGAAGCAGGAAGTGCATTCAATGATCCTCACTTTGTAGCTGGAAATACCAGAGGCAGCCATCACATGCCTTTAATGCCCGTAAAAATTAATTCGGCTGCAAGCCTTAACTATTCAATTCCGATAGTCTCCTGTCTTGTTTTTAGCATGCATAATGGTAGATTTACCGGACCGCATGATGGTTTTGGCACAGTAGATTGGGATTTACAACGAATTTGGGCAGCAGAAAGAGCAATGATTATGCGAAATCAGGGATTCATTCACCCTGCTACTTTAGTGCCCGATGAATTGGAATACAACAAAGGATATGAAGCAAGAATCAAAAAACTCAACGATAAGTTCAAGGAAATTTAAACCGCGTAGAAATCTTGTCAAGATCATTTTTAAGGCCGTTAATAATAAACCTCAAAAATTATCCAGAAATATCCGGTGAAGGATCGATTAATCTTGCCAAGGAAGCGGCATTTGTACATGAGGCATACAATGTAGAGATTATCCTTGCACCCCCACCTCCTATCTTACACGCAGTTGTTGGCTCAACAGATTTGCCAATTATTTCACAACACGTAGATGATACTCAAGTGGGTGCTTCTACAGGATTCATCGTGCCAGAGATAGTGAAATCATCAGGTGCCGTAGGATCATTAATAAATCATAGTGAACATAAGATTGATTTCCAAAATATCAAAAACCTTGTTGAGCGGTTGAGTAGTTTAGATATGGTATCAATAGTTTGTGCTGCTGATGTTGAAGAAGTTACCAAGATTTCATCACTACGTCCTGATTTTATTGCGATTGAACCTCCAGAACTTATTGGCTCTGGAATAGCCGTCTCAAGAGCAAATCCATCAATAATAGTGGATTCAGTTAGAGTAGCCCATACTGGTTCTCCTTCTACTCGGGTATTGTGTGGGGCAGGGATTGTAGATAAGGATGATGTCAAGAAGGCATTCGATTTGGGAGCCAGTGGAATACTAGTCGCAAGCGGCGTAGTCAAATCCCCTTCTTGGAAAAAGAAAATCGAAGAATTATCATCTGCATTTCTTTAGTGTCTCCATGCTCCTATCTATTTAGTCAGTAATCCTCTTTCAATATTCTGCATGCATTTTCCGTCATTAGCTAGACAATTGAACAACATTCTATCTCTAAATAAGGAACATGATTTTCCAACCCACCTTAAACTATTATCTGCGTACCCAAAGTAAACTATAGCAAAAATCAATCTTCTGGTCCTGACATAACCATCCAGTTGAACCTGAATTGATTCATGAGAATATTTACTATCAATAAAAGTTTTAGAAAATTTACTCATAACCAAATCAAAAACTTAATATCTCTTCACAGAAAAAGAGGCTTGCAATACGTGATAATTCTAGTGCTATGAGATGCTGTTACTGTTTGTAATAATAGAATCTAATTCTTCAATAAATTCGTTTATCTTCTCCTTGGGTATAACTGCGCCACATGCCTTCTCATGACCTCCGCCACTCCCACCCATTTTTGAAGAGAGTGAATTAACCACTCTTCCTAAATGCAACTTGCAATCTTTTGACCCTCTTATAGATACTACGTACGAATTAATGTCGATTTTTAGTTTGTAAACTAAAGCAACTGGTTTTCCAAACAAACCCAAAATAAAATTGACAATCATACTAGAAGATAATTCCGCATTGCTTTCTACGTATGCAATATTCCTGCAGACAGAAACATATTCCTTCAGAGATTCGACAACAGACGTAACTTTGCGAGCAAATCTTTCGGCTCGATTAAATCCCCCTTCAATCTCATGGGGGTATTTCATATTAGACAATTTATCTATTATAGTTGTAAGAAATTCAATCTCGTGCTGACTAGATGATATCATATATGATAATGCTGATGCTTCCAGCATTAAGAATTGTCGATCATATCTAGAAACAATCCGAGATGCGATGGGTTTTGTCTCCATATAATCTGTGATAGCGCCAGCAGCGGCGATAAATGCAGCACGTGGGTCAAGCTTCTTCCTGTATTTGTGATATATTTGTACGCTAGTACACTCACTTACACTATGAATGAGCTTTACGCCAGCTTTTCTTAATTCATTTTTCGTTCCTATTTCAAGATCATGATGATCAATATAGGTAACCGTGCACTTGAGTGATAGTATTTTTTTTATAACATTCAGAAATATAACTTCATTCTTCTTACTGAGCCCCAAATCGCACAGAAAAAGGTGCTCTATATTACATTCTGAATCTTGCATATTTTTTTGAATTCCTTCTAAGACCTTGATCATGTTTGAGTAGTCCACCAAGATCACAGAACCTACACTAAATGCAGACTTAATCAAGGCTGCAGAAGATATGCCATCGACATCTTCCTTATGAGAAATGCAAATAGTTCTTGCCAAATATAATCATGGTTCTGAACATAGGCGAGTATTTTAAGCCTATGCAAGATGTTAGATTTGGATTATCATGTCACAAACTCTAACATGTAGGACTTGAGTAAAAATCAAACAAGCGAAGATTTATATTTTAATCGTGCAAGAAGTTGGTAAGAACGTAACCTTATTGGCGGCGTCGAAGATGATTTTGGTCAGTAGGCCAGTTAATGATTCATCGACCTCCGGTTACGCTCATAGAATGGAGATTCGATTACTATTGAATCTGACGTTGGTTTACATAACCCGCACAATTACTTGGTCATCCGGCCGTACTTATTAATATGAAAGGATCGACTCCGGTTGATCCTGCCGGACCCGACTGCTATCAGAGTGGGATTAAGCCATGCGAGTCAACGTAGCAATACGTGGCGCACGGCTCAGTAACACGTAGTCAACATGCCCAAAGGACGTGGATAACCTCGGGAAACTGAGTCTAAACCGCGATGAGTCAAGATTCCTGGAATGGTTCCTGACTGAAATCTATATGGCCTTTGGATTGGACTGCGGCCGATCAGGCTGTTGGTGAGGTAATGGCCCACCAAACCTGTAACCGGTACGGGCTCTGAGAGGAGGAGCCCGGAGATGGGCACTGAGACAAGGGCCCAGGCCCTATGGGGCGCAGCAGGCGCGAAACCTCTGCAATAGGCGAAAGCCTGACAGGGTTACTCTGAGTGATTTTCGTTAAGAAAGTCTTTTGGCACCTCTAAAAATGGTGCAGAATAAGGGGTGGGCAAGTCTGGTGTCAGCCGCCGCGGTAATACCAGCACCCCGAGTGGTCGGGACGATTATTGGGCCTAAAGCATCCGTAGCCGGTTCTGCAAGTCCCCCGTTAAATCCAACTGCTCAACAGGTGGGCTGCGGAGGATACTACAGAGCTAGGAGGCAGGAGAGGCAAGCGGTACTCAGTGGGTAGGGGTAAAATCCGTTGATCCATTGAAGACCACCAGTGGCGAAGGCGGCTTGCCAGAATGCGCTCGACGGTGAGGGATGAAAGCTGGGGGAGCAAACCGGATTAGATACCCGGGTAGTCCCAGCCGTAAACGATGCAGACTCGGTGATGGGTTGGCTTCGCGCTAACCCAGTGCCGCAGGGAAGCCGTTAAGTCTGCCGCCTGGGTAGTACGGTCGCAAGACTGAAACTTAAAGGAATTGGCGGGGGAGCACCACAAGGGGTGAAGCCTGCGGTTCAATTGGAGTCAACGCCGGGAATCTTACCGGGGGCGACAGCAGAATGAAGGTCAAGCTGAAGACTTTACCAGACAAGCTGAGAGGAGGTGCATGGCCGTCGCCAGCTCGTGCCGTGAGGTGTCCTGTTAAGTCAGGTAACGAGCGAGACCCCTGCTTCTAGTTGCTACTCTTATTCTCCGGAGTAAGAGGGCTAATTAGAAGGACTGCCGCCGCTAAGGCGGAGGAAGGAGGGGGCTACGGCAGGTCAGTATGCCCCGAAACCCTCGGGCCACACGCGGGCTGCAATGGCAAGTACAATGGGTACCGATCCCGAAAGGAGGAGGCAATCCCCCAAAACTTGCCTCAGTTATGATTGAGGGCTGAAACTCGCCCTCATGAATATGGAATCCCTAGTAACCGCGTGTCATCATCGCGCGGTGAATACGTCCCTGCTCCTTGCACACACCGCCCGTCGCTTCATCGAAGTTGGTTTTAGGCGAGGTGGTGCCAAGTTGGCACTATCGAACCTGAGGTCAGCAACGAGGGAGAAGTCGTAACAAGGTGGCCGTAGGGGAACCTGCGGCCGGATCACCTCCTTAAGATAGAGGCCGGATACCAATGTGTAAAGGGTGTGTAACCAACCCGAAGATGCAGTTTTCACGCTGAGAATGTGTGAAAATGAAGGACTAGTAAGCGTGAGCTTACAATGATCGTCATGCAAAGGAACAAGCAACTATGCTCTGATTACAGGAATTTTTCCTGAATGACAGAGATGTGGCTACATTGTATGCTGAAATTCGCGTAGACCTTAAAGGATTCAGACCAACAATGGATCTAACCGTGGTAAAGTGCTGGTGCAATGACGCCGGTTGGAGGATGACTCGGCTTGATAAGCGAAGAAGGACGTGGCAAGCTGCGATAAGCCTGGAGTAGGTGCATGCGACCGTTGATTCCAGGATGTCCGAATGAGACCTCTCCATGAACTCCCATGCTTGAGCTTGGGAGAGCGAACTGTCCGAAGTGAAGCATCTGAGTAGGATGAGGAAGAGAAATCAACAAGAGATTCCGTTAGTAGCGGCGAGCGAAAACGGAAGAGCCCAAACTGAATATTCTACAGTAATGTAGGAAAGATGTGGTGTGTTACGGAATACAGGTTCACTAATTCATAGTCGAAATGTTCTGGAACGTACTGGCACAGATGGTGAAACCCCAGTAGACGATTGGAACGGTGATTCTTCCGTGACAAGAGTAACTGGCCTTGGCAGTGGTCAGTGAATGTGGGTGAAAGTAGCATCCAAGGCTAAATATTAATCAAGACCGATAGCATACTAGTACCGTGAGGGAAAGTTGAAAAGTACCCCGGAAGGGGGGTAAAAAGCGCCTGAAACCAACCGGTTACAGACGTGTATAGCTTGAAAGGATCTAGGTGGAGGTTCCGAAAGGGGCTGATGCCTTCTAAAGTTATACGGTCCGTCTAGAAACACGGGCCAGGGAGCTTGCTGTTATGGCGAGCCTAACCTGAAAAAGGGGAGGCGAAGGGAAACCAAATTCACGCAGTATATACGAGGTGAGAGATCTGAAAGGGTCTCAGTCATAGCAGTAAGGCTAGAATCCGGACGATCTATTCCTGGATAAGATGAAGGTAAGCGAAAGCTTGCTGGAAGTCTGCAAGGGTCCTGACGTGCAAATCGGTCCCCAGATCTGGGATTAGGGGTCAAAAACCAATCTAGTCCGGTGATCGCTAGTTCCCACCGAATCGGATCGCAGTCCTACCTTAGCTGAGATGGCTTGTATTGTAGAGCACCGATCGAACGGTAAGGGTTCGAAAGGACTCGCCGTTCATTCGAACTCCGAATATACAGGCGTCTGAGAAGCTAGGAGACGGGTTTATGTGGGGTAAGCCTCATAACCAAGAGGGGGACAACCCAGACTAAAGTTAAGGTCCCGAAATGTCTGCTAAGTGTCAAACAAAAGGGTGTTTTAGAGCTAAGACAGCAGGAAGGTAGGCTCAGAAGCAGCCATCCTTCAAAGAGTGCGTAACAGCTCACCTGCCGAGCTCTGAAGCCCCGAAAATGGACGGGGCTAAAGCAGACTACCGATACTTTAGACTACCAAGATAATTGGTATGTGGTAGGTGGGCGTAGTGGTTGGGTAGAAGCAGGGCTGTGAAGTCCTGTGGACCGACTCACTATTGCAGATCCTGGCGGTAGTAACAGCATAGCCGGGTGAGAATCTCGGCGACCGCAAGGGCAAGGGTTTCCCGGCAATGCGTCGTCAGCCGGGAGTTAGCCGGTCCTAAGAACAACCTCAACAGAGTTGTCCGAATGGGAAACTGGTTAATATTCCAGTGCCTTGAAGTATCGTCATTATCTACCTCGTCGCTTCCGGATAGGGCGAACAGAATCGTCGTTCTGTCCAAGTTTTCGAGTATTGGGGAGTGTCGTAATGACGAGATCCAATACGAGAGATGAGTGGCCTTCCGCAAGGAGGGTTTGCCCGAATCCTGGAGACACTGAAAGCGAGACTAGAAAGGTACTTCAAGACCGTACCGAGATCCGACACTGGTGCCCTGGATTAGAAGTCTAAGGTCTGTCGGGCATACCGTAAGGCGAGGGAACTCGGCAAAATAGCTCCCGTACCTATGGTATAAGGAGTGCCTGCGGGTTTTACGAGGAGTAGGATCCGCAGGTCGCAGTGACAAGGGGGTCCCGACTGTTTAATAAAAACACAGGTGGCCGCTAGTCCGAAAGGATTTGTATGGCCTCTGTATCCTGGCCAGTGGCGGTACCTAAAACCTGGGTTCAACTGGGCTAAGGGCCGCTAAACGCCGGGAGTAACTCTGACTCTCTTAAGGTAGCCAAATGCCTTGTCGGGTAAGTTCCGACGTGCATGAATGGAACAACGAGGGCCCCGCTGTCCCCGCCTGCAGCCCGGTGAAGCCACATAACGTGGACGAACAGTCCACGAACCTCTGTCGGGGAGAGAAGACCCTGTGGAGCTTTACTGCAGCCTGTTGTTGCGGTATGGTTACGGATGCAGAGAGTAGCTGGGAGCCTTCGAAGTCAGTCCTCCGGGATTGATGGAGGCGACGTTGTAACACCAGCCATCTGTTGCCGTATCGCTAACCCGTTTACGCGGGAACACCGGCAGGTGGGCAGTTCGGCTGGGGCGGCACCCCCTTGAAAAAGTATCGAGGGGGCCCAAAGATTGGCTCAGGCGGGACAGAACTCCGCCGCTGAGGGCAAAGCCAGAAGCCAGTCTGACTGGATTTCCAAAAATACGGAATTCAGAGGCGAAAGCCGGGCTTAGCGATCCATCATGTCCCCACTATTGGGGGCTGGTGGTGACAGAAAAGTTACCCTAGGGATAACAGGCTCGTCGCGGGCGAGAGCTCCTATCGACCCCGCGGTTTGGTACCTCGATGTCGGCTCTTCCCATCCTGGTTCTGGAGCAGGAGCCAAGGGTGGGGCTGCTCGCCCATTAAAGGGGAACGTGAGCTGGGTTTAGACCGTCGTGAGACAGGTCGGTCTCTGCCTGACAGGGGCGCAGTTGTCTGAGGGGAAGTTGCCCCTAGTACGAGAGGAACAGGGCAGCGCAGCCTCTGGTCTATCAGCTGTCCGACAGGGCACGCTGAGCAGCTAAGCTGCCTAGGATAACTCCTGAAAGCATCTAAGGAGGAAACCTTTCCCGAGAAAAGACAGCTTTCCGTAAGGAGGAGGGCGGCTATAGAAGATAGCGTTGATGGAACGGAGGTGTACGCATCGAGCTTCGGCGAGATGTTCAGCCTGCCGTGACCAATAGCCCAAGGCACCTGATAAGTTTCTATTGGTTAGTGAAGTAGGTCTCCTTTAGGAACGTAAGGAAAAATCAGTACACAATGTAGAGCTGCTTGTTTCTTTGCATGAAGATTTTATTTTTTTAACATCATCAACAACCGTAATATGTGCGCAAAAGATTTAGGATTGATCATGTCGGTTAATAATCTACAATCTTATATTGAAAAAACGACAATTTCGAGAGATTGGTACGAGAGAGCATGTCGAGTTTTTCCAGGCGGAGTCAGTCACAATATCCGGTTTTTTGAGCCTTATCCTTTTTTTGTTGAAAGGGCTACGGGAAAAAATCTTTACGATGTAGACGGCAATAGTTACACAGATTACTGGATGGGCCACTGGGCATTAATTTTGGGCCATTCTCCAAAATACATTGAGACTCCATTAGTTCAGCAGATACGGGAAGGAACATTATTTGGTACGACGAATAGCGTAAGTGTCCTCTTGGCCGAGCAAATCCAAAAGGCCGTTTCGCCTGCAGATCTTATGAGATTTTGTTCTACTGGATCCGAGGCAACCATGTACGCCACAAGACTTGCTCGCGCCTATTCTAGGAAAAGAATTATCGTAAAATCAGTGGGCGGATGGCATGGGTTCAATACAGATTTGATGCGTTCGGTAAATTATCCGTTTGAGACTATTGAAGGATTGGGACTTGACGATATTCAGGGCGAATATCTAAAGTCTATTCCTTTTAACGATCTTAATGGGTCCATTAATATTCTGGAGAGCATAAAAGATGACCTCAGCTTGCATAATAATTGAACCTGTATTAGGTGCAGGCGGTGCGATACCGGGAGAAAAAGATTTCTTACTTGGTCTTCAAGAATATGCCAAAAGAAATAATATTCTTTGGGTAGTTGATGAAAATAGTAACAGGATTTAGATTGCACTATGGCACGTTCTCTGCTCTAAACAATTTGCAACCTGATTTGATTACCCTTGGAAAAATTGTGGGCGGAGGATTTCCTATCGGGGTAGTAAGCGGATTAAAAGAAATAATGGGTCTGGCTGATCCTGTTCTTAAGAAAGGTAAAGGAGAGAGGTGTTATATCGGAGGGGGAACATTCTCCAGCAATCCAGTCTCAATGAAAGCAGGACTGTCGACAATGGAATTTTTGAAGAAAAATAAGGAAAATGTCTATGGATCAATAAATTCACTTGGGAATGAATATAGGCAAAAACTTCGGGGCATATTTTCTGATTCAGGAATTCGCGTTGACGTCACAGGAATAGGATCTCTGTTCCAGGTCCACTTCTTGAATGATAGTGTAAATCAGATTAGAAATGTTGTCGATGCCTCATCCGCGGATCAAGAAAGGCTTTTGAATTACCATCGTTCTCTTATCTCAGATTACGGGATTTTTAACCTTCCAAGAAAGATGGCTGCAGTTTCGTATGCTCACAATAAATCAGATTTGGAAGCGTTGCTTTCTGCCACTCGAGGACATGATAAACCGGGGAATTTTTGATACAAATCCAACCGATCCGGCTTAATTCGTCAATTAAAACAACTAGGCCTTTAATAACATAATTGAACAAATTTCGTACGCCTTTAGAGCATCTTGCAGGTCTCCATTTTTATATTCCCTGACTCGATTGAAATAAGTATATTATGATATCTCCATCTGAAAAGGGAGAAACGGGAGATTCCATGTCTCTAGAGTCGCATGAGTGGAGATGGAATGACTATGAAGAGAAGGAAACGAGTTTGGGTTGAGGCATATGGGTGCTCAGCTGAGCATGGGAGACTCCGAGCGAATTCGAGGAATTCTAATAAATGGTGGATACGAATTGGCGTTGCAACCCAATCAGTCTGACCTTAATTTGATCGTAACTTGTGGGGTTAAGGAGTCGACTGAGCATCGAATGCTCTCCCGTATAAAATCTCTTGCAAGTGCTCGCAAGCCTCTTATAATAGCCGGCTGCCTGCCTAAAGCAGATAGGAAACTAATAGAGAGATTATATCCAAGTGCAAGTCTTCTCGGACCACATTCATTAGATATGACTTTAGACGTGATTAAGGATTGTATTCAAGGAAAGAAACTTGTCGGCCTTGATGATTCCACGGCAGACAAAGTCGGACTGCCAAGTCTTAGAATAAACAAAATTGTAGGGATAGTTCAAATCTCTAGCGGCTGTTTGAGTGATTGTTCCTTTTGCCAGACCAAACTGGCAAAAGGAGATCTTAGAAGTTACCGAATAGGAGATATAGCAAGAGAAGTTAAGATCAGCGTGCGTGAAGGCTGCAAAGAAATCTGGTTGACTTCTACGGATAATGGGTGTTATGGTTTTGATATCAAAACAGATTTAGTTGATTTGTTAGATGCTCTTGCTACAATTTCAGGAAATTTCAAAATTAGAGTAGGGATGATGAATCCAATGTATTTACCAAGGTTTAGCGGTAGGTTGATCAAGACTTATTTGGAATTTGACAAGTTATTCAAGTTTCTTCATATTCCCGTACAAAGTGGAAGTGAGCGCATACTGAGGAGGATGAAACGAGGCCATACTGCAATGACCTTTCGCAGAATAGTAGACTCATTTAGAAAATATATTCCAGAAATTACCGTCGCTACTGACATAATAGTGGGATTTCCCTCAGAGAGCGAGGAAGATTTTCAGAGTACTTTGGATTTAATACAAGAGACAAAACCAGATATCGTAAATGCCTCCAAATTTAGTCCTAGGCCTGGAACACTTGCGTCAAGATTTCCCCGAATCAACAGCTCCGTAGTCAAAAGGCGTACCAACGAATTGCACAAGATAATAAGAACAGTCTCACGTGAGAGAAATGAAATCTGGAGACAATGGAAAGGGAATATCGTAATCGACGAAGTAAATGACAAATTCATTCAGGGTCGCAATTACGCCTATAAGCCAGTTGTTGTCTCTCCTTCACCTGCATTAGAAAATTTGGCAAGAAATCCGATTCTAGGCTCAATACTCGAATGTAAAAATTGACGATATTTCAAATTTCTCCTTGAAGGGGTCCATCTTAACCTAGCCAGATTCTATCAATTTTTTTGCACCAGATATTCGCAGATAGTTAATCAACAATACTTTTATGCTATTTCTTAGTGGTCAAGAAGGGGATTGGTGGACTGAATGGATCATTCTGATATTATTGGACCAGTATTAATTGTAGGCCTCGGGGGTTTGGGCAAAAAAGTTGCCATGGACACCAAGTGTGATACCGGATTTGATTGCTTAATCATAAGCAGCGACAAACGTGACCTTGATGGGGACAATTCACTGTATGTAGATTGTAACCCATGGATGAATCCGAGCGTGCTTAGAATTAGGTCTGTATTTAGAAAACACGAGGCGATAATATCTGAAATCTTCTCAAGATACAGGACTGTGATAATAGTATCAAACCTAGGTGGAAAGGCCGGTTCGGCAATATCACCGGTAGTCTGCAGCATTGCTAAACTATGTTTATGCAAGGTAATCTCATTGGTTGTAATGCCGTTTAGATATGAAAAGGAACGCTTATTCAACTCTGCAGTATGTTTAAAGAGAATAAATTCCTTCTCTGATGGTGTTTTCGTCCTAGATAATGATGCTTTTCTGGAAATTAATCCCGATCTCTCGCCTGAAGAATGCTTTTCGATAACAAACAATACATTAGTTAATATCATAAAACTGATTCCCTCGGAAAACCTATGCTCAGGACCAGGTATAATTTCTACTAGCAGACCGAAGGAACATAGCGCTGAAAAAGCATTGAGAGATTCTATTGCCATGCTATATTCATCTTCTGATCCTGATTCTCTAGGAAAATCATTCCTCTTAATTGGTAATATAAGCGAAAGGCCAATTGGAACTCTGAACATGATGGTAGATAAATTGAGTAAAATGCAAAACATCGACAGAATTGCTGAAGTTAATCTCTTGACTTCAAATAATTCTGATCGTGCAATTAATCTTCTAACTTTTGTGGAAGGCATGGCAAAATTTGATTTATACGATCCATTGGCAGTTATTCCTAGGGAGAATTATTTGGATTGGGATCTACCTGACTGTCATCCTAATTTTACCCTCCCGTTAACTAATCTTGAATAAAAATCACTGTCAATCTTGAATCTTGACAGAAGTATTGCTGGCTCTTTATTAGAGACTAAAACGAACCTTCAAAACACTCATTCACAGATGCAAATCTTACTTGTCTACCTTTTCTTCACTATCAACAGGCGCTTGCCCTTCCTGTCTACTTTCTTCAGTAATTTTTGGCTCACTAAATGAACTGACAGTAACAATGTCATCTTCTTTTATCATTCTAACCCTGACCGAGCGAGGCGGGTTAGTTTTTCCTCTATTCCAAACAAGTCTATTCAAATCCTGTTCAATTTTGACCTTTTCGGTTTTCATATGTTTCTTAGCAAATTCCTTTATCATATTCAAAACTCTATCAGTCCGTTTATGTCGAGGAGTATCCCATGCTTTCCCCAGTCGTATCCTGTAGACACGTGTCAAATTTTCTTCTTCAACCAACGCCCCTCAACTCCCAGAATGAATTTATCCTACACCTACATCAGATCTTCGCCAAGCTCTTCGTTTAGGATTAGTTCTGACATGACGATGAGTTCTTATAATGACCCAGGCTGGCACAGGTCGGTTTTGCTTCATTCGACTTAACAATCTCTTCTTTCTTGACGTATTCTTACGTGCAGCCATTTTAAACAGATTTATTGTTCCTCCTTTTAAGTGTTGGTCCAACTTGCTTTCCTTGCCTAAAGGTTTGAGGAACAGATTGGTCATGAATTCTTGAAAGAATCAATAATAACTAAATGGATTTAATTTATAACAACATTATTTGAGTATTAGTCTCTCAAGTTCGACTTATTTTTCTTCACACAATATGCTGTAATATCCATGTAAACCAAGGAGCATGGTAGAACTGTAATGATAAGGACTTTAGGATCCTTCTGAGTTTCATAGCAAGACAATTTCTGAAGACGACGACTAAATTAGAACTAAATCTTGTGTTTTCTACTTTTAGTTATCGATTATTATGCGACCACGCATTGTATCAGGATGTATGGAACAGTAATATTCAAAATTTCCAGGATCTTTACTGGCGATGGCAGTTTTAAAATCTCGACCACTTGGTATGTATCCAGTATTTATGTTCAAATCATCAACAACTAAATCGTGCTTTACAAAATCCTGGTTAGAGATCGTAATCCTAAGAGGAACGGTAGTCGATGCATGAATGTCGGGGTTCGTCGTATTAAACAAGTTGTCCTTCGCAACTAGCAGTATGCCTATCCCTTCGTTTAAAGCTCTTTACTCCGTTATTTGAATATATGATATTACGTATTGCCCACATGGTCCCAACTATGGTAAATGATATTGCGATGATAGCTATTATATTATTTCGCATGTCCCATTTGATATACTCGCTTCTAAGGCTAATTCAAGAATGCATTTGAAAGCCATGGTTCTAAACATACGCGATGATGATCGCTTAAAAAAATTAGCTTTGGGTGATCAAACATTACAAACTTTTGAGGTGTCCTATTGTTTGTATTAATAAAAATACCTGTGGGTTACAAAATAATTATTTGTCATCCACTTTGTTCAGTAGATGTCTCTGTTGCTGCCTCACTTGTATCCTTTTGTTCAGCTGGCGCAGAGCTCGTATTGGGACTTGCAGAACTCCCGTCAACAATCTCAGCGGTTGCGAACCTATTACCTACTTGTGTCACCCGAATTTTTGCGTTCTGACCGACCTTTCCGTCCTTAACAAAAATCACAAATCCTTGTATTCTTGCAATTCCATCTCCTTTTCTACTTATCTCTGTAACCTGCACATCGTATTCCTTTCCTGATTCAACAGGTTTCGGACCAAACATGTCGTTCCTTCTATATCCACCGTAACTCATACTTTATACCTTATCCTTGTCATTCAAGGGACCTAATATAAACTGTCGATCCAATCATTACTCAGGATCCTATTCTGAAACTTTGTTCGCATAAACTACGAATAGTTTCTATTGCAGATAGAGCTGCAAGAATACTAGTTTTGGGATTTGCCGCCATAGGATTATTATGTACAGAAATCTCTATCTCACCGAAGTTTCCTGATGCGACTATGTTGTGTTGATTGACCCTTACCTCAGGATCAGCTATTACCCTAACAATTGTTTTTTCTAGACCTAATCCAGCTAATGCCAGAGTGACAGCTACGTTTACATTTGCTGGAAATCTCGAAATTGCATCAGAAGCAGAACCCTCAAAAAGAACGGTTCTTGTAATGATTGATTCTGCTTTTAATTCAGAATTTTCAAAAAATGGGGCACCAGATAACGCTAATGGGTTCTTAACGGTGGTAATGGTAATACTATCTAAATTTCTTTTCACACTTCTTATGGCATCGAACCCTCCAATGGCTCCTGAAGGTATTACTAATTTAGACGAGTTTTTTTTTGCTAGTTTTATCAGCTCATTGAGAAGGACAGAGTCAGAGAACGCGCCGTCTGCTAAGCACCAAAAATGTCTTACCAAATTCAAGAATCCTTTTCCCATAGTCCCTGACTGCGCCCTGTGATGCCGCTTCTATTATTATTTCGGCTGTTGCAAATGATGGCGACTTCACAAGGTCTTCAAAATTTGTGAAAATCTCGACATTGTGTAATTTGTGCGTATATAAAGCTTGAATTGTCGCTTCCTTTCTAATATCTAATACTGCAACTAGGACGGCATTGGGGATATCTCCCTCGCCGACTGACTTTAGAATCTCAGAGCCTATAGAACCGCAACCAATTACAACTATTCTTTTCTTCATACAAACTACAAGTTTTTGCTCATTACGATCCTTATGGAGTTTGAAGGTTTCTCTGTAAGTTTCCAAAAGAGACTATGAAAATTCAATTACCGTCTCGTCCTACCGATGTTCAATTTTTTGCCGAAATTGTAATCTCTTCTTAATCGTCTCTACATGATTCATCTTATTGCGAATTACTAATAACATATTGATGCTAACTTTTCCTTGTTCCTCTAGAGTTTGGCCGCCTTCTTCTTGCGCCTTACATAGTGCGCCATATGCGGGCATAAAGCCAATTAAGGCAGATCTAATATATCTATTGCGGCCGCGCACCTTAGATATTTTTGATCCAATCTGGCAAGTATTGCCCAGTTCCATTCCATTCAGGGCAGCCGTCTCCTTAATTGTACTAGTTTAAATCTGTAGTAATAATTGAAAACATAGACTTGATTGCACTGGAACAACTTGGTTCTAACGAGAAGATAAGATCATTAAAACGAGAATTTAATGTAGTTATATTAGCTCATAATTACCAGTTGCCTGAAGTTCAAGAAGTTGCTGATTTTATTGGTGATTCATTAGCACTCTCGAGAGAAGCCAAGAGTACAGATGCTGACATAATTCTTTTTTGCGGTGTCCACTTTATGGCTGAAACTGCATCCATACTTTGTCCTGATAAGCGAGTAGTAATTCCCGATCTTCAAGCTGGATGTTCTTTGGCCTCAAGTATTAATGCAAGAGAGCTTCATAACTGGAAGCTAGAACATCCTAACGCTGTGGTTGTAAGTTACGTCAATACTAGTGCAGAAATAAAGGCATTGTCTGATTACTGCTGCACATCTTCGAACGCCGTCAAGGTTGTGAATCACATACCGAAGGATCGTGAAATACTGTTCCTTCCAGATTTTTTCCTTGGATCCTATATTGCGGAAGTGACAGGAAGAAAAAACCTTTTCATTTGGCCCGGTGAATGTCATGTCCATGCCGGTATTCAGGCTGATGATGTTAATAAAATGCTCCAAAAATTTAAAAGGGCTGAACTTTTGATTCATCCCGAATGTAGCTGCACCTCGTCTACGCTTTACCATATGGCAACAGGAGAAATACATGGAAACGCACATATTTTATCTACGGAAGGAATGATGCGACATGTGAATGAGTCTGAAACGGACGAATTCGTTATAGCAACAGAGACTGGCATTTTGCATCGAATGAGAAAATTAAATCCTAGCAAGACTTTTGTTCCTGTAAAGGAGGAAGCTGTTTGTAAGTATATGAAGTTGATTACTCTGGAGAAAGTAGTTAAATCTTTGGAGACCAAAGAGTATGAGGTAAAAGTTAACAGGCATACTGCAGACTTAGCTAGAAATGCAATTGAACGAATGTTGCAAATTTCCTGACTTTACTCTCTTGATTCGCCCAGAAGGGCGTGCGAGATCATGAAGTGCGATGAACCTGTAATTATACACGGATGTCTAGGGAAAAGTCAGCAGACTTTACGGAATGAGTAAGGGTTCCTAAAGAAATCATATTAGGCTTTGCCTCAGCATATTGGGATATGTTATCCATATTTACTCCACCAGATACTTCGATCAAGCATTTTTGTCTCAACCCCATAGTTTCCAATCTTAAGATAGTCCGCTTGACTTCTGCGGGTGAGAAATTATCTAACATTACAATATTAGCTCCGCTGTGAATTGCTTCAATAGCTGCATTTAAACTCGTCACTTCACACTCTATCTTCACATTCTTACCAAGCGATTTTCTTGCATTCAAAACTGAGTTTTTAACGGAGCCAGTTAAAGTTATGTGGTTGTCTTTGATTAATACCATATCGCTTAAGGAAGTCCTATGCGGATAACCCCCTCCAATTTTGACGGCCTTTTTGTCAAAATATCTCAAACCTGGTGCTGTCTTTCGTGTGCTTAATATCTTGATATTTCTAGAGATCTTATTAACGGCATCAACAAAATGCCTTGTTTCAGTTGCTATCCCTGTCATTCGCATTAAATAATTCAATGCTGTTCTCTCAGCCTTAAGGATGTTTTTGGCCTCGCCATCGATCTTCACAACCTTCATACCGTTCCCTACTATGGAACCATCCTTAACCAGCAAAGTCGATGAACACTTGCATATTTCAAATATCAGTCGCACTTCCTCCAATCCAGCAATCACCACTGGAGTTGATTCTTTACACAGTATGGTTGCTGATTTTAGGAACTTGTTTCCTATAAGTGCACTACTTGTAATATCTCCAGTACCTAAATCTTCTCGCAAGGATGAAAGCAGTGACTTTCGTACACTAAAATAATTCCTTAAAATACCAGGTTCTTCCCTAAGAGTCAAGACACCTTTAAGGCGTATTTGTGAGGAGAAGAAATTTGGAGTGTTGAAGCTATCAGCGAATTTTTAGAATCGAATATCAAAATTATTCCCGACCAGTCAGAAGAGAGCTCAGTAGATTTGCAAACTGGACAGACCTTTCCCGTTGTCAATGCTTTACATTTTTTGCACGCAAATTCTCTGACCATCTAAGGTGAAGCGACCCCCTTCTTTTCTTTTGAATGGCTAGCAACTTGCGTTTGTTTAGTTTTCTTTAACTCTTCTTCGATCCAATCTATAGCACCTAGAAAAGGCTGCCTACAAGTAATTCCTATTTTGCCCATAGCTGCTCCCTTTCCCAAACTGACGGCAGTAACCCGGGCTCGGATTTTCGAACCAATCTTAAGGGATCTGGCCGATTGATTTGCGACGATAACTCCTTGCTTGACATCGCTCTTTAGGTAATCGTCTGTAATTTGGGATAAATGCAAAAGTGCATCAGTAGGACCAATCCTAACAAATGCGCCAAAGTCAGTAATTTCCACAATTTCGCCTTCAACTATTTCCTGCAACTTCGGATAAAAGGTGAGAGCTCTAAAAGATACTTTATGATAGGTGGCACCATCGCCGGCAACAAGTTTTCCGACCGAATTAGCTTTTGCGTCAATTATCATAATAACATAACCCAGTTCAGGGCTTATCATGCTTTCATATTTCTCCTTTAGTATTTCGGTCGCTGTTACGTTAAGTGAATTTTTCATTCGGTTTGGAGGAATTCTAACAACATCATCCATATGTACTATGGCAAACATTACTTTTTACTGAACACTGGTTCAAATGATCAATTTATGAACCTTTTCCTTCGTAGTTGCTTAAAATGGCAACTCGCAATTCAAATTCCTTCATATTGCATTGAAAAGTGGATGCTCGGAACAATTTTCTTGCAATCGATTTCAGTATATTATAATATTGGAGGTAGTACGAAACATAGTGTATAATTTAAATACCTTGCAATGAGACAATCTAAATAATTTGGTTTCGCTTGAACAGGTTCTTTCGTCTATGAAGAAAGTAGAGGATCCTGAGTTACACAAAGATATCGTCTCGATGGGAATGATTAAGGATATATCTATCAATGGCGATAAGGTGGCTTTTACTTTAGAACTTACGACACCGGCATGTCCGTTTAACACTGAGATAGAACAAGAGGTGAGAGAAAAGATCGCTGAGCTGGGCGTCAAAGAACTTGATCTCAAAGTCACGGCTAGGGTTATGGAAGGCAGAGCTGTCTCGATGGACGAACTTCTACCAGGTGTAAAGAATATTCTCGCTGTCGCAAGTGGTAAGGGCGGCGTTGGAAAAACTACTGTATCGGTAAATCTTGCTATCTCATTAGCTAAAACTGGTGCTAAAGTAGGACTGCTTGACGCAGACGTCTATGGCCCTAGCGTACCGTTAATGTTTGGATTGAAAGATGCGCCACAAGTCGTGAATAACAAAATTGATCCTGTGATTTCTGAGGGAGTGAAGCTCATCTCCATGGGTTTCTTCTATGAACAATCACAACAGGCGGGTATTTATCGGGGCCCCATAGTTTCCGGAATTGTTAAGCAGTTTCTGACAGACGTTAATTGGGGCGAACTAGACTACCTGATAATTGATTTGCCGCCAGGAACCGGCGATGCTCCACTTACTCTGGCACAAACAATACCAATAACAGGTATTATTATCGTAACTACTCCACAGGATGTAGCTATGAATGTAGCAGTGAAGGCAATTGGCATGTTCAATAAATTGAACGTTCCAATAATTGGTGTGATTGAGAATATGTCACACCTCGATTGCCCGCACTGTAATACCAGAATTTCGATATTTGGCGAAGGGGGTGGACAGAAAGTTAGTAATCAGTTCAATATTCCTTTTATTGGACAAATTCCCTTACATCCTCAGATCATGACAGGGAGCGATTTAGGACAGCCTGTAACTATTTCGCAACCAGCAAGCTTACAATCTGTTGCATTTGATAGGCTGGCAAGGAACGTTGCAGGAAGAGTTAGTATAATTGCGGCAGAACTTAACGCTCAAACTGAAAAAGATCAGGGTAAAATTGCAGAGGCAACTGCAACAGAGTAAGAGCAAAGGGACAGACCGTAAATCGAGCTGGATTGAGGGCAAGTATGTCTAGTTTTTAAGATGGAAATAGAAGCCGGAGTAATTCAAGAGCTCAAGAAACCTCAAGGAATTCTTATACCAGACACCCAAGTAACGAAGGAAAATCTCAATAAATATCTCGTAAATGCCAAAAAATTAGTTTCCGTCGGTGATTGTACCACGAGGAAGCTCCTCTCATTTGGTATAGTTCCTGATATTTCGGTAATTGACGGCTATGAAAGGAGAAGAAAAAGCGGCTATACTGAATTGAAAGTTGGTCTCAAATTGAAAAATCTTGAAAAAAAGCCAGTACTAGTTACATGTAAAAATCCAAGGGGAACAATTTCAGACGAATCGATTTCCAAAATTAGAAAATCCCTCAAGATTTAAGAATCCAGTGATATTAAAGATTGAAGGTGAAGAGGACTTATTGGCTCTTCCTTTTTTTCTATTGGCTGAACTATCCTCTGTGGTGGTGTACGGACAACCTTTCGAAGGAATGGTGGTTGTTAGAGTAACAAAGGCCATCAGGACTAAGGCTAAAAGATTAATTGGAATGCTTTAAACTGAGTTCTAGTGGGGGTATGATGAAACGGTGGCTGTATGAGAACTGGTTTCATACGATGATTAGGTATCGATAGTTTCTGACCCTCACTATGCAAACCTACTGAATCAGGATCTTCATAATTGATTGGATTCTCTAGTTAGTTAGATCTAATTCCAAGGAAGTTGGGCTCCGCATTTACAAGGACTTGTCGTGACAACCACAGTTGCATTTTACAATTCTTATATCAAATGAACAGTCCCGGTCTGTAGCGCAGGATTCTCCTACGGGCCATTGTCCGGGACATTCTGAGTGACGTTCCCTCCTACAAAAGAAAGTCAAAAGCATGCCCACTGATCTTTAGTAAGTGATCGACCCTTTCCTATATGTTTCTATGCCCAACATGTGTATCCACAATGTTGAAAAATCTGACTAAAATATACCTGACATAAAATTTGCAACTGCTTGGAGAAAATGGATTCATTAACCAGAACGATTATTTTATACGTAATTGTATCAAGTAAACCATTCCATGCAGGAGAATATCGCTGTAATTTGCATTACCAGGCACGGCATAGAAATTGCTCGAAAAATAAAAAACTTTCTGCCTTCGGTTAAAATATACGCACAATCAAAGCATAAGGATTCAAGAGAAGATATAACATGGTTCGACGACTCTGCCTCGAATATTGTTTCAGTAGCATTTAAGAGTCATTCGGCTTTAATATGCATATTTTCATTAGGTGCTGTTATAAGACTCATATCCCCCTTAGTAGTAAACAAGAAGACGGATCCCGCAGTCTTAGTAGTAGATGACAAAGCTACCTTTGTAATAAGTGCACTTTCAGGGCATTTGGGAGGAGCAAATATGTTGACTAGGACAATAGCCAGTTTTTTAAACGCCCAACCTGTAATTACCACTGCAGCAGATGTTAATGAGACAATTACTGTGGATCTTCTCGGTAAAGAGTTTGGCTGGACAATAGAAAATTTTGACAATGTCACGAAAGTAAGCGCATTGGTTGTAAATGAAGAAAGAATTGGGGTATTTCAGGACACGGGCGAAAAAAATTGGTGGGCTCACGGGAGTTTGCCAAGGAATATTACACAAGTTTCCAATTTTGAGGCCCTACTATCTGAAGACTTTAAAGGTTGCATAATCATTTCGGATAGAATTTTGGATTGCAAGGAGTTGATTGAAAGGTCTGTTATATACAGGCCCAAATCTTTGGTTGTTGGAGTTGGACTTCATAAAGATACTTCTGCTGAAGAAATAATGAAGGGGATAAATCAAGTATTCAACCAGAACCGACTTGCGATTGCTTGCGTTAGAAACATTTCATGTATTGATAGGGCTGGAACTAATAGTGGTTTAAAGGAGTTTTCGACTAAGTATGATATACCTGTTAAATTTTACGATAAAGAAATACTCAGTAAGGTAGATGTACCGAATCCATCCCATATTGTCAAAAAATTTGAAGGTACGCCTAGTGTTTCGGAAGCATCAGCGATCCTGAGTTCTGATGGGAACCTTATAGTTCCAAAATGCAAATTTCCTCCTAACCTTACTATCGCAGTGGCGAAAATTAACTTTAAGTGATTTAAATGAAAAAAGCGCTATTGATAATTGATCGAGGCAGTAGAGAGTCTGAGGTAAAGGATGAGCTGAAACTGATATGTGAAAGGATAGAGAATTGTGGTGGGTATGATTTTGCGTCCTATTGTTTTCTTGAAGTTATTCCTCCGTACATTGAAGAAGGAATTAGAATCTGTCTTTCGAAGAATGTCGATTCCATTACTGTGATGCCTTATTTCTTGTATCCTGGAATGAAACTTAAAGAATCAGTGAAACAATGTGCTCAGCTCTGCCATCGGATGAAAACTAGAGTGTGTATTGCCAAACCTCTAAGTTACCACTCTATACTTCATTGTATAATATTGGAGAGGATAAATGAACTTAAGGGCAAAATGAACGTAACAATACCAGACAAGAACTGTGACATACTTGTCATTGGACATGGTAGCAGCGATGGAGGCGCCAGAACAGCGTTTCGGCATACTATAAACACTCTAATTCCATTTTATAAGAGTGTCAATTTTTGTTTTCTAGAATTAGATACTCCAAATATATATGAAGGTGTAAAGAAAACAGTAAAGTTTGGAACAGGATTTTTGATCGCTGTTCCTTATTTTCTTCACAAGGGTGTTCATGTGAAGAAAGATATCATAGCTGAATTGCATTCTGCGCTCGAAAAATTTGGCCATAAGGATATTCTTATGACTGACCATCTTGGCGCAGGTACTCAAATCATAGAAGCTATACTCGACCGTGCAAGGGAGGCTGAATCCAGAATTGTCTTCGACTGATGATTTGAGGACACGCGCATTTTCCAGGGGAATGTCAGAAAAATCACTTGGAATCGAAGAACAAAGTATGAGTATTATTGATTCGGAGGTTGGACCTCATAAATTTAGCCATGATGAATGGTTTATAGTGAAGAGAGTCATTCACGCGACTGCCGATTTTGATTTTGCAAATTCTGGAAAAATAGTCTTTTCACCAAATGCAATTCAACATGCATTTCAAGTCTTTGACAGGAAGAGGAAAATAGTGACTGATGTTGAAATGGTTTTGGCTGGAGTGAACAAAAATTCTATTTCAAGAATCGGCATCGAGGCTATATGTAATATCTCTAATGATAAGGTAATTAGTGACTCACGAAAATCAAATGTGACACGCTCAGCACTGGCAATGAGGTATGCCGCCTCAGATATTGATCGTGGCATAGTGATAATAGGAAATGCACCAACAGCCCTATACGAAGTTATTAACATGACAAAGGAAAAGTTGGTAACACCAGCACTTATAATCGCTTTACCAGTTGGGTTTGTTTCAGCTGAAGCTTCAAAGGATGAACTTAGGAAAACTGGATACGAATATGTTACCAACATGGGAAGGAAAGGAGGTAGTTCTGCAGTATCATCTATCATCAATGCGTTGATGTTACTATATTTGAAAAATAAGGTATAACAAACATCATTCTAACAATGAATCTTTGAATAACTGGAGAGGATCAGCAATTTCCATTATCAGGACCATTGACTCAATATTCAGAAATTCTACGCTGTCCGGCTTCCTCACTTAGGTCGGATATGGTTATACCTATCCTTCTTATTTCAGCCAAGGACAAATCATCATGTCTAAGCGTATCTATAACAAGTGATCTTGAAACAAATTGAAGTTCATCCAATGAAGTAGAGGGTAGTTTTATAGTTCGAGACGCAGTAATTTGGGCAAGGTTATTTAAAATCAAAGTTACTATTATGTTAGAATACGATAGTTCCTTTCTTAAAAGTGTATCATATACACTAGCGCAGAGTCCCATCAAGATTGGCGTTGCATCTTGTATATTCGTAACATTACTTTTTAAAGTAACTATGCGTCCAATTTGTTTTCTTTTCTGTTTAGGCCTCAGCGGGGACACATCAATACCATTTGCAGCATTTCGCAGATACGAAGCCATCTTGTAACCAAATAATTCTTTTAATCGAAAAAGATCGGCTTCTGCTAAATCTCGGACAAAAAGTAAACCCAAGGATTCGAGTCGCTGGATTTTCTTAGGACCAATTCCTGGAATATCTGTTATTTTACAGTTTGTCATGAATGCCTTGACGTCTTCTGGACTGACAACCGTAATGGCGTTGGGTTTTCGAAAATTAGAGGCAATTTTTGCAACCAACTTGCTCGGTGCTATCCCAATTGAGGCGGTCAGATTGGCCTTGGCGAATAGATTCTTCTTAATTAATTTGGCAATATCCTTGGATCTTATGAAATCACTGTTTGATTTTCTAGTGATTTCTACGTAGCATTCATCGATGCCAACGTATTCAAATGAATTAGAAAGGCTTCTTATTACTTCCATACCTGTAGTTGAAATCTCCTTATAGTAAGGCATGTCAATAGGAAGGAAAGCCGCATCCTTCTTAGCAAGTTTAATTTTGGCTGTTTTTATAGGCATTCCTGATTTTACTCCCAACTCCCTAGCTGCGTAATTGGATGAACTGATGACGCCTGCATCAATATTTCTGCCAGAGTATACGCATACTACCGCAGGGACAGCTTTCAAGCTGGGGTCTCTCATTTCTTCGCATTGCACATAGAAATAGTCAAAATCTACATGAAGAATTACTCGAGATCGAACGTTAGTACTTAGCGGAGGCCTAAACAATGTCTCAAACTCCCATTGTGTTTTGGCGACAAGACGCTCAGTCCACGAATACATCATCAAGATACCAATTTAATATGTTTTATACAAATGTCAATAAGTGCGAATGGACCTTAAATCGTTTTGTCTATTATTTTATTATGTCTAATGTATTCATTTACTTGCCATTCATTTTAGTAATTTGTTCGGCATCCCGTAAATATTCATGAACGGCTTATCTCTTGAAGCATTGCCTTGAACCCTAAGTTAGGTCTACATTCAGATGTCATGAATAAGCTCATTGTAATCTTGTTAGCCTTGAGTCTATTTGCTGTTACCGCGTTTCAAATAAGCGACGTATTGGCCAAGCCAAATGAAAAGGCGGACGTAGAGTCTGAGCCTAGTGATACCAAACCCAAAGATAGGAATGTTGAGGATTCGACGGGGAAAGAAGGCATTCCTTCAGTCAAGTTATCATACGGAGGTCAGACACACGAGATGCTTCCATTTGTTGTAGTGCAAGACCAAGATATTCATAAACTAAATTTCCCTCAGCTTCCTGATGATTTTAGACCTGTTCTCCAAATTCCACAAGAAGAAGCATTCAGCCTCATATTTGATTCAAAACCAAGGGAGACAAACGCTTTCATCATTGATTACGATGCTGACATCACAGAAATAAGTCCTGTCAACAAACTAGGCAAAAATTCATTTAGTATTAGCAGTGTGGACGGGCCAAGGACGCTTGAGATTCGAACAATATATCCTAATGATAAGTATGTAACTTACACATTACTTGTCGACGTTGGGAAGACTGCATCTGACTCTGCAATAGTGTCTCGGGGTGATTCAACCGAATCGATCCAATCAATGGGAAATCCAGGCAAAAATGAACAGGAATCTGATATTGACACCTATCAAAGTTTAAGGGGGATAAATTCAGACTCGGTGGCAGAAAGAATTCAAAGTGAATATGGAGGGATAATTGAAGCTGCTAATCCTTTGGAGACTGATATGATAAGTCCGGTAACGGAAATGTCTCAGACTGGCAGTGGGTGTATGGACTTTGAAATACCCATTGAGAACGTAACAACTAAAAATAATTCTACTTTAACAGACTCGACAAAGGCGAGCAATTCAACTCAAGAAAACACACCATGGATTCAAATTGATCTTGGCTCCGCCAAGCAAATATGTGGCATAAAGGTTCAATTCAAGCAAGGTACGGATGAGGTGAGATTCTTTACAGTGGAACTATCCACCGATGGAACATCATATACTGAACCAAGATATTACTCAAACTCAGGGAGTGGATCTTCAGGGGAAATATATAACTACGACGAAGAACCTGTGTCGGCTAGGTACATTAAACTTACCGAATTGGGTAAAAACGGAACTGACACGGAGTGGGCATCTGAATTAAAGGTAATGGGGCTTAAGGACTAGCAATAATAGTCAAGGAAAACTTTAGTTGCGAGTAATATTCTTCGAGAGCAAAATATATCTGATGTTACTAACGATTAATTGTAAATATGAACACCAATTTGGTTAGTTCAACCGTCCCATGAATTACTAATGAATTTTATGTGATTGAATGATGATATAGTTTGTTGGAATATCCAATACAAGCTCATGAAAATGGCATCAAGATAAAGCCTGAGTTAATGACTGCAGATAAACTATACCACTGCATTTATGACAATGCGGTTTTTATATTCTATAAGGATCAAGAAGAAATAATGCATTGTTATCAAGTGGAGAACTTAAGTGCAGCAACAGAGATAATGAATGATCCAGATAATCTAGAGCAGATTCTTCACAAGTATGCCGTAGAAAAATAGAATTCAACAAACATTATATTCGGGCACTAATACTTTTGCTGTTGTCATGTCTACACCCAGAGCAGGCTTCAGGAAAGCATCCAATGAGATTTTTATCGGAAAAAAGCCGTTGATGACATATGTCACTGCAACACTAGTGCAACTCGCAAACGAACCGACCGTAGTTGTTAAAGCAAGAGGAAAAAGCATAACTCGTGCTGTTGACGTCGCACAGATAATAGTTAAGCGTATGGATACTTTGGGATATAAGATAGGACCAGTCAAAGTAGGTTCTGATGTAATTCAATCCGAAGACGGAAGGGAAAGAGCAGTTTCAACAATCGAGGTATCGATTTCTAGATCAAAGTAACGTAGTTTAATTTTATTGTGCTAAATCGACCTTTGCCTAGTTAATTTGAGGTTAGAACATAAATGTGGCCTGGAGCAAACTATGAAGCCCAATGAAAGGCATTTTGAATTCGAATAAACAACTGATGAGCAAAGTTTGAGGTAATTTGTTTTATGCTAGCATGTCAAATGGTTGTTATTGCTTTTGAGGGATTTCATTTAGAGAAGTCCAATGTATGCCACCTACTTTTTACGATATATATATTAATTAAACCGGAGATGGTGGTAATTACGATCTTCTATGCGTAATAAGGTGAGGGTAGCGATAGCCGGAGTTGGCAATTGTGCATCTGCTCTGGTTCAGGGCACAATATACTACGGTCGTATTCAAGCTCGTCATTTTGATCACTTTCGTAGTAATGCTAGTCAGAGTTCTAATATTATTAGCAGTCATGATTATAATGATCATAAAAAAGGTAATCCAAGTTATGAAAAGGTAATTAAAAACAATAAACAACGACAACGACAACAGTAAAAGTAGTAGTAGTGGTCGTGGTAGAAATGCAAGTAGAACCAAGGGCGTAAGCAAAAAAAGCAGAGATACAAGTAGCAGTAGCAGTAGTAAGAATTTTGATCATTCTAGTTCTGACAGTAATGGCAGCAGCAGTGACAGCAGCAGCCACGCGTCTACAACAGTTCCTAGTCCGTATGCTCCAGGACTCATTGCATACAGTCTTGGAGGTATTGAACCAGCAGACATCGAGTTTGTAGCAGCATTTGATGTAGTAGAATCAAAAGTAGGTAAAGATCTGGCAGATGCTATATTCGCAAGTCCCAATAATACTATCAAGATCTGTGATGTTGACAAGACTGGCGTAAAAGTAGAGAAAGCTGAGGTAATGGACGGAGTGGGAAAGCATCTAAACCAGCGAGTAAAAATATCAAGTAAGAGCCCTACGAACGTATCTCAAATACTGAAAGATTCGGGCTCTGAGATTCTGATAAACTATCTTCCTGTTGGAAGCAGACAAGCCACAAAGTACTACGTTGAACAATGTCTTGATGCCGGTGTATCTTTTATAAACGCAATACCTGTCTTTATCGCTTCAACACCTAAATGGCAAAAGGCATTTGCAGAAAAGAATTTGACCTGTGCTGGTGATGATGTGATGAGTCAGCTGGGAGCTACTGTATTACACAAGACTTTGGTGAAACTTTTTGTAGACAGAGGTGTGAAGATAGACGAAACATATCAGCTTAACGTAGGCGGTGATATGGACTTTTATAATATGCTCGATGAAGAACGTCTAGAAGACAAGAGAATAAGCAAAACAAGTGCAGTCGCAGCTATGGCACCGTACGAAATACCAATGCGTATAGGTCCATCAGATTTTGTGGGATTCCTAGACAATGACAAAATTTGTTACATAAACATGAGGGGGAAATATTTCGGCAATGTTCCGATAGAACTCGACGTCAAACTCAAAGTAGTAGATGCATATAACAGTGCTGGAGTGATGATTGACGCAATTAGAGGAACAAAAATAGCCATTGACCGTGGTACCAGCGGACCTCTAGAAAGTGTTTCTGGATACTGCTTCAAACATCCACCCAGTTCAAATGTCATACAGTGACGCAATAAACAAATTTATGCAATTTATAGAAGGCAAGAGAGAAAGGTAGATAAAGATATTGTTGGAGCCATTCGTGCCGAAATAATGGTATGATTTTTGGTAACAAAATTATAAATTCAAATTTTGTCATGTCAATTATGCAAAGTCAGACCGAATAATCACGACTTACACAAAACAAGACAAAAATTATAAGTAAAAATCCATTCTCTGATACTTCTTTTCATTTCGTTCAGTAAGGTTGAAGTCGCTAGACTTCATTATAATCCATACTATTATACAATTTTCCAAAATTAAGTGAGTTTAATATTTAAATCCCGGCCATTAATCCTTGCTAGAGGGCTCGTGGCGCAGTTCGTTTCAAGTAATGAAACGGGCGCAAAATGGACAGCGCGGACGCCTCCTAAGCGTCAGGTCGAGGGTTCAAATCCCTCCGAGCCCGGAAATATATAGTACGAAGATCTAATCATACAAAGCATTACGGCTAATACTCTTCATATCCTTGATCAGATCCATCGTCATCTGCGCTTCCAGATCCATCGTCATCTGCGCTTCCAGATCCATCGTCACCAGCATACTGTGGATTACTTGATACGATTCTGTCGTCATCAGGATTAGAACCCTCTAGTGAAGTAGCATCACCGAGTTGAAGAGTACCATCCTGATCATCAGCACCTGGGGAGTTTCTCACGAAAGTAACATTAGCTGAATCCATTTCTATTATCTCTCCGAGACTATCCACTATAGAATCAACTGAACCTGATATCGGACTCTTAATCTCTAACTTATTACTGTCATCAAAAATTAAATTTGTCTTGTTCAAATCAATTATCATTATTGCTAGTCCAATATTCGGTTCTATTATTTTGTCCCCAGTTGAAACGTTAGCGATTCCTTTTATTATATTAGTTCCACGTGAACCAAGTTGAATGTATTTTTCAGTAGAGGGCTTGAACCCCTCAATGTTGTACGATTTACCAGGCAGCTTATCACTATAATTAAGTATTGCATCAAATGACGTTATTGTTCCATTTTGTAAAGCAAGGTGCCAGCTTCCAAAATTGTATAAATTCGTAAAATCATTTTTCGTTCCCGAGCTATTTTCAACTTCAGAGCTTTGGACAGATCTGAATGTCCCGTTCATATTTAGAGTATCAATTCTTTCCCCGGCAGCAACAGAAATACTTCCTGCTTCTGCAAGGAGAGAGAGTGTATACAGAAAAAATATGGAGATAAAGATAATTGAGATTGCAATTGAGAACGTTGTGAAAACAAATTCTTAGGTTTATTAATTGACATCACTTTTGATTTCGGTAACTAGATGTAATAAAAGTTACCAACAAAATTCCAAAACGCTTTCATTGTAACAATAAATAAGCATGAAGTTCTGTACGAATTAATTACTGAAATCGAATTTAGTACAATACTTGATAAAAGTGCATGGTGTATGCACAATCTGAAAGTCGCATACGATATTCGGCTTGTGTCAACTCCTTTCTAACTGTGAGATGGCCTGTTGAAAAACATCTAAAGATTGAGCTCCTACTATACCTAGAGGCTGCTTTCCATCCGTGACGAGTATAAATGTTGGAGTAGATTGAAGCCCAATTGACCTTGCGATCTGGTCATTCTTCTTCACAGCATCGCTGTATTTTTGCGAGTCTAGGCACTTTGAAAATTCCACTTGATCCGGTATATGCACATTCCTTGCGAATAATTCCAAATTAGCCCTGGTCACCCATCCGGTATTTTCGCCTCTTGAATTATTATAGACTTCGTCATGGTACTGCCAAAACTTACCTTGATCAGCTGCGCAATATGCTGCTCTAGCTGCCAATGTGGAAGCATTATCAGGCGGTTGATCATTTAGAACAAAGTCTTTAAACACAAATTTAACTTGCCCTGTATTTACAAATTTGTCAATAATTTCATTACGGGTTTGCTTGTGAAATTGTGCGCAGAACTGGCATTGATAATCTCCAAATTCTACCAAAGTGATCTTAGCGGCGTTACTCCCAAGAGCAGATGCATTCTGGACTGTCGGGTCGGTGAGAATCTGGATAAGTTCGTTTACTTGTTCTGAATTTTGGGGCTGGTTGTTAGTGTTCTGTCCCATAGTCAAAAAAGCAGTTGCGGACCCTCCAATTATTACTATGGCAATTATTATTACGAGTGAGAGAGACTTCTTGTTAGTCCTGGCCGGCCTTGATCTATGTTTCACTAACCTTCATTATCGAATTTGGAGGCATTTAAAAGTCACTATGGATATCGACATGTCATAATGTCGCAAAGTATGTCGTTCAAAGAATCAGACTAATGCATACTAATACGAGATTTCAATGCGATTGAATAAACCAAATATCCAAGCATTTAAAGTGCATTAAGTCGATCCCAGCATTGCCTACATAACTGACCATTTACTTTCCAAGCTGGCTTGGGATTGTATCTAACAAATCCGAGTTTCTTGCTGCAACTGGAGCAAAAATTTACTCTTTCCGTGTATTCTTTCTCCTTCCCAAGATAACAATCGTTACATAAGATAGCGTCTGATTCCATATTCCATTGCCACCTTGGACGTTTCTTATCTGATTCAATAAATTTATTGCATAGAGAGCACGTATTGTCCTTAATCTTTTCAATTTCTTTGGCCTTGGCTTGGGCCTCTATGAATTCTTTCATCTTGATTGTATGACAATCACCGCATATTCTGCCTTCAATATTCCACGATTTTTCTGGCTTATACTTGAATTTGAGTTGTTTCTTACAAAGAGAACAATATTCCAATTTTTTGGAAAATATCCCCAATGAATTCTACCTCCTATGATGATTTGGAAAAGAAAGTTATTTTAAATTTCCTGGCTTTAAAGCTGAGTAGATGCTTTTCTAAGTAAAATGGGGCATACCACTAATAGGCTTTTCTTAAAGGTTTGATATAAAGACCTTGCCTCTGTCATTGACTATATCGGCATAATCGCTATACCTAGACGTTTCGCAAAATCTCGTCTTTGTCCCATATCCCTGGGTTTGATCTCTCGCAGGATATTCGGGGGATGTTTTATATCTCCAAATATGCTCAGCAAGTAATTCAAGACTCTGATTGTCTAACTCTCATTAGAACCTACTAAGCACAATTATTGTAGTGGGCCCGTCGGGACTAAGGCTGTTAACAGCATGAATCCCCTTCAAGTGGATGAAATATAAACGACTAAGGTTTTGCCTCATAGATTATATTAAAGGGTGTGCGGGTTGCGCGTCTGAATTTGGAAAATCCAGCAGCATCTAGTATTTCTTTTATTTTCTTTTCACCTGCTTGTGCACCTAATGCGGGACCATTATCTGCTAGAGAATTTGGAACACAGACTAGAGTAGATGCTGCATAAAATGCTCTACCTACTACGTTAAGATTCGCTTCCAAGTTGTCATTAGCCATTGGTTCTACAATCATACAGCTCCCATCTGGTTTAAGCGAACTCTTTGAAAATTTCATTGCACCGATAGGATCGGCCATATCATGAAGACAGTCAAAAAAAGTAATTAGATCATAATCATGCCCAATTGATTCGTCGTTTGCGGAGACGGGCCTAAATTCTACATTATCTATTCTTCCCACTCCTTTTTCTTCTTCCTTTCTTACTTCCTCTTTAGCTTGCTCGATAGAAGGGTCGTGGTTATCAAAACCATAAAATTTAGAATTTGGATAAGCCTTCGCCATAAGAATTGTTGATATACCATAACCACATCCAATATCAGCAACTTTAGCTCCTTGCTTTAGTTTATCTTCGACTCCTTCAAGTGACGGGATCCATGAATTCACGAGATTTCCAACATAATTGGGTTTATAGAATAGCGCGCTACCCTCAAAGAGATTATGATCATGTTCTCCCCATCTCAGCCCCTTTCCAGTTTTGAACATTTCTACAAACTTATCTTCATCTTTAAAATAAGACCTTATGGCTTGATATGCTCCAAGTATATACACAGGACTATCCTTATCTGCTAATGCCATTATTTGTTCTGGAGGAAGAGAATATTTCCCATTTGATGCGTCATAAATTATATAACCTCCAGCGAGCTTGATTTGCCAACCATTCTCTAATGAGACGCTCATTAGTGTTAGTCTTTTTTGCTAATTCTTCTGAGGTAATGGGTTGTCCTGATTCTGCCATGGCTTTGTATAAACCAAGTCTATCTCCAATATTCACAAGCACTCCACTTACCGTGCTTGCAATGTCTCCAAGAGCTTTTAGCATAAAGTCTTGTAGTTTTTGTTCATCAATTTTACCAGAATTCGTATTTGCATGCATTTTATCAAACTATTATAGATATACGGTATTTTAATCTACTTTAAAGAAACAACAAAGGTAGGTAACTAGTTTTGAATACTTATTTGAAGAGACTTGAAAGTATAGTCTTGGGGAAATAAAAAAATGGGAATCTGAATTTAGATTTTTATACGCCAGCACCAGCTTCTTCATTTGTGATTTCTGCTTCTCTATGCTGTTCGAGTGATTCCACAGAATCAAATAATTCCCCGCATATATCGCATACCAATCCCTGTTTCGCAATATCACCAGGGTCTTCCGGTGTCATATTAAATATATGGTAACAAAGAATTAAAAACTTATTACGGTCATATCCTGTTTCCTGGGATAGTTCTACCGTTTATGTTTTGACATGGTTTTGATAATTTGAAGGAGGGAGGCTGAAAAATAAAGGGAGCCGCTTCTTTCCAAGTATTAACAGAGGGGAGAAGTGTCCAAATAGCAATAATGTCTCTCCCCTCTGCGAACTTTAGTTTGGGGTTTTTGTAAAGTAAAGAAACAAGATATAGGTAATAAGGCTCGATTAACATAGTTCAGCTTTCTAAATGAAATTCCTTATTCGCTGTCATCGATAATATCTGGAGTCAACTTTGCGGTAACAGGAAATTAATTCCTTATATCTTATCAATCACCTATTGAATGGACTAAATTCCAAAAGCGAAAAACATTATTAGATTCGTATTTTCTGCTCATCTCATGAAGAACGTTGAACGGACTACCAATTAAGACCTAGCCATAAGAAAACGAGAAAAACAGCTGTTAATGAAAAAGAGGATGAACAATATCACCAGAGAATTATTGGGCGTGGCCGAAGAAAAAGGACGCACACGACTCACGACTTCGCTCAGTGCTTGTCATACTCATCATGGCGGCGAAACCAGAGACCGGTCTCGTTGCGTCCCTTGGGAGCGCGGTCGAGCCACTGGTACATTCCCCAGAGCCCGTCCAGTCCACGCGCATAGGTGGAATAGGTGTGGTAGACGACGTTGCCCTCGAGCACGAACGCACTCATGCCCGGCCTCTCACGCGTATATGTTGCCACATCGGTTCCGGACATGGCCGCGAACTCCGTTGGCCCCTGATCGTCGGGCAACCGCCGCTTTCTAACGGACTTCCCTGCTAGGGGATCACGTGCCGCCGCCTCACGCTGGTAGTTGTATTCAATGCCCCCTTCGCGCTGTTGCTTCTCGGTAAACCAGACGTTGAAATCGAAGTTAAAGTCGCTGTCAAGCGAAGATGCCCAGGGAAACGTCCACCCCATCCGCCGCTTATACGCCCGAAGCTTCGCGAGAGGCGCCCGCGAGACCGCTGAAAGTGTGACATCGTGATTGGCCAGATGGACTGCGAAGCCGTCGAAACCATCCGCAATCGCCGAGCAGGCCGGACATCCCGCCGTGTAGTCGGGCCCAAACATGAAGTGATAGACGAGGAGCTGCGAGCGCCCTCGGAAGAGGTCTGCCAGCGAGGCGCTGCCCTCGTCGGTCTCGAATCGATACTCCTTTTCGATTCGAACCCATGGCAGCTCCTGCCGCAGCCGGGCAAGATCGTCGCCGCGCCGTGTGAGTTCCTTCTCCGCCTTTAGCAGCTTGAGCCGCGCTGCGAGCCACTGTTTACGTGTCCCGGTTTTGTGCTTCATCTAGGCCCATCTCCAAAAGTTTTGCAATGTCCCAGTGTATCTGCATCTCCATAAATCATACAGTTACCGTTACCTTCTATCACACATGGAGGGTTACCATTGGCAGGTACTTCACCATTATCATCGTCAGGATGAGACCGACTGAAATCTCTTTTATGGCCATTACTCCATGTTCCAGATATGCTTAACATTACCATTAAAGCAATGTCTTGTATCGCATATATCAGTTTGATAGTGTTTTCGTTTCCTGTGATCATAGAAACGGCCTTGTTAAGATAATCAATTGATAGGTCTGAGGCTTGGGGAATAGACCACACTCGACCAAGGCATCATCTTACTTGTGGTATTAATTTACATTCATACTCGGTCGCGGTCCAGTCTCCATGCCTTATTAAAATAGACCCCAAATAAAGTGTCACTTATGGTGCGGGCCCGTCGGGATTCGAACCCGAGACAGCCGGATATCTTCACAATGATAAAAGTCCGGTACTCTACCTGGCTGAGCTACGGGCCCAGGAAATCACCTAACGTCAACCTGCGGATAATTTAATGTTATCCAGTGTACCCTATTTACAGGAATCTTGCTGCATCTAATTCCAATCATTCACCGGATACGCCTTAATCTAGCACACCGGTCCTACAAAGTAATCATGATAATCTCCATCCGAGAGTGTTGAGGGAAAGAAATGCAATTTCTGGCAAACCCATGAGTTGATTTAATGTCCGAATCTAATCATGATGGGCGTCATATTACGACGCTTAGTTACCAGGGTTGAAAGTTCATCCGAAACCATCAGCTGCTATTTGAAATACTCCTCTACGGTGTTAATCTCTGAGTGGAAGAAACATTTTAATTCTTGTCAAGAAAAATTTCGATTTGCGCCCGGGTAGTATAGTGGCAAAGGTCAGCACTAATGATCCTTTGCTGTATAGTCCGGTCCAGTATGGGGGACTGTCACTCCTTCGACCCGGGTTCGAATCCCGGCCCGGGCGCTCCTTTTTTTGAAGAAGCTTTTTACTGTACGGTTCAATATATCTAAAGATAGCAATGTCAGATAACCCAATGTAAGACAAGGTTGTCTTTGGAAAAACCGAGGAGTCTATGGGTCCTCCAGTCGGATTCAATATTTTACCACCAGCTTCAGTTACTATTAGAAAGGATGCAGCCACGTCCGTAGGACGGATTTTCATTCGGAAATCTACGGATAAATCTAACAAACCTCGTGATAAATGGCACAATTCAAGAGCATTTGCTCCAAAGTGCCTTATGTGCTTGATTTTCATCATAAATGGTGCTAAAGAAAGGAGCATTCCGATAGGCATTGCTGAGATGTTGACACCACCTACCAAGTCATCTAAATCTGGGGTTTCTTTTTTCTTGCTCTCGATCTTTCGATCATTCAAAAAGGACCCATCACCCTTAGAAGCAGAATACAGATCACCATTTGTAAGATCAATTACCGCTGCCTCAGTTACATAACTCAACTTCGGTTCAGTCGCGAATGCTAATGAACAGCAGCAATACGGTATCCCTCTGAAGGCGTTGGTGGTACCGTCAACTGCATCCATTATTAAAAAACCATCAGTTCCGTCGATTATTCCACACTCTTCGCCTACTATAGTTGGATTCATCTGACATCTTTTAATAGTTTCAATTACCGCTCTTTCTCCTACTAGATCTATTTTTCTGGATATATCTCCGCCAGCCCCAACGTTGAATTTAACAGATCCTTCAGGAGATCCAAGCAATTTTCCAGTTTGAACATAAGCCCGTCTGCATGCTTCTTTCAAGACCTCTAGCATTTAGTTATCTCGCGCACTCATGGGATATAAAATTCTGTGCTCAAATCATAGGCTGTTCTGGGACTACAGTCAAGTTTAGCCCCAGCCAACTACAGCTGCAATTTTCAATCAACTAAAAAAAGTTAAAGTCCTTAGGCTTTTTGTGGTTTGTACAAGAGAACCTACCTGATGCTTATCTACTAAATTCTTATCGATGCAAGTTCGTAGCTGTATTTCACGGTTCCATTTTCATCGTACACTTCTGCCTTCAGAGGAAAGGGCAACTCTTTGGAAATGTATATTTTACTTTGAACATTTGCAATTTCATAGGATAGGACAAATGAATCGTAGGAACTAGCTCCTATATCTACACGTTCCACATTACTTATTCTTAAGGGGATAGAGGAAGGACCAACATTTATCGTATCCCAAACAGCTCCAACCACTAGATACTTTGGTTCTCTGGCAATGTCACGAATTGATAAAATCGACATGCTAATAGGTTTTAGGCCCTTTTCTATTTCTGGGTTCAAAATTCCGACGGGTGTAAAAGATTTTTTTGAAAGAGTAACGTTGTAGCTGGATGCGTTTGTATCATTTCCAATCAAAATGTTTACTCTCCAATCATCCTTAGAGTCAATAAATTTCATGGATACATTCTCCGTAGATTGGGTGGGACCAGTGGCTAAAGAATAATTTAATTCAGTATTATTGGCTAGATTATTGCCAACTGCCCAAAGATCCGATTTCGAAGGTGGATTTAGAATTGAGGGGCCTGGCCCAGAGAAGCCTCCTCCAATAGCAATTATGACAATGCTAACCATGATGCCTCCGAATGCTAGAATCCCTGACGAGAGGAAGATGGCCTTTTTTTGGTTCATGCTTGTATTCGATGATTACCAACTTATACTTTAAGAATTTGTTCCTTCTCTCAGAAACGTCTAAAACAAATGAATATGGTGACAAGTAGTATGCTTTTGAAACTGAATTAGTTTGGAGGGAATTAGCATTTTTGCCTTATTGACATGAACTTAATTAATAACCTCTTTAATAGAACTTGATTCATAGAACTTGATCATATTAACGACTCTATTCATCCAAAGTACATCGCTTAAGGATATTTTCAGCAAAGGTATAGAACCTTGTCATGAAGCAACTTCGACAGACCAATTGCAGATAGACTAATAAAGAATATAACAGCTAGCCAGAACAATGTGTAATTGTTCCAATGTTCATTTCTACGAAGTAGAATTCAAACTTTTTGGAATGAAGGTAGTGCCGTCACATAAGAACTGTGGTGACACGCTATCAGACGAACAATTCTCAAAATTCGAAAAAGAGTTGATAAAATACTGGGGTTTCGAAGGGCGAAAATAGATCTACAAATTAAGTTACTAATCCCTGTTTAAATGCCTGCAGTAGTCATTCACTTAGTATGCGTCAACTTTATTAATGTCCTAATCAACTCTGCATTAGGTGATTTTGAATGACTAAGATGTTGAATGTAACAATAGATACTAATGGCGTCAATCAAGAAGAGGCATCAGCTTGGGCACAGGAGCTTGCAAATGTATATGCCGACATGGAAATAGACAATATCAAGGTGGCAGGAAGCAAGATATCCTTTTCTGCAGGGTTTTCTGGAATGGATGACACGCAACCAGAAGATATCAAGATGAGGCTGGATGAATACCTGACAATGAATGAAGCATTTCAAACGAAGTCGGTAAATGTGCAATAGAGCATAAATTTTTTTATTTTATTTTATTTTATTTATTTAAATAATTAAAAAATAGCTATTGAAAATCATAAACAATTGTTACTCATATTTAAATAACTGGAAAGGAAAATTAACTGTGTAAAGTATATGACATGTAAGGGAATTTGTATACGTCATAAAGCACAGAAACCCGTCGGTTCGGGAAGATATGTCAGTGGTCAGAAACGTTGCCAGATTTGTGAGATCTTTATAAAGTGGGAAGGACTCTGGTGTCCTTGTTGCGGATATAGACTTCGAACCAAGCCTAGAAACTTGAAGTATAAAGCCAAGCTGAGAGCTAAAAAAGTAAGGGATGTAGAACCTATCTTGGCTGTTCCTATACCCTGACCTTCAGAACTTTTTTACAGGAGTCTTTCAGAGAAGAAGACATCCTGCCAGTGAGCCCGAAGTCCGAGTTTAAATCAAGAGTTAACTTGCACAGTTTTGGATACACTGCTCTAACATTGCTAGTTTCAAAATGAGAAATGCCTATTCTACCTATGTAATAGTAACAATCAGTCAAGAGACCACTTGCTAATAGGTAATCAATCTTTGAAGCAATAATGCTATGGTCGTCACTGTTCCTTAGAATTTCCTTTAGCGCTTTATAAGACCTGATAATAGTCGTCTTGGACGCTCGTTCTAAACCCAGACATTCCAAAGCAGATTCAATGGCATTTCTGAATAACTCCTTTGGTTGGGTAATATTCCTAACCTGGTTCAATTCGTGAGATGGCATTGGTTTAACACCTAGCGTAAAAAGGATACCTTCAATTAGACTTATATGCAGCTATCTTAAGATGCATAGATGCAAGGTCGATTTTTGAATTCATATACTTATCAGCCGTTTCGATATTAAAAAGGGAGGAGACTATCATTTTTCTACCCTCCCCCATTAACAATCTGTTAGGCGCTAATTCATTAATAGCGACGCCAGACGAGGAAAGCGGCATATTCTGATATGAAATGGGAATCATATTATTCAGGGAAATTGCATCTCTTTGCGAAGAAAAATCATGTAGTTCGATTATGTTTTTATCAAGCAGAACTATTCTATCAAATTGACTCGGAGCATCAAAACATGCTAAGTCATATTCACAACAGGGAAACGAGTTTTCAGGATCCTGCGCCCGACATCCTATGAGTGCGATTCGTCCAGTAACCTTTTCGTCCAGGTAGTCTATTATTGGATCAGGTAAATTCAACGTAGGGCTCAGATCATCACTCTAAATGACCTATTTGAACTCAACTATATTTTTTGTATGTTTGCTAGGTCTAGTTAGAATCAGATGATTTCAACTTGCATTTAACTAGCAACGATGGTTTGTTATTTTGATAGGTCAATAACAGGATTGGAACGACTGGTCTTCATTTCTATTTTAGATTATTCATTTCGTTTGGGTCATGATAATTTTTTGGATTCAACCTAAATCCGTTTACAGATTCATATGGTATTTCGCTTAGCTTCAAATGATATTCGAGTTTTCGCCTTCTCATTCGACCCGAGAGCCAGAGAACAAATCTTTGTTCCAATGTACTGCCTTCATTTTTGTTTATTTCCGGATGTATCTCAGCAAGTTTATCCAGGATTTGTAAAGGAATTGAAACGATAAAAAAATCCCACCCGAGTGTCTTCTTTCCTTCAGAATAGCATTTGCATGCATTTGCTACATGCATTTCCATCTCTAAGCTGATCAAGTAGTCCATTATTTTGTCCCTTTCTTTTTCGAAGTTTATACAGCATCCCGAAATTAGTAAACGAGGCTCATTGATCAATTCTGCATTATCTAAATGTTCTGAGCCAAGCGAGCCGTCATTTTCGCCGTTTGAATAATTACTGGGATCTGCCAACCTAATTGTAACTTTTTCACCAATTCTTGCTCCCACCATATTTCTAGAGTCAAGGTCAAGTCGAATTATGCCTTTGTTAATATCAGTAGGTAACAGAGCCAAGCACATAAAGCTCCTGGTCTGAAGGTCACCTGTAATCTCAATCAAGTCGCCATCGCGTAATTCCAATTCATTCATAACGAGCGGATCAACCCTTACGAAGTTCCGATTTTTGTCTTGAGCTTCGCTCTCCAATACTATCAGTGGTTTAGAGACAGCATTCTTCATTATCATACATTGGACAGTATACGTATAAGAAGATTATCAAACCAGAGACTAGATTTATTCTTAATATTTCTAAGACTGCGTTGACCTAAACATCAATAGGTGAATATATTTGAAAGTGATGTTTGCTGACTTTTCTACGAGTTCAAGATTAACCAATTCCCCCATGGAATATTCCTGCACGCAGGGTGAATATCGAGCCGATGGCGTCCGAAAAAACATTGAATCTGCACCGGGAGCTAAAGTTAGGTTTCTGTCAATTCTATTCGTACTTGTTGTTCCATCGGTCGCTAGTACGTATCCTACGCCGACGACGACGGATACGCGTTACTTTGAATTCGGTCTCTGGTTGCATGAAAAATGCCGGATTCTTGTGCGGATACTTCAATAGATACATCACCTTTCTGAATACTTCATCTAATGAAAGTGTTAAACCAAACCTAGCGTTCAAGCGTTTGAGGCTCTCTTTATTAGTAAACATAGTCTCAGGACTCGTAATCGACTGTATTTCCAGTTTCTCATTCAATTCACTATTTTTGATCCGTTCATCTTCAAAGGCCTTCCTGAGTTGCTCATTACTGATGGCTGTATCCTGGCCAAGTGCACTACGCCCTTGCTTTTTCCTCTGTCCGGTTGCCTCTAACTCTGCGATTTCTTCATTTAGCTTAATTTTGCGGCGCCTGAAGAAATAATACATTGATACGGACGTCTTTGCAAATTCAAACGCTTCCTTTAGACTCGACCTTGGAAGTAGCTACAAATTGTTCAAACCTGTTCAAGAATGCGATTAGTTTGTATGGTTCGATGCCTATCTTGAAGCATGCAATAGGGATAGCGGCAATTGCCTGCCACGCAGCACTCTTTTCAATCCCGTACTTTTCTAACATCTTTCCTGCACGTATGATCTCGGCAAAGTCATGAATATTCAGCCGCTTTTTGGCTAGGTTTACTGCAATCTCGTGATATAAGGCGAGCTTGAATCCAAGGGTATTCTTTAATTCGATTACATTGTGCACTGATGTTTTGGAGATTCCGACCTTGTCGGCAATTTCCTTCCATGGACAAACCATCCAGATACCACCATATTACCTTCCTCACTATATTCGGCAGGAATCTTTTTCCTACCCATAACTTACTTATACTGTATTACTTATATAGTATTTCTTATGTGTTAATATGCTATGATGTAATAGCTATAAGAAACTACTAAATCATGTTTATTATACAAAATTTTTGAATTAGTGACCATATCGACGGCCGATCCTATCCCACCGATTAGTTGTCATAGTCGAAATACTTGCTCTTTGATCATGGTCACCTGTCGGTACCAAATCGAATTTGCAAAATGAACGCAAAATAAACCTATAGAGGAAATTGAAAGTGAATAATAAATGAATGCTACCATGATTATATCGTGAAAGCACTTTAGACCGGTTGTTGAACGATAAATGAAATTAAACCTGTTTTTTGTTTGGTATAAAATACACCTTTCCAAAATTTTGCTATATTGGTGACTGATAAATGAACAATAATTGAATGAATATTGAACGAAAAAAGTTACCTCATGTCCACCTTCTCAAAATCTTGATCAATATTTGAAATCTAAATTGTCTCAAGCTTGCCACAGTATCATTGGCGCTAAGATAGTTAAAAAAATAAAAAAAGTTAACCGTTTTTCAGGCTCAGTTCAGTGACTTTTTTCACATGTTTGTCGCGTTAGTACTTTGGTTTTGGTTTATGGTATTGACCTGCTGTACAACTTGCCTTCTAGGGCTAACTTGTACATTTCGGCTACGTATGGATTCTTTGCTGGAGTTTCAGCACCTAATTCAACTAGACGTGCATATACTCTTACCACATAGGCTAGAGCACCCATGAAAGCTACGACTACTCCCATATTGAACATCCAGTGATTCGGTACCGAAAAGATTTCTTCGACAAACCAGAAGTGCCACAATTCATTTACACCAATTGTGAACATGGTTGCAAGATATCCAATTATAGTTATCTTTAGTCCAGTGTTCATTGAGTTGGCAGGGCCTCTAAGTATAGGTACCCTTCGATCATACATTGCCACAAATCCCCATCCTAGCGGAAGGGCTACAAAGTGACTGTATAACCACCAATGAGCTGGTGTAAATGCACTGTCCCTGATTGCAGTCTGGTGTAGTGATCCATCGACGAAGTTATCTACTTCTACAGATGCTGCGATTGAACCCAGCATAATGACCATTATGTAAATCTTCTTCAATCTCTGGATTTCTACTTCTTTCGGTATCAGAGCTGGCATTTGTGCCATTATAGTCAATACAACGTGGGTTAATCATCTATATTAATATAATGCAATAATAATCCCAAGATGTTGTGTAGATATTATATAACAACGATAGCGATATATAGAATTTACAATATATATATGAGAATCGAGAAATAATTGGCAAATGGAGTTATATATCATCGATGCTTAGCACTCATGATAATTAGACTTCTCTTGCATGGATGGAATCACAATAGAGCTGCAAACGTGAAATAGGTCTAATCCAGAGGTTGGACCAGCTAACTTCATTAATATTGTATAAACTATAATCACATTTATTATAAAGTCTTGAATAATGAAGTAGTAACACAATACATAAGCCATAAATTATTTAGAATGGCAACAGTAAGAAGTGGATCTATAAATGCAATCTATGTTGCTAACAATAAGTCTTTTCAGCACATTATTACTATTATTTTCCTCCCTGTCCAGCGTTGCATCGGCAGCTGATGCCTCCGGAAATGTCGGTGGAACTATAATGTGCACTGGTAATCCTGTTGGACAAAATAGTAGTTTAGTTTTATCAGCCTTCATGGGTGATGTTCCAGTTTATGGTAATTGGGAAATAACTTCTTTTGATAGCTTGGGAAATCCCATTTCGGTCACAGGCTATCTAAATTCCGGAAACATAGGGGTGGACAGTTTTAGTCTTGAAGGTACGGTAACGTCTGATTCGATCTGCGGCATCCAAGTTCCTTCGGAAGTTGCGTTAATGGGAAATTGTGGTAGTTCTGGTACTGTACGAGTCGCTTCAAACGATGTTTTGGAAGGGGACTTCATAGGGGATATTCAATGCACAAACTGACTGCATCGTCTGTTACGAATTAACTTGCAATATTCCAAAGGGCAAAGACAAGAGTAAAATAGTTCAAAACTAAATATAAAATCTAATAATAGAAGTAGCATTTATCGACCCCGTTTGTCATCATGCTAAAGATCATGTGCGAGATGGAAGTAGAGTAAAGTAACAGTCATTTTATCAAATTTTGGCTAATTGCGTAATATTTGGTCTGTTACTTTGCTCCCTCTGAACTCACAACATCTTTATCCTACTGAACATTTGTTTAGGTGAATTGCGCAAGGGCAAGATCATCGGTACTGGAGGGGATAGATAAAGCTGGGAAGACAACTCAATCCCGATTACTAGAGAATACTTTCAAAAGCAAGGGCAAGAATTGTGCCACGATCGATTTTCCAGACTATTCAACTGCTATTGGAACGGAAATAAGGGCTTTCCTTGAAGGAGAACGTGAATACCCTGATGAAGCCAAACTTATGCTTCTCTCTGCAAACCGCTGGGAAAGGAAGAAAGATATTGAAAGGATGTTAGAGAAAGGCACTATCGTCATATTGAACAGATATTACCATTCAAATTTAGTGTACGGGGTATCAAAGGAACTGGATTTGAATTGGCTTCAGAATTTAGACAAAGGATTACCGTGCGAAGATTTGTGTATAGTTCTTGATGTAGATCATACATATCTCCAAGTCAAGATCAAAAAGCTCGAGAGACGTGTTTGAAAGCGATGATTTACTTCTCGAAAAAGTTCATAAAAATTACAAAAAACTGGCAAGGCACTTTAACTGGAAACTCATAAATGCAGAAGGGACAAAAATGGATGTGAACAAAAAGATCGTGGATCTAGGTACAATCAGTCATCAAGATTTAATTCTAGGATATATTCAAAATTCATTAGACAATGAAATATGTTGGCGAAATAACCGATCCGATTCATAGATATATTCAGCTGACCGAATTAGAACGAGAAATCATAGATACCAATGTTTTTCAACGACTTAGGCGCATCAAGCAATTAGCAGGGGCCCATCTCGTTTACCCGTCAGCACAACACTCAAGATTTGAACATTCCTTGGGCGCAATGTACGTTGCAGGATTAGCTGGAGACCACCTTCAAACATTAAACGCCCTGCCGGATCATGGGTCAGTTCAGGAATTGCGGGTTGCATCTCTCTTACACGATATTGGTCACGGTCCGTTTTCTCATTTATTTGAAGAGGTAATCAATAGCAAGAACAAGAAGAATCACGAATTGATAGGTAAGGAAATAATACGCAAGACTGTCATTAATGATATCTTAACCAAGTATGGCTACTCTTCTAAACGTATAGGCGAGCTTTCGTCCGGACAGTCACCATCTAAATTTATGAATGAGCTAATGGCAGGAAGTCTATCAGCTGACTTGATGGATTATCTCCCTCGAGATAGCTTATTTACAGGTACGGAATATGGCAGAATTGACTACAACAGAATCATAAATTCATTCGCCATTATAGATAAATCAAGCCTAGGTTTGCACCGTTCGGCTCTCTATTCCTTCGAATCAATGTTAATATCACGTTATGAAATGTTCAAAGCCGTCTACTTTCACAAAACGGTCAGAGCTGCAGAAATTATGCTTCTTCATTCAATATCACTAGCGTACAACTCCATTCATTTGGATACCATGTCACTAGATGAATATCTTTCCTTAACAGATGAAAATATCATAGCCAAGATTCTATCTTCCGACAAAAATACTATGTCACGGCAACTTGTGATGAACTATTTAGAGAGGAGACTCTTGAAATGTGTATATGAAAAGTTCATATATAAGAAAGAAAAGTTGAAGAGGAAATTGAACTGGGATTGGATAAAGGACGTAGGCTCGAAAATTGCAGATATTGCAAGAATAAAAACGGATCACATTTTCATTGATGTATCAGGGATCGCATCAGTTCCTCTTGCACCAAATAAGAGTGAAATGAGATCGATTTTGTTGGTGAACGAGAAGGGTGCAATAAGAACGCCTATTTCACAGTTGCCGATTATAAACTCAATTTCTGGCCATCTAGATATGCTCAGAGTTTATACAAGCCATGGGCACAGAAAAGCCGTTACCCAAGCAGCCAGAAAAATATTCGGAGATGAAGGTTTAGAATTCAAGCAAGGATTTTGATATGTTAGATAGCAATAAAGAAAAGGTTGTCTTAAAGCTCAGCGGTAGTATTTTCAGGCCAGATTCTAAACACACGTCATTGCAAAAATATGTCAATCTTTTAATTGAGCTGAATAATCGGGTCCAGCTCATTGTTGTATCTGGAGGGGGAAAGATTGCTAGACTTTACATAGAATTGGCAAGAAGATTAGGAGCCGACGAGGCTACCTTAGATACGCTAGGTATAGAGGTATCCCGTTTAAATGCGCAGTTACTTCTCACTGGTCTTGGGAACATAGGATATCCAGAAATTCCTAGATCTCTTGAAGCAGTTGCAGTAGCAGTAGAATCTGGCAAAGTCGTAATATGCGGTGGCCTGCACCCTGGTCAAAGCACAAATGCAACTTCAGCTCTCATAAGCGAAAAGGTAAAAGCAAGCAAATTCATTAATGCGACAGATGTAGAAGGTATATATGACAAAGATCCAAATAGGAACCCTCGCGCGCGTTTGTTTTCAAAATTATCCGTTACTGAGTGCATAAAATTACTTAGTAAAGAAAATACCCAGGCAGGAACTTATGAACTCATGGACATTGTTGCATTAAAGGTGATAGAAAGATCCAAAATTCCAACTATCGTAACAAAAGCTGATGTAGATTATCTGAGAGATATTATTTTTAACCGTTCTACAATTGGGACAAAAATAACTATCTGAATTATTCCTATCCATAATGTATCAAAGGATACGAATTAAGGATGGGACTTTCAACACAGAACGGATTCCTTACATGCTCAGGTTACAGTCCTGATATTTCCTTTATACTCTATAAATCCATCGCTTTGCATACGAATGTATAATTCATTCGCCTTTGCAATTGGCAAAGGTTTGGATTGAGCCTTTACGTAGCCATCATTATCACATAAGAACAAGAGAGCTTCGCCATTCATTACCATCTTGGCGACCAGTAGTTCTTCCCCCACAGGTTCAAAATCGCCCTGATCCTTCTTGACAGTATATGTTAACATTGCATAGCCGGTATAATCAAATAGCTTCATTTGTGCTATCCTAGATCTTTCCTGCCCTATGCGTGATGCCTTATAGTACTGCATTCACTGTTAGCTACGTGGACCTTTGTATAAGCATTTTCTAGGAGAATCTTGGCGCTCTAGTATTTTGTGAAATAATTTGAGCCTGAGATTGAATGCGATTTTTTGGGCAATTTACCAAGGCACTTGCTTAACTCAAGTTGCAATCATCTTCAAAATCATTTGCACCCAAATAGTATGTCAATCTCACCTGCAACTTGATCATGGTTACGGGGATGAATGCTAAAATGTAAACAAGAATTGTTTTACTATTGGAAAAAGTTATATCGAATTATCAAGCCTCATTCTGATCGCTTAAGCATGATCTACTTTTTTCCAGATAAATTTAGATATCAACAGAATATCATATACGCAATTAATTTTACTATAATCTAGATACATACGGCTCTTCAGCTAATAAGCAAATTTCGCTACCCCCAATTGAAACGCTAACTTTATCAGCTCAGTGAAAAATCAAATATTTAGCATCGTAAGATCAAGCATAGACTCTATCCATAAGAAAATAAACCAAGCCATAGTAAATTCAAAATGCAGTAAAAGCCAGAGGGATTAAGTTATTAAGAAATCGGACTAGATGCAATTTGATCTTGAAATGGCATTTAGGAATTAGCAAATATTTATTATGGCAATGTACATAGTAGCTTGATTGGATCAAGGATCAGTTCTGGAAACTAGGAAGGCAAAGAACGATTTTCGCATGGAGTTGCCAGAAAATATCAGAGCCATGCTGGTCTCAGCGATATATTCAGGGGAGGATCAGAAAGTCTACCTAAAGTTCTACGTTCCAAGTTTAGACTCTATTTATTTTTGGGCGGACAAAACTGGTCACAGACCTTATTGTTATACTAAGATGGATAACGAAATAAATCTGGAAGATATAATGAAAAATGACAAAAGATTTTCAAAATCACTAGTCGATAAATTAGATCTGATAAATGACAAGAAAATTCAGGTCATCAAAATTACAGCACCAGATCCACTTTCGATCGGTGGTACCGACAATAGCATTAGAGAAAAACTTACGGCATGGGAAGCCGACATAAAATATCACGAGAACTACCTCTTTGACTCGAAGCTTATTCCAGGTAGTTATTATGTTAGAAACGGAGACCAAATAATAGAAGATCGCTATGATATTTCTGGAACGGTTGAGCTTGCCCTCAAAGATCTACTATGGGATCGTATGATAGAGGGGACTCGAGAGGCTGGAAACGAGCAATACAGAAAATACATTACGGAATGGGCCTATCTACTCAATCAGCCCATTCCAAAAATGAAACGCATAGCGATTGACATAGAAGTAGATTCAGAAGAAGGTAGAATCCCTAATCCTAGAGAGCACGATAGGAAGATAACTGCGATAGGCTTGGTATCAAGTGATGGTCTCAGGAAAGTTCTGGTTTTAGAGAAGAGCGACGCTCATGAAAAATTTGATAACCTACCACCAGAAATAGAAGTGTGCAAGACAGAGATTGAACTAATTAAGAAAGCATTTGACATAATTCGAATGTTTCCTATAATAGTAACCTTTAATGGTGATGATTTTGATCTTCCATATTTATACGCTAGATCACAAGATCCAAAAATTGATCCAATTGGAAATTCGATAATACCGCGAGAAGACGTACCCATATTAATGAAGCGCGACTCATTTATTAAAAAAGGTATTCAAGCAGAACCTGTTCAATTAAAAAATGGATTACATATAGATCTATTTAGGACGTTTCAAAATAGATCCATTCAAATTTATGCTTTTAGTCACAAGTACTCCGAGTACAGACTTGGAGCTATTTGTGAAGCACTGCTAAATGATTCAAAGATAGAATTCGAAGGTGACATAAGTGATTTGCCAGTACGTCAGACTGGCGGAATATTGTTTAAAAGATGCAGAGTTGACATACCGACTAACGAGCTTCGGTGATGATCTTCTCATGAAGCTTCTCGTTGTAATCGCAAGAATCTCTAGAATGTCCATCGAGGATGTTTCAAGATTTGGTGTGAACCAATGGATTAGGGGAATGATGTATTTTGAACATCGGAAAATCAACGCAATAATTCCGCGTAGAGATGAACTTTCGGGCAAGGGGCAATCTTCTACTACCGCCATTATAAAAGAGAAAAAATATCGCGGGGGCTTGGTAGTTGAGCCGACTACCGGTATACACTTTAATGTAGTGGTAGTTGACTTTGCGAGCCTCTATCCAAGCATAATAAAGGTTCATAATCTGTCATATGAAACAGTAAATTGCAATCATAGTGATTGTAAGGCTGATCCTAAACAAATCATTCCAAATACCAATCACTGGATCTGCAAGAATAGGAGGGGGATAACATCCCTATTAATCGGGTCGCTCAGGGACTTGCGTGTCGGTTATTACAAGCATCTTTCAAAAGATAAATCCCTACCATACGATGAAAGGCAACTATATGTCGTAGTAAGCCAAGCCATAAAGGTTATCCTGAATGCAAGTTACGGCGTCATGGGAGCCGAAATATTTCCACTTTACTGTCTTCCTGTGGCGGATGCAACCGCCGCAATAGGGAGAGATACCACAACAAAGGCCATCCAAAGATGCCAAGATATAGGAATAGAAGTTGTCTATGGAGATACCGATTCATTATTTTTGAAAGATCCTAGTGAAGGCAGAGTGCAACAGGTCTCTAAATGGGCAAGAACAAATCTAGGAGTTGATCTTGAACTCGATAAGGAGTATAGGTATGTTGTTTTCAGTGATTTGAAGAAGAATTATGTTGGTGTATTGAAAGACGGCACAGTGGATGTTAAAGGTCTAACAGGTAAGAAATCTCACACTCCTCCATTCATAAGGAAGGCTTTTTATCAAGTTCTGGATATTCTAAGTAAGGTTAACAGTACTACAGATTTTAACATGGCTAAAGAAAGGATTCAAGAGATAATTAAGGATAATGCAATCAAACTTGAAAAGAATGAAATTCCACTTCAAGATCTTACATTCAATGTGATGGTCAATAAATCTCCTGAAAAATATGGAACTAAAATTACTGATTATGGTAAGAATTTATCTATTGACGGAAACGATATTGATATATCCTCTGTAAAAGGATTACCGCAGCACATAAAGGCCGCCAAATTATTAAGAATAAGCGGTAAAGTCGTTAGAGCCGGAGATATCATATCTTATGTAAAAACAAGAACTGCGGAAGGAGTTAAGCCAGTGGAGCTTGCTAACCACAATGAAATTGATAAGGAAAAATATTTGGAAACGCTGGAGTCAACTTTTGATCAATTATTGTCTGCCCTGAACGTCAACTTCAAATCGATTATTGGTAAGCCAAGACAGGCAAATCTAGATGAACTGTTCTGGAATAGTGCCAACAAGAACCACTAGCCCTATTAATATGCATAGATTGTTTCAAATTAACTTTAAGGAAAAATCGTGAACTATACCAGTGCAAGATTTTCTCAACTTTGTTCAACCATTATTTAAGTTGCCTGAAAAGACAGCCGCAAAGGCATCTTTTGGTGACATGGATTTGTCCGTAACATTTGAAAGCTCAGATGCAATAATCTTCGGAGTTCCGCTAGAGATAACCACGTCGTTTGGGAAAGGAACCTCTAGAGGACCAGAAGCGATTAGATCAACTTCCGCTTATCAAAATGAAACCTTTGTGTTTGAGGAGAAGGTGGACTTGAAAAATGCTATGAAATATTTTGGATATTGGCGACCTCATTATCCCGAAATCTCGTGACAAGACCGACAAGGTCAAATTAGCATTGTCCTATCTTGATAGATACTTGCCTAGAATTATGAAGCAGATATCACGATTTAGGAAAATACCTATAGTGTTTGGGGGAGAACATACCATTTCCTATTTTTGCATCAAAGGTCTTGCTGAAGAAAACCCCCTGTTGATCCATTTTGATGCTCACCGTGACATGAAATCGGAATATGATAGAAGAGAATTATGCCATACAACTCCTTTTTTTAAGTTAATACATGAGGGGTATCTGAAAGGTAGCGATATTATTCAAATTGGAATAAGACAAGCAGATGAAGTGGAAGATAACTTTGCGAAAGATCACGGTGTAATTACGTTCGATGCCTGGGACATAAAAACAAATGTTGAAAGGGTTGTCGCGCAGTTATCAGAATTAACACGAAATAGGAAGATCTACGTTTCATTTGATATTGATGTATATGATATCCCTTTTGTCCCATGTACGGGAACACCTGAGCCCTTTGGCTTGGATCCGTTCACGATAATGAAAATTATTAAGGCAATTCATGATTCAGCTAATCTAATAGGAATGGATGTGGTTGAAGTATCATTAAAAAACGATGACTTTCGAGAAGGAACCTTGGCCACTCAAACAATCTTACGGATCTTGACTCGAAAATTTGTTCGCAAAAAACTTTCGCATCAATAATATCTGTCTAACGATTATGAATAGCTAATCCCATCGAGCTCTTTCATTCTCTCTATCTTGCTTAGTTGCCTTTTTCCATTCTTTATAGTGCTGTCTACATAGGTATGCTCTTTTATTCGAGATGTCTATTCCAAGATCAACAGCCATAGCTCGCTTTACTGCTCGCTAATAGATCTCTCTGCAGAATTAGTGCAACCTTGAGCGCTGCATGACACCCCTTTCTCAACTCTTCCCATACAAGAAAAATACCTTCACACTGATGTATAAAAAGATGATCTAGAACCAGGATTTGAGCATGTTATGGATGATTATGAAAATTAATACAATTACTTGACGAATTAACGCACACAGATTTTCCTATTTTATATTCTCTACGGTATTTTCAATTAAATCAATGGTTTTAAACATTACCATGGTTTAGTATCTGTGGGATATATCTGTAAGTTACTACATTTAAGAATTGCTTTTTTGAATAGATCATCATGCACAATCTCTGATACTATTGCCATTATATTTTTGGTCGTTGTGAAAGGTGTATAGGAAGATTTAATGGTAAATACGGCCTGTCAGTGACTTGTAACGTGACCTTTTTGATGAAGTCCTTAATTGAGAGATCATATTGATTTTTAGCTTCTCTATCACGAACTACAATTTGTTCCGATCCAACTTCATTGTCTCCAATAACGAGCGCGTAGGGTATCCATTCTGTTTCTGAATCTCTAATTTTCTTCCCAATTGACTCCTCCCTGTCATCGATATCGGCTCTAATCTGGTTCTTGGTAAACTCTTCCACTATTTTTTCGCTATAGTCAATGTGTCTTGAAGAAATCGGAATTACCCTCACTTGCGTATGTGAAAGCCATACAGGAAGGGAAGGCACAATTCCTAATTTAGAGTTAATAGCAGCCTTTTCCAACAAAACGTACATGATTCTCTCAATGGCTCCACTAGGTGAATTATGTAATATTATCGGAAATTTCTTTACATTGTCTTCGTCCACATATTGGATACAAAATCTTTCACCATTTTCGACATCAATTTGGTCGGTCGAGAGTGCAGCAGCTTTTCCAAGGCTATCTATAAAGTTAAATTCCCACTTTAGAACAAAGTAAAAGAATTTTTCGTCCCACATCTCAACAAGAACAGGTCTCTTGAATTTGCTGACCAGTTCATTTACGAATTTCTTATTTTCTTCATAAAATTGTCTAGTAAATCGGACAGCCATTTCGATATCTTTCTCTGGAGAAATTCCTAAATCATTCAGGACATCAATTGAAACCTCAAATCTTTTCAAAAATTCCTTTTTTGCCTGATTAAGGTCCTTGCATATTGCGTGACAATCAGGCATGCTGAATGCTCTCAGTCGTTTTAAGCCCACAAGCTCACCGCTCTTCTCCCTCCTGAAGGAATACCTAGTTAGCTCATACAGTCTTAGCGGCAGATTCTTGTACGATATTTGGAAATCTTTCGCCATTAAGAACTGACCAAAGCATGCAGCAAATCTCAAAAAAAGATGTTTGTTATCGGATGTTAGGGCATACTGTCTCGCTGGAAATCTGTTAAAATAACTTTGTAACACCGGATGATTAGAATCATACATTATAGGCGTTTCCACTTCGATCCCTCCATACTTTGATATCCTGCTACTAACAAGAGATTCAATTAGAGATTTCATCAATCTCCCCTTAGGATAAAACCTCATGTTTCCACCATCAGACGCCGGTTCATAATCTGCAATGCCTAGCTTCTTCATGTATTTGACATGAGGTGGAATTTCATCTACGTTTCTAGTCTTTGAAATTTCGTAGTCCGCCAAAATCTTAAGATTTGACTGATTATTGTTAAATGAATACTGTTTAAGAGGGATTAATTCTCCTGAACCGTCCAAAATATTCCATGAAGATTCTTGACGCTGTTCGGCTCTAATAGCTTCAGAAGTCGAGTTCAAAGATTTCTGATGCGCAGTAGCTTTTGCATGACCTTTGGAAATTGTCTTACTGTTCTCAGCCAGAGGATGTCCTTTTACTTTTATGTTAAGAGATTTTGTCCAGCCGAAAGGCGCCCTAGCAACTTTGAATTTTCTGCTGAGGTTTTCATTTAATGTGTTAAGTAATTTCATAGCTGAACTGAGGCGGAGCCAGATCTGAACTAAGGTGCGCATATGGATAAATCAAGATTTGATCACATTTCACAAGATTTGCATATTCACTTATCTCATTAGATGCATCCAAAATAACATTTTCATCATCTTCGCTTTCAACGGCGCTAAATATGACAATCACATTTTCAAACCGTTTCTTCCCAAAGGAAATTCCTTCCTCCGCAAATGTGATCTCTTTTGAAACTGGTTCATATTCGATAAAATCTGAGTGAAGCAAAAGGAGACGCAAAGTTCAGTCAACTATGTGACGTGAACAAATTAAATACTTTTGGACAGAGGCAAGTTGAAAGTCACTTTAGGGCTTGTCACGTCTTAGTAATTTGCTCTTATATCGATAGATTTAGATTCAGGGGTAAGCCTCAAATTGGTATAAGGATATTTTGATGTGTCAATATTACCTGTAACGTTGTGCTGAAATGTAGAGAGAGATATAGTATCATTGAGAGCAAGGCCCAATCTCTCGCTGGACCTAGAATCGCCGTCCAAAATATTCAAAAATCCTCTGTCGATTATCATAATATACTTGTCTGTTTTGAACGGAACATTGCTGTAATAGCTGCTACCTTTAAAAGACTTATTGAAAATAAATTCTGGGACCCAAAAGTATTCTGGATTGCCACTTAGAGTGATATCATTCCCGGAGTTAGGTCCGTTATTAGTTACGTTGTTAGTTTGGGCATCAGGCAATTTTTGAACTACGTATGCCAGGGCTTGATAATAAGTTGCATTCGTGTCAATTGATATAAGCATACTTATGCTAATTAATCCAAATATTCCAATCGCGGATATCCTTATAAACGGTAACATTCTTCCCATTTTCTTGTTCAATGAATTGTTTCCAATTTCCATTATCATACGGCCCCCAACTATGCAAAATGGAGGCAGAAGAGGAATCAAGTGGAACGATGAGACATAGCCTATTAATTGAAGAAAAATCAAAATGGGAAATATCCATGCCATCATGAAGTAGTCGCGCTTGAATATCGAGTAGATAGTTCCTCCAAATCCAACAACAAATAATAAGGGATCAACTTGGAATAGCGTGTTCAACGAATTGAGAAGCGGTCGACTTTCTCTTTGCGTTTGATAGAGTACACCACTTACCCACTCATTCCAATCTCCAAGGGTGAGAGCATGCATTGGCCATAAGGCGGGTATCAGTATTGCTGGGATAACGAATAGAATCACATACGTCAGACGTCTGGAGCTGAAGTATGCAAATGAAGCAACAAGAGGGATTGTAGTAAACGCAGGAATTTTAGTGAAAATCGCAAGCCCCATAAATACTCCTGACATAATGATGGCAACTTTCTTATGCTGCTTCAAATCAGCCGAATATAGAATTAATAAAATTGAAGTCAATACAAATGGTAATTGAATCGATTCTAACAAGACCCTTCTTGTCATCCAGGTAAGGGGTGTTACAGCAAAAAGAATTGAGGCTGCAAGTGCAACCTTATCGCCATACCTTCTCTGTGAAATCTTATAAATTAGAAAAGTGTCCGCAATCGCAAGAAATCCCATTATCAATCTGGGAACCATGAAAATCTCCTCGACTGAGGTTGAACCAATCCCCTCCTTAACCAAAAAAGCAGGGTAGTCAATAATCTTGAAGATACCTGCCAGGAACATTTGAGCAAAATATGGGGCCAAATATCTATTCTGTGGTTGAAGACCTTCCCCTTCAGCGGTTGAGACTGCCTTTCTCAGATAATGTCCTTCGTCAACGTGCTGGGAGGGGAATCCTGCCGGATTCCATAAATGGGTGTAGGCAGAAAGCAGAAGGGGAACGGCTATAATGACCGTGGCCCAAAGCTTGCTGCTCTGCTTTAGTGAAAGTTGAATGGTCAATACTCTTACTAATCTATTAGATTCTTATCTTTTGGAAATAAATCTTCTGGAGTTTGCAAAAACAATACAGAAGGTAAAAGAAATTCGGTAACATATAGTGATTCTTCATTTTAGCGATTTTAAGATTTCTCGCTTCCATACGAAGTTGCTATAGCATTCTTAAGGATATCGTAGTATTGAGTAGGTTGAAGCGAACCATCAGGACCTGTAATTGCGAGGTTAAAATTATCAACTTTGTGTGATCTGAAATTCCAGTGCCAAAAGGCCCATCCGTATACATTAACCTCACTAAATTTGTCAAGAATTAAAGAGGTATCGGCCGGGGTTATGTTGCTGGTTTCAGGACTAATTTCATAGACTACGTCGCCCTCCTCATTGACAGTAGGCTCCCTATCTACATTATTCCATTCTCCAACATAGATAGGTACTCCGGCAATTTGACCGGTATCCACGAAAATATTCAGTCGCTGTTCTTGATAGCTTCCAGGCTCGGGCAGTCCGTAGAGACTGAATTTGAATATGACATTTGTCTTATCTGTGGGGGTCATTAAGGCAAGGTTGGTAGCATTTACTCCAATTGGACTCTTCAAGTCTACTGGAATTGTCATACTGAATATAATGCTTTTAGATGTCAACTCTCTTAATTGGCTAGTGATAAATGAATTGAATTTCCCTATTTTTTCCCATTGGTTGGCCTCATGTACTTGCGGTTCGCTAAGTATTTCATAACCCACTGTACTTTGATGAGAGTCCACAACTCTAACAATCTGTTTCAAAAATTCAGCTTGCAAGGTCCACCCATCAGTACCATTAGAATCCGTAATCTCTCTATTCCACCAATGATTCCACCATGCAATAGCCGAAGGATATTTGGGACTACCGCCACTACCATACGCGTACTCCGAATTATTCTGAAACAAAAATGAAGGAAAACCTGTACCACGCTGAGGATTCAGCCATGAGGAGGTGTGAAATTGATGATTATCATAAATAATTTTCAGACCGTATTTATCTGCAGCTGATGCAACAAATTTGATTTCATTCATAAAAGCAATGGGATCTTTAACATAAGATTCCCAAAAATATACGAATCGTATATGATTCATTCCAGCCTGGCTTATTAATTTGAAGCTGTCATCAAAGTAATTTTCGGGCAAGGGAGCTTTGAATTCTCTACTTTGAGGTTGTGCGGTATAATATCCAATCATATCTACCCCAATTAGTTGAGGTTTGGAAATAGCCCCTGCTGTAAGAAAATTGAAAGTAAATAGCATCGAAATAACCAAAAAGATGTAAGAAAATAACACGAAACGGAACAAAATCATCATGGCGAAAAGCTTTTCCGCCAAATATAAATTTACTAAATGAACGGCTGTTCTAGGTATCCTAATTAGAAATTAGGCATTGGAGCCTACAGAGGCTAAGTTCTACATCTGAAGTGATTCTCTGATTCCACTCACTAATTGTTTTGTAGTGGTAAGGTCTTCCAACCTCTTGTTGATATCTAGAACTACCTGGAGCAAATCTGGCTCTATCTGAAGTTTCTTCACATATGAAGCAAGAGCTTGGGTATCTTTTGGTAAACACATGCCATCAAATGGTCTACCTGCTTCTGTACCATACTTTCCTATTCTCTTGTCCAACGAAACCCCCAAGCTTACAATCTTGTCATCAACTCCAATAGTGCGGCACATCATTCCTATTTCGTTGAAAAATGAAATCTTCAGGGCGAGGAAGCAATTGGAGGCGTACTTTATCAATTCCGCGGCCTCAAATGTTGTTACGATAATTCTATCTGTCAATTCCTTATACAAAGATACCAAAGCTTCCGAGATGCCTTTCCTATCTTCACCTATTATTACCCTGTCTGGAGAGAAGAAATCATCGAGTGCAGAATTCTGTCTTAAGAACTCTGGGTTATAGCAGAGTTGATAATCAACACCTCTTTTCTTTGAACAGTGCCTATCGAGATAGCTTACTACAAGATCACGCATCGTTCCTGGCAACATAGTACTTCTAAACACAATAAGATGAAAACTCTCACTTCCATTAAGGAAATTAGAGAGCTGGTAGAGAGCCGACATTACCTGTGAAAGATCTTGTTGACCATTGCTAGTAGGTGTGTTTACACATATGAACGAAATTTCTGTTTTGGACATGGCTTCTTCTAAGGTAGTAGCAACGCTATAACCGAGATTTTTCAAAGATCTAAGTTTTTCTTTAGCAACATCATAAAAGATAACCTCGTGTCCTAACTTGTCAAATCCTCTGCCTGTAGCCGTACCCACTACGCCAGAACCAATTATGCTAATCTTACTCGTTCCCACACCCTCCTATCCCTCTTAATATCATTATAATTGTATGCGTTTGTAAGGAATGATATATATACAATCCTGTTTCTTGTTCCTTGACATGCTCTTATTGAATTTAATAAGAAATATGTTAGCTCACCAATTACTAGGTTAAGTCAATAGCTAAAATTAAATAAAAATGAAACTACCATAAACAAGAAAGGTGAAGAGTTTTTACAGACATGGTAACCATGCTTAGGCATCGAGGCTCAATTACCCGCCACTTAGCATTTGATATCATTCTTACATGCTTTGTGATTCTATTGATCACATCGCCAGTTTGGTTCGATCTCAATGATATAATATACACTATCAATGGTCTTAAGTCGTACGTAATTCGTAACTTTGTACCGTCCGAAGGCTCGCAATATTGGTTGCTAATTCCAATAGGATTGATAGGAACATGGAGGTGGTCAGTGTGGGTAATAAAGAAGGCAACTGCATCGGTCTATGCACCAATTGAACCTGAGTTGAGATCAGACAAAGATAATGAAAAGACTTGTAATCTTTCTCTTGCCATAATTACCCCAGTTTACAATGAAGATCCCAAAATCTTTGCTAAATGTCTAGATTCTTGGTGGAAAAACAGACCTGATGAACTGATTGCAGTAGTTGATGGAACAGATAAGAATTGCATCCAACTTTTCAAAGATTTTTCAAAGGATAAACCAAACGTGAAGTTAATGGTGACCTCGAAACCAGGAAAGAGATCAGCACTTGTAGACGGAATACGAGAATCGAATTGCGAAATTGTTGCACTGGTTGACAGCGATACTGTTTGGGATTCAGATATACGCGATAAAGTCTTGGCTCCATTCCGACTCGATTCCAATATTGGGGGAGTGACCACTAGACAGCATCCTATATCAAGAAAATCACTTTGGCAAAAAATTACAGATGTATTCTGGGACATGCGAAATTACTATGACTTGCCTTCACAGGCTGCTGCTGGTCAAGCGTTGACATGTCTGTCAGGTCGAACTTCCCTGTATCGCAGAAGAATTTTACTACCAAAATTGGAGTTTTTCTTGAACGAAATTATATTCGGCAGAAAAAAAGAATCAGGAGAGGACAAATGCTTAACTAGAATTGTACAGGAGCAGGGTTGGAAGACCTACTATCAAAGTAATGCTGTAGTGTATTCATCTGCTCCTCCAGACTTCAGGACTTTTTGGAGCCAGCGCATTCGCTGGTCGAGGAATAGCCATAACTCTGATTTCGTTAGTCTGTGGGAAGGTTGGGCCTGGAAGCATCCTTATTTGGCTTTTTTTATGGTAGACCGGTTCATTTCTACATTTACTCTTTTCTTGGGACCTATATTTTTCGGAATAGCACTCTTGAATCAACAGTGGTTATTTGCATCGCTCATACTTCTCTTATGGATTATAGGTAGAGGGATCAAGATTCTTCCACATATGCGACGGCGTCCTGAGGATATCATTTTGTTACCTATTTACGTAGGGATTAACTTTCTTATAGCCCTGACAAAGCTATACGCGTTAGTTACCATACGCGATCAACGTGTCATTAGAGGATCAGTTAAATATAGAAAGAGTGCTTTTTCCAAATTAAAGGACTGTCTTCTCACGGGAGAAATAATATTTAGTATTATGATTATAGTAGCGATATTTCGCTGACGATTAGTCATTTCGCATGCTTGATTTGTATTAATATGAGTGATAGGTCTGCTGGTTCTTGAGCGTTAGAGAATTGGTAATATCAGGATCTATTATGAATGCTGGATCAGAGTCTCATCCTAATTCCACGATTTGACAAGTACTTCTTTACATCATTTATCGATATTTTGCCATAGTGAAAAATAGAAGCAGCAAGTACGGCATCAACATCAGTATCTCTAAAAACGTTTAGCATGTCCGTGGAAGAGCCACACCCACCTGATGCGATAACAGGAATTCTGACACTTTCACAAATGGCTTTGTAAAGGTCTATATCATAGCCGTTTTCGGTACCATCAGCATCGATGCTTGTCAGAAGGATCTCACCTGCCCCAAGATTTTCAATTCTCTTAGCCCATTCAATTGCATCTATTCCCGTTCCTTCTTTTCCACCATAAATTCTGACTTCATAGAAGAACTTTTTCTCGTAGTCATTTTTTCGAGAAACTCTACATTCTTTTAAATTGTAATTCCTCTTGACATCAACAGCTACTACGACGCACTGTTTTCCGAAAACTGTCATTAAATCCGTAATCAACTCGGGGCGCTTAACAGCCGCAGTATTTATTGAAACTTTATCAGCACCGTTGAGCAAAATGTCCCTCGCCTCATTTAGAGTCTTTATCCCACCACCAACGGTAAATGGTATATCAATTACACTTGCTACATTCCTTACCACTACCTTCATAATATCACGACCTTGTTGAGATGCGGTTATATCAAGGAATACAAGTTCATCGGCGCCTTGATCGGTGTATTTTTTAGCCAACATGACAGGGTCACCAGCATCTTTTACTCCGGAAAATCTGATTCCCTTAACGACTCTTCCCTTATCTACATCCAAGCATGGAATAATTCGCTTTGACAAAGGCATTACAGAATCGCCTTCGCCTTCTTCAATTCGATCCTACCTTCGTACAAGGACTTCCCTAGGATGAGTTCCCTGCAACCTACTGCTGCAGTTTTTATTATGTCACGTAGCGATGATATTCCTCCGCTAGCTATTACATTAATCGCAAGATTTGAACATACGTCGTTAATTGTTTCAATGTCAGGACCTTCCATAGTTCCGTCCCGTTCAATATCAGTCAACAAGAAATCTGTTATCCCGATCTTACTAAACTTGGAAATTGCATCTGCAACTGAATACTCCGAGGATTTCTTCCATCCCTTGATCATAACGATTCCACTTCGGTGATCGACCGATAAGACTATTCTATTAGGATGCATTTTTGTCATCCTCCGTACAAGGTTTGGTTTTTGGTATGCAAATGTTCCCAATACTATCCTCGCACTCCCAATTTCAAACATCCTGTCTATCCGTTCTTCTGTCCTAAGTCCGCCACCGATCTGTGTTGGTATGTTTGTCGATTTTACAATTTCCTCGATTACTGCGACATTATCTTTACCCGTATCTAGAGCAGCGTCCAAATCAACCAAGTGCAACATGTCGGCTCCCTCAGAAGCCCATCTTTTAGCCATAACAATAGGGTCATTGCTGTAAACTACCTTTTTCGACTCCTCACCCTTGGTTAGTCGGACAACTTGTCCGTCCAATAGGTCTATTGAAGCTAAAATTTTCATTTCTCACTAGAACAAATAGCCAAAAAATTCTTAATAATCTTTGAACCAACAATTCCTGATTTTTCAGGGTGAAATTGTGTACCAAAAACATTCTTTTGCTCGATCGCTACGGGTAAAATATCTCCATATTCTGAAGTTGCTACTATGATTGATTTATTTCTTGGATTTATGTGATAAGAATGTACAAAATAAACCCACGAGCCATCGTCAATCCCATACAATAGTTTGCTATCTTTTATAGGCTCCAAATTATTCCACCCCATATGTGGCACCTTAACATGTTTTCTTGGGAGCAACAATACTTCACCAGGCAATACCATTAGGCCATCCATAGTGCCCTCTTCACTATGGTCGAACAACATTTCCAACCCCAGACATATTCCCAGAACAGGCATCCCATCATCGATAGCATCCATAAACAGACTTGAATCCTTTCTGATAGCCTGAATTGCAGAATCAAAGTTGCCCACACCAGGTAAGATCAAGCCATCGAATTTACTTAGCCCGCTAAGATTGTCCACTATTGAAACTGTTTCACCACCATTTCTGAGAATTGAATGACGCAGGTTAAACAAGTTGCCTGCTCCGTAATCTAAAATAGCAATTTTGGTCATTTACATCGCGCCCTTTGTACTTGGGATTCCCGTTCTTCGGCTATCTTTTGATGCGGCGTTCCTGAATGCGACCGCAAACGACTTTATAGCCGACTCAATTTTATGGTGGTCGTTTCTCCCATATTGAACACCTATGTGAATACAAGCACACAAATTATCCATCCAAGATTTAAAAAAATGTTCAATGTCCTCTACATCGATCCCTTCTATTTCTTTTCTCCTTAATTTCAGAGTCAGTTTACAATACTTACGTCTGATTAAATCAATTGATGCAAGACTCAAGGATTCATCCATGGGAATTGTAGCGTAACCAAATCTTGAGATAGCTGTGCGCTCTGCTAAAGCCTTATCCATTGATAGACCCAACGTGATCCCTATGTCTTCTATGAGGTGATGTGAAATAGAATCATGATATTTTGTTTGGATTTTAATATCTACCATGCTGTATTTTGCGAATGTAGTGATCAGATGATCGATGAATTCAAAGCCAGTTTTTGTATGGACATTTCCATGTCCGTCAAGGTTTACAGAAATGTCTATCCCAGTTTCACCGGTCTCTCTCTTTATAGTTGCAGATCTCATTTTTTATCTTCTATTTAAGTACCAATCATGATCTACTTCTGACTTTATATAATATGTTCGGTATTTCATTTACAGTCTCTACTGCAAGACAACGATTTTTCAAAAAAAATTCTCTAGCCTTTTCTGGATTAATGCTAGCGCCGTAAACTCCGATAAATTGTATGTTGTATCTGTTTCTTTCGTTCAATCTCTTGGCCATGATCAGATCTTCACTGGAATCACCAACATAGAACCCTTGAGTAGTCGAAAGCAAATTCAGTGACTTTTCCAATGAATGAGGATTGGGTTTTCTGAAGCTCCTGTCTAGGTCTTCTAAAAAAGTGGAAGCTTTCTGATCGAAGGAAGTGTAGATCATTCCCAGAGAATATTGTGAAGCAAGTTTACTCCTCCCAGTAATAATGGCCATTCTTCCAGAGAAAAGGTCTGAAATTTTACGCAATGCTGATTTCTTAATTAAGATTCTGTCCTTGTCGATTAATGGTCTTCCGAAATAATATAGTGGTTTGTGACTATATTTCTTCCTAAATAACTCAGCGCCGTAAAAATATTCGTCGAATATTCGTGTTACTATGCTACGAGTTACGTCATTTGGATAGTTAAGTAGGGTTTTAACCATCTTCAGACGCTTACGGGAAAAGCCTGATAAGTATTGTTCTACAGATATTATCCCGTTGTATGTCGCTTTTTTCACAACCTCAATAATAAAATTCCTCATCTGAGTATCCCTATGAGGTATACACAAATTACAAAGTAATATTGCATAGGCAGTATCGGTGTCATTATTGAAATTTCCTGTCTGTCTAAATTCATAAATCATATCGTTGGTTACGAGAGGTTTGTCAGATATGCCCGATTCTATCTTACTGAAAACTAATTCCACTGTTTTCCTTATTGCTATGTTATAGGAAAATCTTGTATCAATTAAAACTCCGTCGACATCAAAAATGATACACTTGTTAGAAAAACTCAATTTGGTTTCAAAATTAGGACAGATGTCAAATGCGAAAATATATTTTCATACACTTTTAATTGCGCTAATTGTAGCATCATTCATTTTTGGGGTCCCGACCGTAATTCTGATACAATTTCCATAGCCAGACAAATTGCCCAGTTTCTTTACAGTTATACCGTGTGTCAGTAACGCATTAATGAGCTGCTCATATTTGTGCTTGACGCTTACAAACACAAAATTTGAGTCTGATGGGTAAGCTGTCAAATATTGTATTTTCGAAATGCTTTCGATCAGTCTTTGCCTCTCTTTTTTGATGATAGCTATCGATTTTCTTATTGTATTTAGATTGGAAAGTAGTGATCTCGCTATGACGAGTGATAAGCTGCTAACGGGATAAGGCGATTGTACATTCAGATCTGATAAAATTAGCGAAATTTTCGTTTGTAACAGCATAACCAAGTCTACAACCTGCCAAACCCAATGCCTTGGAAAATGTGCGAAGAACTGCCAGGTTGTCATATTTCTCTATTGAGCTTGACATAGAATACTTCGCAAATTCTACATATGCTTCATCAAGTATCACAAAGACATCCTTAAGTTGTAGTATCTCTTGCACAACTGATTTTTCAATCTGATTACCTGTAGGATTATTAGGTGAACAAAGATATACTACATTAGACTTCTTGGCAGAATTTAGAAACAATTTCCTCCTTATTGTATTATCTTTCGAGCAAAGTGGAATCTTGTTAACTCTAAGCCCATGTAATTGACATCGGTTTATGAAGTAAGAAAACGTAGGAGTGAAAAGAGTTAGTCGTTTGCCTCTCCCTATTATCGATAGTAGAAGATCGATAATTTGATCTGATCCGTTACCAATTACTATAGTCTTACTATTAACATTAAGGTATCCCGATAGCTTCTTAAACAAGTGATCATACTCTTCAAAGGGGTATTTTCTTAAATCAATTTTCTTCGCTTCCTTGATAACGAGTTGACTTAAGAAAGCTGTGTCAAGTAGAAGGTTTTCGTTAGCGTCTAGTTTAAAGGGAGTGCCTTCCTCAGGTTTTTCATATTTTTCAATCATTGAGATGGTTTTAATTCTTTCATGTAACCAATCGATCAACTCTAGAATCGCTCCTCTACAGCTTGATAATGATTAGGTAAATTTTCCATTAATGCCACCTCCTTGATCGGATCTTTCATCGACTTTAATGCTTGCTTATTTGCGGATATGTGACTTACAATCTTAACAAAATCCAAAACAGACAATCCTCCTCGGTATTTCAGCTACTTGCATTGTAGGCAACACATGATTGGATCCCAGACAAAAGTCGCTGGCTGAGGCCGGAGTGTATTTGCCCTCCAATACAACACCTGCTGAACTGATTCTACTGATGATGCTTTTTGATCTCCGGCAGATTATTTGCAAATGTTCGGGAGCAATTTCGTTTATGAATGAGATAGCAACATTGTGGTTCCTGCAAAGTGCGATAAAAGAATTATTTCGTATGCTCTGCCGTATTATTTCTTTTCTCGGTAAAGTGTTATCTGATAAAAAATCTTCTAAGTACTTTGATACCATCTTTACAAGATACTTTGATTTAGTAACTAAGCCACAAAGAGTGTCAGGACTATGTTCAGCTTGCGCGATTAGGTCCTTGGCGATGATAAGAGGATCTGCAGTTGAGTCGGCAAATATGACCAATTCTGTGGGTCCAGCGATCATATCAATTCCTACTTGTTTGCTTACCATGATTTTTGCAATGTTTACGTACATACCCCCAGGACCTACAATCTTTGCCACTTTTGAAATTGTTTCAGTTCCATATGCCAGAGCAGCTACCGCCTGGGCGCCACCAACTTTATAGATTTCATCCACATCACAAAGGTCAGCAGACACCAACGTCAAGGGGTCTATGCTTCCATCTTCTAGAGGTGGACAAGTAATGACTACTCTGTTAACTTTTGCAATCTTGGCGGGAGTTGCACACATGATCACTGTACTTGGATATCGGGCCATTCCTCCTGGTATATAACAACCAACGGAATCCAATGGTTTGATAACTCGTGCCAACCTTATTCCATTAGAATTGGTTACTATATTGGAAAGATTTCTTAAGAGTTTATTTTCATTTAGCAGTAAGTCTTTTCTTTATTATTTTCAAGGAATCTAGTTGCTTTTTTGTTACAAATTTGTAAGCATTATTGATCTCCTCATTAGTAACCTGAAGTTTTCTAAGTTTTACACCATCAAATCTTGCTGTAGATTCAATTACTGCCTTATCCCCACGCTTGATTACGTCATCAATTATCAGATTCACTCTTTTGAAACTTTCATCTGAGACCGATTTAGATTTACGCAATGAAGCAGCTTCAATTGAGCCGTGTGCAATAGATAAAACTCTAAACAACTATTAAATTACCTGTTTCAATTCATCAAATGGTAGTATCTGCTTAGGCTGCAATACTACCAAACCCTGGGCGATTTCACGCATTTTCGGAACAATCTTGATGAACTCTTTCTTATCTATTACAGTATTCACACCGTACCAACCTTCCTCACTAAGCTTACTTATTGTTGGACGTCTCAGAGCCGGTAAACACTGAAGTAGAAGTTTCAAATTTTCCTCCTTTACATTAACGAAAATGTGAAGTTTCTTTCTAGCCTCCACAACTCCCTTCAGTAAAGCTACCATGTCCGCCATCTTTTCAGCTTTAACGGCATCATTCAATGAATTCTTATTTGCAATTAACACAGCAGTCGACTCTAGTACGGTATCTATAATCTTAAGGTTATTTTGTGTAAGGGTAGTACCTGTCTCGGTGATGTCTAGTATAGCGTCCACATCTTCAGGTGGTTTCGCTTCGGTTGCACCAAATGATAGAAAGATTTCAACTTGTTTGTTGGTTCCCACTCTAAGCCAAGGAGTAATAATCATGGGCTCAGTGTTACCAAAGTACTTCTGATACATCGCATTTGTGCGAATCAATAAAGATGCAGTGGTAAGGTATTCAGTAGATATCTTCAATACTCGCTTCTGCATAGCGAATTCTTCGATCAATTCAGTTAATGTATTTGATTTCAGATTTTCAGGAACTGCTATTACTTGTCTGACATGACCATATTCAAGATCAAGTAATATTTTTACGTCAGCATTCGCTTCCCTAATCCAATCTCTTCCCGTAATTCCAATATCATAAAAGCCCTCCTGAATGTAAGTAGGTATTTCTTGAGGACGTAATATCTTAACATCGATCTCAGGATCGCTCAGCTTCACCCTATAAGTCCTACCTCGTCCACTAACTGTTTGCCAAGCTTCTTCAAGTATTTTGAAGGTTGCTTCTTCGATACTGCCCTTTGGTACCGCAAATTTGACTATGGCCATTTAAGTAGTAAACTGATGATCCTTAATTATCTGATATATATCTATTGAATAATTACCATCCAGTTCGCATCTCTATTGGGCGATTCATTTAGTTTATCGTTGGAGTTGAGGAAAAATATTGGTCATAATTACCCTATGCTTGGGCATGTGTACGAAACTCAATGTAGCATCACTAAACTACTTACTGCATTTTCAAAAATGATATTTTAGCAGTTTCATGTCCATGACTTACGTCATTCAATATCATTGAATGCTTCAGTTGCAATATTCCCTAACCTATGTCGCTCAATCCTCATTTTGCACCTGTCATTTTCCAAATTTTCTCTTATGCAACTTCATATGGCCAGATTGTATCCCTTCATCAGCGAGTGCCCTCAGGGCACCTATATTCTGAGCTAGCCCAACGGCGACAAAGACCATAGCAAGCTCCTTCGCAGAATTGACTTTTAATATCTTGAGCCCCATTTTTGCCATCGGGTAGCTGGAAGTTACGCCACCGATAGTTCCGACCGCCATTGGCAATTCTATCTTGCATAGCAGATCGTTATTCTCGTCTCTACTGAATAATGAAAGGGAACTGTATACGCCACTTCGGGATGCATATGCATGTGCAGCAGCCTCTAAGGCTCGAAAATCCTGCCCAGTAGCCAGTGCAACGGCGTCGATACCATTCATTATCCCTTTATTATGAGTGACAGCTCTGTAAGGATCGGAGAAGGCAAAAGCAAAACCATGTAGCATCCTTTCGACTACTTTCATCACCTCCAACATGCTCCTTTCTCAAAGTGGTCTCACATGTGGCTATGCGCTCAGTCGCGTAATTAGATAATATTTTTAAGATTACCTTCCCTTTTGTTAAAGATTCAATTTTTGGAGAAACTAGTTCACACATTGTATTGATTGCATTGGCTCCCATTGCATCCTTAGTATCCACGATCAATTCTACAATAAGCATCGGATTTTGGGAGATTGGTACCTTGTCATTTAGAACTCGTGTACGTAAATCAATTGCCCTTACTGTTCTGGCCTTTGAATTTGCTTTCTTAAGCAATTCTTCTTTGTTCTGATAAATGATATTACGCGCCTGGGACAAGTCCTTAAGTGATATCACCTGAATTTGGCCTCTCATAATCGAATCTGTGACTGTGGCTGTAAAACCTCCGTTCAAACTAGCTAATTTTGCCGCGTAACTCGCTGCCAGCTATTACTGACGGTTCTTCGGTAGCCATGGGGACATAATAGCGCTTACCATTAATACTAAAATTAGTTGCAATTCCGAGAGGGACGGGATAAACCCCTATTGCATTTTCTATCATATGGTTTACGGTTTCCACTTTTGTTACCGACAATGGATTCCTGATGACCGAAACGTCCTCCTCAGACAGTGATACATCACATCGAAGTACGTCGAGTCTTTCGGCCATATCCATTTCGCGAAATTTTTTTTGCATATCCGGTCCGTCTTTAATCCTTGAATATTCTTAAAATCTTGTCATCATTTTCTTGAATAAGACCTCTTCCATCTGTGTTACTAGTTAAAACGAATAGAGATCCGTTATCGTCTTCTACCACGTCTCTCAATCTCCCATAACCGACTAATATGTTGTTTTGTTCTCCAGTATAAAGATCAATAGAACGTAAATGTGATCCCTTTAATGTTGCTAATAAAAGATCCCCATTATAACCTAACTTACTTGAGTTCGGAATTGCAATTCCACTTGGAGCAATAGACGGATTGAAGCATATTACTGGAGCTGTGTACTTGCCATCGTTGGAACACTCTTCGTAAGGCCATCCGTAATTTGAACCAGCCCGCACTACATTTATCTCATCGTTTCCTGTTGCGCCATGGTCGCTAGCATATAATTCCCTAGTCTCAGGATCCCACGTCAAGCCTTGAACATTCCTAAAACCATAGGCGTAAATGGCAGATCCTGGAAAGGGGTTGTCAATTGGAATTGTTCCGTCATCGTTTATCCTCAATATCTTGCCGGCTAGCGAACTCTTATTTTGAGACAATTCCGCGATTCCAGTATCACCAGTAGATATGTACAATTTATTGTCTGGACCAAACTTTAGTCTACCGCCATCATGAAACCTTCCGCCAGGAATACCATCGAGTATGATCTGTGAATCTACTATTTTGTTCTCATTTTCTACGAGCAGCATTACTCTGTTGTAGATTCCGCTAGAATTGGAATATGTATGATAAATGTAAATCTTGTGGTTCGAAGTAAAATTCGGGTGGAGATCTATCCCTAATAGACCTCCTTCACCTACTTGATCAACTCTTATATATCCAACTGGATCGTGTGCTAAAGTGCCATTTGCATTGATCATTCTTATAGTTCCAATGCGTTCTGTAAAAAATACCCTTCCATCTTTAGACAATACAATTGACCATGGGGTTTGCAGCTTTTCCGCAACTACTGCAATTCCTTTGTCACTGGATGCATTATTTATTGACGAATTAAAGATAGGCTGGGGTATTGGGATTGTAGTGTCAGAGGGACTTCTCATGAATGTAACTACACTTAGTACGACTACCGCCACTATCGGTACGACAAGCTTCAAAATGGCCTTGTTCATTTATTACCAATTATACAAGGTTTTTAATTAATTATGGTTCCAAAATGTAGATTAAGTATTGGAAGTGACTTGAAGCGAACTCAGTCGATTGAGCATAAGTAAAGTACCTTGTAGTTATCATGAGTAAAAGTTTCAAGATGCTTACATTGCCTCTTGATCACTGCCCGTTCATGTTCCTAATGGCAAAAATGTTAAGCGTAAATGCAAAAGCAGGTAGATGCTTCGTACAAATTGGTATTTTGAAGTCGCAAGAACCATGTCGCTATCTTAATTTAGTAATGATGCCATATCATTATATTAGTTCGCAAGACGACATGTAAATCAAATGAAAATCAGTTTTTGATAGGTTCGGAGACTATAAAAAGGGAAGTATCAGTATAGAGTCTTTATACTACCGTTCTTTATCATTGGGAAATACTTTAATCTTCATTTAGGAGTTGGAATTGAGGCATTGGCGTTTCAGCACATGGATAACAGACTCGATAGATTTATCTTATTGACTATACTATGCTGTGATACTCGAAGGAATAATAATAACACAATTCTACAGCTGCAGTTAATCGCTTTACACTTTGTTGAGGGGCACCTCATCTTCAACTTTAAATTATAATTAGAAAGGTATTTTTGAGTTCAATAATAACCACGTGCATAAGCGTCAAAGACAAAATTGTAGAGATTTCGGTGAAGAAAACTTACTTTTAAATGTACGCAGATGAGGAGATTCGAACTCCTGCTCGCCCGAAGGCGAATCGGCTTGCTTTCGACCTTAGGACTCAAGGCCGACGCAATATTGTGTTCCCTGATTAGGAAAGACCACTCTGCCACATCTGCTTAGCCATTAGGGGATCAAATTCCTATTTTTATTTGTTTAATGAATGAACTTATTGAGGTGACTATGTGAGTTCTGCAGTCAATTTGAACATAATGATTCTACAAGGCTAACCCTGACAAAGAATTATAACGAGTTAAAAGACTACTCACGTAATCTAGTGGGGTAATCGACTTGATCCCAATTAACAAACCACAGCTGGACGAGGATGAAAAACGAGAGGTACTTCGTGTCTTGGATGAAGGGAACTTGACATCTGCGGCATTTGAAGGGGGTAAACGTGTATCAGAATTTGAAGAAATGCTAAGGAATTATTTGAAGGTGAAGCATGTGATAGCTGTAAATTCTGGTACTTCTGCACTTCATGCTGCCATGTTGGCGTCAGGAGTGCGTTCAGGCGACGAGGTAATACTTCCGTCATTTACCTTTGTAGCAACTGCAAATGCAGTAGTGGCAGCAGGAGCCAAACCGATATTCGTAGACATCCTGAAAAATGGTTATACAATTGATCCAGCACAGATCAAAAAGAGGATCACAAAAAATACAAAAGCCATAATTCCTGTTCATTTATATGGTCACCCAGCTGCGATGCAGGAAATATCGGAAGCTGCTGACGAACATTCTCTAGTTGTTATAGAAGATGCATGCCAATCATTGGGTTCAACTTATTTAGGCAGACAGACGGGGTCACTTGGCAAAATGGGCTGCTTCAGTATGTATGCAAGTAAGGTAATCACTTCTGGAGAGGGAGGCGCTGTTGCCACGAATGATGATAGATTAGCTGATGAACTTAGGATGGTGAGAAATCATGGAATGATAAAAGGCTATGACACCAATGTGCTGGGATTGAATATGCGATTGCCTGAACTAAGTGCAGCAATTGCAAAAGCACAAATGGAAAAACTAGATAGAATTTTGGATATTAGAAGGCGCAATGCGTTAATTATGCAGAAAGTATTGTCAGACCGCAGTCGAGATCTCGAAATTATTCTTCCTTCAGAACCTAGCGGATTAAGATATAATTGGTATCTCTACACAGTAACCTTAGGAAAAAATCGAGACAAAATCAAGAATATCATGAACACCCGTGGAATTGGAGCTACGGTCTATTATGACCCTCCGGTACATTTGACTCCTTACTATTCAAGTGCATGTCCAGAAATCCATTTAGAATTTACTGAGTTAATTTCAAAAAAGGTTCTGTCATTACCTGTGCACCAATCAGTTTCAGAAGAGGAAGCAAAATACATTGCGACAAATCTAATTGACGCGATCGAAAAGTAGGAAAAGCCTAATCAATTATGACTTATCAGATGGATCTCTACGCGAAGCTTCCAATTGTTGCAGAAGCTAAAAAATCCCTGGCTCAGAAATCCAGGCAGGAAAATGAATGGGTATTATTGATCTTTTTTGGTTTCAAAAAAGTAACTGACTTTTGTCGATTCTGAAACTAATAAGAAACAAAATTGTTTAATTATCCTTCGCTAAATTACCAGAATTTTGTGAATGCTCCGTGAGATTGATGGATAATTTTGCATGCAATAATATATGAATCAAATGTTGAAAATTAAGGTGAACCCTCAACCATCCACGAAGAATTTCTTAGCGCGTTTTTTTAAGGTTCCAAGTGCGAAAAATAATTAAATCCTTTCGCGGGAAAACAGAAACTAGTTAGAGTTGCGATAAAATACAAAAGGGCCACATATGGTTTATATAATATCCAGCTGGAGTACATACAGATTAGAATGCCTATAGATGCAGACTTTCCAAAAAACTACGAAGTTACCGGTAAAATACAGCTCTCGGACGGTGAACATTTTCACTTTATGTGGGGCCCGGGCAAGTTAAAGGAAGCAGCAGAAAACGAAGAAGTTAAAGCCGCCTACGCAGCCAGGGGAGAAGAGATCGTCCCGTTGGGAGTTAGCGGAACAATGGTAGCTATTGACTGGGATTCCTGTGTTGCAGATGGGGCATGCATAGAAGCTTGTCCCGTTCAAGTATTTCAGTGGTACAGGACTGAACATGATGTACCTGCTACGGAAGTAACAAAGTTAACATGGGAAGGTAAAGGTAAAGATGTCAAAGATGAGAGAAAAGATTACACAGATAAGGCTGATCCAATCCGAGAACATGATTGCATTTGGTGTATGGCATGTGTGTCTGTATGCCCACCACAAGCTGTCAAGGTAGATCAAGCAGCATTAGAGTTCCACGAGAAAGCGGCGGGCACGTTTAATGAGGCCCTGTCGAAAGGTAGCGCGCCACCTCCTCACGCACATTGATCCTCCTTTCTTTTTTGTTATCGCCAAGTACTTCAAGTTCGATCCCTATATGATGATCGAATTATGAACAGTCCGTAAGACTCTAAATAGCCTGTTTCAGTGTAATCAAATGAAACATGATAGTATCAGATTCTTACATGGGGATGTTTTTACCGGACGATATTTCCGCCAGAATTCTGCAATTTATTGATAGAAAGATTAGAGTTTCCATTCATCAATTCAAGCGAATTAATGGCGTGTTTCTATCTGTTTGGTAAAAAGCACGGCGTTCGTGGAGACATGGAGGTAATGACTGTTAAAGATTTAGCACGGAAGACCATATCGCAAGTATCAAACAGCATTAGAAGATTCGCAAATCAAGAAATTACAATGAACAAGGACCTAATCAGGCAAAATTTTATCAAACGATCAATGCAAATTGCTATAGATGCAAGGGACATGATATCTTCTGGGGCAGTTAGGCTTGACCGAAGAATTTCTGGAGATCCGACAATACTATCCGATATTTTTGCTCTGCACATCGCACATTATAAGAAAAGCTATTTTTTTTATCTTTTTGATCCGCTACCGGGTAGCGAGCTGCCTTCAGATGTCCGAAATTTGCTTGATGGTAGGATGTTAATGTTATGTTTCAGCGTTAAGGAAATGTCACTGCTCCCTTTTGATTCCATCCTGGCTCCTTTCTTGGAGTGGATTCGTTTTTCTTCTACTCTTTAGCAAAGGTGATAATTCCTGATTCTGCTCCTACAAATAGCATTTGTATTTACTTGAGTACCTCGTCTTGTCCATGGTAAATTTTAGTCAGCACAAGGATGATGCATAAGTATTTAATTCTATTATATTGTCGGAAGCGTGGGATCAGTTATTGAGGCTTTCTGGAAAGTCATTGAAAATCACCGGAAGCGAGACAATTATTGATTCAAGAATTACTAACACGCCAGAATATGAAAGCAAATCTACCATAGGTAACAACTTTTTGATCCAAGCAGATAATCTAATTGCAGTTAGGTACTTGCTACGAAATGGATTTCGGGAGAAGATAGATCTTATCTATATTGATCCCCCTTTCTACACCGGCTCAAGATATTATCATCGAAAGGGAAACCAACGAGACTTGGCATTTCAAGATATTTGGTCCAATCAAGTTACTTCTTATACGAATATGATAAGCCCTAGATTGCGCTTGATGAAAGATCTTATCTCCAGTAAAGGTTCGATTTTTGTGCATTTGGATTGGCATATCGCTCACTATGTTAAAGTTGTCATGGATAGTATATTTGGGATTGAAAATTTTCGAAACGAAATAATAGTTAAGCGGGGACGTAAGAAGAATTTACAATACCAGTTTCACGAAGTTGATCGAATGCATACTTCAAACGATATTATTTTGTGGTACTCTAAGAACGCAGCTTCGAAATATTCAAAACCACTAGTTAGAGCTAAATTGGAATCAAAATGGATGAGCTTCTGGAGTAATACCGATAGGCCTACTATGAGATATAAGATATTTGGAGTTATACCAGAAAGAGGCCAATGGAAATGGGCAAATGAAAGGGCAAAGAAGGCTATTCACAATTACAGTACCTACCTCAGGAAATATGATAAGAAATACTCACTTGAACAGTATTGGCGGCTAACGGACAAAACATTAGAATTTATTCGGAAACGGAGCAGTGTAAAATATCCTGAGTATTGGATCCCTCCTAAATCAAGTAGAATTATTGACAATATGTGGTTGGATATAGAATCTTACAACTATTCGACAGGTTACGGAACTGAAAAACATTTCTCACTGCTAGAAAGAATTATTGGTTTATTTTCTCAACCACATGCCATTGTATCAGACTTATTCTGCGGTTCTGGTACATCACTTCTGGTTGCTGAAAAAATGGGAAGGCGGTGGGTGGGATGTGACTCCTCTGGGGTCGCCATAAAATTGGTGAAAGAGAGAATGGGCACAGCAAAATATGATTTTCTCGTTCTATGATTTGATGGTTGAATGATATGATCCATATAGTATGTGGGTTGAGATAAGAAACGATTAGTATTGATTTGGCCACTTATAACCTATGGAATTTGTTTGATTTTCATCTCAATACAGGTCAATTGTTCCTGCTTTCTTATGTGATACTTGAGCACTTAACTACGTCTGTAAAAATTCATAACGAACATTAAGGACTTCAGGCTTCATATCATAATGGTTAAACAAAGCACTGACGCGGCGTACGAAGCTTTACTAAAGAGGATAGAGTCTAATTTGAGTGATACTGCGAAGAAATCCGTTGCAAGACTTGAAATTCCAGATCCGCAAGTCATTTGGGTTGGACAGCGAACAATCTTTCGAAACTTTATGGAATTTCCAAAAGCATTGCGAAGAGAACCCGAAAAGATATTGTTATACCTGAATAAGGAACTCGCCTCAGCTGGCTATATCGCTGGGGAACGTGTCATATTTCTAGGTCGGAAGGAACCATCATCATTCAGCGCACTGATCGATCGCTACATAAGGGATTATGTAATTTGCCCCGTCTGTCAAAGTCCTGATACGAGAACAGAAAAGACTAAAAAATTGGGTTTTTTGCATTGTGAAGCATGTGGGGCACGGTCATCCATCAAAGGTAATTACGCGTAATTTCTTACTCTGATTAGATTTTTTGTCGTATGCCAGAATTAACAATGACGGCATACTTAGGATTCTAGATTGTAGTCTGGTGGCCATAACCTGCAATAAGATTTCACTCAACTAAATACTAGAAATAGGGATGATTAACTTTAGCACTTAAAATCCTAACCAGTCTTTTGACTTGAAGACGTAGTTAGTTTGACTCTTTCATTTTTGAATAATTCTCAAAAAAATATTTCGATCGAAAACGAAGACTAAACGAAACAAGAACTTGAACGCCTCAAGTACTCAGGAGAATGCCAAAACAAAGGGCGAAAAATTGAGAATAGAGCACGAAATAGAATGTCCAAGATGCTATGATATAATGACGCTTTGCTCTGATTTTGATCAACTATACTATTTTTGTGAGGCTTGCGACTTCTGCCTTTATGCATTCAAAAGATCTTAGAATTATTTCTTACGTTATTGTAAAAAGCTTGAGACACTCAATTAAATGATCTTAAGGGCAAAAGCACGCCTTCTCTTCTTGCATAACCGAGGTTCGAGCGGAAAAACCGCCAAATGCGAATACTTATGTAAAGGTCATAAGGCTTAATTAACAAAAATTGAAGTGAATCGATTAAGAAATGAGATTTTAGATTTGCTCCAATAGTAAATATTTGTTAAGCTATCAGAGAATTTGGCGGAAAGGGAGTAATGGTTAATGAGGGTGAGATATTAGCTCATGTTGAATAAGTGGCGAAGAAAAATCGAGCCGCTCACTGCGACTCTAGGCATGAAGTTTTCGGGTTTAGGTTTATCACCGACTACTTGGAGCAGTATTGGGTTTGTACTTGCCATTGCCTCGGCAACTAGTTTTGGCCTGTCCACCCATTCTACAGCTTTGCCACTGGTCCTAATCGGAAGCATTTTGCTAATAGTTTCAGGGTTTTTTGATATTGTCGATGGTAGTGTTGCCAGATACGCAAACCAATCCACCAAGAAGGGAGCGTTTATTGATTCTGTTTACGACAAGTTTGCCGAAATTTTCTTATTTATAGGAATTTCGCTTGGCGGATTGGCTAATCCAATATTATGTCTTGTAGCTGCTTCCATGTCACTAATGGTCAGTTATTCAAGGGCTAGGGCAGAATCTCTTGGAATTGAGTTAAAGGGTATAGGGATAGGGGAGAGAGCTGAGAGGCTGCTTGTGATTGCTGTAGCTGGATTCATACCTAATCCAAATTCGATAGAGATCGCTACATTAATTGTGGCCGTTCTGTCAGCGATCACTTCGCTGCAAAGAATTTTACATATCGTTAGAAAACTGAGACTAGCGTAACCTTCCAGTCCGCCTACGATCTGATTCTGATCTTACTTTTACAATCCCCCGATGAACAGCACAAGAGACACAATAAAATTTAACATCAGTTGAGGGGGCTATGTAAGCTCCTTGAGCCCTTAGTTCTTTTGCTAAAGTGGGCTCGACAAAGGTTATTCTACCAGTAACCTTTTTTGCCTTATCACGTGGAACCATTGCGCCACATTGACTGCAGTGTACCTGTCCCGGAGCTCCCTTTTCCTCCTTTGGTACGTCCTCTGCTAGTCCTCTTTTTAGGCATAATAGGGTGGATAAGTTCCTATCCTTTAAATCTTCTGATAAGAGATATTCAGAAAAAGTATGCAGCAGAAGCATGCTGCAATTGTTGAAGTAATCTGTATCGATCGGCTGAATTAACTTAGAAACTGAACTTTCTTAATCATGGGTGAATTTGACTGGATAAACACTGCCACTTTTAATTTGGAATAGGAGATTTTTTTTATTTGTGGTCATTAAGCTATACTGATATTCTTAGAAACATCAAACGTGAATTTAAGCAAAGTATACTCAGTAACTGGAGATTTATATTGAAATATTCAACTCTTTAACTATGATGGACCTGACTGTTGTTTCCAATTTGGCATTAGATACTATCGCTGGCAATGACGGATCTATCACCTCAAGTTTGGGAGGACCACCATGTTATGGAGGTCTAATGGCTATTGAGCTAGGTCTTCGCCCTAACCTGATTACCAGATTTGGAACTGATTTGAAAGAGGAGGATAAAATGGCTCTAAAGTCTAGAGGTCTTTCACTAAAATCATCCTGTATTTCAGAGCTGGCTACTACAAAGTTTAGAATCGAATGTTTGGGACAACACAGAAGACTCTTCCTGCAGTCAAAATGTGATAAGTTAAGATTAGAAGATGTATTAAACACAAGAACTGATGGATGGCTAGTGAGTCCAGTGTTTGACGAAGTTCCTCAAGTGGTTTTAGATTACATACGAAGCAACCCAGGTCACCGTAACTTTGTCTTACTCGACCCTCAGGGATATACTCGAGCTGTGGACCATAAAGGAATGATTTCAATAAGGCAGGAAATAAACTTGGACTTGAAAGGAGTAACCGCAATTAAATTGGACCCACTTGAGCTTGGAAGCTTAACAGGAGGGCTTTCAGGTCAATTAGGAATTAGAAAGATTCATGTTCGTTATGGTATTAAATTCGTAATCTTCACGGAAGACAGTGCCATACATGTGTCTGATGGCAGAACTGATTATTGGTTACCACTTTCTAAGAAAAATACACCGGATTCAACAGGCATTGGAGATATTCTATCATCTGCATTTACATGTACATTTCTGAAAGAGAAAGAATTTGTTTGGGCTTTCTGTTTTGCGGTGGGTAGCTGCTTCAGCATCGCTTGAATCGAAAAATCCCGGTCTTAAAAAAATCCCTGATTATTCAAAGGTTGAAGAGAACGCATCATACTTTTATAACATGTTAAATTTTGCAAAACTCTAGGAAACTCCTTCTTAGATTTAAATTGCCGTAGGATGTCCGTGTAGTTAATCAGGCGATGAAAATAGCAATCTCAGCTCAGGATTGGAATGAAGGTAGTTTGGGGCGCAAGATAAAATCAACCTTAGACAACCTTGGTATCGAATCGGAATTTTTTAGAAATGGAGTAAACAACACGATCGCGGGGGTAGACATTGTACTGGTGGCTGGAGGCGATCGTGCAATTCTCGACTATTCACATAAGGTACGTGATTTTTCTGTGCCTGTATTAGGAATTTATGAGTCAGATTCTACAGGGTTTTTGGGCCAAGTTGACGTGAGGGATCTGGAATCGGCGATTCTAAGGTTAAAAAAAGGGGATTACGAAGTGGATGAGTTTTTCAGGCTCTCAGTAAATGTAGATGGCAAAGAAGTTGAACCAGTTCTTAATGATGTAGCACTTTTCCCAAGAAAGAGTGCTACATTACTTGAATATGTCCTTAAAATAAATGGTAACGACCTATGGCATGATAATAGCGATGGTGTTATCATATCTACACCGATTGGATCGACTGCATACAGTATGTCCGCGGGGGGCCCGATGGTACTTCAACCCTCTCAAGTTTTCATTGTAGTCTCCGTAAATTCACTAGATAATACAAGAAGACCACTTATAGTTCCCCACGACTCAAATTTAGAAATCAGTGATATACTTTGTAGGTATCTATGTGATGTGGTATTAGATGGCGGGAAGAGAGTTACTGTCAGAAAGAAACTAGAATGCAACAAATATGAATTCCCGACTAGGTTTGTAAGAATGATAAAGGATTCATCAGCCAAGATCATAGAAAAGAAGGTAAAGCTAGCAGAAGATTTGCTAAATATGCCTCCTAGTGCAAAATTGATTCTGAAAACAATGGAATATGAAGGGGCATTGAGTCAGAAGGATTTATGCAAAAGGACACTTTTACCTGAAAGAACAATAAGACTGTCACTTAGCCATTTACTACAAAGAGGTTACGTGAAGAAAAAAACATCCTTAAGAGATGCAAGGCAAAAAACATATGAACTTAGGATCTAATCAATTAAGCATTAGTACATGCACGTACAAATGCAAAGAATGATTCCTCCGGCTTACCTGGCCTACTTGTAAATTCTGAATGAAATTGAACTCCCAAAAAGAATCTATGTTTTGGAATTTCCAAAATTTCTATCCTCCTTCCATGATCAGAATGTCCTGATAACACCATTCCATTCTCTTCAAGAAGTTTTCTGTATTCCTGATTAAATTCATACCTGTGCCTATGCCTTCGGTCGATGAAGTTTCTTGTATATATCCTACTTGCACGTGTGTGCGGGATGATCCTTATTCTATGTCTACCTAATCGCATAGAACCACCCAAATTACTAATATCCTTCTGTTCTGGCATAAATTTAACGACGGAAGGACGGCCCATCGTGTCAAACTCCTCAGAAGTAGCATCAGGAAGGTCGCATTGATTCCTCGCAAATTCCAGTAGTGCAAGTTGAAAACCAAAACAGATTCCTAGAAAAGGTATGTTTTGTTTCCTAACAAAATTTGTTGCTTGCATAATACCTTCGCTACCCCTAATTCCAAATCCTCCTGGCACCAATATGCCATCGAAATTCTTTAACAATTTCGTCTTATTCTCTTTTCTCTCGAATATTTCAGATTCTATCCACTCGACGCTCAATCGTCTGTAAAGTTTGGCAGAAGCATGCAGTAACGCTTGATATACACTTACATAACTGTCAGGGAGATCTACATATTTACCTACTACACCGATCTTTACACTCCCCTTGGGACTAATGTACGCTCGAGTTACATTTTTCCAATTATCCCATCTAACCTTGGAATTCTTCAGGCCAAGTTTTAGCGAAATTGCTTTCACAATTCCTTGTACTTCCAATATCTCAGGAACATGATAAATAGAAGGCGCGTCATGACATGAAATAACACATTCTTCTCTGACGCTAGCAAACAAAGATATCTTGTGTTTTGCCTCGTGATTGAGAGGATTTTTACATCTAACGGCTAATATGTATGGCTGGATACCTATTCTACGTAATTCTTGCACACTATGTTGTGTTGGCTTTGTTTTTTGTTCGCCCACAACATCCAATATCGGTGCCAAGGTAACATGTATGAATAGCGTATCTGACTCTCCACATTCTAGTTGCAATTGTCTTAGAGCTTCAAGAAATGGAAGGCTCTCTATATCACCTACAGTGCCTCCACACTCTACTACCAAGATATCACGGTCCTCTGCCAGGTTTCTGAGTTTCTGTTTTATAGTATCAGTAATATGCGGTATTATTTGCACACACTGACCCAAATACTTCCCTTCTCTCTCTGCCTTAATGACTTCAGAGTATATTCTACCTGTAGTAATATTGTGGCTTTCAGTCATGGAAACATCGAGAAATCTCTCGTAATTTCCAATGTCCATATCGCATTCACCACCATCGTCAGTCACGAATACTTCTCCATGAGCTATTGGATTCATTGTTCCTGCGTCATAATTCACGTAAGGATCAATCTTGACACAGGATATCTTAAGGCCTAATAGTTGTAGGAGCTTAGCCACTGAGGATGTGATTACTCCTTTTCCTAAACCTGACATAACGCCTCCCGTAACAAAAATGAATTTTGGCCTGGTAAGTGCCTCTGCTCTTGTCCGCACATAGGATTTTAAATTTTCACCTTTTTAATCGTTTTTCATCCTTCATATTATCCAGAATAGCATATTAAGTAGAGCATCTGCTATTGAAGGAATTTTGGACTAGTCAGATTACCGGAATCTCCATTGAAAAGTGTCATCTAATTGGCTGTATTAGCAAACAATTTCTTGACATTGAAAACATCAATCATGTCAGCCTTCGCCTACATATCCTACATTTAGAAAAAATGCAAGTAGTTCCTTGACATATTCGTTCTCCCTGTTAATATAATACATCGTGTTAGCCATTTTCTTCTCCCTGACCCACTCTATTCTTGTTAGATCCTTCAAATTACGTTTAATATCTTCTCGTTTCAAGCCTGTTCTTTTATGAAGAACGTATATGGTGACCATCCTTCTCTCTTCTGTAAGGGCTCGAATTATTTTGATCTTACCAAGAGTCCCGATTCCCGTTTCAAGAATTGATCTATTTTCTTGTATTGTCATTCTATTTTTTCTTTTTCAATTGGCTTTGCAATATGGGTTCAAGTTCATTCAATGCCGTACCGTTTATGCCTATTTCCTTTAATGATTTCATTTCTATTATTTTTCGATCAAGTAAATCATCAAGATAATCCTCCACATCAAATTTCTTTACCTTATATTCGTCGGCCAATTCTAGTGCATGCAAACGAATTTCCTTAAGTTCAACATACTGTTTTCTCCGTACCTGGAGTGTTTTTACAACTGCCATTAGAGCTAACAGCTGATTTTTTGGAAGATCAATTATATCGTCGGTTGTTATAGATGTATGACTTTGCCCATGTACTTTGCGAATTTGGTCTAGAGTTACTCTGCCAGTTCCTTGCGACTCTGCAAGTTGGCCAGAAAATAGAAGAAGGTCCAGGGCATATCTTATATCTCCATTTATTTGCCTGGACACAGTGATAAAAGAGACTTCATCAATAATGTCAGTTCCAATCATATTTGGATTAAATGATTCGGAGCATCTTTTAATCAAAATATCGCTTACCTGTTCACTGGTGTAAGCTGGAAAATCAATAGGCACTCTACCCAATGTACTTAACTCCGCCTGATCGATTTTATTGTAGAATTCCGTACTTCTTGCTATAAATATAACCCCTAATACATTGCAATGCTGAGTCTAGATCAAACTCATTTAGACGTGTAAAGTCGTATATAATGCTGCTATCTTTACTCGATCGAATAAGATAATCAATTTCATCCAAGACTATCAACACGTAAGTTTTATTTTCTCTTAAATATGATAGCAAGTATCGTAACATTTCTTCGGCACTCAGGCCTTGGGCTGGAAGCTCTGGTGCTATTTTTTCTAGAAGAAATCTGTAAATTGCGTACTTATTTCCCCCTTGAAGTTTAAGGTTTATGTAAGCTATTTTTAGCCGTAAACCAGATTTCTTGAATTCTGTTTCCAATATTTCCGAGAACTTCATTACCGTGGAAGTTTTACCTATACCTGCTGGTCCTATAACTTGCAGAGTCGTAAGTATAAATTCTTCTGGTTTCTCAGAAGAATTCTTGAAAACTGACTGAATTAGCGAGATTTGTTTTTCTCGATGTGGAAGCTCCTTCGGTATGTATCTGGCCGATAGTTTCGATCTGTCAAGGAATATTTCGCTCTCTGGCAAGTCTAGTTGAAATGAATAATTGTGAAAGATACTATATTAATTAATCTAGAAGCGTGCGATATGATATATTATAACTACCTTAAACCAATAACAATCATGACACAAGATAAAGATCGTGAAGAAAGGTTATTATTATGATTGGATTGAACCCTGATAAGCCCTTAAGAGTAAGAGGAAGTTATAATAATGTGGGGAAAGTGAGTGCAAATAAAATTTGAGCCGCTTCGTCAATAAAAATGGATTACTCAGGACTCTCACAGAGAATTCCTTTAGAGCAATCGATGAAGGTCATTATGACGCTGAAAGATATAGTCTAGATTCTCATTCCGCATTGTCACTGCAAAATTACATTCTTACCAGTGCTCAAGTACCAATTATATGCGAAATAAAATTCGCGTCACCTTCTCGAGGAACAATTTTGGACTCTAGTGGGGTTGATCTAGTGAAACTAGCTGGTAAATTGACCGCAAGTGGGATAGTTGGTCTTTCGGTAGTTACTCAACCCTACATGTTTAAAGGTTCGATAGATTTCCTTGCAAAGATAAGAAAGACTGTAACAGTTCCAATATTGATGAAGGATATAATCGTAAGTGACGTTCAAATAGATGCTGCTAAAAAGATCGGTGCGGACTGTATTCTGCTTATAAAAACTGTATTTGATGAGGGGCTAGCAGAAGGTACAATGGAGAAATTCATCGATTATGCCAAAAATAAGGGTTTATACGTTCTGGTCGAAGTACATCAAGAATCAGAATATAAAGAGGTCCTCTCAGGTATCGGCGACCGCCTCTTAATAGGGATAAATAATAGGAACTTGAATAACCTTGATGTAGACATAGATGTTACCAAAAGATTGCTACAAAGTTATAAAAAGGGGAAAAATGTTGTTATCAGTGAAAGCGGAATCTCTAATAGTAAGCAAATTGGAGAGCTACTCGCAATAGGTGCCGATGCATTCTTGGTAGGAACAAGTATAATGGAATCTGAAGATCCTCTACTTAAGGTAAAAGAATTGTGCAATAGAGTAGATTAAATGTGATGACATAGTCAGATATACGAAGGGTGTTTAGTTTATGGATTTGCGCAAATTTCCAATAGGTGGAAAGTACGGAACTTTTGGAGGAAAGTTCATCCCAGAGACACTTTTTCCCGCGATAGAAGAACTGGAACAGGCCTACTTAAATGTCAGAAATGACGCGGAATTTAAGAAGGATCTATCTTACTATCTTTCTAACTATGCGGGTAGGCCAACACCATTATATTTTGCAAAGAATTTAAGTGCTCACACTGGTGGAGCAAGAATTTTCTTGAAGAGAGAGGATCTTCTTCATGGGGGAGCTCACAAAACTAATAATTGCATAGGACAGTGTCTGCTAGCAAAAAAAATGGGCAAAACTCGAATTATCGCCGAAACGGGCGCTGGTCAGCATGGAGTGGGAACAGCCATGGCTGCATCGTTATTGGGATTAGAGTGCGAAATCTATATGGGATCAGTAGATATCGAAAGACAGAGGGCTAATGTTTATCGTATGGAATTATTAGGTGCAAAAGTACACAGTGTAGATTCTGGAACTCGAACACTAAAAGATGCAATTAATGAGGCACTTAGAGATTGGATTACTAACGTCAACGACACGTATTATCTAATTGGATCTGTAGTGGGACCACATCCGTATCCGATGATAGTAAGAGATTTTCAGAGTGTAATTGGAAAAGAAATAAAGCGTCAGATGAAAAACTTGGATGGCAAAAATCCGGACGCATTGTTAGCGTGCGTTGGAGGCGGTAGCAATGCTATCGGTACATTCTTTCCTTTTATAGATGACTTGGATGTTGCACTCTACGGAGTAGAAGCTGGTGGGAGTGGCATAAGATCCGGTAAACACGCTGCCACTCTGATTGCTGGATCCGAAGGAATCTTGCACGGAATGAGATCGTATATCCTTCAGGATGATGACGGGCAAGTACAAGATACTCACAGCATATCTGCAGGATTAGATTATCCCGCCGTAGGTCCGCAGCATGTTCAACTTAAACAAGTAGGACGAGCACATTATGTCTCCGTAACCGATAAAGAAGCCATAAGGGCATTCCTATTGCTTTCAAGATTGGAAGGAATAATTCCAGCTTTGGAATCAGCTCATGCTATCTCTTATGCTGTGAAACTTGGAAAGCGTATGGCAAAAGACGAAAGAATTGTGGTCACTTTATCTGGTAGAGGAGATAAGGATATGGAAGAGGTTATGAAGTACAATCTGACTAAACGGAATAATTCAAATGTACCTAACAGAAGATAACAGAATAATTAAGAAATTTTCAGACTTAAGATCACGTGGAGAGAGCGCCCTCATTTGTTACGTAGTTGGAGGATATCCTAGTTTTGCAGCCACAGAAAAAATAATCTCCGCACTTGTATTGGGCGGTGCTGATATGATCGAGGTGGGAATTCCCTTCTCTGATCCAATAGCAGATGGTCCTTCAATCCAGAAAGCATCGTTCGAAGCCTTATCCAAAGGGGTAACGGCCCACAAATGTCTCGAGCTATCTAGAAAAATTAGGTCGAAATTTTCAGACCTTCCTATTCTAGTCATGACATATTCAAATATACCATTTAAACATGGCTTCAAGGAATTTCTTTGTAAATCAAAAATGGCTGGGATTGATGGATTGATACTTCCAGATATGGGAATAGAAGAGTCTGGTGTTTATGTGAAACATTCAATGGATCTTGATATGGCAACCATCTTCCTTGTATCTCCAAATACTAGTAACTCTAGAATAAGAAAAATCATCAAGTACTCCTCTGGGTTCATTTATGTCGTTTCTGTTCTAGGAACTACTGGTGCAAGGAAGTCGATTGATAGATACTCTATCGCCGCAATAAAGAAAATCAGAAGAATCGCCAACAAGAATATCAACATAGCAGTAGGATTTGGGATTAGTCAACCTTATCAAGCAGGTCTAGTAATCCAGGCAGGGGCAAATGCAGTTATTATCGGAAGCGCCTTAATCGACAAAATTAGACAAGCTAGGTCGAATCTTGATATGGAAAACAGTCTAAAATTGTTTGCCACATCAATGAAGAAGGGATGTGCAAAGCACTCGCATGAGACTATAAATTCATAGCTTGATTTGATAAAAAGAGTTACTAGACATCTTAACCCTACCAGAATACGATACCGGAATTATCATTTGCAAACAAGATATTATTGATACTAACCTGATACCTTTTTCTCCCCATTTCAACTATTACTTCTATTGTATCAAGTGATTCTGATATTCGGCAGTTTTCTAGCCTTGATATTACAACATGTATGGATTCGTGCGAAATAAGTGCAGACATAAATTTCTCGATCATTTCAAAATCTTTCTTACCGGATTTGGCAGAGGCCTTCGATTGAATTATGAGCATATAGTTCTCGTGATAGGTAAAGTAAGGAGGTACATCATCCACTGCACAGGCAAAAGAGAAATCAGTTATCGCCATCTAGTGTCAATCTTATACTAGATTTTGCCGTTATTGAAACTATCCACTATAATTTATTCCCTACGCTTTGAAACTGCGAGTCCGTTTCTTCATAATACCGTTCGGTCGTGCATCTCATAAGAGAAAGTACTCAGCGTCCGGATGATGCACTACAATTGCCGCAGTTGATTGCTCAGGAATTATCTGACCAGCTTCAGTTAGTTTCATGCCTGATTTTGTAGGATCAAGAAGCTTCCAAACTAGTTCATGTTGTGATATGTCAGGACAACTTGGATATCCCCAGCTGTAACGCAAACCTCTATTGGCATCGATTCCAAGTTCTTCCCTGATCCTTCTATGTGTCCATTCTGCTAAGGCTTCCGCAGTTTCCACTGCCAAGCCATGCAAGTAGTAAGCATCTGTATACTTCCCTTGAGAATTTAGTTCCTCGATTTTAGCAGAAACTTCATTGCCTACGGTTACTGCTTGAAAAGCGACCACATCATCACTTCCAAAATAGTCCGTAATGCACAAACCCTTGTCCTGGGATGACCTAGGGAATTCAAAAATCGTATCTCCATTTTTGGAATCAACTACTAATCTTGTCCCGCGATTATGACACCTATAATAAGCATATACTACTCGTGGATAAAACAGCTTTTCCTTAATGATGCGATTCTTCCATTCAGAATAGAGTTTTTCAGGATCTAATCCGAGATCTTTAACCTTCGTGCCTCTTATACCCCATGATAAGACGAATAATGATTTCTTATTAAGATATTGCCAAACTTCGTAAAGATCAATATCATCAGGTTCCATCCTTCTTTCAATATCGATCTGGGGTGGTTTAGGCGGAGTTACAGACAGTATCTTCTTCCTTGTACCTTTTGCTTCCCTAAATGCTCCAACTGGCCTATCCTTCCAAGTTAACAATTTATCCTTCCAATCCAACAGAAATGTTTTTCGCTCATCCGACATCAACTTATTCATGACTCTAAGTCCATCGAAAGCCGTCTTACAATAGAAAACACCTGAGGTGTAGATTGCTTCACCCTTCGCCACTCGATTTATGTAATCACTATTTATAGCTCGCTCCACCACACAGGATTGGGATGTTAAGATTCATTTGCCTTGCAGTTTCTGCAAAGATCTGCATTTGTTTTGAAGTGGAGACTAGGAGGGCTGAAAGACCGACGGCATCTGCATCTACTTCCTGTATCTTTTCGACTATTCGTGTTACGGGAACTTGTTTTCCTAGATCGTAGACAGTGTATCCGTTATTCGAAAGAATTGTCTTTACCAAATTCTTACCTATATCATGTACATCTCCGTATACAGTACATAGTACTAGTTTTCCTTTGCTAATTCCCTGTTTCTTTATCAAATACTTCTCTAATTGTGCTACCGCTAAGCTTCATACACTCTGCAGACTTGAGCACGAACGGGAGTATCAGTTCTCCCGCTCCAAATTTGTCGCCTACTTCTTTCATGGCTGGTAGCAGTACAGCATTTAATGTTTCTACAGCTGCATCATGTGCGAGTACTGGGTAGTCCTTTAGAACAGAATCACTCACTTCTTCAATTTTATTTTTTCCAAGTTTTTCGAAAACCCTTTTTGATATGGAACCCCTAACATCAATCTCGATCCCTTCGTTGATCCGATTTAATATGCGATAGTAACATCTTTTATCGTATTCCCAAGCAGGGTCAAGGTCAGCTCTTTTAGATGAGGAGACTGACAACGTCTTGTTGTCTGAAAAATACGAGATCAATTCTGATAGAGCATTGGGATGTCTGTTGAAGATTAGATCTTCTGCAAGTTTCAACTGGGTTGGGGTAATCTCTGAAATTGGAATTATGTCCTTTGCATTAATGATTACCGTGTCAAGTCCTGCCCGAATTGCATGATGCAAGAACACCGAGTTTACTATTTTCCTGGCATTACTGGGCAATCCAAAGCTGATGTTGCTGAGGCCTAAGGTAGTAAAGCATCCTTTAAGCTCCTTCTTTATGAGGGAGATTGCAGAGAGGGTTTCTTTGGCGGAGTTGGCGTACTCTTGTTCACCAGTTGCCAGTGTAAATGTTAATACGTCAAATATGAATTGCCACGAGTGTAATTCATATTTTCTACCTGTTTCATAAAGCAATTTTGCGACTTCGATCTTCTCTTCTGAAGTCTTTGCCATACCTGCGGGACCTATGCACATGGTAATAGCAGGAATGCCGTATTTTGCCATTAGAGGCGCAAGAGAATGGAATCTAAATCCGTCGCCTTCTAAATTGATTGAATTGATGATTGGTTTTCCAGGAATTTGGAGCACTGCTTCCTCAATAACTCTAGGATCTGTTGAATCTATTACGAGAGGAGCTTCAACTTCTAGGCTTAGACGTTTTACCAGTTTTTTCATGAGTTCTTTTTCATCGGATCTTTCGGTTGTTGCGACACAGACATCAAGGCAATGGGCGCCGTCTTGAACTTGGTCTCTTGCAAGATTTACAAGACCATCGAGGTCTTCACTAAGCACCATGGCTTTGGCCTTTTTAGAGCCTTGCGTATTGAGTCTTTCCCCTATAATTAGGGGAGGAGGCAATTGTTTGAGCTCAATGGCCATTGATACCCGAACTGACGCGAGGAACTTTGTGGTTCAAAACCATGCTACTAATAGCAGGAATACCTAGCGATGTTAGTTATAAGTCGTATATCTAGAATGCACATCTTAACTATTGCACTATCACCTTTGATAACTCCGATATGTGGACAGGAGTTGTTCCGCAACAGCCACCGACCATTCGTATGTTCTTATATTTTTTCAAAAATTGTCCCATAGTGTGAGTCATATCATTAGGAGTCATTTTATAGACTGCCTTTCCACCTTCATTTTCAGGCATTCCAGCATTAGGCATAACTAGTAAAGGAAGTTCATTCTGTTCGTCCAGCCAGCGAACACTTGGATCCATTTCTATCGGTCCGGTTGAACAATTCAAACCGAATGCAGTTATCCCCATGTCACATACGGTAGTGTATGCTGACTGCACGTTTGTCCCAAGTAACATCTTTCCGTATTTGTCCAAAGTAACGTTAGCGATAATTGGAACTGTTCTTCCAGTTTTTTGAATCGCCTCATGACTTGCCTTAATGGCAAGCTTGACTTCTAAAATATCTTGACTAGTTTCAATAAGCAGCGCATCAATACCCCCAATAATCAGGCCCTCTGCTTGAAGGGAATATGATTCTACAATTTTCTCTAAATCAATTTGACCCAAGTCAGGATCGTTGGAACTAGGCAAAAATCCTGTTGGGCCCATAGATCCAATAACATACCTTGGTTTGTCTGTAAATTCTTTTGTAACTGAAACTGAAAGTGTTGCGGCCAATTTATTGAATTCAACCGTCCTATCGCCATAACCATATTCCCGTAATTTTAGCTCGTTACTTCCAAAAGTATTTGTTTCAATACAATCAGCTCCAGCCTGCAAATATCTTCTGTGAATTCCCTTAATAAGATCTGGTCTAGTTAAAACTAACCCATCATTGAAACCTTCTTTATTGTCTGGAAAATCATTTGGTTCGAGATTGAGCATTTGGATTTCGGTCCCCATTGCTCCATCAAATAACAGAACGCGATCATTAATAGCTTGAACAAATGTCTCTCCCATTGCATATACAACCTGAATTTTCTAGAATCTAATGCCTTTTTATCAATACGGTTTTATAAATTTGATTCGTACAAGTGGATTGGTGCGATTGAACCTCAAGTAAATCACTAAAGATCTAAACTAAGCTAGGAATTGAACAAATAACTTTGGAATCTCAAATGATTAATTCTATTGACTACCTCATGATTTCAATTCTATCACAAGGTGATTGTGCCACGCATGATAGAAAGCGTGTTTCTCTTTTATTGATTCTTTGATTTTCTCCGATGTCGAATGGCAGTACGTTCACTTAAAAGATTTATGTAATGTTCTAGGCTAGCCGAATAGGCTCAAATCAATAGGTGCAGACCAGGACCGTGGATAGACTACATGAATTATTACAAGAATACCCTGAAACTGTAATCTGCATAATTACGCATACAATGAAAGGGAAGTTCATATAACGAAAAATCATCTCTTTCTGCGGGGTCCATAGTTCAGTTTGGATAGAATGACTGCCTGCGGAGCAGTAGGTCGAGGGTTCAAGTCCCTCTGGACCC
>CAWBGD010000011.1:0-120431 GCA_963788355.1 uncultured Nitrososphaeraceae archaeon | reverse complement strand
GAGTCCCATATTTTGAAATAATGAGATATGCATTTATCGCCGCTGGTATTGGAACAGTGGTGGTGGGAGTTGTTTTGTTAAGGAACCCAAGAAACAGGCGTATAAATATGACAGATGAAAATCTTTGGTAAGAAAAATAAGAAATGAAGAAAATATTTATCTAAAAAAGAAGATACTCCCTATTCGTATTTTCCCTAACGTAATGAAGGATGCACAAAAATATTCTAATAAGAGTGGCAGTCCTATTCTATCAGTTGTAATTGGAACTAAACCGGACTTTTATAAGCAGGCACCGATACTAATAGAGGCAGTAAAGCAGAAGCTCCCTTCCTTTGTGATCGATACCGGACAGCATTTCGACGATTTGTTAGGTTTTGGGATACGGGAGTTTGATCTCGAAGATCATATAGCATGCAACATGCAGATCAGGGGAGATCTAATGGAAAAGGCAAGTGAACTCATACTTAAATTTGGTTCGTTTGGCCGTCAGTGGCGCAGAGAATTTGGAAACTCCTCCCATTTACTTCCTATTGTTCATGGAGATACTCTAGTGGCTGGAATTGCACCTCTGGCTTGGGTTTTTGGAATGGGGCAGAAGGTAGCACAGAATGAGGCGGGGCTTAGATCGATGAGTCCAGAATCAATAAAGCACTTGCGAGTAAGGGAAGATCCTACCAAATCTTTCGTTGAAAAATTTATCCAATCTCAATTCGAGGGTTCATGGTTTTTTGCTAGAGAGGAACCATTCCCGGAACAGATAGATACTTGGACATGTTCCGCAGGAACACAATTTTTCTTTGCACCGACGAGACTGAATAGAGACAATTTGATCAGAGAGGGTTATCCTGAAGAATTCATACATGTTGTAGGCAATTCGGTGGTAGACTCGATCGAGCTAAAAAGAAAACAAAAGTCAACTACTAGTATATTTGATGAATATCCAATTCTTGAATCTGGTGAGTGGATACGCATGGATATCCACAGGAGAGAAAATTTAACCGAACATAGGTTCTCTTCGATTTTGAAAAGTCTTACTTATTTGATCAAAAATTCAAAGCACAAAGTCATTCTTGTAATGCTCAATGCTATGCGTTCAGCATTACGTTCCTATAACTTGGAACAGAACGTAATGAAACTGGCCAGCATGTATCCAGAAAAATTTCTGGTAACTCCTCTGTGGAGAGAATATTCACACGTAATTGAATTTCTAGACAGCGGCCATTGTTGGGCGGAAATGACAGATTCCGGTTCAATGCAAGAAGAGCTCTTATATTTTCCGAAAGTACTGTCGCTAACTGTAAGATTAAATACTGACAGGCCCGAAACCATATTCGATGCAAGAAGCAATATTTTGCTTCCGCCTGTAAACCCAACTTGGATAACTGCGATAATAGATGAGGCCTTTGACAGAAATCAAGGGCTGGGATTTCAGTTAAAAAAGAAAAAAAAGATTTACGGACAGCCTGGAAAGGTATCTAAGGAAATCGTAAAGATTATTAAGAAAGAATTCGAAAACGGTGATGCAAACTTTTATCCTTGGTTACACCAAAGAATAGGACTATGGAAAGAAAAACAAGTTATTGAGTATATGTAAAATCATATTCTAAATTTTTTTGCCTTGATTTTCTTTTGTAAACGATCGGCAGCAGTCCGCTTGAAGACACTCTCAATTAGTGTCTGATATTCTGAGGTCAGCTCTAGATTTCGTCTTGACATCATTCTCTTCTGAGTGCGAACTGCTGAGGTCAATTCCATTTCCACATTTTCTGCTCCTATCCCCTCGCCAAATATGACAAAGCTCGGCACATCTTTAGTAATAAATCCATGAAGATGCGACGAAATCCCCAATTTCAATCCTCCGTAAATATTGGTGCCAATTGAGCTCTTGACCATATCGCCAAAGAAACTACCTAATTTGATCAAACGGGTATTGATCTTATTCTTCTTGCCATAGGATAACATCGAAATTGGGCCATAAGTCATTTTTAAATCTGAGGTGGTCGTGTTTGCTCCCAAGTTAACCCACTCTCCAATATATGAATGCCCCACATACCCTGAATGCGATTTATTTGTGAAATCCAATATGATACTAGAGTCAATTTCACCTGCCAGACGGCAGTTTTTTCCAATATATGAATTACCTATAATACTATATGGTTTCACTTGTGTGTTTTCCCCAATGAACGTGGGTCCGTAAATCGTTGACTGGGAAACAACTGATCCAGAGCCAATAAATATCCCACCATTCACAGTGTCAAAGACAGTTGCATCATCGACCAAACTGTCTTCATGTATAAAGAGGGGTCCGAGACCTTTGAGTTTCTTGATTCTGTGTCGACCTTTTGATTTTTTCTGTATAGTTGCCTTCCTGGAAATTCTTGTCAACTGCAGTGATAGAGTTTCTGAAATGCTAGAAATGAGATCCCATACATCCTTGTGCAAATCTCCCAACCCAGTTGAGTCATCCACCCTATTCTTAATAGCTTTTAACTTGCGCATGTCAATATCTCTACCCTTAGTAATACAGTCCACAAAATATTCACTATCAAGTTTGCCTATTCTGGCTGCAAGGATGGTGTTACCTTTCGCAAGAATGAATTCATCACTAGTTGCAATCAATTTGTCCAGAACTTGAGCCTTTATGAAAAATAAAGAGTTAAGATACAAATCTCCTTTATCATATTCTACTTCGTTGACTGGTGTGGAAACATGACGTAACTTGGTGACATCTTTCAAATAATTATCTGTCAGAAGCTTAAGTTGCCGGAAGCCTAAATTCTCGAAGGGGGTTAGACATCCAATCTTGATGTCAAATAAGGCTCTAGTTAGGCTTATCGGATAGAACTTTTCCCTACTTCTGTCGTCAAATAAAACTATTGCCATACAAGCTCATATTTTTCCAAGCTTCTCCACATATTTCTTGTAGGTTTCGAGATAAGATTTCTTGTCTCCTATATCTATGAATCCTGAGTCAACCTTGAATCCAGTCACTTGTTTTTTCTGAAGCAAAGCTTCTCTTACAGCATCATCCATACCGTAAGCGCCTGAATCTGGTATGATCTTTGTAAATCCTGGTTCCATTATATAGCATCCAATATTAATCAGTCCCTTTATCTCAGGTTTTTCTCTCCAAGAAATTATCTGGCTGTTTTTATCAAGATCGATAAAACCATACTTCAGCTTCGCATTATAAGAGAGCAGTGCCATTGTAACAAATGCCTTAGAATTACTGTGTTCCTCTATCATATTGTTGATCGGAAATTCATAAACGGCATCTCCATAAACACATACAAATGTGTCATCTATAAGTGGTTCTGCTGTTTTCAATTGTCCAGCAGTGGCAAGTGGTCTATCCGATCTTGCATACTCAATCTTAATACCTAATCTGCTTCCGTCCTCAAAATAATCTTCTATAGTTCTATGAAGATAGCTGACACATAGAACTATTTCAGTTATGGTATTTCCTCTAGTGAGCCATTCGATTATGTGCTCCAGAAGAGGCTTGTTACCTAATGGTAGCATTGGTTTAGGGATAAAAAATGTATAAGGCTGAAGTCTAGTTCCCAGTCCGCCGGCCAATATAACAGCTTTCATGCATAACCCTTTAGGAATATCCTAATATAAGGTAAAATATTTTGGAGGTGAATTATGCTGAGAGAACTAGTATATTTTGATTATTTGTTTGACTTTGTTAACTATCTCGGAAGGACTACACGCGAATATCAATATCATCGGCTCTTTACCGATATCACCAGAATGAAAGATAACTTCAGATTTATTGTTCTTCAAAAGAGCTTGTTTTACACCCCAAGAAGAGGTCATACCTTCTTTCTCCTTTATGCTCAGAGGTTCTTCGGATCTCTTATATTCTGTAGTGGGATACAAGGATCTGCAACATTCGACTAATCTTTCCTCGAATTTTATGTTTATGGCAGATCTTATCACAGGATTATGTTTCATAAAAGAAATAACCGCGGAAGAAACGTGCTTAGAGCATCCAAATCTGACTGGGCCAGAAGGCTTAAATCCATCTGCCAATTTGACAATCCTACCGTCAACTCCTGCAACATCCGTTCTAGTTGTGGCATAAGGCAGCGCGAACACGATATTAGAATGAGTTTCTGGAATTAATTCTCTGAATCTATGTTGTAGGATTAGGCTATTCAAAGCATTTGTTAACTCTATTGCGGTTCTGTATCTGTTAGCGTCATTATAAATAGAAGAAATGGGGGCATTTACGGGAATACCATCCCCCAGTTTTATCAAATTTGACATCGAATCTTGAACATATTTGTTTGACAGTATGCAAGACTGTGAAACAGAGTATTTGCGAGCCATAAAGGCAGTGATAGCTGCAGAGAAATTGCACCCGCTACCGTGGGTTTCATTAACATTAATTCGTGAATTAGATAGTCTTGTAACGCGGCCATCTTTGTCTACAAGAATATCGACTACTTCGCCCGTCTTACTGAGGTGACCGCCCTTAACGATGACATTTTTTGCGCCTAGTTCTATTATTTTCATCGCAGATTCTATCATATTGGATTCATTTCTAATCCGTATTCCACTGATCTTTTCCGCTTCCACGACGTTAGGGGTAATTATGGTTGATAAGGGGATGAGTTTTGTCTTGAATACCTCCAAAAATTTTTCCAATAGGAGCTTGAAACCTGTCCCCGCGGCCAAGATCGGGTCAAGAATGATTGGAACGGGACTCTTCGTAAGAAAGTTACTCACCTCTAAAATTGTTGCTTTGTTGTAAACCATCCCTATTTTTATCGCATGTACAGAGATATCCGAAATTACTGATTCAAGTTGTTTCCTGACAGAATCGGCAGGTACAGGAAAAACATGAGTGACTCTTGAAGTATTTTGAGTCTGTTATAGCTGTTATAGCTGTGCATGGAAAAACACCCAATGAGGATATCGTTTTTATGTCTGCCTGAATACCTGCTCCCCCTCCGGAGTCACTGCCTGCAATGGAAAGTGCTACTTTTATGGCCATTATCTTATTGGTTCAGAGATTTATTTCATATATCTCTACTCATATCCCATGAAAATCAAGTTGACATTAGGGTGAGAGCTTGCCGTAAGTTGATATACACCCTAACGTTTATGCCCCGCTAAAACTAAGACTGCAAGTGCATATGCACCATTGAGTTTTATGTTTAATATTTGAGATCGTCAGCAGCGATTTTAATATTCACTATAAAATGCCTCCTAACACTTCGACAACTTTATCACACTAATGCTAAAAATTGTGTTTTTTGTTAATAATATGGGCTGCATAGATTCAATTGAATTATTTTGTAAAAGCTAATTGAACCTCATGCAAAGTAACCAATGAATTTGTCCACACCCATAATCTTTCCGGAAGAACGCTCTCGCATTAATACAGAGTCTGAAGGAATAAACGAATTTATTGGAACAAGAAATAAGCTTTCATTAATGGATGCTAATATGTATTCGTACCTCCAAAGTAAATATCTTTCCTTTTCGCTCATCAGCGAAGCCACATTAATCAAGGATCGGTTTCTAATGCCAATCCACATCAATTCTTTTTTCCAAATTGGGTACTTTGACCAAAAAGTTTCCATTGATTGAGGTCTGTTTCTAGTATATAGTATACTTGGCTTATACCCAATAATGACACTCATCATAAACATAAAAATTCCAAGAAAGAGAAAGCCAAGAGATCCGTTATAATAGTGAAGCATCAGTTACGTTCCCGATGGATGCCTTATAATATATTGTTCCAAGCATATTTTGTCCTAAGACTGGAACTACAATACTGCCATAAATCAGAACTATTCCAAGACAGTTTATGGCAATTGGAATTATTCCCTTTGTAATAACTATTAATGACAAAAGTGTGCCTAAAACAAAACTTGCGATACTTAAAAATCCAAAAGTAGGAGTAGCGACATCTATACGATTGGATGAAACAAAAATGTAAATGAATATCATTATGGTGAGGCTGCAAATAGAAGTTAGTATTAGGGATCCCTGATTCAGCTTTAATTTTTGAAAAACAGGGACAATCTTCATTTATTTAGTTTTAAGCTTCGAACTATTAAGTTTTATACTAACATGAAGATGAATTTATGAGTACATGTCTATGAGTAATCGATTACAAGCAGCTAGGCCATTTCTAAAGTGGGCAGGCGGAAAGGGTCAATTGTTAGGCCGCTTGAGCCCACTAATACCCACTGAATTTAATGATTACTTCGAACCCTTTCTAGGAGGCGGTGCTATGTTTTTCTATCTAATCAATCAGAACCTCATTCAAAAAAAGGGTTATCTATCTGATATAAACGCAGATTTAATAAATGTGTACAAATGTCTGCAGGCAAATCCAAAACTTGTGCTTACAAAGTTATTGTCTCACAAGGAAAACTATATGAAAGACCGAACCACATATTACTATACTCTGAGGGGGACGCGTTTTAATGACGAGTTTGAAAGAGCAGCACAATTTGTTACCTTAAATAAGACTTGTTACAATGGACTCTACAGAGTAAACAGGACTGGTATGTTTAATGTCCCCATGGGGAGGTACAAGAAGCCATTAATATTTGATCCATTAAACCTACAATATGTTAGTGTGGCGTTAAATGTAGTCGATTTAAAAATTGAATGCACTAGTTACAGAAACATACTTCAAAGGGCATCTTGTGGGGACTTCGTCTATCTTGATCCACCATTTTCACCAATGTCCAAGACATCAAGTTTTACTGCATACACTGCAGAGGGATTTGACGAAAGAGATCAGAATAATCTTGCGAAGCTTTTTAAATCATTGAATAACCGAAAATGTAAAGTAGTGCTCTCAAATTCGGACACTGAATTGGTTAGAGAACTTTATGAAAAGTTTGAAATTATAACCGTACCTACCCGTAGATCCATCAATTGTAATTCCGGACGACGCGGAGGCAGTACAGAATTAATCATAACTAACCAATATTAGGCCAAGGAGAAAATTATAGTTAATGGCTTCTGAAGACGAATTTGACAAAGAAAGTGGTGATCCACCTTGGCTAACTAATGAGGGAAAGTGAGAGGATTACAAAAGAACGGGAGTGGTTGAGCGATACTCCTGGCGAATTTAAGGCACGTCCGTTCCGTGATATGGTTTTCACATACTTTCGTCCGAGCGTTTTTGATAAGTACAAAAACAATAAGTTTTGTTCAATAAGCACATTTAACATCTCGTTTCTTGGATTAAACGGAAACCCTATTTTGATTGTAGAATTTGGTAGAAAAGATGGAAAACTGATGGTAAGATCTAGAGATTATGCTTATGTGCCACCTAGGGAACGGCCTCATTGGGAGCAGCATAGATTAGAAGACGATGACGACCCTATGAAATGAAAGTTATGGGTTAGGCCCTAGGTTAGACCGTACTGGCAAGAGTATAGGCTTCGACTAGTGGGTCTATTAAAATTATGGGTTAGGCTCCTGTTGAGCACTGACTGACCACGGTCTAAACGCTCTCCTTCTATGGGAGTAACTTCTTAGCTGGACAAAATGAATATTATCATAACTACGTTGGCCGTGATGACTGTTGTCTTAAGTATAGGCATACAGATGGTATCGTTGAATGCCTATGCGCAGGGTGAGAGTCCAAGTCGATCAGTGAGGTGTCTTACGCAACTACAGAGGCACTCTGCAGTAGGTGGTGATCACGGGGAACAGGCTGAACGTTCGTTGTTGTTCTTCTGTGGTAGGGTAGAATAGAAATAAAAGACCGTTTCCCCAATCTTATTTTTTATCCCCTTCTCCAGTTCCAGACATCAAGACTGAAGGTTTACTAGATGCTTATGACTACCAAATCGCTACTTATCCTATGGAGGGCTGGCAGCAGAATTGAAAAATTTTGCGATGCATGTGCGGGTAACTTATCTTTACCAAGATAATGACAGAAGTATGTATGCAAACAGTTTAAAAATGCGTACGCTAAGATGAATTTGCCGATGATGACGCTACATTCATTCATGCGCTGAGGCGTTCTGTTAGGTCAAAGACCATATCTTTATTTTCATAAAGTGAGTAAATAAGAGCGTGTCCAAGCTCACAAATGGCGAGAGAACACTAATCAAAAGTATTGTGGCCAGTTTATCGATAAAGAAGATATTCGAGGCTGACATCATAAAGGGGATTTATCAACAGACCAATAAGACTATAACTCGAAAGGAGATTTGGAACATAAGGGAGCGCATTAAGAAAGAATCCTATCATTGGTATAAGACAATGCGTGAAGGTGAATACGAATACATCCATGAATTCAAAGAAAGAATTAACGAAATAATGTCACTGCAGAAGAAGCACCACCAGATTATAGATCGCTAACGAAGACAATCCACAGATACAGCAAACATCATTAGCTGAGCCACATAAACTGAACATAACGCTTAGTAAATATTTTTATGTAGCACCTTCAATAATCAATGGCATCTCCATACCAACGATACAAGCAACAACTAAACCAACAACAACAGAAACAAAGTTCATCATCTAGTTTCGATTTTAAGGTATTACAAAAACCATTTTGGATATGGATAAGAAACAACATCACACAGCCGCAGAGTTAACGGACGGACAATGTTGCTGGAATCACATTGTAGGCTTACCTGCCAAGGACGGAAAAGAATACCCGTTATTTGATTATGAAAAAACCTTGTTTGATGCTTTAATGTATAATAATGGGACTCCATTCCAGAATAAACATCTCTGGGTTAAGAAGGCAACAGGATTAGGTATTACCGAATTTATGTTAAGAATTATGGCCTGGCTATGCACATCTCAGATGCATATTGAGAATGTCCAGATGTGCATAGTGGCAGGTCCAAATATCGATATGGCTATCCGACTTATTAAGAGAATGAAAAACATATTCGAGAGAAATTTATGTCTAACATTTAGTGATAAAGAGTCAGTTTTACAACTTAATGGTTCCAGAATTGAGGCATATCCTTCTAACCATCTCGATTCCTTTAGGGCTCTCGAAAACCCTGGGTTTTTACTGATTGACGAATGTGACTTTTCCGTAAATTAGAACAGGATGATGTTCGTATCGTTAGTGAGCGGTATATTGGCAAGTCAGATCCGTATATAGTGTTAGTTTGTATATTTCTGCTTGATCTAACCAATATTAGTTTTTTATTTTACGCAACTCCTAAATCAACTTCATATTATTAAATATTGAGGACGGGTCTATATAATTTCAATTACTCTAACTAAACGGAATTTTGCGGTTGAAATGAATATTAATAACAGCAACTAATTTATCACTCATGACAATGAACTGTCCTAACTGCGGCTCACTGATGGTTTGGCTAAATGGATCTATAAGTCATGAGCGCGTTGTAAACTATTACGAATGTAGAAACTGTCATATTCGAGTTACGAAAAACCCTGATGGAACTTTTGAAATATCCGAATTGAAAACTAGTTAGCTCATCTTTTCAAGAATGCAATCCGTTAAGAATATTAAATTAAATTCTAATGTGAACGTATATGCTAAATAAGCACACCAAGTCATTGCAAGCTAAGATACAAGACAAGGATGAATTTCTAATCCTTCCTGGTGTATTTGATTCATTAAGTGCGAAAATTGTCGAAATGGTTGGTTTTGATGCTATGTTTCAAACAGGTTATGGTTCTGCCGCTTCCTTGTTAGGTATGCCAGATTTCGGCTTTTTGAACGCAGGTGAAACACTTGAGAATGCGCGACGAATTATTCGTTCAGTAAACTTGCCTGTTATCGTTGATGTAGACACTGGCTATGGAAATCCCTTGACCGTTTGGAGGATAGTGAATGACTTGCTTGCATACGGTGCTCACGGTATATTTCTAGAAGATCAGTTATGGCCTAAGAGATGCGGACACATGAGTGGAAAAGAGGTTATTAGGACAGAAGAATTTTTACCCAAATTGAAGGCGAGCTTTGGATGCCCGGAATGGCCGTGAGTTTGTAGTCGTCGCGCGAACAGATGCTCGAGCGCCCCTGGGTTTGGATCAAGCGATCGAACGAGGCAGATTATATTCTAAGGAGGGAGCAGACGTAATTTTCGTCGAGGCCCCACTATCAATAGAAGAGTTGAAAGAAATTCCTCGAAAAATACCTGCACCACTGGTGGCGAATATGATCGAAAATGGCGTAACACCAACCTTGTCTGCACTTGAGCTCAAAGAAATGGGATATAGAATGGCTGTTTTTCCTTTGTCTGGTTTATACGGTGCTACATACGCAATGAAAAAGATATTTTCAGACCTAAAGAAAAAAGGTACTACTCAAGATTGTCGAAACATTATGGTAGACTTTGCTGAATTTAATGAATTGGTAGAACTGCAAAAGTTTATGGACATGGATCAAAAATACTCCAATCAATCTCAATAGATGACAATTCTGTTTATGGAAATCAAACTGCCATGAAAAAATGAAAATACTTTCTGTTGTAGGGGCGCGACCCAACTTTGTGAAAATGGCACCGATACATGATGCCATTATCGCCTCAGGCAATGAACATGTCATAATCCACACTGGACAACACTACGATTATGAAATGTCTGAAGTTTTTTTCAAAGACTTTCAATTGCCCAAGCCTGATATCGATTTGGGCGTAGGATCGGGAAGCTCTTGTTTCCAAATTGGTGAAATACTAAAACGATTAGAGCGTTCGCTTTCTGGTACAAATGTAGACATTGTCCTAGTCTACGGGGATACAAATTCAACATTGGCTGGCGCCTTATGCGCCAACAAGTGTGATATTAAAATTAGGACATGTAGAGGCGGGATTGCGAAGCTTTGATAAAACGATGCCAGAAGAGAATAATAGGATACTTACAGATCATCTTGCAAGGTATCTTTTTGCCCCAACAAGAAATGCGAAAAAGATACTTCGGACGGAAAATGTTAGCGGTAAAGTATATTATACTGGTGATTTATCGGTGGAAATTTTGGGCAAGATAAAACCAAAGTCTGACCTATCCAGTATACTCAAATCACATGCTCTTAAACCAAAATCTTATCTCCTGGTTACCATGCATCGAGCCGAGAATACGAATTCAAAGGAACGTCTTATCCAGCTCCTGAAGTCATTTGAATCACTAATTGATTTTACTATAGTATTTCCAATCCACCCCAGAACGAAAAAGACATTTAGAATTTATGGATTGTACAAACGGCTATTGAAATGCTCTAATGTTAAACTCTTATCACCAATTAGTTATGTTGATTTCATATCACTTCTTCAAAATGCCTCAAAGGTTATTACAGATTCAGGGGGAGTACAAAAGGAGGCATATTTGTTGAGAATTCCATGCATAACGATTAGAAAGAATACGGAATGGATCGAGACTCTAAAAGGTAACTGGAATGTATTAACTGGTGTAAATAGTAACAAGATTGCTGCAGCCGTTATGAGTCTGAATCCAACATCTGAGTTTGACCGATCAGTATTTGGCAATGGTAACACAGCCCAAACTATTATGGATATGATATTATTATTGACTTAGGTATAGGAATTCAGAATCAGCAGACAAAAGAATCTCCATATGCCAGGAATAACGTCCTTAGATCGACGCTCATGAGAATTTAGGACAATCCAGTTGTAATTTAGTAATTAGGAGATACTATACAAACATTTGTTTGATATCTGTTTACACAGTTGGTAACATATTCAAGTAAAAGATATGATTTGTCAATGTCATCGATGATGCTCCTGAGGGCACCCAATATGCCATATGATTAGCATCCTGTAGAGTAATGCGTATTTAGTTATATAGTTATACTTGATTCTTTTCAGTGATTTCCAATAAGATAACCAATCCAGAATCTTGAATTGAAATACCTATCCAAATACAATTTTGAGAAAAATACGTGCCTGATATCTGACTGTAAAAATTCAAAGAAATGTGATAGGCGAGTATTCCTTTCCAACTTATTCATTACCAACGGCTCAAAACTGCTAATGCAACTATTACGCTAACTGTGAGGTTCAATTCTCATTCGAATGTGTTTCAGTTATGATTATGAAAATTGAGGTGTTCCAGCGCAGTTCTCTCCAGTAGTGACAGTCAACTGACTAAATTGTATATTAATGGACTATGTATTGGATTAGTTTAAGGCGAGACATGATAAATGAATGAAAGTTTAAATCACTCTACCAACACGAGATTACGTACGTCTTACAATCCTACCGAATATTGGATTCAGCAGGGAAGAACGTATAAAGACAAGTTTAATTACAATAAGGAATTCAGACTTCAAGAAAAAATGTTATTAGCATATTTGAAAAGTATTTCACCAAAATTTAGAAGTGTGTTGGAGGTAGGTTGCGGATTTGGTCGCATTACAAAATTGATAGTCTCAAATCATCCTGATATCCAAAGATATGTGGCTGTGGATTTGTCCCCTGACCAGATATTGAATGCAGAACAGTATGTAAGATCCGGAACTGACCAGAATAAAGCAAACGGTAACGGTCTCTCCTTCACAGTATCTGATATCAAGTCACTGGATCTCAGTGACAAATTTGATTTAGTTCTAGCTGCTGAAGTACTTCTTCACATCCTGCCTTCTGAAATTAAAGGGGTTATGACTAAATTAGTCAACTTATCAAATCGACATATAATCAATATAGATTATTACCAGGAGATAATGACTACACTCGCTCCTCACAATTTTCTGCATCAATATAGGAATATTTACGAGGAGATACCTTCTGTAGCTGAAGTCAAAAGAATACCGATAAAAAAAACAGGGATATTCGGGATTGACACCAAGCAATCTATATTCCATGCCACAAAGAGAGAGCTGCGATAAAGAGAATAATAATACCCTTAACAATTAGAGTAAAAATGACAACTTCGTAGCTTGGGCAAACGGAGTGAAAATATCGGAAATTGCCGTCATAATTGAATATGACATTATTCATATTTGGACAGAATTTCTACATAACTTTGCAGATGAACGAAGTTCAATTTCTTTAAAGATCGTCACACTTCTAGTCAGAATTCTTTCAGAAGTTGTCCTACGGGAAGTTCATTACCTTCAGCAATTGCTACCTTATCTTAAGTATGGTAACACGTACTTCTTCTAACATACATTAGATTCGTTGTTATCAATTCATGTTTTTGAATATTGAAGAATAATCCAATAACCTTTTCTCCTCACTAATCCAAGAAAATTATTAACTTTTAGCCATAGAGAAATAGGCAGGACACACAATAACCTGGTGCAGCTCACCCTAACCGTATTAGGCATGTGAATTTTCGTGAATAATCGCAATGCCCTGTGGTAGCAGTGAGGCAACTACTTGATCATCAAGAGAACGTAAGTGACCGCTAGGGTGAGCTGAGGTTAAATTCTTGCAATTTGTACAGGTCACATATCTTATAGTTTCTTTATATGGCACGGAAATGAAAAGAGACCCATCTTTCTTTATAAGCCTAAAAGTTTCGATAAGTCCTTTAGCCACCTCAGCTTCGAATAGGTGTTCAAGAACTTCCAATATTATAATGGAATCAAAAATTCCATCTCTAAAAGGCATGTTTTCGAATGAAGCATTAATGAAAGACGCGTTCAATAATTTCTGCTTGGCCAAGTGCAGGTATTCAGCGTCTACGTCGATACCCACAACGATGGCGGGAATTTCAGACAAGTAGCTCGTCACGTAGCCTTCCGCACACCCTACATCAAGTATCAATTTACAACCAGAATCCTTTACCAACTTTTGAATTAATTTGGCTCTTCTTTCTGTCATCCTTTTGGAAATCCCCCTTAGTTCCCATACGTTTTGCATAGTTTTTTGTCTATCGGCAGCCATTCTGATCAACTCGCATTTGGGAATTAATATAGTAACATATCTATCTTTATAATATTCTAATTATCAAAGCTCATTTTATGGAGTAAAAAATTATTATTTTTGTAAACTAATAAAACTCTCGCATCTTCAAATTGGGGTATGCTTGTCTTTGTAAGACTTAGCAGGTAAAAACTTTTGCGCTGGGCTTCCAACTTATCTAAACCTTCATGAAACAAAAAACTTCTATTCTTGAGTTCCAATTCAGTCCACCCTCTCCAGTGCTTATCAATAACTATAACCGACGACAATGGTGTCCTATGGTTTATCCAATCAATGGCCGATACAATAGACTTAGACTCTTCGATTGAAATTGAATTCGCTTGCATAGAGATCGGGCCAAACTGTCCTACATAATTGTGGAATGCAGAAAACAAGCTAACTGCTGCGTTAGCACTAGTAGTAGCAAACAGCATTCCGGCTGTCATAAAAGGAGCGAGAACAACGAAGAAGTAAAGACGATGATTTCTAAATTTGCAAGCAGGCCGCTTTTTTGATCAAAACAGCAATGCCATAGGCAGCAAATATTGCCAGAAAAATACTAAAGATAAATGTCCACCTGTCAGGCAGCAAACTTGAATCAGAAGGATAAATGATCCACGATAACGATCCTACCAGTGAAAACAATAATGGTATTTTCAGAATAATCTTGGGAGAACGAATGAAACCAATTATTCCAAACGGGATCAACAAACCGCTAGTTACTACAAATAGGATTATTAGATTTAGTTGTTTATAACTGACACTCTTAGTTTCTCCAGAGGCGACATTTTGAATATTTATTTCAATCTCATGAATACCGTTTAAGATTGCTACAGCATAAACAAGTGATATAATACCTGACAGGACCAGCTCCTTTTTTCCTCTTCTGAGGAGTGCATAAGTTATTAGTGTTACAGTTAAAAGCAAACCAATCATTCGATCAGTCAATACCGATAAAATGCAGAGGGTAAATACGACAAGAAATAGGCTCTTTGATAGATTTCTGCCAGATAATCCTAAGGAAATCGCGAATAACATGGCTGTCAGTGCTAACATGTCTTTATGCAAATCCCATGCCGTTCGCAATAAGGAGGTTTGGAATATTACGAATAGTGAGAGGAAAAAAGAACCATCGCGCTCTATGTCGAAAAATACTCCTAGATACAGTATAAACTGAAATTGAAAAAAACCCATAAATGAGAATGGCAGCCAAGGGCACGACTACGCTAGGGGACAAATCCGTGCCAATAATAATTTCATGTAATAGTATCACGTATAATGGAAATTGAGAAGATACCACGGGCCAATAATTTTCGTAGTTCGAAAGAACCGGGAGATAGTAGTTTATTACGTCATAACCGATAGGATAGGGGTAGGCAATAATCTCTGGAACTAATCTTATTCCTGCAGCAATAACAAACAACAATAATCAATAGGAACGATTCCTCCCTCCGTATATTGATCATTGTCTGATTTTGCATGGACTGTAAATCTCTGCGCGATCTTCATAAGTATTGAATTTAACTATTCTTAATATAGGCATACCGTACGACCGAGAGTGCTTTGGGAATCTCGAATGTTTTGATCACATAATTTATCGCTTCCGCTCTACGTGAACCTGAAGGGCCCCGGGGAGTGATAACAATTATAAGAAAAATAATAGTCTTGTACTTTCCCGAAATATGTCCGAAATATAGAATTTTATCTACTACGAAGAATTCTACGCAGTTCGTTCCACAGGTTTATAGGCTCTGAGATTTATCACAGGTGCCATTTAATCATCGATAGTCACTATTTTTACCGGTATAGCCTTGCTCGCGCTATGATATGAGATTTGCCCTGCGATCAATTTTTTTAGGTCAAATGTTTTATAAAACCGGTATACGAAAAGTACTGGTGGATCTATGTAATCTAATGACGTTACGGTATGATCCTACGCAACAAAATACATCCCAATTGAGAAAATTGACGTACGGAGATTTCAAGGGGAGGCTAGAACCGTTTCCATCTCCTGCAGATGTAGAAGATGCTTTAAGAATTGCGATCAGAAAAGCAGTTATTGAAAGCAGATCCCAAAGTATCGCTGTTGCATTAAGTGCAGGAATAGACTCGACTGTAATTTTATCGTTAATCCGGGACGAGTTTCCTGAGATTGATATAAATTGTGTGACTGTAAGTTTTGATCAGTATACTGAGGCTAAAGATGCAAAAAGATTTGCAGAAAGTAAGTCCTCTTTTTTTCATAACGTCGTAATTGATAACCCGCTTAGAGAGTTGCCATATCTAATAAGTATAGCGAAGGAACCTCGATGGAATTTATACCAATATTATTTCATCGAAAAATCGAAACAATTTTCAAGTGTATTGTTTACCGGGGACGGAGGAGATGAATTATTCGGGGGATATATTTTTAGATACCACAAATTTTTGAGCTCTTATGATAAGAATCTATCATGGATAGACAGAACTCGTCAGTATTTGGATTGTCACGACAGAGACTGGGTACCTAATCAAGCTAACATGTTTGGTCCAGCTTTGCCGTTTGATTGGAATAAAATATATTCGCTTTTCAAAGAATACTTTGATAATGATTTGCATCCCTTAGACCAAGTATTCTTGGCCGATTATAATGGAAAACTTGTGTACGACTTTGTTCCTGTCAATACAAAATTTTTTGATCATTTTAATTTGCTTGGAATAGCACCCTTACTTGAACATTCTGTTATAGACATATCTTTGAAAATGCCTCATTCGCTTAAGTATGACATGAGCAGAAATATGGGCAAACTCCCATTACGCAAGATTGCAGCGAAGTGGGATCCTACCAATCTTTTTGACAAGAAAATCGGATTTGGAATGAATCTTTATGATCTGTGGATACGTGCTGGGAAGGAGATAGTAAATTCAACGTTGGATAAGGGCAGGATATTTGAAGATAGGCTAATTAGTAAGGACTTTTACAACCGGTCACTGCTTAAGATTGCTGATACACATGACGTAAGATACATCAGCAAGATGCTGCAGCTACTGAGTCTCGAGGTGTGGTATAGAATGTTTGTGACGTTCGAAATTAGTTCTAATACTTCATTGTAGAATGCAAAGAAATCATATTCTTAATTATCCATACTAGGCAAAAAATCATGAAAATTTTTGCTTTTATATATTTGTAAGCGCTTGCTCGGGAGCTCCTATTTAGATACACGATGTCTTATATATCGCCTTATTCTCGTCAATTGGATCGCTCTGATCGATTTTCGAAATTCAAGATCGTACATACTATCATAGCCTTCACTTTTCGGCTTGTAGAGCAGGTAATGATACAGCATATAAAGCGAACCTAACCTTCCAATCGGAGCTCCTGACAAAAAGTACTTGAAAAATCTGCCCATGACAAAGATAGGATGGTACCCCAAAGTTCGCATGCTTGCACCGAACTCGTAAAAGTGGTGCGAAGACCCGAGTAGCCGTGTATGCACAAAGCGCGCTTCGGAAACTACCATATATCTAAACCCATTAGCCAGGGCTAAGTATAAAATGGCTGATTCATAACCCATTTTTTGAGGGTACGAACCTAGGATGGAGAAAAAGAATGAGTTCCTGACGAATCGTCCTGCGCCGTGGGGAGTAGTTGGGCTATAGTCTCCATAAGTTCCAGAAGCTATAGCAATTGACGATTCCAAATCCATGCGGTTAATGATTTTTTCACAATAGTCTTTTTCATATTCAGTATCGTCAGTACTAATCATATGGTAATTAGTAGACTTTAATCCTAGGTCCTTTGCGAGTCTTAAAGCCTTGTTCCAATTCTCAACCACTCTTCCAATATCGTAACCTAAATCAGGATTAGTAGTGATGAATATGTTGTCATGGTTTGAACTTAGCTCATTTAATATGTTCGGAGTCAGGTCCGATGAACCATCATCGACAACTAGAACATACTCTGGCCTAACGGTTTGATTTATTAAAGAGGCAAGAGCCGACCTTATATCTTTTTCAGAATTTCTACATGTGACTATGACGCTATAAGTTCCCCTTTCTTTTGCCTCTTTAAGCAGATTTAAACACTTTTTGATAATACGTTCTGAGAGTGTAAAAATCCTTCCGGTCTTTCTTAAATAAGCTTCGAAAATTGTTTTTGAACCATTCAATACTCCTGTTTATTAGTGGACAACGCTGGTTGTGCGATTCATATCAACTCCCCAATTTTCGACAGTTAATTATGATTCAGGTAAATTTCTTGTTTGAAAATTGTTTTTCACTCTAATGAAAGGCACGAAAGAGAGCCAACGAACGAGTTAGTACCTTAGAACGTGATAAACGAATGCGTTATTTAAATGGTCAGACTATTCTAATAGCAGGCAGAATATTATCTTGGGTCAGAAGGTAGCACACGTGAACAACACAGCCGGCGTTGCTTCAATCCTATCTTCAGAGCAGAAAAAAATGGGCCATATTGTAGATATTTTTGTATTTGATAATACTACACAGAAGTTGTTTGGTGGAAAAAAAATAGACTATAGATTTCCAATATCTAAATGGAAGTTCTTCAACTCATTAAGGAAATATGATATTTGGCACTACCACTATCCTTATGGCAAATTAAAGGACGAATTAGAAAAACGTAAGCATGGCAGACTTCTGATAAAACATTACCATGGTGACGATTTAAGGGGTCGTGAAGAGCATGATCAATGTTTGGTTTCGACTCCAGACTTACTAAAATGGGCCCCTAAAGGTACCTGGCTGCCTAATCCAATCAACATAATTGAGATTGAAGATCGTTATCTTCGCGAGGTAGGGCATAGGACACAAAATGAAAACGATTTACCAAAGGTTGGTTACTATCCTTTTTTTAAATACTACCGGGGCCAGGATTTTATCAGGAATGCATTATTCGACCTTTACGAGAAGGGGAAGTTAATCCCGGTTGAGATTTTCGATCTAAATCATTCAGACGCCTTAGCTAGAATAAACGAGTGTGACGTAATAGTGGGCAAGATTCTTCCCGACATAGGGTGGTACGGACAATTTGAAATTGAGTCAATAGTTCTGCGCAAGCCTGTCATTTGTTACATCTCCGATGAACTGTATTATAAATATAGTCCACCTTTTTATCGAACATCTAAAGACACGTTCCGTACTGACTTGGCAGAGTTAATAGAAGATCTTGATACTCGAAAAGCGTTAGCGCTTGAAGGAATTAATTACGTTAAGAAGTATCATGATATAACTAAAGCTATTTCAATGCTGGAAGAGATGTACTCTAGACAGTCCTGATATTAGTACTTGCAAAAATAAATTCAGGATTCCATTCTTTTACTAGGAGGATTGCCATTGAAATACTGACATCAATTATTTATTAATACCTAATAAGTTAATCATGACGCTTGAGAATTCTCCATTTGTCAGATACAGGCTTGCCTGATTGGCGTGTTGAAAAGTCAGCAATTACCGGCATCAAGCAAGGTCATTCACTATTATTTGCTGGACCACGCGACTGGAGAATACATATCGAAAAGACTTTTTCGTCAACATATGAATTAAATTGGACCTCGTGGTCAAGGATGGGAATACCATATCACTGGCATATGGTTAAGAAACAGCTAAAATCCATTCTGTCCAAAACAAACCCCGATATCATCCACGCGCACAATCTTTGTTCTGCCAGATTGGCTTCCGAATTTAAAGTCCCATTCATATATGACGATCATGAGTTTTGGTCCCTCTATGCAAGGTTATTACTTGAATCGTCTGCAATTAAGCAAGAGGAGGTTACAAATTCGCTAGATCGGATAGTCAGACACAAATTGGTTAAACTTAATCGACGTTATATCGCGTTCCGTTGGTCTCAGTGGGAAAAAACAATAGTTCAAAACAATCCAGTTATCACAGTTTCGGAAGCAATTCGAAATGAATTGAAATCTCTTGGGAACTCTGACTCTTTTGTGGTTCCAAATGTACCTCTTATGGCAGAAGTTCAAGGGATACAAGACTTGAAATATGAACTCACACCATCTTCCGTGTATGCTGGTCATGACGGGCTCAGTACAGAGAAATATCCGTACAGGAATATGGATGGACTTGTCACCCTATTTAAGAATAAAGACATAGGAACATTGACCATCGTAGGCTGGTCCGGTCAAAGCTCAAGCAAGATCATTTACAGGGGTCGACTGGAGAGAAATGAAATGTTTTCAGAGATGACGAAGCACTCTGTCGGATTGGTACCTTTTAGAAAACATTGGTCTCATCCTTACGTTAGTCCTAATAAAGCATATGAATATGCGAATGCGGGATTGTTAGTAGTATGCACTTCGTCGTTTAGATCAGTAATATCAAACTTGAATGACAATTGCGAGGTATTTGAAGACTATTCAGATTTGGAATCAGTTTTGACGAACCTAGCCAGTGATGTGGAACTTCTGTATAAGAGGAGAATACAAATTATGAATTTTGCACGGAAAAATCTAACCTGGGAAAAGTTTGAAGGCAACATCATCAAGGCCTACGGTCTATGCTGATTTCATATGGATCCGCTATGATTGAAGAGAGTGTAAAAGTTGGAGGATATTTAGAATGATAAAATTCGTTTTGAAATATTCTATTCTTTAGAAGGCGAAGACGGTTCTATTGAGGTAACCTTTTCCTTATCATAGAGTCTAGTACTTCCCCTACTTATTTTCATTAGTACTTCTCGCATCCTTTTTCGATCTTCTTCGTCAACCTTGCCATCTATCAGATCGATCATGTAGAGCCACATAATCGCCCCTACTTTGTTCTCTCTAAATAATGCATCTGCCTCAACTAGAAATTGATTCTTACGATGCCAGTAGCCTAGGATCATGCTTATCGGAATGTAAATCAAGAGAAAAACTGTGGCAAAAACTAAAATATTTCCAAATAGGTCATTTAGATACGGTGCCTGGGCTATTAAGAGCTTATATTGGATTGTAATAAAATTGGCAAATGTCATGGCAAACACAAGATAAATGCCGTGACCGTTTCGAAAATCCAACCAGCGTCTCCTGAAAAAATTGTTATCAACCGACAGTTTCATAATTATTTTTGGTTCTCTGCTCTAAAATATGTTCCGGTCCAAATATATTAATGGCGCTCAGCGCTTGCTGCAATCGCTACCATAATCCATCTGAGTGTACTCATAGAGCGTTAACTAATCTTTTCATCTTTCCAAAATTGATTTCAAAGCCAAATCTTTGCTCTTCCTTTTTCATGTTTCTGTACATGCTTATCAATAATCCCAAATGTCTTACCATGTTGAGTTTATCGTTCATTTTAAGTCGTACAATACGATAAACGTCATCATAATATGCAAATCTTTTCAGGACCTTGTCATGATACGATTTCGAATCAAATTTACTTGATTTATTTAAGATGTTCAGAAAAATTTCACAACAAATCAAAGAAGGAATTATACCTTCACCGAGCATGGGAAAAACGCATCCAATAGATTCACCCACTCCAATAACCTTATCATCGCAAAATGGCTGCATTCTTTTAGGAGGGGATAATCTAATGGGGCGTCCTATTTTCCTAATGACCTTTGCATTAGGATTTTGTTGAAAGAATTCTGAAACCCCAACGTATTTTCTATCAATATCTCCTGCCCCAACATAGGCCATTCCCTCTCCTAGAGGAAAGAACCAAAAATAGCCTCGAGCCCCTTTATACCCAATTACATAGAATTCTCTTTCTCTATGGACATTCTCTACTAAAAATTCGTAGGCAGGAATTATGAAGTCATGTTCAGATCTGGGTAAAAGAGACCTATGTACTCCGGTACAATCTAGAATGTATTCGAAATCCTGAAGCTCGGTAGAACTCCGTAAGCATTTCTTGTCGAAGTGAACCTTTAGTCCACTCAATAAATCTTTTTCCCAGCGTTTCTTATCATAAGTTACCAAACCCTTTAATTCGAGGTATTCTTTTTTTTCTTCGGGTAAGTCCATTCTGAGTCTTTGGCCTCTGTGCAGGATATATTTACTAAATTCAAGACCAGCTTCGCGAGAAAACTTTTCTAGCATATGTCCAGAAGCCCCCCACGCACAAATTGGCCAATGACTTTCTTCCTTAGCTGCTTCAAATACCTCCACATCGTGGCCTTTGCGGCATAACCTATTGGCAAGATAGCTCCCAGCCACACCAGCACCAACGATGGCTAACTTCACATCAATGAGTGTTTGAGAAAGTGCATATATTTCTTGTTAGCCTAATTTCATAGGGTTTTTCAAAGGATTCTTATTGCACAACAATCCCAAAAATCCCCTCTTCTCGTAATGATAAATTTACGTAAGGGGTCGGAAATAATGACAATGAAAACCGCAACGGCTCTGAATCAATTTGTACTTTCTTGTTGGTTGAGTATGAGTAATTGACAGAACTAATTTTCTTTCTCTCATTGTTAAGAAAATTTAGTACGAAATTTAATCCATGGTGGATAACATACAGTGCAAATGTTATCCAATGACTGCTACGTATATTTTTGGAAGTTACGTCGTTCTATCTCAGTTGATGGGACTAATAAATTGAAATCTATTTTAGTTAGCAAAAATTTACCTATTGATTGCTCATAGTAGAACAACCACTTATACTATTACTAAGTTACACTACAAATAAGAGTTTTATATAAATAGTTAATTTTCAACGCGTATAATGAATGCAACGAACAACAATGTCATACATGGTAGCAACAATATTGACACTCGCAGCAGTAAGTGGAATAGCGATGCAATCCTCAACACAAATGACTCATGCACAGGCACCAACCTTAGTATCAAGTCCCGCATGTGGACAAGTTGTCAAGGGAAATATAACTCTCACAGCTGATCTAAAATGCATTGGTGATGGTCTCATAGTCGGATCAGATAATGCTGTAATAGATCTTGCGGGCTACACTATTAGCGGTTCAGGTCCTGATAGTTCAAAAGTAGGCATAGTGGTACCAAATTCTGATGGCGTTCAGATAAAAGGACCAGGATCTTTACGAGCTTTCCAAGCTGGTGTCTTGATAACTGGATCTGACGATACAAGTGTGAAGAGAGTTACATTTGATGGAAATAAGATTGCGGTCTTTATGACAGGAACGAGTAACACGGTTGTTGAACAGAATGTAATTGGCCCTAACAACATAGGAGTAGCAGCTCACTCTAGCGACCTGGTCGATGTGCATGCAAATCTCATGTCAAGCAACAGTCTTGCAGGTGTAACATTCGTAAACACTGACAAATCAGTAATTTGGGCAAACAGCGTCGGTGGAAGTGCCAACGGTATATTCTCGGATTCACAGAGCAGCAAGAATGAATTGAAGTTCAATAACGTCTTAGGAAACACTGTGGACATTAACAATGCAGACGGATTGCCTATAAATATTAACGAGAATACATACTTGAAGAATAACTGTAACACCAGCAATCCAGTCGGCGTATGCGTTGGAACTTCATCGTAACCAAACTGCCGTAGATTCCTATCTCGCATAACTAAACTCCCATCCATTTATTGTTAAGAATTTTTTTCCTTCATTGTTAAGAATTTTTAGTACGAAATTTAATCTATAGTAGATAACCATACAGTGTATATGTTATACAATTCTTGTGTATAATGAATATTGGCGGAGAAATACCTGTCTAATTCATGGATTAATATATTCAAATCTATGTTAGTTAGCAAAAATTTACCTATTGATTGCTCATAGTAGAACAACCACTTATACTATTACTAAGTTACAATACAAATAAGAGTTTCACATAAATAGTTAATTTTCAAGGCGTATAATGAATGCAACGAACAACAATGTCATACATGGTAGCAACAATATTGACACTCGCAGCAGTAAGTGGAATAGCGATGCAATCCTCAACACAAATGACTCATGCGCAGGCACCAACCTTAGTATCAAGTCCCGCATGTGGACAAGTTGTCAAGGGAAATATAACTCTCACAGCTGATCTAAACTGTCCTGGTGATGGTCTCATAGTCGGATCAGATAATGCTGTAATAGATCTTGCGGGCTACTCAATAACCGGTACGGGCCCTGATAGTTCAAAAGTAGGCATAGTGGTACCAAATTCTGATGGCGTTCAGATAAAAGGACCAGGATCTTTACGAGCTTTCCAAGCTGGTATCTTGATAACTGGATCTGACGGTACAAGTGTGAAGAGAGTTACATTTGATGGAAATAAGATTGCGGTCTTTATGACAGGAACGACAAATACGGTTGTTGAACAAAACATGATCGGTCCTAACAGCATAGGAGTAGCAGCTCACTCTAGCGACCTAGTCGATGTGCATGCAAATCTCATGTCAACAAATAATCTGGCAGGTGTAACATTCGTAAACACTGACAAATCAGTAATATGGGCAAACAGCGTCGGTGGAAGTGCCAACGGTATATTCCTTGATGCACAGAGCACTAAGAACGAAATGAAGTTCAATAACGTGTTGGGCAATACTCTCGACATCAATAACGCAGATGGATTGGCACTAAACATTAACGAAAACTCGTATTTGAAGAATAACTGTAACACCAGCAATCCAGTCGGCGTATGCGTTGGAACCTAAATCTACTCAACAAACTAGATAAAGACTACCTAAAGAACTGAATCGCGGCAACCTCTATTTTTTTATTATTTTTCACTATTATTTGAAATTGACCAGAATTCGAACTAGTCTCGTTGTCAAGTGTCATAACGAGATCTTCATTTGATATACTAAACCGCCCATAAGTCTCCTCGGGTTAAGGAATTATGACAACCACTATTACTTTTGTCCATAACCTTAAGCAGAAATTTATATATCATAGATAGTTACCGATAAATTGATGATAAAGATAAGTATGAATCTAAATTTAGTTTCATTAACCACGGGGTTGTTTATTCTTCTCAATTCAGTATCATTACTGTATTCCGATTTTAGTGTGAATGGTCAACAAAACTATGAATGAGACTTCCGGTCAAAACGTGAGCAATGCAACTCATACACCTGGAGAAGGCTTTAACAGATCGATAATTGGAACTGTCATTAATATTACGAATAATACGAATCCAACTGGAGCAGCTGTTCAACAAATGATCCAGGCTACCTCAACTGCAAATACCACTTCAACTGCAAATACCACCTCCGCGAATTAACAAATAAAAGTAGAGGTATGTAACTAAAACGCTAAAGCGGGGAAGCTCGCGAGTTTTCTCCTTAATTATTTAGTGACGGGAGAATTACGTTGAATCTTTATTGTTACTTAGCATACCTGGCAGCTATTCTATATCTGATATACTTGTCATCAGGTGAAAACCTTGCAGGATAAGCGTCTTGAGTTGCATTACCACAATGCTCACATTTCTGAAACAGTGTGTATACTTTACAATAATTACATTTTTTCAGCAGACGCTTCAGTTTTAAACATCTCTGCGTTTCTTTGAGTCTTCACGTGTGTACTTGAACGTCCCCCCTTTTTTTTCAATCATCAAGGATATCTTTTCTATTGCGTTCTTCATTATTCTTTCTGCAATCTTGAAATTTTCTGCTCTAGAGGTAATCCTGTACTTCGGAGCCGCAATGTAAGTGATGGAAATTTTAGCATTTCCCTTATCTGATTGAACCGAGGAAAGAATATCCTTTATTAAATTGATTCCATTGGGAGCCCGCAGTGCGACTTCAAGTGTTCCTCGGACTTCAACTTCAGGTATCTGAATTTTCTTGCTTTCTTCCTCTATTGAGGACCGTATTTCTTCTGGTAACTCAATTGTCTTAATAGCTTCAATTCCTTTTCTAGCAACAATTTCAAACATGTCGTACACGTAATCAAATTTCAATAGAACCTTGTCTTCCAGTTCATGAACTTGTTCTTGATTCAAATTATTTCTCTTTTTGATTATATCCATAAATGCCGAGGCTTTTTCGCCTTTCTTCACTTCAATTAATTTAGATTTCTTCTCTTCTCCTGAAACTTGCTTTAAAGACAGATCTACCTCTACTCTTCCCTTATGGACTCTAATAACTTTTAGAACTGTCTTTTGTTTAGGCCTTACATATCGTTCGATATTTCGAATCCACCCTGTCGCTATCTCGGATATGTGCAAGAACGCTGTCAAGTTATTATATTCATCAAGAGACACATACGCCCCATGACCAGTAACTTCCTTAATAGTGGCAATAACTAACTCTCCTTCTTCAGGAAGTTCTGCGATTTCTGTTACCATGTACGTTCTACCGTATCTTATGCGTTACTTTAAGGTTGCCCTAGAAAAATCCTAGTTACGTTATGGGTACATCCAACTGAATTGATTTGAAATATTTTCCTTAAATGTCAAAAATCAATACCTCTTCTGGCCCTTACGCCGACCTGAAAAGGATGTTTAACTTCTCGCATTTCAGTTACTAAGTCCGCCATTTCAATTATTTCCTGGGTGGCGTAATTACCGGTCAGGACTAAAGTTAAATTTCTGGGCTTATCTTTCACAAGGTTCAGAACTTCAAGTGAAGACACAAGGCCTAAATTTACTGCATAATTTATTTCGTCCAATATTATTACATCATATTTTTCTTGAAGCATTTTCTTCCTACTAAAGTTGAGTGCATTTCTTGCTGAGGCTTTATGTTCTTTTATATCATGGTCATCATCCATTATTCCCACAAATCCTTTTCCGGCAGCCACTAACTCGAATTCTGGTTCTAATCTATTGGCACTTGTCAACTCACCGTAATACCATTCACCTTTAATAAATTGAATCATGCAAACTCTCATTCCATGTCCAACTGCTCTTAAAGCCATTCCTAGGGCTGCGGTGGTCTTGCCCTTACCCTTACCTGTATATACTATGACTAGCCCCTTTTCACTTGCTAATTTCCCTCAACTCGATCGGTGTGCTAGCGGAATACCATATAAGCAGTACTATAAAATATCGCAAGACAAAAATGATATCAATAATACTGGGAACGGAGGGAACATAATTCTGAATGCAGGACGTATAGAGCGAAGAAACTAATATCGTATAGGTCTAACGAAATTTTCTAGAACTTATACGAATAACATTATTATTATTATTAACATGAACTTTCACAAGAGTCGGCCACATTAAAATGAACCACATTGCAACAACAATCGAGAACTTTTGCGGAGATTTGTGCAAGGTATTATTTCCAATTAGAACTCGATGTGTGGAGGGCGAGGGAAAAGAAATTGCAATTTGCACTCTATCTAGTTTAGATCTTTTGGAACAAATTTCTAGAGATCAAATTTTAATGAAAAAAATTATTTTGGTAGGTAGTTTGCTTTCAGAAAATAAAGGTATTGACGAAATTATTCGATATTCCAAGCAATAATAAATCGCTTGCTAATATAATACTGTGCGGAACTGATACGAATGGACATCTTGCGGGAAATTCTTTGTTATCATTGTTTGATAGAGGAATAAGTCGTGGCGGTCGAATTTTGAATTCAAAAGGTCATCGACCCTATTTAACGGTTAATTATGATGATGTTGAGAGCTTTAGAAATAGAGTGTCAGTTCACAATTTATTGGGGATAGTTGATATTGAATTTATAAAAAAATATGTAGATGGTTTTAGTAGTTAGATTTTCTTCGAAATTTATTAATTTCGTACTTTTGCATATAATAGCGCAGAATGTCATCAGCTGTCATTCCAAGCTCTATGGAAGCTTGCAATAGAAAATGCCACATATCGATTAACTCTCCTTTTGCATTCTCTACATCGAACTCTCTTGGTCGTTTCCACCATTTCCAATTCGTAAGTCTTTGAAGCTCTACCGATTCATGTATTAACGCTAAACAAAGGAATGAAATTCTTTGTTCCATTGTACACGGATATCTCTCTGATGCCAATTCAATTGATAACTCTCGTTGTAATTTAAGTAGCCTATCAAGCTTGTCCATTGCAGAAAAAAAGAAATAGGAACTATTAGCCGTTACTCTCTAATCTAAATAGGGTGATAGAGTCGTCCCCCTATCGATAGGATCCAGCAAATCATAGATATGGGGGATCTCTACCCGTGAAAGGCCTTTGCTGGTTAATCCTATGAATCAATATTATCTTAATAAACATTTCTAGATATAGAAGAGTTTTAACAAACAACACATATTGTAAGATTAATTCGAATATACTCAATAAATATTACAATTAATAATACGATTCAAAAAATGTCTGCACATCTAAACCGACTCAGCGACTACGAATTTCAATATTTAACGAACTGGATTATTATTACGTTTTTCAAAAATAACGAAAGGCGAAAGGTGCATGACCAATCCAAAAACCGTAAATAGACATTCGTCGCTACTTATAGATCTCCTAAATTTGTTAGTTAGTAATTCGAGACCCAGATGATTGGACGCTAATACGACTTGCTGTTAACTTCTAATCTCGCTTCTATTCATGACCAGAGCATATTGCAATATCAGTAAAGCACTATATCAATACCAAGTGAAAAATACGAAATTCATCATTCATGCAATACTGCGCTATATTGGGCTCCATCTATAAACAGTTTCCCGCGATACTCAAAATAATGCACGATTACACGTTTTAACTTTATTAAATCTTATTAGGCATTCAAAGGAAAAATTCTAATCCTCCCCTTCCATCTCCTCTATGCGTCCATTAATAATTCTCATGCGATATCTTCCATATCTATGTGGCTTTACGAGTCTCGCATAGTAAATAGATTGTTCAATTTGTGATCTTTCGATATGCAAAACAGTATCTGTGTAGATTCCCAGAGTTGAACCAAGTACTTCTTTTTTGGATATTATATATGGACTGGCGGAGATTGATTTAGGATTTGCTTTCTTATGACGATAATAATCTGTTTTTTGGTAAACTGATGGGTTAGTAATAATTATTGCGAGGTCATGATTTAGTGCAGTAACGGCTAGGTGGCGCAAATTATGCATTACGGATAAATGTCTTGTGATACCGTTGAATTCATTTGTAAATAATGTCACAAAATTGTCTAATACAATCATTTTAGGTCGATGAACAAGTGCTTTCCTTATCGTTGATTTTAAAAGTATAACTGAATCCAATCTAACGACAATTACTTTGTTTAATATTTTATTAGAATCAGTAGAATCACGTAAATGCTCCAACATAAGTTCAGGGCGAAAATTCCCTCTTATATCAATGTAAATGACTACAGAATCACAGAAGCTTCGTGCTGCAGCGATACATGCCGAAAGTGAAATGGTATTCCTAGCTAATTTGCTATCGCCGAATATGTCCGTGATAAAACCTGACCTAAACCCACCTCCAAGAAGTGTATCAATTGACTTATATCCACTAGCAATGATTGTCACTGTTTATAATAATTGCATTTATATAAAAAAAAGCTATGCCAAAAACCCGGGTCCGGCAAGACAAGGCAACCTTTTTATTGTTGTAACATTGTCTTGATTGCAAAGTGATAAGCTGAATGTCATCTTCATCAACTTCACAGCAGTCGAAAAGACCTCTTACGACCCTTCAACGGTCATTGAACAGAAAGGTAGCTGTGAGATTGAAGAACGAAATAGAATATCGTGGCAAGATGAACAATGTTGATTCTTATATGAATCTCATATTATTAGATGCGGAAGAGTTTAGTGGCCCAGAAGCAATTGCCAATTATGGAAAAGTAGTAATAAGAGGGAACAATGTCCTCTTCATTAGATTAGAAAAAGAGTTGTAGATTTTGTGACCGACTATTATTTGGAACTAGTATTAAAATAGTGAGATGGTAAGAAGACACCTATTCACGTCAGAGAGTGTTACCGAAGGTCACCCTGACAAAATTTGTGATCAGATATCTGATGCGATTCTTGATGAATTGATACGGCAAGACGTAAACTCGAGAGTTGCAATGGAAGCCATGATTACAACTGGTGTGGTTTTTGTTGCAGGAGAAGTGACTTCTAAGGCCCATATTGATATTCAAAAAATCGTAAGAGATACACTGGTTGGTATCGGATATGAAGGAGAAAAATATGGATTCGATGGCAAGAGCTGTTCAGTGTTGACTTCAATTCATGAACAAAGCGCGGATATCTCGATAGGAGTTGACTCAAAAGGGAGTAAGGATCAGGGCGCTGGTGATCAGGGATTGATGTTTGGCTATGCGACTAACGATACACCAGAACTCATGCCTTTGCCAATAATTTTGGCACACAGACTTTCAGCAAAACTTGCACAGGTCCGTAAAGAAAGGGAATTAGACTGGTTGGGGCCAGACGGTAAGTCCCAGGTTTCTGTTATATACGAAGATTCGAAACCAATCAACCTTGACACTGTAGTAGTGTCTACTCAGCATACTCCGGATATGTCAATTGAAGATGTGAGACAAGAGGTCATTTCAAAGGTGATAAAACCGGTATGTCAGGGATGGTTGGATAATTCTACGAAGTTTTTGGTAAATCCCACGGGAAGATTCGTTATTGGAGGACCAGTAGGTGACACCGGCTTGACCGGTAGAAAGATAATTGCCGACACCTATGGTGGCATGGGTAGACATGGAGGGGGAGCGTTCTCTGGTAAGGATCCATCAAAGGTCGACAGATCCGCATGTTACATGGCAAGGTACATCGCCAAAAACATAGTGTCTGCTGCTTTGGCAGAGAAATGCGAAGTTCAAATAGCTTATGCTATAGGTGTTGCCGAACCAGTATCCATTATGATAGATACGTTCGGTACAGGTAACCACGAAGAACAGATTGAAAAACAAGTTCGCGAAATTTTTGACACAAAGCCTGCGGGTATCATTAAAACACTGAATCTTAAGAGGCCTATTTACAAAAGTACTTCCGTGTATGGCCACTTTGGAAGAAGCGAACCCACATTCACGTGGGAACGCACCGATAAGGATGGATTATTCAGAATTACAAATTAAACCTAAAGTAAGTAAAGTGATTTGATAAAAATAAAAGTTTCAATTCCAATTTGAATATTTCAGTATGCTGTCAAATACCTTTTTAAGCCGTGTAAGCAGTTCGTCTCAGCAGAAGGAGGAGGATAAATACTAATTAATTCGGCTGAACAGGTACAAGTAGACGCTTGTCACTATTAGAAAAAGTAGTCGTAATAACTGGTGCTGCGGGTGGTTTAGGATTTGCAATGGCTCAAGAATTTTCCCGTGCAGGATCAATTGTAATCATAACATCAAGAAACAAGATGAGGGCGCTTAAAGCATCGAGGTTAATATCAAAAAAATCCGTGGGTCTCAAGTTGAACGTAGACGATAGTAACAATGTTATAGAATTTGTTCAAAAAATTCGTAAGAACTATGGCAGAGTTGATGTATTAATAAACAATGCTGGATATGCATTTCTAAGAAAGACCTGGTTCAAGAAGCTTCATATGGTTTCAGACAGAGAATTGGCAAATATCCTACACGTAGATTTAATTGGTTCATTTAGGGTATCAAGAGAAATAATAAAGTTGATGATCCGCAAAGGTGAAGGAGGAGTAATAATAAATATTGCTTCTACGCCAGGATTGTCAGGGTATACTTTCGGTTCTCCTTATTCTTTAGCAAAAGCTGGTGTCATAAGTATGACAAAGCATATTGCTTTAGAATATGCAAAAGATGGAATTAGGGCATATTCACTAGTATTAGGTAACATTGCTACAGACGCCACATACAAGTCGCTTTCAGTCAAAGAAAGGACTAGTGCATCACGAGAAAATGCAATGAACCGATGGGGGAGGCCATCAGAAATCGCACGAGTTGCTATATGTGTCGCTAGCAATTCTTTTTCCTTCGCTACGGGAAATACAATTGTCATTGATGGAGGAGCAACACCTTACTAGAACGTGAGATTCGTGATGGCTAATAAGGAACAATATATGTTGCCTTCCACGTCTCCGGGAAAAAAAGGATTGCGGACAGGTTATACTACTGGTACATGCGCCGCGGCTGCTACAAAACTTGCCTTATGCTCACTTCTAGAACATAGAGAAGTTTCGAGAGTCACTATTACTTTGCCCAAGGGCCGTTCTGCAGTGTTAATTGCTTCATGGATCAGGATGGATAAAAATACAGTTACAGCCGCCGTTATAAAAGATGCTGGCGATGATCCAGATGTTACTAACGGTGCCGAGATTTGTTCAACCGTATCGCTCCTTCGTTCCAGTAACGAAATTATCATTGATGGAGGGAAGGGAGTAGGCAGAATAACAAAACCTGGTTTAGGTCTAAAAATAGGAAGTGCTGCAATAAATCCAGTTCCAATGAAAATGATTAAAAAATCCATTGAAGATGTTATTGGAAACAATCACAAGGACTACGGTGTATCCATCTTAATAACAGTCCCTAAGGGTGAAGAAATAGCCAAAAAAACAGATAACCCTAGGTTGGGAATTATTGGCGGAATTTCAATTTTGGGAACTTCTGGTATTGTTATACCTTATTCGACATCTTCATTTGCGGCATCTATAAGGCAGGCGATGGACGTGTCAGTAGCTATGGAGTCAAATACTGTGGTGCTAACCACTGGTGGTAGAAGCGAAGATTTTTCTCGAGGATTATTTGCTTCGCAAATTCCCGATCATTCTTTTATTCAGGTAGGGGATTTTATTGGCTATGCCATCAGACAAAGTGCTATAAAGAAAATAGAAACAGCGTTCGTAGGAGGATTCATTGGAAAATTGACAAAGATGGCAATGGGTGTAAAGCAAACTCACGTTAGAGGTTCGCATGTGGATATGGCATTCCTAGCTAGCCAAGCTCGCTCTTGCGGCTCAAACGATGAAATTGTTTCCAAGATAGAGACGGCAAACACAGCAAGACATGTTTCTGAAATAATAGATTATTATTCTATCAAAGGCTTCTATGATTCACTATGTAAAGAAGCACATAATCAATTATCGAAGTATTGTGATTTTAAAGTTGGAATATACATGATGATGTTTGATTTTAACGGGAAAGTTATTGGTATGTATCCAGACAACACGTTATTGGCGAATCATAAATCTGACTAGACTGTAATCTGCTAGACTATCCCCTTCAAAAGTCCATCTGTTTCAAGCTTTGCCGCATGGGCTGAAATATACCTCCATACAATGTCTGCTTTCTCTGACTGAAAATCCCATGGTGCAATTAAGACAATATCATGTTCTCTTATCCACATTCTTCTTTTTATTTTCCCCCTAATTCTACACGTTCTTACTTTTCCGTCAGTGCACCTAACAATTATGTTATCTCCTCCAACAAGTTTTATTACTCGGCCCAGTAGTTCCCCTTGTTGGGGCATAACCAATTCTTTTAAATCTGATTCACTAAGTACTTTTCTCTTACCTAAATCTAAAACCTCGTATGAATTCGTCGTAAGCAAAATAAAAATGTAATGATTAATCTTGCAAATCCAAATTGCATTCAATATGGGTGTCATATCACATACCAACATGACCTAGTTCACAAACGATTTGTAGCCTGGGACTCAATTGTTGGTATCTATCCAGTTTATTAAATAGATCAATAGGATTTTCCAGTTCTATAGCATAATTGACGAAATATGTCGTATGAGCTTATTTTTTAATATACGTTTTTCAAATATTATTCATTCCAATAATTTCCAATAGTATCTACTGAAGTATTTATCTTGCCAAATGGCAAAATAATTCCATAATAGCAATGATTGAAATAATGATAGACATGGTAAGGGTACTCGATCTCTACATGCGGGGTTACAAAATACTTTTGGCATTAGAGTACTATAAGTTGGTCACGAAGCTTACGGAGAATATAGTTAAACTCAGATTATTAACATGTATAATATACACAAAACCCGCATGAATATAAAACCGCACAATCCACACTCATAATGCATTTTTTCATGTACGTGTGGTGAATCGACTACTTGACGACAGAGCCAACGGGAGCTTCCTCACTCGTAGTTAAAAATATTGGTTTGCCGTCGACGCCCTCTGCCGCTAACAACATTCCGGAAGAAATAATGTTACCCATTTTCTTTGGTGTAAGATTTGTACAAACTACCACAGTTTTACCCACAAGTTCAGATGGTGCATAGTACCTGTGCAGCACCTACAATAATATCCCTCAATTCCGATCCGACATTTACGGTTGCTTTCAAAATCTTATCTTTGTTAGGTACAAGTTCAGCGGAAATTATCTTACCAACGCACAAATTGATCCTCATGAATTCGTCCATTGTTACCATTTTGTTTTCTAGAACCACCGGAAAACGTCATGAATTCCTGGGTCCATTATAAAATCTTTCCTATCACCGACCTAGAGGAGTATTACAAGCGAAAAAAAATATTCAGCTACGGAAAAATCTGCAACTACTCTATGTTAATAATTGGTATTCTTGGATCTGACTCAATGTACGACAAAATCCAGCAATATCAATTCATGAAGTTATCTGTAATAATTAACACATGTTTTTATCTTAATAATATTAAGAAAAGTAGTAGGATATACCAAAATGTCAGACACCCAAGAACTGGGACTTGCTGCCATGTATCGCATAATTAAGAAATCTGGGGCAGAGAGAGTGAGCGATGAAGCTGCAGAACACTTACGTAAAATCATTGAGGAGGTAGCACTGAGAATCGCTCGCCAAGCAGTAGACTTAAGTATTCATGCTGGGAGAAGAACGATAAAGTCAGGAGATATTCAATTAGCTGCAAAAAATTTACTTGATCTTCGTACTTGACTATTTGTCCTAGAACGGTTGCAAAATTGCCTGCTTATTTGACCTAAGATATGGATAATTGAATCTGATTTCAAAAATTTTTATGATCCTTTCGTGAATAGATTCCCGATCATTTAGTCATGGTTCAATCTGTCTTGATAGTTGGGCTTACAGGGATGCCTGGGGCAGGAAAGAGTACACTTGCTCGATCACTTTCTAAAGCAGGACTACCTGTCATTGTAATGGGTGATGTTGTGCGAGAGGCGAGCGATAAATGCGAAATTGGAATTAACTGATGTTAACTTAGGATACTTGATGGTCGAACTTAGAAGGCAAAAAGGTCAGGGGGCTATCGCATACTTTGTCCTTGATAAAATAAGATCTATTTTAGGGAATTCAGCCCCTACAAGGGCAATAATTATCGATGGAATAAGGAACATGGAAGAGATGAGAGTACTTGAAAGTCTAGGGCCAGTCAAACTGCTTGCAGTTCATGGCTCAACTCAGGTTAGGTTTCATCACGTCAAAACAAGAGCAAGAGCTGACGCTCCGACTACAATTGATGATTTCTCTGAACGTGACAATAGAGAGCTCGGCGTTGGTTTAAGTAAGGCGATAGCTCTTGCAGATGAAACTATATCAAATAATGGTATATCAATAGAACAACTGTGTGAGCAAGGCCTAACAATTATTGAAAAATGGATAATTGAAAAAAAAGGTCAGACGCAAGTAGGTTGATCTTACATTGAGTCTGCGCCTAAATCATGAACTCGATCCAGTTTGGGAAGTTAATGTTACCGGAGAGAGTGTAATTAATTCGTCTGAGGACACTAAAAAAGTAATCAAATGCATTACAAATACAATAAATGGGGGAGATCCGTCACTAGAAGAAAACTATGTAGTGGTAAGAAGCAAAGGCCTACTTGCTCTTCATCATATTCGAATGGGCGTAAAATTACGACAATCTGCCAGAGTTCTTCGAAGATTGGTGGATTATAATCGGAATGGTAATTCAACTTGGTTTCTACTAAATAAACAGGCCGCATATTGCGGTGTAATAGCCATAGTCGAAAGTTGGGACGAATCTTCATTGGGGCCTATTAAAGTTACTGTTACGAGTAGTGACCTAGATCGCGTATTAACATGGCTGATTCCCTCTGCAACTAAGAATGTTAACAGTAAATTTCACCGAAATGAATCGAAATATGATGCTACCCTTGTATGAAGGACTTGATACAAAAGTAGTTCAATTGTCTTATGACTCTAAACTTCAATATCCTGAAATTGTCAAATTCAGTCATTTATTGGTGGTAACTTCATATTGACTATTGCCAAAATATTCAGTTTCCAATTGAATAATTTCTTCAGGATTACTTGCTTGGCAATAATCTTCCAATATGTTCAAATTGAGATCCAAAAATGTATGGCCCCATTTAAAATTGTTCAATATTTGAAATGCTAGATTTTTATATCCTGTTATATAGTAACAACCAGCTAATGCTTCCACTGTTGACAATTTCCCGAGTCTTGAATAGTTTACGGGATTTCCAGCAAGTAAGGCAGGCATTCTTCTGGCTATCCCCATATGTAAAAATTTAGGAAACTGCAATATTCTTTCTGCTTTATTCCATGAGCAATCTATAACACAAATTGAGCTGACTACCTTGACGTCATTTTTGTGTAGTACACTCTTACTAAAAGGGTTTAATACAATCATATCCCGCTTTATCGAGTTTATACGATTAGTTAGACCGAGCTTTACCAATCTAAGAGCCGTACACTTCTTAGGATCGTCCTGATTTAGCATAAACACGTTAGCTTTCACTAAGTGAATATGTAACAACGGGAATAATAACACAGCGCCAGAATAATATTAAAGATTTCCTCTGCTTACGGCATGTGAACAATTGTAACCTAGGAGTATTCAAATATCCAGTGCTGGGGTGCTATTGCTCCATGTGAACGCTGTGGATAATAATGAATCACCTAGTGCAACAGGAGCAACGTTAAAAATCTCCAATTCTTTGAATATCCATGGAATGTCAGGAATTCAAAAAATTACAGTTTTAGGATCAGGCATAATGGGCCATGGAATCGCTCAAATTTCAGCCATGGCAGGTTTTGAAGTAGCCTTGCGTGATATTAAACATGAGTTTCTTAATAATGCCATGAATAAAATAAAGTGGTCACTTAATAAACTTGTAGAGAAGAAAACACTTTCACAGTCAGAGTGCGAATCCGTATACAATAGGATTCATCCCGTAATACCCTTAAAGGACGCTTTGGCTGGTGCTGACCTCCTTATTGAGGCCGTACCTGAGAATATGGATCTAAAGCGAGCCGTGTACAAAGAAGTAGATGAAAATTCAGACGCAAAGACAATTTATGCTTCTAATACTAGCACCTTACCGATAAGTGAAATTTCAACTTTAGTCAGCAGACCAAAAAAGTTTATTGGACTTCATTTTTTTAATCCCCCGCAACTCATGAAGCTGGTTGAAGTTATACCAGGTACGGCTACAGACCAAGATACTATTAACATAGGCATGGATTTTATTAAAAAAATTGGAAAAGAAGCCATATTGTGTAGAAAGGATGTACCAGGATTTATTGTAAACAGAATATTCATTCCTCTGGTTCATGAAGCTGCCTTTTGCCTCGACAGAGAAGCCCCTACTATGAGTCAATTGGATTCTGCAGTCAAATTTAGATTATCCTTTCCTATGGGAATTTTTGAGCTGGCTGACTATACGGGTATCGATGTTATCTATAAAGCTACATTTGAAATGTATGCTAGAGATAAGGCCGTCATATTTCCTCACCCAAAAATTAAGGATCTTTTCGACCAAGGGAAGTATGGGAAAAAGTCTGGGTCTGGTTTTTATTCCTACGGGGATGGACAATATGAGAGGGTATCGCTTTCCGAAGAAGAGGCAAGGGGATATGATCCCATAAAATTGTTAGCAGTCGCGTTGAATAATGCTAGCTGGCTGATTTCAAACGAGGTATGTTCATTGGCTGATTTGGAAACGGCCTTGAAGCTCGGAATGGGCTTAAGAAAACCCCTGTTCGATACCGCTAGACAAATTGGTTTGAAGAAAATAATCACAACATTAGAAGAGTTGCGGAAAAAGTACGGCGATTTCTACAAGGCGAATAATTATTTGACGTCTTTATTAGAATAAATGCGCTCACAGAGAAATAATGTTAATTGTGAAGTATTACTTTGTATGATTGAGAATGAACTGAACTGCTGTATCGGCATCTCTTGCAGTAGTTATCAGAATGCTCTTTCTCTCATCGAGATACTTGCCTCCGTAAAGCTCGGCAGTTCCTCCACTATGAGGAATGGTAACTATCGGTTTTTTTAACATATATCCTACACAAAGTTCTACTAGAGTACCAACACCACCACCTACTACTATAATACCATCTGCGGAGGTAGCCACGAGAAAGTCTCTTGCGTAGCCAATACCGGAGGCAACTACTATATCGCAGAATTCATTTGCGCACGAAAGATCTTCTTGTGGAATTATTCCAACAGTTATTCCACCCTGGTCTTTCGCTCCTTTACAAGCACTTTCCATCACTCCTCCTAAGCCTCCACAAATAAGGATGCCTTTTGCTCTGGCTATCGCTCTTCCAACTTCATAAGCTAGTTTATTTGTAGTTGAATTAGACTTATCACTATTATAGCCTATTACTGCGATCTGGAGTTTTCTCATAACAAGAGTCCAATGCAGTTTTTCTTATACTTTCTTATATCTGCCAAAATGCAGCTAGCGGAGCGAATGATTTACTTCAAATATTATTTAGTGTTTCAAGTATAATAGGAAAATAAAACTAAAGCAATTTGACAACTCATTGCAGTTACAAACTTTGCATTCTTTTGTGATCGGAAAAGTATGAACAGTAGTCGACAAACACCAGCTTGCCTGAAATCAGATTGTCATTTGATTGTGAAAATAAACGTTATCAGACTTGAGGAGATTTCATTACAACATTGATGCTTGCGGGAGAATTATTGATAGAGTAATATAAGGAGTCTATTGTTAGGAATGGGAATGAAATATCGGGTCAAAGATATAGGTCAGGCTGCGGAGGGAAAGAAAAAAATCGATTGGGCGGAAATACACATGCCAGTTTTAATGAATTTGAGAAAAAGGTTCCAGGATAAACTTCCATTAAAAGGTATAAAGATATCTGGTTGCCTTCATGTGACCAAAGAAACAGGGGTACTTATCCGCACAATAGATGCATTGGGGGCTGATATTGCTTGGTCTGGATGTAATCCTTTGAGCACTCAAGATGATGTAGCAGCATCAATAGCTAATGGAGGAATTTCGATATTTGCGAGTAGAGGCGTTACTACAGAACAGTATTATGATGATATTCATTCTACCATGAATCCCCCTCCGGATATAACTATAGATGACGGCGCTGATTTGACAGTTGAAATGCATAAGGCTAAATCAATAAAGCGTGAAAATATGTTTGGGGGTACTGAAGAGACAACAACGGGGGTCATTAGATTGCGAGCGATGGAGCGAGCTGGAAAATTAGAATACCCTATCATGGCTGTAAATGACGCTGAAACGAAACATGATTTCGACAATGTTTATGGAACAGGACAATCAGCACTAGACGGTATTATAAGGGCAACAAATATTCTCGTAGCAGGTAAAAACGTAGTAGTGGCTGGCTATGGACATGTAGGAAAAGGCATTGCTAGACGAGCAGCAGGACTAGGCGCAAGTGTAATTGTCACCGAGGTTGATGCGATTGCAGCCTTAAAGGCTAAATTAGATGGTTACAATGTTATGACAATGCTTTCTGCGGCGACTGTAGGAGACGTTATAATTACAACCACTGGGTGTAAAGATGTAGTTAAGGAGGAACATATCAACAAGATGAAGGACGGCGCTTTCATGGCGAACGCGGGCCATTTCAATGTTGAGATTTCACTAGAGGCCCTTAAAAATGCGTCTGTTTCTAATAAAAATATCAATGACAATAATAGAGAATATATTCTCAAGAATAGGAACAAGGTTTATCTAATAGCAGAAGGTAGGCTTGTAAATTTGGCGGCAGCGGAAGGTCACCCGTCTGAAGTCATGGATATGAGCTTTGCAAATCAGCTTCTGTCCGTTTTAAAATTAGTTAGTTCTAAAGGTAATCTTTCTCCAAAAGTTTATGACATTGATAGATACCAGGACGAGCAAATTGCAATGGCAAAACTAGAATCCATGGGCATTGAAATAGATCGACTGTCACCAGAGCAAAAGATCTACCTTGAAGGTTTTGGCGAAGGAACTTAACGAGGTCAATTGATATCACTCTTGGTTCGTGTTATCTACAGCCTTTGATACCAAAATTTTAATATGACACGAATCCTCACTGAAAAATTGGAACTTCCAAGCTTAGTATAAGAATGGATGGGTGGTCTAGCCTGGTTAGGATACCTGCCTCACACGCAGGTGGTCGAGAGTTCAAATCTCTCCCCATCCAAACGTTACTAGCGAACGTGTAAATTATTTTAGGAAAAGCTACGTATTTGTAGAATTAGTGATGCTAATTACAATATATTAAGAAAACAATGAATTTACAATACAGTAGTTACTAAATTATTCAGCTGTATAATTCCGATAATTCATCACTGATGTACGAAAATGGCCTATATCCACAAAAATTATATGGTTTTGGAATGCGAATAAAAAGTGATATCATTGCGGAATATTCTTCGTAATCCTAATAGCAGAAAGTCACCTTATGTGCCTAAGCCTAATCCAAAATGGGGAAAGGAAGAGGAGACTGAAATTTTCAGTCAGAATGTTAAACTATTTAGGAAGGGTAAGATTTCGGAGGAAGATTTTCGCCGATTTCGTCTCCAACATGGAGCTTATGGATCTCGTCTTCAACAGAATTATAGCATGGTACGAATAAAGATTCCGAGTGGACAAGTTACTCCGGAGCAATTGGAAAAAATTGCCTCATTGGCTGAATCATTTTCCATTGGCTCAGCACATGTCTCCACACGCCAGAATATCCAACTACATTGGGTGCAGCTTGAAGACGTAAGTGAAGTTATGCGAGGTCTAGTGGAGGCAGGTTTGACCACTAGGGAAGCATGCGGCAATACCGTTAGAAATGTAATGTGTAGTCATTTTGCAGGGGTATGTCCTAACGAGGCCTTCGATTCGACACCTTATGCTAGAGCAGTTGCTAGGTTCCTGCTCAGAAATCCAATATGTCAAAACCTTCCTCGCAAGTTTAAGATTAATTTTGGTTGCTGTGGTGAACATGGCCTAGTAAGAATAGCTGATATTGGACTTGTGCCAGTGAAGTTAAACGAAACGAAAGGATTCAAAGTGTATTTGGGTGGTGGACTTGGAGCAGCTTCTTTTATAGGGCATCTATTGGAAGATTTTACTGCAGAAGAGAAAGTTCTTTCAACTTGCATGGCTGTAATAAGACTTTTTGATCGCCTTGGGAACCGTGAGAATTTGGCAAGGAATAGGATGAGATATCTCGTCCATGAAATGGGTTGGATAAAGTTCCAACAATTAGTAAAGAAAGAGAGATCTAATGTTGAAATGACAATTTCCACCTCAACGGCAAAGTCTTATGACGTAACTTCGGAAGATGATTCCCGACTTGTGCCTAAGATGGCAAAGTTGCCCATGATAAATCAAGCGGTTGAATTTGAGAATACATCGTATAGGAAGTGGGCACACACAAATGTACTGCCGCAAAGGCAGGACCAATATAACGTGGTTTTTGTTACATTGGGTGCTGGAGACATCACTTCAAACCAACTTAGAGGTTTAGCAGAAATAATCCGTAACTATTCCGAGGAACAATCTGCTCGCAATACACCTAATCAAAACTTCGCTGTTAGATTTGTTAGTACAGAAAATCTACCAAAATTCTATGCCGGCCTCTCCCGAATAGGCCTAGCCAACCCTGGTGCATTGACTTTAGCATCTGCAGTTGGATGTTCAGGAACAACTTCCTGTAATCTTGCTATAACTAATTCACATAGATTGGCGAAAGAAGTTCAATCAAAGCTTCTCCAATTGGGATTAGATTCTGATGACTCGCTTAGGGATAGTACTATAAAGATTAGTGGTTGTCCCAACTCATGTGGTCAGCACGAAATCGCCACTATTGGATTCTATGGCGGGGCATCTAGAATAGGAGGTTCAATGGCCCCCACATATACTATGCTTCTTGGTGGGAGTTCTGGAGAAAACGGTGAACTTGGTAGAACAATAATGCGAGTCCCCGCTAAAAGAGTTATTGAAGTAATATTGAAGATCATCGAGATTTACAAAGAGGAGCGTGATAAAAATGAATCATTAGACAATTGGATCAGGAGAATCGTGAATGGAGGTGGTCTCGGAAAGGTAACGAACTTTGATGACTTGAAATCAGCATTAAGTGAAGTGGCAAAACTTGCATCCATAGTGGAGGATCCAGATGCTTATCGTGACTATGGTAATGATTCAAATTTTGTTGCCAAGACGGCTAGGGGCGAATGCGCAGCTTGACAGATGAGCAAGGACTAGCTTCTACCTATACGAAAAGCAGATCAAGCTACGATTCAAGACCTAGTCTAGCAACAGATTTAGATAAATCAAATAACCAAGATCGTAAGGTTCAAAAAAAAAGAACAAAACAGGTTACTTTTCCAACACTCTCATATCTGACCGATGTTGATACATTAAGAACTTTAATAAGGAAAAAAACAGTACGTGTGGTTGACGTACGTAAAACTGAAGATTACAAGAAGGAACATATCAAGGGTGCAGTATCTATCCCTCTATCTTCTATACTCGAGGCAGGATCGCCCGAAAAAATCGTAAACATTATTCAACAGGCCGGGATATCTGACGAGATGCCGGTGGTCATATACGATAACACATTTGGCGCACTTGCTGCAAGAGTAGCTTGGACTTTTGAATATGTCGGTCACAAGAACACATCATTGCTCGAAGTGACCTTCGATCAGTGGAAAAAGCAAGGTTTAGAAACAGAAAAAAAAACAAATGATTTTAAAAGCGTGTTTCATTCTGTCAAAATCAATAATGAAATATATGCTGATGCAGAATATGTTGAAAGTTCGGAGACAAGCAAAGGTAGGGTTTTAGTAGATTCTCGAGAACGTCTCAATTTTTTGACCGAGCATATTCCTGGAGCCACAAATATTCCGTACACCATGCTCGGAACGGATGAAACTATTCTTCGTACTCCCATTGAAATAAAAAGATTCATAGAAAACAGGAATATCGAACCAAATTCAGAGGTAATAACATATTGTGGGAGTGTTGGTACACTCTCAGGCTTGGCTTATTATGCACTAAAAATTGCTGGAGTAAGTAACGTAAGGCTCTATTCAAAATCATTTAAGGACTGGAAAAAACTAGGAAAACCAATTGACGAGTTCAATGACGCCAACTACTGGGATTTGTCTGCAGAATGACATCAAATGTTCAGTATCCAAAATAGAGATATCCGTGAATCTCCCTAAAGTTTAAGTCAAACTATGTTATCGCTTATGACGAACATCGAGTATCTGTTAATTGGATAAATTAATCCAATCGTCACAGCGCGGACTAGTCACTCAAGGTTTTGATGTACCGAAGTAACTTTATAGCGTCTCTTGTTTTAATACTGTCCCTATTCCTATGTATATACTCTCTGAATTTTTCTAATTGTTCATGAAATGCTCTATGTTTTTTTTGACAAATATTGATTATAGTTTCATAGTTACGGTATGGAAAATAGAGTTTCTTTGCTTCCATTTTCAATATTTTTCTGCAGTTTTCATCTATGATTCCGCTCCTTTCGGCGAGAAATAAATTAAATCTGATGTCAATCATCGCTTCAGACTGAAGTTCATTTTCACCTTCCGCATATGTAACTGCTACTTCGTCATCCGCAAATAGTATTCTCTTTTTGTAAAATTCAAAAACCTTTCCTACACCAATCATTCCAAATTTTTCAAGTTCGACGGCTCTTAATGCTCCCAAGGATGAAGAACCGACAACTATAAAATTTCGCAACAGTGTTAGTTGATAAACTTCTATAGGTGAGGGAGGGTAATCGTGTAGAAAGACCCCATCAATCAATCCTACAATGCATCTCCCTTGAGGTAATGATGCCAACCTAAAGAAGTCACCTTTTTTGGCAGGAGGTCTAAAGTCTGCCTCTAAGATTTTTTGAGCAATATCTAGATGTAAAGTTGGTCCTACAAATACTATCTTGTTCAGATTCGGAAACACCGCCTTCCTCTCTTGCCAATCGCGGATTTGGTAATCTTGAACATCTCGAGGCCTGGAACAATTGTTCGGACTACAGGCACACCCAAATTAGGATTTGTAAGATCTATAATAATCGCCTGATTCAAATCAAGTACTTTAAGTCTTTCAAGTATTAAGTTGATGTCGTCCAAGATATCATTATTAATGATAGATTCAGACTCTGAAAATTTCACTTTTTCAATCGACTCCATAAACTGCCATGATCTCTTATCATCAGTGTTGTTTTCGCCATAAGGGATTTTTCTTAAATCATCTCTTGCTCCTTGTATATTAGCCGCTCTAGTTTGAGACACTTCAGTTATAGCCCGAAGTAACGCGACTCGTGCGTCTGGATGAGAGCCATGACCCTCTACTAAATATCCATAGTCATGAGTAATCCATTCAATACTAGCCGCGTTAAATGTTGGGATGCCCACATCAGATGTAACATCCTTTATTATGAGTGGAATTTCACTTTTTTCAAATCTTTCGACTAATTTCAAAGCGGGTTCAAAATCAATACTAGATAAATCTACATCTGGAAAGATTGAATTATCATCAACATATTCCTTAGAGGAAACAGTTGAAACATGGAACCCATTAGAATTGAGATAATTTTCAATAGTTTTGAGCACGTGATAGTGTACCACGCTGGCTTTTAGCTGAGCAAGACTAATAGCATCTCTTTCTACTACTTCGCATAATGAATGACATACTGCTTCCTCTATTACATTACCTGAGGCCAGACCGTTTGTATGGTGATAAGCAAATGGATTAACTGATGGAGAGATTGGAGAATATCTAAAAAGTGCCACTGGCGCAGGTACCAATATCTCTTCATTATTCATCATGTCAAAACCCCAAACGAAATCCATAATCATGTCATCTTCATAATTGAAAATCATCGGCTCTACAAGACTTGAGGGATGAAGTACATTATATCTCTCCGAGAGGTAACGATAGGATCCACTGATCAATTTTCTAGGCGTACCCGATGGTAATGCGCAGTATCTCTCGATACTTTCCATAAGAGCACTAACTTGAGCATGTATTCTCGTAGGTCCTTTGCCACTATATACCCAGATGTAGTCATCGGTACCAGGTAAGACGGCAGAATAATTAGGGATTTTCAATATGTCCATATCTGTAATATCTGCTAGTCTTGTAATACCGATCTCTGCTGCAATGGGAAGAATTTCATCGAGCGTATCTTGGACCGGTTTGATCCTGGATGTCCCTGAAGGTGACCATTTTAATTTGCTTTGGAGTTTGAAGGATCCATGCGCCAAGTTGACTTATACCTTTCTGTTTGTTCTTATCAATTTTACTCAATAGAGTTAAATGTTATAATCTATCTAGATGACTCACGGAAAAGGAGAAAAACAGAGAGGAGAATCTACTGGCTTTAGATACTTTACTCTCCCAAGCGATTAAGGATCCTATTTTTAGGAGAAAGTTCTTTTCTGATTATGATGAAATACTAAAAAGTCACGATATACCTGAAGAAATTGCTATTCTCATAAGCAAATGTCTGACTGATTTCATCAAATAGATATCTAATTTGACCGTATCGTAGTGTTGGCAAAAAAACCTTGAAACTTAATACTGAACCCCGTATCTGACCCACACCTAGTCATTGGCTAGCCGTACACCAAGTGTACCCTCCTAGTGCACTCTCTATTACGGGGCATCATTGCCCTTTTTCGAATGGACTAATGATACATTGATTTTGGGAATGCCAGTTATAAATATAATGGAATAATTATGTCAATTTAGAATAGGAGATAAATCAATTTCAAATGCGGCTATTGGAACCCTAATCTTGAAGTTTTCTATTATTGTTGGATGAATTTCACCTACATGACCTATTTTTTCTTTTTCCATGTATATTTCAGCTCCTCGGCCGTCCAAAAAAAGTCTGCTTGTTGCCGACCTAGTATAGGATCGCTTGCCTAAACCATTTGTTATCAATGTCTGAACAATTGATTTGATTTCCGTGTAATCTGCGGATTCATGAGCAACTACTACACAAACGCTCCAACTTTCATGCGGATCCTTAGACAAAGAGAATACTTTGCCTATCTCAAATAATCTTTGTGGATATTCTTCATGAATGTTATGAGATAAGCAATTTAGTAAAGAAGGAAGAAGTGAAGATCTTAATATCTGGTGCTCTGAACTCTTTGATTCATGTACTGTCAGAATATCCGACTGACGATTACTTGAATTCATTAATTCTTGCTCAACTTTTCTGCTAGAGAGACTAAAATTTAAGTTCTCTATCAATTCCATGCTAATCAAAATCTGTCTAATTTTTTCAAAAACTATGGTGTTGTAACTCAGGCTGCCTGCTTGTGTAAATGACGGGAAAGTCGGTGTTAAATTATAGATACCATGCCCTATAGCTATCTCTTCCACGAGGTCAATGACATTAATTATATCTGATCTATATCGTGGTATACTACACCTTATGACAGATCCATCTAATTTCCCTTCTAACCTAGATTTCTTCAAATATCTTATAATCTCTTCGCTAGTCAATCTGAGACCGAGCATTTTGTTGACGAAATAAGTTCGCAGTCCATCCAATTGTCTATTAGCCAGATTTGGACTTGAAATAACGCCTTTACTAGTAATTATATCTACTGTTTCTATTTCAAATTTCAAGTCTGATAGCGTCATCGCTACAATTGCCAACATGTCAAAGAGCCTTTGCAAATTCATGCCAGTGGCGGCGACGAATAGATGTTTGGAATTACTATCGACAGTTGTATGTTTTCCATTTATAATTGATGGGGATGAAACATCTCCCTCTGTACTATTGAGAAGTACCGCACGCAAGTCTGAAGAAGTTATCGGTTGACTAGAAATTTTTCCAGCTTCAGTTGTTTCTAATGTATCATCCAAAGATTTGTGTGAATTATATCCTGGTTGTGAATAAGGTGCGTTATCCCTAATAGTAGTATACCTAAGTGGAAATTGTAATTTAGAAAAATCATTGAAACTAATGGATGCAATTGTGCCCCTTCTCCCCAACCCATTGTTTAAATCATCTTGCATTCCTCTGAGTTGGATAATAGATTCTTCGTCAACAATGCCGTTTTTTGCCACAAGTCCTGCGATAAATGGCCTCATGTTCCGTGCTGAAACCGACCTATCGACTTGGATCATGTGATCTTTCTTGACAATTAATGAAATTGAGGGTAACCCGACCTCAATTCCTAAAAGGCCCTTTAGACTTCTGGCGATTCCATAATAAGAAGAATAATCTGGTCTATTAGGACTGTATTCTACTTTAATTTCGTTAACATCAATATGTTCGATATCGAGACCTATATAAGGTAACATATCAACTATCTGTTTCACTTCATGTTCAGGAAACAACTCTTTGATCCTATAGACCGGGAACGTTACAACTGGCAGACTGGAACACTCCTTAGCCATGACAATCTATTCTCGTATAGTTGCCTTACATCAGTCAGACCATATCTTATCATTGCTATTCGTTCAAGACCTCCTCCCCAGGCTAGAGTTGTTCCCTTGATACCTATTGACCGGACTACCTCTGGTCTAAATATGCCCATGCCAAATAACTCAATCCATTTTCCTTTGTCTTCTACATAAGCCATGGACTGAAGGGAAGGTTCAGTGTATGGAAAAAAAGTAGGCCAAAATTTGACTTTTGTTATGCCAAGTTTTGAATAAAATAGCTTTTGCAGTCCCATCAAGTCTCTCAAACTTAAGCCTTTTCCCGTTACCACACCTTCAATCTGGTGAAATTCCAATAAATGCTTGAATGTCATTTTTTCGTTCCTAAAAACCCGTCCTACTGAAAAAATTCTCCCTTCGGTGGGGATAGTGTCGGAAAGATACCGCAAGGTTATGGGTGTCGTATGAGTTCTTAAAACGTGCTTAACAGCATTCTTCATTTTCCATTTGTATTTCCAGCCTCTGTTATGAAATCGGGAAACTTTTCTCACGAGATCCATGTCTAGCTGTTCAGCAGGGATCATATTGCTTAAATAAAACGTATCTTGCATCTCTCTTGCTGGATGATCCTGAGGGGTGAAGAGAACGTCAAAATTCCAAAATGATGATTGAATAAAAGGGCCATCTATTTCTGAAAAACCCATAGAAATGAATATTTCTTTTATCTCTCTTATCAAGTCATTCAAAGGGTGGATTCTCCCAAAGCTATGGCTGTGCACATTCGCCGAAACATCAAGACCACTAAATTTAGTGTGTTTCCAACGACCAGACCGCAATAGGTTTGATGTGAGCCTACTAACCTCAATTTGCGAATTAGAATCAGACATGGTAGAAGTAGCCATACGTCCAGACTCTGTTAGACTAACCTTAATGATTGTCTCTTTATGAGGTATCAAAAGTCCAGGACGTTTCTTCAGGGCCAAATATGCATCTAGTTCACCAGCGTCAAGGTCCGATGTCTTTATTTTTTTTTCTACCGTTAATCTTTGCAACAAATTTTCTTGAGGTGAATTCACCTTTGCAGAGATGTTCAAAATGATAAATTCGCCTTTTGGTAATATCCATCCATTCTTTATAGCGGTTGCTAGTCCAGCATTAAAGTCAGCATGTTCGAGCGGTAGCGAGTTGGCGAGATCCTTAATTTCAATGGAATCTTTACCAGTGCGAGAAATATGTTCCACTATGATTCTTTCAGGTAATTTTATTTGTAAATTGTCTTTCTTGACGTTGGATGTAATGTATGTATTGGTTTCATTAGTCATTGTGACCAGATTCTTAAACTTCATCCATTCCAACCCACGCCTGACTTGGTCAACAGAAAGTTTTGTTCCTGCTACTATCTCATCTAGGCTTGCAGGCTCAGTCGGTTCTTTGCTTAAAAAAATCATAATTTTCTTTTCTATTGGGTGCAAACCTAGACTTGACATCAGGATATTAAAAGAATCAGAGGAGGTAGACTTTTTAAACGTTTAATCCAAACGACTACTAGTAAAGATAATAGTATGAAATCAAATTCGCAGATAAAAAAATCCGGTCTAGGGAGTAGATAACATACAATTGGAATCGAGTGTTACCCCCTGGTCAGTCGATGGGTCTATCAATTACGACAAACTCATTAAGAAATTTGGAACTCACAAGATCACTGACGCGTTACTCAAAAAATTAAAGTCAATTATCGGGGAAATTCATCCATTGCTTCAAGTGGACTTCTTTTTTTCGCATCGAGATTTCGATTGGATCCTAGATAGATACATCCAAGGAGAAAAATTTTATCTATATACGGGTAGAGGCCCTTCTGGTATGAGTCACCTGGGTCACCTAATGCCTTGGTTATTCACGAAGCATTTACAAGATAAATTTGATGCACCATTGCTATTTCAAATGACAGATGATGAAAAATTCCTATACGGACAGGATAATTCTATGGAAAAGATCGCGAAGTATACGCAGGAAAATATCCTAGATGTTATAGCAATTGGATTTAGACCTGAAAGAACAAAGATAATAATTGATACCAAACACATTCAATATCTTTATTCAATGGCTATTGAAATCGCAAAGAGGATCACTTTCTCTACCGCAAAAGCTGTTTTCGGTTTCAAGAATTCAACTAACATAGGGATGATAGGATTTCCTGCAATTCAAGCCGTCCCATGCTTTTTGCCCTCATTAATTGAAAAGAAACCAACACCTGTCTTGATACCTGCAGCAATTGATCAAGACCCATACTGGAGGATAACACGAGATATTGCAGAAAAAATGGGGTATTATAAACCAGCACAGATTCACAGCAAATTTCTACCTTCTCTTGAGAGTTCAGGAAAAATGTCATCTTCGAAACCGGAGAGTGCACTTTTAACTACAGATAGCTCTGAAGTCATAGAAAATAAGATTTCGTTGGCATTCACTGGTGGGCAACCAACTGTTTCTTTGCAGAGGAAATTAGGAGGAAATCCAGACGCTTGTCCAGTATTCTCTTATTTACGATATTTATTCGATAGTCCAAAAAATTCTACCGAACGGGCAATAAAGTGCCGAAGTGGAAATCTTCTATGCGGAGAATGTAAGCATGATCTTTCTAACAACTCGGTAAGATTCATCTCGGAATTTCAGAAGCAAAGAGAAAAGGCGAAAGATAAGGTCTCTGAATTTATATATGAAGGATAGAGTACCCGGAACGATTGGATGAACAAACGTCGATAGATTTGGCTACTTTTGAATGTTTAGATGCATATGAATCAGAGAAGCTTGGGAGCATGCTATCACACAAGAGTGACGAGTTAACTTACATTTTGGGTATAATAAAAACTGTAGATAACGAAATTGTCCTTATGCTGAAGGATAAATCATGTCATTCTATAATGATGAAGGATGTGGCCAATAGCAGTAGACTAAAAGCCTTCATAAATGACCTTCTATTCAAAAAGAAATTATTGAAATCTGTAGATTTTAAAGAAAGTCTCGTCCTTGTGAAGTTTATGAATAATTTATCCAATGTCTAGAAACGCTTGAATACTTTGTCGAATCAAATCAATTTTCCATCTTCATCGATTAGTCCCGCACGGATTCTGCTAGAAGAGATCTTGATCGCATCTTGAGATCTGACCGTTGGTATTGTGATTATTTTTAATGGTTGAAGCCCCCTTTTCTTACGTATTGTATTTATTTCTGACGCGTTTGATTTTGTCTCATAACTACTCACTATTGCTTCAACTCTATTGGATAAAACTGTAGGCCCATAAATATTGTCAAGCTTGCTAATAGTATATTCAACCTTTCCAAACTTAGAGGAAATAGCTTTTTCTAGGTTTTTTACTCTTTCACAATAATGATACATGAGTTTTTCATTAGGTTTCCTATTAAGTGCAAATTCATCACTAGTTACACCAATTATTACATGTTCACCCACTTGAAAGGCTTTTGATAAAAGAGCATAATGGCCCTTATGTAGGATATCGAATGTGCCTCCAGTGGCTACGAACCTGAATGATTTCATTAATAATTCATGGAAAAATCAGGGAGGCTTGAAATATCACTTATGTTGACATGAATCTTGTATTTCAAATATTATAGTATAAACCCATTATGTTCCTTTCTGGAATATCTTTACGCACTGAGGAGGACAAACATTTTCACACGCCATACAAAATATACAATCCTTCTCTCTGATCATGAATGGTTTTTTTTCTGATGCAGGATGTCCAGGGGTATCCAACCACTCATATACGTTGACAGGGCAAGCTTCAATACATGCACCGTCGGCAACGCAAATATCAAAATCAACAGTGACCTCCGTTCCCCAAATTCCTAGTTGTCCAGGCGGATCTATAGGTCCCCATACCTTAATTCCCTGATATGTCCCAACTACCTGACGTTTTGATTTAAAAGTAGGATCAATCGGTCCTTCTACCTTAGAATACGAAGTTCCTGATCCAGTAAGTGAAATCGTAGTAGGACCTCCCTCACTCGATGGCGCTTTGGCTAAGCCAGGTAAAGGAGGCTCCGCTATTGACTGAGGTGAGCTGGGGACTTGGGAAGTAACTGATGTGGGAACTTGTGTGACCTCTTTTGGGGCAGCGAGGACAGCCGTTGCCATTACCTTTTGCCTTTTTACAGAACACAACTGGTTATGGACTTCTTTCATGCTTTCTAGAGTATTCGGATTACTATGTACCATTCTAAATCCACAATATTCACAGATAAATTCAAGAACAACAGACATTAAGAACTTGTTACTTACTGGACCCTTATCAAGGTTGTGAAACTTACCTAAATTGAAAATCTTCATCTTCAGCTGGAGAGATTATTTATTGAACATTCAATAAAGCATATTTTTTGATTCAACGAATTCAACAATACTTATTACCTATCCGATAATCTCTTCGAAGCGACAGTCAGATGGCAGGGTTGGGTCATATTTATTGGAAAGAAGTCATAGACATTCTGCGAAACCTTATACCTGTATACAATAGGGTAAATCATGCTATTTCACTTGGACAAGATGTAAAGTATAGAAAGCAAGGAATGACTGGAAGGATTAACATGGGTGACTTGGTGCTAGATGCCGGCTCTGGCTTTGGTAATATGACTCTACTACTGTCAAATATGTTGAATAATAAAGTTAAAGTCGTAATGTATGATCCAATTAATGAGATGTTACAGAATGCTAAGATGTTTGTAAGTACTGAGAATTATAAGAACATGTCCTGTGGAGTTTTCGAGGGAATGCCATTTAGGGATGAAATCTTTGATGTTGTATTGTGTGGTTACTCATTAAGAGACTCGATATCATTAGTAACTGCAATATCTGAAATTCATAGAATTTTGAAAACTAACGGAAGGTTTGTAGCAATTGATCTCGGTAAACCTGATAATGCACTTTCTCGTTATCTTGTTTCTTTGTATTTGAAGTATTTTTTGAAAGTTGTGGCATTTTCAGTTTCAGGAAGACAAGGATTAAAATTTAAAACACTTTATGGAACGTATATTAGATGGCCCAAAAATAGTGAGCTATACGTATTACTTGCGGATAAGTTTTCGAAGGTAGTGATGGAAGAGAGATTATTCGGTGGGGCAATAATAGTAGCAGCTTACAAATAGGAAATAAACAACACGCATCACATGAACCAGTAAAATTTTTCCTATGCTAACGAGACTCTTAGGACGACGAATTGAACTTGCTGAATAAAAGGAAGATTACTGCTAATTCTTAATTAGCAACCTTTGAGGCACTAATCCAAGATGTTAAAAATTGCAGTTTACAATACCATTCATTGTTATTCAAATATTGCTTTGTTGGAACTTATGATATAGCAACTCAATCCACTCACAACTTTCAGGGGTAGTTGATAATTCTTGATGGACCATATACAATTTGTAAAAGCCCATTGATAATTCGTGAAATTCATCTGCGTATACTTTGCATCCTCTGAAACATTATTTGCTATCAAAATGTTCCACTTCTAAATATCGTTAATAATTTTAGTATTTTCTATCCCTTTTATGACTATATATTGTCAGATCATTTGTTTCTGTTATTACTTACCAAAATATGTTATTCAATGTTAACCAATGCCACTTTCACAGCTCCCTTGAGACAACATTTCTGAACTCGCAAACCTTTCTTTGTTGAAACGTAGAATCAGTACATTTGATTTGATATTCAACGCAATCAAAATACAGGAAAAACAAAAAATTCATTTACTATAATAGTTTATGCCGAGGTTTTTATTCAATACTAATCTCTTGTTTTTGTGGAATCGGTAAGTCGTCTTGAAGTTGTAAATGCCATACTTCAAGAATCACGTAGAGGATCTGACCTATATCAACTTAGAATTAAATTGAGCTCGTATTTGAGCACTTCAGAGTTAAACAAATATTTGCTTGAAATGACTAAGCACGGGTTAATCCACCCTACAAGAAAAGGGTTCCATTATGAAACGACGTCGAAAGGTGGGCTTTTTTTAATGACATACAATGAGCTCCTAATTAATACACCAAGTCACGAGTCGAGAAAATCTTTCGCCGATTCTTTTTATAAATGACCTGTGGCAATTTCTTCTCAAACTCTCCAAATTCACATGAACCTCATCAATTCTGTATTCTTGCAACTGACCGCAAAAATTATTATCATAAGTCTAAGATGAAAGTGGAGGACTCTAAATCAACTACATGAAACTATTTCCAAAATAATTCGGGTTCAAACTACTCAAATTTACTCATCTGAAGGAGAAAATTAAAACAGGAATGAGCAATTCGAACTGGATCCTGGAGTAGACTATCAGCCTTGGGATCCGTCTTAAATCTACACTCATTTGGAAATAAATAATTTCTCCAATATCAATATCATATAAATAATTTCTCTGATATTTTGCGATCTCAGTAAAGTTAATTAGATGCAAAGCGCGCCAATTTGTTCGTCTGAGTTAGTTATGGGTGAGAGAATAAAGATTAATGAATTCGTAAGCTCTTTTATGGGGAAAGCGAAAGTTATTACTGAAGAATCTGCGAAACAAATACTTGAGAAATATGGTATAAGAGTTCCGGACCATGCCCTCGTATCAAACGCTAATGAGGCAGAAGAGAGTGCTCGTAGAATAGGGTTCCCAATTGTCGCAAAGATAGTTTCGGAGGATATTTTGCATAAGACAGATGTGGGTGGAGTAAAGGTCGGGTTAAATTCAGTAGAGGAAGTGAAGACGACATTTGAGGAAATGTACAATCGCCTGAAGGAAAAGTACAACGTGAAAGGAGTTTTACTCGAAAAAATGGTTCCTCGAGGTGTCGAATTGATCGTTGGCTTGCAAAATGACCCCCAATTCGGACCTTGCATAATGGTTGGCCTCGGCGGAATCTATACTGAAATATTCAAAGACGTTTCATTCAGAGTTCTACCCATAGGAGATAATGATGCGCATGACATGCTTGAGAGTTTAAAAGGTAAGGCAATCCTCAAAGGATTTCGAGGGTCAGAACCAATTAATTTGGACATGATATCTACCGCTATAACAAGAATAGGTGCCTTAGGCACCGATTTAGCGGGGAAGTACGAAAGCATTGATTTTAATCCTGTAGTTGTATATCCAGACTCTTATTGCGTTGTTGATGCTAAAATTATTCTAAAAGAAAATACTTCACCAAATGTCATGTCTACAGCGACTCCAGATTCTAGTTATATGGATCAGTTCTTCAATGCGAGATCAGTTGCTCTAATAGGGGCATCTCCAGAAGTTGGGAAGATTGGAAATTCTGTTCTTGAAAGTCTAGTAAAACATGAATACAAAGGAAAAGTCTATCCGGTTAATGCCAAAGGATATCCCGAGATAATGGGACTACAAGCATACAAGAGCCTTTCAGACATAACGGATCCTATCGATGTTGTTATAGTAACAGTTGATCTTAGATTCGTTCCTGATTTGTTGAGGGAATGTGGTAAGAAAAATATCCATAATATGGTGGTGATATCCGGTGGCGGAAAGGAATTAGGAGGAGAACGCGCTCAGATCGAAAAACAGATACAAGAACTTTCAAAGGAATTGAAAATCAGGATTATTGGGCCAAACTGTATTGGCATTTTCAATGGTGATAATCGCTTGGACTGTGCCTTTCAGGGACATGCAAGAATGATACGGCCGAAAAAAGGTAATGTCGCATTCCTGTCTCAGAGTGGGACAGTGGGGATTGCATTCATGGAGACGTCTGATTCATTCGGTTTGAGTAAGATGATATCGTACGGAAATCGTTCCGATGTTGACGAAGCTGATATGATTCAATACCTCGCAGAAGACCCAAAGACTGAAGTAATTGGACTTTACGTCGAGGGACTCGGCGATGGGCGTAAGTTTCTGAATACTGCTAGATCAGCAATTAGAAAGTATGGAAAACCAATAGTCGTTTTTAAGAATGGTCGTTCAACAAGGGGTGCAAAGCAAGCTGCATCACATACTGGATCGCTTGGTGGGTCTTACGCTGTTATAAGTGGAGCTTTAGCACAAGCAGGAATAGTTTCTGTGGATAGTTATGAAGAACTTACGGGATCGCTTAAGGCCTTGACTTGGCAGCCGCTTCCTGAGGGGAATCGTATAGCGATGGTGACTAATGGTGCAGGCCCAATAATCGCGGCAATCGATAACTTTGAGAGATTGGGATTGCAACTGGCTCAGATTAGTGATTCGACGATGAAGGCATTTAAGGACCATTATCCTGCAACCTATGTAATAGGTAATCCATGTGACGTTACAGGTTCGGCTAATGCGAGTGATTACGAATTTGCAATAAATGCTTTCATGAACGACCCTAATGTTGACATCATCATGCCTTGGTTTGTATTTCAAGACGATCCACTGGAAGAGAAAATAGTTGACGTCTTGGCCAGCTTCCAGAGACAGAAAAAGAAACCTTTACTAGTAGGTGCAATGGGTGGTCCGTTTACTCAGGCTATTTCTAATAGAATTGAACAGTCGAATGTTCCAGTTTATCAATCAGTAAGTACATGGATAACAGCCGCGGCATCGTTAGCAAAGTGGTCAGGAATTAAGCAAAATGCAAAATAGCGAAGTGGGAATGTTATGTAGGGTAGGTTCCTTTTCAATCTAGCAATATATTGGATTTGAAAGACAGAACAAAAGATTCTTATATTTTGTTGATTGATTTAGGTTCAATGGAAAGCGTGGAACAAACTAGACTAATTAGCATTACTCAGAAGGCGGCCGAGAAGATTGTCGAGTTCATGAAGCAAGAAAATAAGGAAAAGCTCTATTTGCGTGTTTATGTTTCAGGAGGAGGTTGTTCTGGGCTCTCATATGGCATGGGATTTGAGGAAAAGCCCGACGAGGACGATACAATAATCAACGAGAACGGTGTCGAAGTGATTGTAGATGGCTATAGCCAAAAATACCTAAAGGGAGCTAATGTTGATTATGTTGAGAGCCTGATGGGCTCAGGTTTTAAGATCAACAACCCTAACGTTACAAAGAGTTGCTCGTGTGGTCATTCATTTTCGACCGATTGACCTAATCCAAAGCTTCAATTAGCGACTGCATTTGCGGATCGGCTGAAGATATCTGAAAAGTATGTGAAAAGTGGTCTTAAGAACCCAGGTGGTCCTTATGGCCATAGACCTCTAATCTTTATCGCTTCTACCACTTTGTTTACTGCTAGAATCATGCTTGCTTTGCGCATGTTTAGATTCCTTTTCATATGAATATCATAAACATCTGAAAAGGCCCTCGTAATATTCGAATCCAAGCGCTCGTTAACATATTGTTCAGTCCAATACTCCCTCCTTAAATTCTGAAGCCATTCAAAATAAGAAACAGTAACCCCACCCCCGTTTGCCAAAATATCTGGTATTAGAAGTATCTTATTTTCAAATAGAATGTTATCAGCTTCTGGAGTAGTAGGACCATTTGCTGCTTCAGCGACTATTTTTGCCTTCACATTGGCAACATTTTGATTTGTCAATTGATTCTCTAAAGCTGCAGGAACTAAGATTGTACAATCTAATGTAAGGAGCTCCTCATTACTTATTCTCTGAGTATTGGGGAAACCTGAAACGGATCCAGTTTCCTCCTTATACTTTCTGAGAGCTGAAACTGATATACCTTCCTTACTCATTATGCATCCTTTTGAATCACTGGCAGCTATTAGTCTTGCACCTTGATCCTCAAGAAATTGTGCAGAAAACTGACCTGCATTTCCGAAACCTTGGACTACAAATTTAGCTCCTTTCATTTCAATCTTAAGCCTCTTAGCGGCCTCCCTTACGGTAATGGCCAAACCTCTGCCCGTAGCTTCATTCCTACCTAGTGATCCTCCAATGGCCAGTGGCTTGCCAGTTATGACTTCGGGCTGAACAAAATTTCCTTTAATTGCAGAATAAGTATCCATTATCCACGCCATTTCTTTACCTCCAGTGTAAACATCTGGAGCAGGAATATCTGTATGTGGACCTATGATGTCGGAAATTGCGTAGGCATATCTTCGAGTTAATCTCTCAAGTTCTCCAGGCGACATGGATTTTGGATCACAAATAATGCCACCCTTTCCACCTCCGTAAGGGATATCAGCTATGGCACACTTCCACGTCATCCACATGGAAAGAGCTTTCACTTCGTCAATCGTGACTTGTGGATGATACCTTATCCCACCTTTATATGGACCTCGTGCATCATTGTGTTGGGATCTGAATCCTGCGAAGACCTTTATTTTACCATCATCCATCTTAACTGGAAGCGAGACCAGTAAGACCCGCTTTGGATTAGCGAGGATTTGATGCATACCGTCCTCCAGATCCAGCATCTTGGTGGTTTCATTGAGTTGGGTAAGTGCAACTTTGTACGGATTAATGGACTCTTTATTAATCTCATGTCCATTGTTACTAGTAGGATCAGACATCGACCATTTCTCAAGAAGGCACATATTTAAATCTTGAATTGTCGGTCTAGTTCACTTCGTCATTTTATTAAACCCATCTTATTAGAAATAAGTTTTCGTAGCTCATCATCGCTCTCGTTGGTAAACTCTATTCCCAAGGAATGAGCTACCGTTTCTAGTTTTTCACGCTCTGAATTTATCGGAGATACTACCTTGGGTCCTACATAATCATTGGTTCGAGATGAGATTGATTCAGAGAATTCCCTCTGGGTTATAATACGTGCTTTCTCATATTCTCCCATCGCCTTTCCAATCATTCTAGAAAATTCGGGAAGTTTCTTCGTACCGAATAACAAAAAGACAATCAATAAACCTATGATAATCCATTCAGAGCCTCCAATGTTCATAAGTTCTGAACTAACGTACAACTATCTACCTAGTTATCCTTTCGCAAAAATAAATATTACTTTGGGATCGTCCTCAATCCTAATTCAATTCACTGACTTGGCAAGAGATTTTTCGGGTTGATACCACCATCATAATATTGTAATAACGGTGATAACTAAAACTTTCTGAAGACACTACAGTAGCAAATTACGTTAGGTGGATCTGCTTAGAAGCATGAGAGTGCATCTTGATCAGAAAACATATCTACAATGGGTAGTAACCATCGCTATCAAAATATATTCTTGCAATAATACTAGGCAATTGTAGTTGAAGATAAAAATAGTTTTGGAGGCATGGTTGTTTTGAAAGGTATCTTGTTATCTGAAACAATGCTGTCGGCTTAGTGAATCTTGTACTGGACATCAATGCCGAAAAAAAGAAACCCAACATTGCTGATCCATGGATAAAGTATAGAAGTTCAACTATGATGCTAGATCGGATGAATTGGATGCTAACATCAAGAGGTTCTAGCTGTATAGACTAGGGGAATATTTCACTAATCTATGACGGCGCTTATTTTTCTAATTAGTCAGGCTGACCCTCAGTTCCATAGGTCTATAGTGATTGTGAAAATAGGATGGGACTTTAGTAAGTTTCTGTTAGACTTCGGACGCATTTCGGATTCAAACTAATCTAAGTTTATATCTACTATTAACTAAGTACCATATATTGCAAAAGGGCATCCTAGATACCAACGCACTTAGGGATGACTTTCCAATTCTTAAGAGAAAGATAGGCGGAATATCTGAAATTGTATATCTGGATAATGCTGCTACAACTCATAAACCTCTTGCAGTAATAAGATCAATTGCCGAATATTACATGAATCACAACTCGAACATTCACAGAGCTGTATACGATTTTGCTGAAGAATCAACTCAAGCCTTTGAACTCACTCGACACAAGATTGCAAAGTTCATTAATGCTAGATTCGTAGAGGAAATAGTCTTTACAAGAAATACTACAGAATCTTTAAACCTGCTGGCTTATTCTTGGGGCCGGAACAATATCAAGGAGGGTGATGAAATTCTAATTACTGAATTAGAACACCATAGCAATATAGTTCCTTGGCAAGTATTGGCAAAAAAAACTGGTGCCAAGCTTCAGCTATGTTGGTATTGATGATAATGGATATTTGGATCTAGACTATTATATTCAAAAAGTTGAAAGTGGTACCGTGAAATTAGTTTCAATAAGTCATATGTCAAATGTCCTTGGGACGATTGTTCCTATTAAAAGGATTATCAAGTCTGCGCATAAGTTTGGCATCCCAGTTATAGTAGATGGTGCTCAATCTGTTCCTCATATGCCTGTGGATGTTCAGGAACTTGATTGTGATTTCTTGGCATTCTCTGCACATAAGATGTTAGGACCAACAGGGGTCGGTATTTTGTATGGAAAAAGGGAATTAATTGAAAACATGGATCCATTCCTCAGCTGGAGGTGATATGATTAAGGAGGTTTTTAAGAATGAGACCTTTTATAACGAAGTGCCGTATAAATTTGAGGCGGGAACACCGAATATTGCCGACGTCGTGGGGTTTGCGGCCGCAATAGATTATCTAAACGAAATTGGAATGGACAAAATTAGAAAACATGAAATTGAACTTACTGACTATGCACTGGGTTGTTTGTCTTCTGTTGAGCAACTTACAGTATATGGACCGAGTAAAGCTATCGACAGAGGGGGCGTAATTTCCTTCAACATAGGCGATATACATCCACACGATCTTGCCACTATATTAAATAAGCACGGCATCGCAATCCGGTCTGGTCATCATTGTGCACAGGTTTTAATGGAAAGATTAAAGGTTTCTTCCACTTCTAGAGCTAGTTTTTACATTTATAATACTAGGAAGGACATTGATAAACTAATTAATGCCCTCAATGAGGCTAGGAGGATATTTAGATTATGAGTGACGATATATATCGAGAAATCATATTGGACCATTATAGAAATCCTAGAAATAAAGGTAAGCTTGCGCTTGCTGACGTAAGCGTACATGACAGCAATCCTTTGTGTGGGGACGAGATTGACATTCATTTGAAAATTGAATCGAACAAAGTTCAGGAGATAAAGTTTGAAGGTAGAGGATGTGCCATAAGCCAAGCAAGTGCTTCAATGCTAACGGAAATGGTAATGGGGAAGGAGTTAGAGTTTCTAAAGGATTTGAGGAAAGAGGATATACTTGAAAATATTGGGTTGACAAATTTGGGACCAGCCCGAATTAAATGTGCGCTACTTTCGCTCAAGGTCTTAAAGGTTGGGATGATAAAGTATTATACGGAGAAGGACCCTGCATATGCTGAAAAAATCAAGAGTGACTCTCAATCATATTGACAAAGCATATACCTAGATTGTGGTCAAAGAATTCGGACTTGAACAAATGTATATGTTGAATATCTGATTATTGAATCAAATCCATTGACCTACGCAAGTGACGAGGTTCTAAACCGAATTGTGAATTTGCGTTGAAATATCAAGACTAATATACGAAAGTTACTGGACTGTACCGCAATTATATGAAGAGTCCTCTAACGAACTAGCGCATACAAAAGAGTATCTGGATAAAGTATTGAATCAATTAGATTCCCTGAAAAATAGTAGTATTATTACAATATTGCTGACTGTTCAGACAATGGTCGAGAATAAAATAAATCATACATATTTACTGCGTCACATATTCCCATTAGTTTATCTGAAGTCTGCTGTTACTGCTATGTACAACCGACTATATAGACCCCCCGTTATGGCGTTAGGTGCTTGATTGTCTTCGCCCGTTAGAATCGGCCAAACCTTTCTCGTAGACACATGCAAAACACCAATGTCTGTCGAATAGGTGCAACTCTCCGGGTCCGGAGACACTAATCAAACCGTCCACTTTAAGGTGACAATTATCGCATGTTTCGTTCATACCATGCCTATGTATACGGCTCATAAAAAAGACTGTATCTCGTATTAGTTAACCTGGTTCAGCAAGACCTTATATTGTCAGGGTCATCTATGTGGTGACCTCATTCAATCCTTCAGACTAGGACTCCTTGTTCGACCCCAAACGTATGCTTGGAGTCCTAGTCTTAATTTATCTAAAGTTCGGTTCGTTTCCAATCTTCAATTTGTTTCAATGTTAAATCCAATTCAGTCTGTCCGCAGAAATTGCATATTAGGTTCCTTGGGTCTTCTGTTGGTTTTAGATAATCACTTTTACATTTTGGACATAATTCCATGTTTTATTTTCGAGTAAAGGACTAATAGTGTGGGGAGAATACTTGGGAGAGGGAGGCATAAAAACTAAGAGTGGACCCACGGAGAGCGAGAATTTAACCCAGGCCCGACGTTTTATTGTCGTCTCCATAAAATAAAAGTCAATAAAGTATTAGAAGGTTCAATCTGACACGACTACCCGTCACTTCTGCCTTTTTCTATCATGTCCTTAAAATTAATAGTCAGAGTAGTGAGTCTCATGGTAACATCTAGACTGTAATCGTTATCTAGTGTTGTAAGTAATTCACTAATTTGACGATGGTAATCCGCTGCACTATTTAATGCCGCCTTGTATTTCACTATTAGATCTTCGATTTTGTTTTGCCACAATTATGATTAAGCCTGTACCTATAATATAGTTCCAAGAGTTATCTTCAGCAGCAAGTTCACGGAGAAAAGATAGACATAGATGGGCCTGGATAGTGGTGAGTTAATTTCTGGCCCATCAATGCTTAATCGCGGTAATATGAGAATATCAAATTATTATTAATGGATTGAGTTAGTTTGTTATGTCTCAACGAGAGGCTCCTCTCCTTTTGGGCCTTCCTCCTTTAAATTAAAGTCATGTCAAGACGTAGATGGGCAGAACTATCCCATCATTTAGAATCACCGCTGAAATGGAACGGGCAAAATGGAGGGATTTTAGATCGCTACTGAATAGAAAGGATAGAAAACTATTTAATGAAATCTTCTCCTACTTTAGATTTTACAATTGAGCCTGCATGATGCAAGCAAGTCCTGTTGTCGTTCATTCAATCGTTATGTCGATTTTATTTCAACACTACAAGCAATTATTGGAATTAACCAACCTGAAAAATAAATGTGAATTTCACGTAAAGGCTCCGCCTGAGATCCAACGAATGTTAGTGGGTCTCGTTTTGCTTGATTAATCTTCTTATATTTTAATGTCCATTTTTTAACATCAAGTCAGTGCATCCATAACTGTCTGGCTTGGTTGGTGGGTTAGTTTCTGCGATTTACCTAGCCCTCCAATATTTCAATATCGTTGGCATACAGTGAACTAAAGTCCTTTTTAACAATAATGAGTATTAATTACTATAAGAGCACAATAGCGCTATATCATTGTGATAAATGCGGAATGGAGTTTCAGAGCATAGCATCACTAGAAGTTCATTAATTGGACTAAATATCCAAATCCGTAGGCGCGAATAACAGACGACATGGAATATAAGATAGATGTACTGCATGAAATAGACGATAGTTTTGAAAGTGAACACGATAAACAGGAACCTAGACTGCTCTCTGCAATTATTGTAGGAAAGAGGACAAAATTCTCGGATACCCGGCAGTTAGAAATTCTGATATCACTAGCGATAATTAGCACAAACATTATTTTCAGTTCTTCTCTCACAGATTCTTTAGGTGCAAATATTTCTATCTAAATGTGAATTTTAGCTTGTAAGTACACGGGAAATTACATGAGAAAAAACCGAATTGATTAATACGCCAAATCCGTCTTCTGGATGGCTCGTGAATTTTCGTACGCCACTTTTCGTACTGCTAGTTATTTCTTTCGTAGTCTTGACGATATTAGTCCATGTAGGAGCATTATCTGATCTGGACATCTTCTTTCATACTCTTATCGGGGACATCAAATTAAATGAAACTATACTTTATGCTCTAGTTGTCTTTGCTTCGTTTGGAGAAATTATTTATTTAATTCTAGTTTCTATAATATTGACGATCATTGGCAGGACAAGAAAAACTGGCATGATCTTATTGATTACGATTGTGATCATTACCCTAATTACCAGTAACTTGAAGCCGATAGTAGGTCATCTTAAACCAACAGAAACAATCAAGTTGAATTTGCTTCCAACCGGTTATAATTTGGAGAGAGATAGCATGACTCCTTCAGCTCGAAACTTTTCTTACCCTTCCAATCATGTTGCGAGCATTATCGCTTTTTCTTTTATAATTGGATATTCGCTTTCTAAACGGTTAGTTCTCTCTACATATTTGATATGGTTGCTACCTTTCTCTGTTATTATTTCACAACTGCTATTGAACGAGGGTTATTTTTCTGATATGGTAGGTGGCATTTTGCTAGGTTTAGTAATTGCCATTTTCACGAGCAATATAATGCACCTAGACTTGCCATTCTCAAAAGATCGATTCAAGTGAATGTGTATTTGGGTAACATCTATTCCTCACTTACTCTTTCGATTAATTCGGGTGAAAGAAACAGCCATCCATAATGGTCAACGTCATGAAGGTATCTGATTTCTCTAATTGAAAGTTTTAGATTACCTCTTTTCATTGCAAGTAATATTTCGGCCTGTATCGTTAACCCTAACTTCTTAGCTTGGAAATTAAAGCCATCTTTTTTCCTAGGTATCAGGATCCTATAGCTAAATTTTTTAGTGCGACTGAGTAGAATGTATGAGTTGATAAACTCATCAACTAATTCGGATAAATTTGATTTCTCATTAATCAAGACAGTTGAAAATACCTCGAATTTTGCCAGTCTCAGCTGAATTCAATCATAGCAAGATTCAAGCAATTATTAATTAAAGTTTGTAAGGAATGTTAATGAAATTATCAATTTTTTCAGGACCATGTATTTAAAGCAATACCTCGACAATGTAAAGCAAAATCAATTTTACTGGGGAAAGTTTATCAATAGTTCCCCTAGCAAATTTCCATAGACTAAATGGAACCTACTGCACTTGTCAATCGTCATCGATGGAATACACTTGTGCATAAAGGAGTAGCATTTCCACCTGAGTATCTTCAAAGGGGAATATCTGTTAGGATCTTGGGTGAACATGTGTTGCTTGATCGCGATCAGGAGGAATTGATCTATGCATGGGCAAAGAAGAAGCATACTCATTATGTAAATGATATTGTATTTCAAACAAACTTTCTTTACGACTTGAAAAAAATACTTCCTGAAAAATTCAAAAAACTAACTAATATACAAGATATTGACTTTACTGAGGCGATTGAACTAGTTGACAAGGAAGCACGAATAAAGGAAATTGAAAAAGAGCGAGTGAAAATGCTTCCAAAAGAAGAACGGAAAAAGATCTCACAGGCAAAAAAAGAAGAAAGAGAAAAAATTAAAGGAATTTTTGGGAAGGCTTATATTGATGATGTTGAAGTTGAGGTCGCGAATTGGCTTGTAGAACCACCAGGAATATTCATGGGAAGAGGACAGCACCCCCTAAGAGGAAGATGGAAACCTCGAATAAAGGCCAGCGATGTTACTTTGAACCTTGGTGAAATTGCACCTGTTCCTGAAGGTGCTTGGAAGCAAATAGTTCATGATCATACTTCCACATGGTTGGCCTCTTGGACGGAAAATTTGACCTCAAAGAGAAAATATGTCTGGTTACATGATTCAGCCTCTTTACGTCAAGACAATGACAAATTAAAGTATGACAGAGCAAAGACTCTTGAAAAATACATAGAGAAAGTACGTAAGGAAATCATAACCAGGATGCTAACTACAAAGGACGATCGTAATCGAAAGATTGCCACTGTTTGTTATTTGATATTCAAATTGGCATTAAGAGTAGGTGATGAAAAAGATCCGGATGAAGCCGATACAGTAGGTGCGACCACGCTAAGAGGAGAGCACATAAGGTTTCCACGAAAGAATGGTATGCTGTTTATAGAATTTAACTTCCTGGGAAAAGATAGCGTTCCTTGGCAAAAAACTCTCGAAGTAAATTCAGATGATACAAGAGGGTTGTATGAAAACCTAATTCATTTCATGAAAGATAAGGGCCAAAAGGATCAAATTTTTCACGACATAAATTCTTCGAAGGTTAACACTTTCTTGAGGTCAATTGACAAAAAGAATATGCAACACCTTACGGCTAAGGTTTTCAGAACTTACATATCTACACAAATAGTGAAAGAATCCCTAAGGAATCCACCCATTGCGGTGAATAAGAATGTCCCTGAAGCAAGAAAAATATATGTTGCAAGAATTGCAAACTTACAAGCTGCCATTACATGTAATCATAAAAAGGGTATTGATCCAAAGAATCCAGCCGCAATGCTCATGTATGAGAAATTTGAAGCTTCAGTAAATAAAAAGCGGATGAAAATTGAATCTCTTAAATCTGAAATAAAAGTTCATGAATTTAAGTCAGAAGGACATCTCAAAAAGGCGCAGGACCGCTTGGAAAAACTAGAGCTTCAACTCAGACTTCAGGAAGAAACGCGAGACTATAATCTCGGTACATCTCTGCGAAATTATATTGATCCACGTGTCTTCAAGGCGTGGGCAGATTATTTAGATCTCGATTGGACAAGGATTTATACGGCAACGTTGCAGCGAAAGTTCAGATGGGTAGAGAATTATACGACCTCCGATCTTAAGAAATACCTCGGAACCGAGAACACATGATTTCGGCTGTTTTTGGATCTATTAAATGATTAATACCATTTATTTCATATGAACACACGATTGGTATTATTACAAAAAGTCCTTTACAGTTAACCCCATCGAACCTGACAAGACTTATATCTTTTTGCCGGTTTATTCTAGATGACGGTCATATTAAATTGATTCATGACTGCAGATTGGAGGAGTTTATAGTTATTCTTCAATAAAGTAACTAGTTTTGTTTTTATTGCGACCGTCTTAAGTTGCAGTATTCAATTAAATGCGAAAGTATTTGGTTCTGAAAATGAATATACTGTTAATTCTTTGTTTATTGGGATTTTTTCAAATGGTGATGCATTGATACAGCAGGACATAAAATCTAATCCATTTGCCAAAGAATTATCAATCGGTCTTATAGGTACAAATGTTACTAATTTAGATGTTAAGAATTATTCATCGCATAGTCTGTCATACTACGTAATCGTTAAGACTAATGAGTTAAGAATTAAACCTCAGGGGTCATCTGAGATCAGAATTACCTATATCACGCCTACTATCGTGGACAAGCAAGATAGGATCTGGACATTCTCCATAAATTCCACGTCCAAGTTCACGGTTAAGTTACCAAATGATGCTGTAGTTACCAGTTTAGGGGAGCATCAGCCAAATCTGATAAGGAGGCTCGGAGAACAAGAATTACTTACATTTGAACCAGGAAAAAGTACAGTCAACTATATTTTGGGATACGTGGGGACAAGGGAACAAGCTGAAACAGCCTTGATTTCCGCGCGAGATGACATCACAGCAGCCCAAAATACTCTTGGTGGGATTAACTTGACTCATGCTAATGAATTACTTGAACAAGCTCGACTAGCTCTTGAAAATGGCAACTTCGTCGATGCAGAACGATTTGCAAGTAATTCTTCATATCTGGTAAACAAGATTTCTTCTGATTTTGAACTTGCAAAAGAAACGATTGGAGACGCAAATGAAAAAATAAGAAGTTTTCAGCAGATAAATTTAGATGTAAATCAAGCGGAATCGCTCCTTTCACAATCAAACATTAAATTTGCCACTGGAAAATATGCGGAAGCCACCAATCTTGCCAGGATGGCTCTAGAATCATTGGCAAATAAACCAGAGAATGGAATTCAAAATCTTGTACCAATCCTTGGGGCTATATCATCGATTGCATTGACTGGACTTTTCATATTGTTTTATACGAAGAGGTTAAAATCGAAGAAAAGACATTATGATTCTATTGGTGTAGACGCAGCAGAATCGATTTCACATGATGATACGCACAATATTAAGAAGCAACAGAACACTCCGTATAGTAAAACGGAAGCAGAAACTGGTATAGAATTACCAATTAGTAACGTGAATCATGTGACCCAGACGGAGAAACATTCAGATATTCGCAAATTGGTTGAAGCAAAATTAATGGAATATCCTAACTTGCGTGAAGAGGATCAAAAGGTCATTTACTTTCTTGCTGACAAGGAAGGTTCAGCTTTTGAGTCAGAAATTAGAACAAAGTTCGTTTTGCCTAAGACAAGCCTTTGGAGATTAGTCAAAAGACTAGAACGATTGGAACTAATTGAAGTAACGAAGATGGCTGGGCAAAATTTATTGAAACTTAAATTATAAGAAGATCCCGTAGCAAATATCAAAAGTACACTTTTGTTGCAAATGTACGGCTATTGACTATATGAGTAGCCCAATGGACGAAGTATCTCGAATCTTACCAAAATACAAACGTATCAAGTAATTAATTTACAGTATGACTACACATTCTTTAAAATACAAGGTAGCTATGGTCAAGCCATTAATCACCATAGTATTAATTGTTAGTATGGCTATAACATGAAAGTAATCCAATAAAAAAAGCTGTTTAATAGATTATATTATGTATTCGAAAATCAGTTAAAGTAAACTGCTGAGCGGGGCCGGGGTAGCTCGAGCTTGGCCAGAGCGTTCGACTCATAATCGAAAGGTCGCGGGCTCAAGTCCCGCCTCCGGCATACAAGATTCTGAAAATTATATGCCTCTATGGCAATAGATTGGGTTATTGATTTGGATTTCCAATCTTTGTTTTTATACCAACTAGTAAATACGGATCCAATTCGATGGGGTGTGAGTAATCATGACTTACCGGAATTAGTTCAAACAGAAGGAATTTAGAACTTAACTAAATGTCAATGCGTTGACTGTCTCAGATTTCATTAATTTGGTAGATATATTATTATTAGATTAAATTTGTAAAATTCTTGCTAACAATATTAGAGCCGATCCTATTTCTAACATAGTAAATAATGATGTCTGATAAAAAGAGAAATAATAACCCTTTTTATCTCACTTATTGCATACAAAGAAATAATGTCAGAAGAGAAAAAATATTGCAAATTCTGTAATACAGAGATGGAAGTCGGTGCGAGCGTTTCAGTGAAAGATGCTTCTGAACCCGATCCACAAGGCAGTACAGGGGAATACTTCTGTCCAAACTGTGATGCTAAATTTGTAGAAGAAATACTAGACGAACAAAAAAGGAGATTGGACTAGCCCAGAGATTTAACAAACTAAAATAATAAAATGATTTAGGTGAGTACACTAACTAAAGAAAGATATAATCCTAGTTACAGTAATATTGTAAGTCCCAATCCACCTATGCAATGAGTCTTCACATTCAGTCCTTCTTGGAGTATCAAGATATCCAAATATTTCATCTTGTACCATTTTTTGAAATGGATTATTCTTATGATACAGAGTTAGCTGACAAAGCCTGACTATATTACTGGCTCTACTAGCAGGTTTTAAATCTCCCTACCTCATCTTTAAAAAAAGAATTCTACTATTGGGTGCGAATTTTGACCCATTCTCTTTAATTGACTTAGTCCATAAGGTTTCAGATCAGCAGTAACGTGATATAGTTTTTGTCACAACCCTGATCTTGCTCGTCAACTTTTGTGTTTGTAACCAGCGCTTTCATGCTCACTATGCCACAAATCGAAATACATAAACATCTACATTATGGACGCTTCGGTACTCATAATCGTCATCATCAAATTCAGACGGCTCTTCCTTCACTTCATCAGCATCCGGACCTACATAATTCATTTGAAATAATTAATCTTTGCATTCGATTGAAAAATTACAAATCCATCCATCGAAAATTTTTTTTAATCATAACCTGACGAGGCCACTACAGTAGGAATACCTTACGGAAATATGGGCGTCATATGCTTCTATGCGTAATTGCATTTTTGACTTACGATTCTATTCTAAAAGATTGACTTAATCAACGCAATGCTAATAAATGAAAATTATCCATTGGGAAACCTCTCGAAACCTCAATTTCAATTTCCTTAATGAAAGATATCGGACCGAAGATATTTCTACGAGCGGCCATGGCTTAGGCGCAATACCATGTGACCTCTTAAATATTACCTTTATCTTATCCGTCTTCAAAATAAATCACTCGATGCTTTACCAAACGTAAAATCTGAAAACATTAGTTTAATATAGAAAAATGATGAACTATTTTAAATGGATGCAAGAAATCTTGGTCTGAGAAATGTAGAGGTAGCGGACACCAGAATCTGTGCCATAGATGGAGAAAATGGGAAACTCATCTATAGAGGTTACGATATTTTGGATTTGGTCAGTCATTCAACATTTGAAGAAACCTCATTCCTACTTCTATTTGGTGATCTACCAACCCAAGTTGAATTATCACACTTTACTTCTAAATTGAAAGAGGCCCGATTATTGAATGGCGGAATATATAAGAGCTTGAGGAATAGGCCAAAAACTGCTGCATCAATGGATGTCTTGCAGTCTTGCGCATCGGAGTTGTCTGATTACGATAATGCGATTCACGATGATAGTAAAGAAATAAACGTGGAACGATCAATAAAATTGATCGCGTGTATCCCAACGATTGTTGCTGCATGGAATAGAATTAGGCGAGGGCTGGAGCCAATAGATCCTTTACACGAGCTTTCGCACGCTGAGAACTTTTTGAATATGCTTTTTGGTGAAAAGCCAACACGTGAAATAGCAAAAATTTTTGATATCTGCTTGATCTTACATGCTGAACATAGTTTTAATGCTTCAACCTTCGCAGCACGCGAAATAGCTTCGACGAAAGCTCATATCTTATGCTAGCATAAGTGGGGCCATTGGCGCTCTGTCTGGATCTCTTCACGGAGGTGCAAACACGCAAGTGATGAAAATGCTTCTCGAAATTGGTGCGCCTATGAATGTAGAGAATTGGATAGTTAGTAGACTGAAACATAGCGAAAAAATTATGGGGATGGGCCATGCAGTCTATCGAACTACCGATCCTAGAGCAGAAGTTCTGTATAGACTTTCTAAGGCTATTTCTAAAGAAAAAAATACTAAGTGGTTCGAAATAACAGAACAGGTTGACAAGTCGACCCGACGATATTTTCTTGACAACAAGAACCAAGCAATTTATCCTAATGTCGATCTATACAGTGCGTCACTTTATTACAGTTTAGGAATTCCAATGGACCTTAACACACCTATTTTTGCTATATCCAGAATTTCTGGTTGGAGTGCACACGTGATCGAAGAAAAATTCGCAGAGGCGGCACCCAAACCAGCATTGTACAGGCCAAAAGCAGTTTACGTGGGAAGATACTGCGGCCCGATGGGCTGTGAGTATAATCCGATAGAAAAAAGGACATCGGAATAGGTTGCTGTTGCCGCCTGCGCAAGGGAAAATATTGACTGCTTAAATCATGAAAGTATTAGACTAATCGCGAAGCTAAAGTAACATATGGTTTTATTAAATGGCGGATAGGATGCAGACATTGAAGCAAGGTGGGGTGGCAGAGCGGCTATGCGTTCGCCTGCAGGGAAATGATTTCACGGAAAGCGAATCTATAAGGGTTCGAATCCCTTCCCCACCTCTCTATATCCACGAGCGTCAATCCTTAAGATATTAACTAGAAATTGCCCAAAATTATAGGCCACGATACAATAATGGAGATAATGAATAGCTGAAAATACCTTAAATCGATTCTATGCCATAACAAGATAGAGAATTTTCAATTTACAATGGTCAGTTAGGTTAGTCCCCATTACCTGATTATTGGTGCGCCTTTTAATGAAAAGGACTTGCTAACTGAGAGAATTCCGTCATTTTCTATTATTAATTAATTGACTCTAAAAATCATTAGTAGAACAATGAAAATAAAAGAGGGTCAATTCACTTAATTGTGCTCCCTTTCCTCAGTGCTATTGAAAAGTATGTCTAAGAAGCCCCTGTCAAGGTTGATTCCGAATATGTAATTGGATGTTGAATAAAATAGGTTAGGATTATGCATTAACATGTAATTTAAGTGGGGCCGAAGGGATATGTTCTGGAATGAAAAATTCATATCCATTTGAACCCTTGATCCACGGGTTTCGTTCTCTAGTAACAGCCCTTATATTAGATCTGGAGCCCGTTGCGATGCCTGGCTTCGCTACGACCCCCCGCGGCACCGTCTGGTTCTACTTCTGTTCTAGTAGGTATAAATTTTGCGACTATGAACAAATCCAGAATATGAAAATTTTTTGACTCAGAAAAGTGCGAAATAAGACATTTAAATTATATATATATGCCTTAATGTGCACTCTAATAATAAAGGTTTCTCGCTGATTAGTACTAATCACAATGTAGTTTCAATCATACAAGCCTCCTATTCTTGGTCTACAGATTGAATAATTAGTTATTATTTACGCAACGTACATCATTTTACCGCCTTCGAAAACGTAAAAATTTGATATTTATATTCCTACAGCACCAATAACCAGTATTGCACACCATGTCTCTTTTCTTCATCTATGTATCAAAAAATGAGGACTGGGTTCTCAGACAAAAGGAAGATTGGGGATACGTCTCGATCATGGCTAGATTTTTTCAGAAATGGATTAGAAATGCATTCAGCTTAAAAATCAACACGAATGCAGATATTCTACCGGTAATTCCTGGGAGAATATTTGATAGAATGTCAGTATCTTACCTGGCAAGGGACCATTCTACAAGGGGAAAATCAATCTATCATTTTTACTTAGCTTATTTCAAGCCCTTTTGGACTGACTGTCAAACGGAAGGATATTCTTCTGATAATTTCGGTATGGTTTACTGGGATCGACCCAAGAATACCCTTTCGAATTCAGAACGAATAAAATTTTTTGCTGATAAGAACTGTATAAAAATCTCCCATTTGATATCACATGAAATCATGCGTATGATGGGAAAGCCTAGACGAATATATTTTGACGCAATCCATGATCTATGGCAGAAGCACACGGAGGGTGATTTACCATTTTTACTTTTTAACGAGAGATTTGAATCCGTTGCAATAGGCGAGCGCTACCACTTTGCCACTGTAGATTTGAGCAAGATTTCCACTCCCTAAATGTAAAATAGTCAAACTGGTAAGTCAATCTATGGGAATGAAGAATTTGCCTTTCCTAATAAAAACAGGAGCTTCACTTTCGATTGTTGGGACAGCAATTCTTATAGTATTTGCCTTTGTTCTTTTAGTATTTCCTGTTTCAAAAGTTTGCCCTTCACATAGCACTGAATGTGAGTATGTATCAGAAGCTCCCTTTCCATTCAGAATAATGATAAATCCATACATGCTTGTAATTTCACTCTTGATTATCGCGTGTGGTGTATGCTTCTTTAGATTTGGATGTTGGTACCTAAATAAAAGCAAGGGATGAAGAACATACAAATCCATATTGACTGGCTAGCACCATCGGTTCGAAAAGTAGTAAACCCGGTAACTTCAAGTATCCTAAGCATTTCCCCTTACAGTTATTAGTGTACGGTATCAATTGAGAAAACGTTTTATTGACATCTTTTCAGATAAAACCTTTTTACCCGGGTTCAATATGTTCTTCTTATCAAAAATCTTCTTTATCTTTATAAAAACGTTATACATATCATTCCCGTACATCCAAGGAATATATTTGACTCGCGCAAGACCATCGCCATGCTCTGCAGAAATGCTACCACCGTGTGTCTTCACGTAATTGAAAACCTCTAAAGCCATTGATTCCATTCTTTTTGGTTTCACTTCCTGTTCATTGGCTATAATAGGACGGGTATGCAAATTGCCATCACCAGCATGCCCATAGATTACATAACTTAGATCATATTTCTTGTATAATTGGATTAGCAAAGATACAAAATCTTTCAATAATGATGGAGCAACTACCGTGTCTTCAATTAGTCCTATAGATTTTCTCGTGCCAGTGCTTCTCTTGAGAATGCTATTAAGAGCATTCTGTCTTAAAGACCAAATCTTTTCAATCCAAATTAGATAACTGGAACTCTCTACTACTCTTGAGTATTGACACACATCCTTCTCAAATCGTATGATTTTCCTTTCTAGTCTGCTTTGGTTACTGGCATGGAATTCCACTAGTAACGAACAACTATCGTCAAGACTATTGTTTACTTTTGAGGCATCACTAAGAAAATTTGTATTTAGCAACTCTAAAGCGACCGGTTTGTACTTGAGAATAAGTGGTATCTTTGCTGCTGCCGCTTCCACCTTGGAAAATGATAATATTGAAAGATGACGAAATTCCGGTATATCTAATGTCAGTAATTTTGCACTAGTTACTATTCCTAGAGTGCCTTCGGACGCTAGAAATATTCGTTGAGCATGAATTCTTTCTTTATCTATTATTGAATCAAGACGATAACCACTGGAATTTTTATTGACTTTTGGATACTTCCGATTAACTAAATCAGATACAGAAATAACCAACTCGATCATCTTCTTGATAGTACTGTCAAAGTTCTTATTTTCATAAGCAAAACCCAACTCGCCATTAGAATATACAGTCCTAACACCTGCCAAATAGTTCATAATACTACCATATCCAAGAGTGAGAGGACCACTTGAATTGTTGGCTATCATTCCACCCAACGTGCAATAATTACTACTCGCTGGATTTGGAGGAACAAACTTTCCACGTTTCTGAAGCTCCCTATCTAATCTATACTTTGTTATTCCTGGTTCCACTATTACATAATCATCGCCAATTTCAACTATATGGTCCATCCTGCGAACAAAGTCAAGAACTATTCCTGTGGATAGACACTGACCCAACAATCCTGTACCACCACCCCTACACACCAATGGGATATGTCGTGAGGTGGCAAATTTGCAAATTTGCTGAATATCATACTCATCCTTAGGACAACTGACAATCCGTGGTTCCACTACAAAATTGCTTGCGTCAACAGAATAGATTTTTCTGGTCCAATCATCCCATAAAGTTTCACTTGAAGTGAGATTCGCAACTTCTTGTCCAATATTTTCAGACATGATGAATAGTATCCGAAGAGGAACTACTTGATTATTGTTCCTCGCAATTTAATGCCCTGACTGTAAAATCTATTAGGGTAACGTGCCAATAAAATAACCATGCTAATCTGTCCCAATAAGCCAAATTGTTCCAAATATTCACTGCTTATCCTTCTCAATTCCTTATATAGCAAAAATGAGGTTTAGCAACCGACAATCTAGGACCCTAAAGAAATTTAATAAAATAAAACGATGTACAATCCTAGATGGAGATCTGTTCTTCATGTTTTGCCTTTTTACCTTTGAGTCTTCTGTAAAACCAAAGTTTCATGGCTAAATAAGCACTATAAACAACTGATTTTGTTCTCACAAAATAGAGTGCAAAAACTTGTATTTGAATGTTCATGTTATCATGGCATTGAATCTAAGCATTCTCTAACATCATATCTTACTGGGTTGAAACTCGCTTACTGACTTGGCTTCAATCCAAAGCAAATAAGTCTGTATTTGCCTTCGAAAAAGTGCAGTCTAGTCTCATCGAGTTATTATTTCTGCATCGTTCTTACCTAACATAATGGTATGCTCTGCTTGGGCAACGGCCTTATAGTGGCCCTCAACCAAGATTGGATATGCACGTAAGTTCTTTCTATTCAAGAGTATCTCCAACATTTTTCTTGCAGTTAATTCATCATACTCATGCATAAGCCACCTAGTCGTAAAAGGGAGAGTCTTATAGTGCTGCCATAAATTCTGGAGAAATTCATTACTTTTAGACTCTTTGGTAGGTTTTCTGGATATGACGCTGAAAATATTCCTCACCTTCCCTTCATAAACGATGCCTTGGCCATCTTTAGTTGTGACAAAAGGTTCTATAGCATATGCTTCATTCACCGTCAGTCCAAATGATGAACTGAAAGTCCTAATATTGGGTATTGATTTACCTGCGTGAATTGTATACTGCTCAAGAGAGTGACCACTTAAATTTTGGATTGGTTTAAATCCATTTTTCAAAATAGTCTTTTCTATCACATCTCCAATGTCAGCCGACCTTGTGTTTGGCTTAGATATCTTTATTGCTTCATTGAGAGCTATCTCCGCAACATTAATCATGTCTTGGTAATTCGGATTTAACGTAACTGTCACTGCCGTATCTGCAATAAAACCCTCAATATGTACTCCTATGTCTATTTTAACGATATCGCTAGTATTTACGACTGTTCTGTCATTGGGTTCTGCAGTATAATGAGCTGCAATCTCGTTTAAGCTGACATTCACTGGGAATGCAGGAGCACCTCCACGTACAATTATTTCTTTTTCTATTCTTTCACAAATCTCGTACAAATCTTTCCCAGAGAGATCCATTTTTCTTACATTTTCTCTGACTTCAGAGGCTATTCTTCCGGCTTTTACGTAGTAATCATAGGGGTTCATTTTTACTCTTTTTGCGGTTGATAAATAGACATTCATAATATAACTATTTTTTATGCCCCGGACGGTATGTCTAGGCAAGCGAAAACATAGAACAAGAGTCATTACAGGCTCCACGGTGGATACTTTGACAAATAAGGTTAAATTATGTATGGGAACAATTCGCATTGCCACATTTCTAATAAGGGGTCGTTGTCTAGCTTGGTATGATGCCAGCCTTGGGCGCTGGAGGGCGCCGGTTCAAATCCGGCCGACCCCATGGCAAATCACCTTGGCATTTTGACATCATGAGTTTTCTCCGTTTCAGTATATCGGAAGAAAGAAATCGGCTAACTTAATTAATGTGAGTGGTTAACAAACAAAACATGGATTAACCCAGTGCAAAGTTTCTGCATTATTTCTTCAATCTATCGGTCATTTCAATGATTGCCATAATGATTTGTTTTAATTCGGTTTCATTGGCTGGGCTAATTTCGAAACTTTGCACCATATCTCTAGCGGAGTAGTAACGTCAAAATGAATTTCTTTGCCCGATTTGTAGGGATGGTCTCTTTCAAAAAAGTTGTTCCAGTTGTACTCTTAACCATTACACTTCTGCCTTCAAAAGTAGGAATATTCTTAGATCCCCAGGCAAGAAAACTCCCACCCTCATCTGAAATTACAATTATTCCTTTCACCCAATCTGGATAATAACTTGTTCTTGGATTTACAAACAACTCGGAGGCGGGGATGTTAACACTCGCAGTAATCTCGCTCGTTTTTATTAGTTGATGAACAAAATCGGTTGCCGCTAAAATGGCCTTTGAAACAAGATCAAATTTTTGTAGATTTACAAAATCTAAGGTGGCAAATGCTTCCTTTATCTTATTTGTGGTAGTTAAATCTTCACGCGACCTTCGGCCATCACCTATAATTTCTTCCGTATGAGTTTACACCAACCCACCATATTTTACAATGCTTGTAAATTTTCTAACATAATATCTCCAGATTTATATACATCGGAGTGTTTAGAAGAAATTATGCCAATTAAGTCTTTCATTATCATATCGAGAAATATCTAGAGTCAATCTGAAATGTACGGGAAATACACGACACATGTTGGATCCGTTGTTGGTTACTGACTAACATCGAAAATTAATTCGATTCTAAAAGATCAATTGATTGTCCAACTAGCAACCCTTTTCCTTTGTTTGTTTTGAAGCAAACTGAATTCTAAGATTGAAAGAGATTGTAATTTAACATTAATCAATGACTCCCTATTACTATCGGTAAATTTTATGTGAAGCCTAAATTAAGATTTAGAGATAGCTAGTGCGACAGAACAAATTTGAATTGGATGTTGAAATTGTATGATTTGAAAAATTTCGGCGCCGAATAGAAAACGCAGTTCAACCGTAACCTGAATATAGCGATCTCAGCGTGATACGCAACCTGTTGGCAAGCTTGTCTGAAATTAACTTCTGGTGTTTATCCACGCTAGTAAGATCGTTGCTGGTAAAGATAAATGGACCATACACATAATTGTTATCTGGTTTCGGGATTTCTGGCTCAGCGGAATTCAACCATGATGTAAGTGATTCATGTCTGGGATTGACCATTTTTTGTGGTTCTTGCATGTTCAGGAGCATTCTTTGGAGTTTGTAGGCGTCTATCTTGCGGTAACCGAACGAAACTTGGTTCTCGTCTTTCTTAAATTTTACAGGTTCAAGGTCAATTTTCGTACCAAGAATTAACGGACTAGGCTTGTAAATTGAATCAATTTTTAATTGCCATACTTCTTCTGGGTTTGTTACTATTGCATCGAAAAAATTATCATGCTTCTCCCGAACCGATATTTGAAAATTCCAATCACGTACATTGGCTGAATATTTTTTGAGCAGGCTTTTGGCAAGCGTGCTTCCTTCAAGTATTTCCAATGTCAAGTGTTTATGTACACCCGGGATATGAGAGTTACGAAAATTATGGAGTTTATCTTTAGGAAGCATCTAAAACTATCATGACCCTGCAATTGCCGACGCATACTTGGGATCAGTTTTTATGGAATTATGGGATTGTATATTTTACTCCATTAATATCTGAAGGATTGAATAATTTGAAATATTGTAATTTGTTGACCCTTAGTCATTGTTGACGCTTCGTCATGTTCAGAATTTGAGCGTCATGTTAATACTTCGAATTAGACTTCGCACACGAAGTCAATCTCGACTACACTTCCAAAAGGTAGGCTGTTTACACCAATTGCAATTCTACTGGGTTTACCGCTCTCGCCAAATATCTCATTTAGTAAATCGGTAGCACCGTTCATAATTTTTGGGTGATCAATAAAAGTGCTTTCGCAATTTACATATCCGTTTACTCTGACAAATCTCTTAATGGAATCCAAAGTGGAAAAAAAAACTTTCAATTGTGCAAATGCGTTAATGACACATTGACGTGCACCAAGTTGCGCTTCTTGAATTGAAACTCGCTGATGGGACTTTACCCACATATTTGTTTGGCAAGGTCAAAGTCTCGTCTTCGAATGGCAACTGCCCTGAAATGAATACTAAGTTACCAGCTTTCACAACGGGACCATAGGATCCAACCGCAGGGGGTGGAGTACGCAACTTTATATTGTGAGCATTTAAAGTATCTTCTAACACAACAGATACCTTTAGTGGTGGCGCTTTTAACGATTTGTATTTCTAATTCATAGTGAGGGCATGAGTTTGGAAAAACAAGTAAGCAAATCAAAAAATGGCCGTAAAAGAAATCCTTTTATTCTGAACTAATTAGGAATAACAGCGTTGTCTGTCCACAGTGAAAAAGGGACATCATATTCAGCAAATATGCGGGCAGTTGCTTGGAGCATCCTAATAATGGGTCTATCACTAGTTGCTATAATTATCGCTTACATTTCTTTTGGTCACATCGGCCCTAATTTTTCTTCTGATTTGCTTGTCAAGCAACAGGCTACATTGAGGGAGCAATATAATCTACCGTCAAAGCCTGTTATTACAAATGATTCTGTCTTACTTATCCCACCATCGCTTAGAGATATAGATCAAAATAGTCAATCGTAATGGAGTCAAATCTTAGTTAACGCAAAAATAATCAGGTAAAATAGTGAATATGACTATAAGCAATCATTACATCGTAATGAATTGAGTCATTCTACCTTTAAAGTTCTTATTTGTCGTTTGAGTCAACTTATTCAATTGACGAGTTGCCAAATTTGTGGTTCGCGGTTCGGATATCGTTCATGTAGTGTATGCTCTAGACAGGTTTGTTCATCATGCGTTTCTAGGGAAGGAATGCGATGTCTTAAGTGCAGTGAGATAAAACAGCAGAGAGGATTCATTCGTCGTAATATTCCATATATAGCCCTATTTGTTTCACTGTGGTTCTTTGTTTCAGGTTTGTATCCATTTCCTTACTTTGTTGCAGTAGGACACCCAGTAGACATGACTCAATTGCAGCCAATATTCATAGCAACTACCATTATGACCATTCCATTCGTTTTTATGTTATTTGCATGGAAAAAACGTCAGAGTCGATATTAAGTAAGGGAATTCGAGCTCTGCTTACTAGGTTTTAGCCAGTGAAATCATTTTTATAACTGATCTGCAGAAAAATTTTGAATTGGTAAGTGTTAACGGAGAGACGATTGCTGGCATTGCTCTTGTTTTCCTATCTCTATTGTTCCTGTATGCCGGTACCGTAAATGATACATGGGCAATTATTATTCCAGCAGATTTCTTAATTTTTGCAATTGGATGTGCATTTATAGCGCTTGGAGTCATAACTCTAAGAAAAAGGAGGTTTTCGGTTGGCTCTTAAAAACTCTAATTTTACAGAAAATTTTAATAGAAGTGTATTGAGCATAATATTGCATTAATAATGAAGAAAATAGAAGCAGTGATACCACACGCAAGGATGGAGAGGGCTTTCGCTGCATTAAAGGAACTTCCTCTTGGAGGTCTTACATATTACGAATCTAAAGGAAGAGGACAAGTCCCGACTCCTGTAGTTCATTCAGGCAGGGGCACTTCTGTTTTTAGGCCCGAATTCAACGTAAATGTAACAATTTCAGTTGTAGTGCAGGATGGATTGGTGGGAAATGTAGTAAATAAGATTGTCGATAGCACAAGTACAGGATTGGCTGGAGAAGGAAAAATATTTGTCACGGATGTAGATGAGGCTGTTGACATTGGATCAGGGAGCCGTGGCGATTCGGCAATCTGATGCAAATTCATTCGACTAGTGGTTTTTCAGTAAATCGTGAGTACGATAGTGGCGTCACAGAATTAGCATGACCCAATAAGACTAATAAAACAGAAAAATCTTTCAGATCTCAAAAAAATGCAGCTATTCGTCTCTTCCACTTAAAAGATATTCTACAGTCTGACTCAATGTAAGCATTCCCTTAGATTTTCCAAACGCTTCCAATAATTCGACCTGTTCAGGGAGTAAGCATATGTGTGCCTTTCCGCTAGATCCATCCATATTTCATCTATATGCTAGATTTTAATATACGTTTCCAAAGCTCTATGCTCAATTCTAGCTTTTAACTCTAACAATCTTTACTCTATCTAATACCTTCCAATATTCTACTTCTGCTCCCTGGGAGACCTTTTCTCTGACATCCTCTTCCATAGAAGAAGTTTCAAACATTTCGAACGTATCCAAATCCATGATCTGAAGCGTGTTACCAGATACAGAAATTATTTGTCCACTTCTCTTATCTATTAAGGGAACATCTACATTTGCTGAAACTGGAGCGACCATGTTATGTTTGGATCCATCAAATACTGATATAGCAGAGACTCTCGCTTTCGCTGACCCATGTTTGCCCGGTTTGCTATGATCGTACGAAACTATGCGACAGGGTTCACTATCTATGATAATATATGAACCAACTTTCAAACTGCCCAAATCCATCGGCTTGCTCAATCTAGATCGAAAATCTAGAAATGAGATTCCTATTTAATAGTTCTGGTATCTATAATATACTATTTTAGTTTGTCTAGCACTGAAAAACTAACAAGATTGTTTAGTGATATCCCTCTTCTCGCAACGTCCATCCTGGTTCTTTCACAATATCTTTGATCACTTTGATGGGTTCTATCACCTTCGACATCCAATACAATAATGTTCTTTGTGTAAGGAAAAGCGAATCTCAAATATTGGCCGTTAACAAACTCCAAATTGCCTAAACATGCAGATTTTACTCTATCTCGTTTCGCGAGAGAGTTCGCTATATCACTTATTTCAGGTGGTTCACAAGTATGCTTGGTAAAGTACACCGACACGTAACTTAACTTCTCGTGGTGCCTTTCGAACAACCCATCTTTAAAATTGAAGAAGAAGGAAAGTTTATCTTGCAAATATTTGGCAAGGTCGGAAAGTATAGTTGAAACCTGACTGTATTTGGCAAGAATGTAGTGATTAGCGTAATTCGGAAAATAGGGAATACAATCAGAAGAAAATGTCGCCGTTACAAAATACATACTCTCGATATCCATTGATCCCTTCCACGATTGTATCAATGAATCATTCTTGTTGTTATGGGCGGAACAAAGATACCCACTAACTTGCAATCAAACCAACCCCACTGCACAGTTATTTAGTAGGTATTATTTATATTATTGGTAGCGTCATTTTGATAAAATTTGAGGCAATTATAATGAACTCGAACTAATGACTCACAAAGGTAAGTTTTGTCGAATATTTTTTGTACTGTGGGCTGTGTGCCATATCGCAGAATCAAAATTCTTGATCTTCAATACGTAATAAGGTAAGATCAGAGAACTTAATGCGAGTGATGCTGCGCCGACCGGATCCTTTATGATGTTTCGAATCCCCTCCATGAGCGCCGTCTTGCGTTTAAGGTTGTACTTTACTTTTCCATGCAACCCCATAACCTGACCATGTCCTCGATTAGCTCGCAATATCTGAGAGGAGAAATCTTCAAAAGTGCTAGCAGGCTTAAATAGAACTGTTGCTTTAGGATTGTAAGTAACCTGATATCCTAGGTTAAGGACAGCCTCCTGTAAAAATAAATCAATGGCTATTACTTGAGGTGGAATTTTTACTTTTTTTGCGATATGGTTCTGCAATGCAAGTCCCCTTCCCATGACAGTATACTGAGAAAACTGCTTAATTCTTACTGATTCCAACCACCTTCCTATAAAGACTGATGCCCTCCCTGGAATCCCATCGCCAGGAAGTGGTTGCGGATTTGATGCACACAATCCATATTTATCACCAATAACAGAAACAAGTTGGCTTGTACAATTTTTTTCCGGGATTACATCCGCGTCGTACATAACAATTACGTTACCATTAGCATTTGACATTATTTCATTCCAGGCACTAGCAGCCCCACGACGATGATCATGATGAAAAAATCGAATCTTACATTTGTGATTAATCTCTAAATAATGTTGCACTATATTCGGAGTCTCATCCGTAGAATCATCTGAAATTATTATCTCTATTGTTCTAAATGTGGTCTCATCGTTATCTGAAAAAATTCGGTCTAGTAATAATCTTAAATTGTTAGCTTCATTATAAGAAGGAATTCCAATAGAGACCGTTTGCATTGATTTATCCTCTTACCATAGATCCTTTTTAATCATTCTTTTATTGAAAACAAGACTAGAATTCTATGTCAATATTAATTGCATTTGTTGTCTTTCTATCCCCTTCGTCTTGATTTTCTGTTGATTTACCTTGCACTCCCAATATATGATCAGGTAGATGATGGTCAGAATGATCCATCTGGCGTCAGGCTATAGAACGCTCAGTGAAATTATGAAATCACCTCAATATTTCAACCTGAAGAAACAAGCAATATTTGTTTTACGAAATTGTTTGTTCACAAGGTATTCATATGAACTAATTATTTGAATACATACCTTTGAAAGAGTGTAGCACGAAACTAAGTGCCCTTAAAAAAGTGGCTCACAAGGAGAGTCTAACTCGGGATAATTTAGTAATGCCAATAATAATAACGGAAAAACGCCTTGAATCTTCCAAATTATCTGATCACTATTCCTATGAACTCACTCGTGACCGAGACTCAAAGAATTCTAGAATCAGGGATTTCAAGGATTATGATTTTTGGGATTCCAAAGAAACGTAACGCCGAAGGCTCGGAAGCTTGGAATTCAAGAGGCGTAATCCAAAGGGCACTAAGAAAAATAAAGAACAACTTTGGGGACAGGGTTGAGGTATTGACCGACCTATGTGTATGCCAGTACAATTTGTCAGGCCATTGTGGCACCAGCAATTCCCAAGGTCTTTGGATGAACAATGATAGATCATTAATTAACATAAAGAGAATAGCCTTGAGCCACGCAGAAGCAGGTTCTGATGTAGTCGCTCCCTCATCTATGATGGATGGGCAAGTTGCGACGATACGAAGTTGCTTCGAAGAAAATGGTTTCAAGAGGGTTAAGATTATGTCTCTTGCAACTAAATATGCGTCCAGCCTATATTCGCCGTTTCGATCTACAGCCTTCGCTAATAGTCCAGGCAAAATAAGATTTGATAAATCCTCTTACCAATTACCATACCATAATTTTCGCGAAAGTTTGAATGAAATACAAATGGATTTGGAAGAGGGCGCTGACATGATAATGATTAAGCCCAGTATGGCTTCCTCAGATTTGATAATAGAAGCGAAGCGAAGATTTGGTTGTCCTTTGGCAGTACAAAATGTTTCTGGAGAATATTTGATGGTAAGATCATCTGCCGACAAAGGTTTCATAAATGAATGTGAGTGGATGCTTGAATATGTGATAAGTATGAGACGAGCAGGCGCTGACCTGATAATGTCTTATGGATTAAAGAAAATAATCGAGTATCTTGATTAACGAACAAATTGTATAATTAACTTTATGATACTTTAGAATTCAATATGGCAATAATATTTTCATATTACAGGCATAGATAAGTAATTTAAGTAAAGTTACAATCCGTTCTTGATGGCAAAATTTTGGAAGGCTCTGATTTTTCATAAATGAAAGTAGTTATAAGGCGATAGTTTACCATGGAAAATGTCCCGCGGTAGCTCAGCCTGGTAGAGCTTTCGGCTGTAGTAGTCGGCTAAATGAGCTGACCGCGTGAAACAGCCTATCAGGCTAACAATTGCAGTCACCGAAGAGTCGCAGGCTCAAATAGTATCTGGGGTATCCAGTATAGGGTAGATCCTGCCCGCGGGATACATTTTTTGAACGTTGGAAATTCTGAAATTAAGCATTTTTTTATTCCGACTTATTACTCAAGTGCGATAGAAACAAGCAATTGTTTCCGATTGATTGACTAGAGCAAGCCGCCTTAGACGCGACAGCAATTCAATCAAGAATAAAGTTCAAACCATTCGTTGAGAATCAAATTGATTTTTTTTGCACGTTGGTAAAAATACTTCTGAGGTTTGAATTACTAATCTGTCCAAGTAAGGCTTATTTATTCTACCTCTGCGGATTCACTTGTTCATACACGACTAAAATTAATATTGAGTACGCTTAATTAGTGATTAGAAATTACTTGGAGAAGATCTGCGTTTCATTAGCAGCTTCATCGTCAGATGAACTTTCTATTTTGCTAAAGAGATCAATTAAAGAGGGAGCTGATTACGTCGAGATCAGGTTTGATTTTCTCAATCCTGAAGAAATCGAAAAAGTGTTGAAACGAGTTATTACGAAGGACATTTGTAAGAGAGCAGTATTCACATTGAGGCCTCATTCTGAAGGTGGATATTTTACGGATGATTTGACTGAGAGAACTAAATTTCTTCAAAAACTTGCTCTATTTAATCCAATGTTACTCGATGTAGAATTCAATCTCTTGAAAGAGAACAATTTGTTATTGAATTTCTTGATAAAAAGTAAAACATCGATCATGGTATCATGGCATAACTATCTTGCAACACCTTCTAGATCTGATTTGATTGCTAGAGTCCGTGAAATGAGGAAATACAGTAACACAATAAAAATTGTAACAGCAGCGAACAAGGTAGAAGATGCTATTTCTATAATTTCTCTATATGATTCGATTGAAAATACTACTCTTATAGCGTTTGGCATGGGAGAGTCTGGTGTGTTGTCCCGGGTCTTATGTACATTATATGGAAATGCTCCATTTACATACGCATCATTAAATAGGGGTACAGCTCCCGGGCAACTTACGATGAAAACGATGAGAAAATTATTCACGGGCATTTCAAATAAATCCAAGAGATTTTATGAAACGAGGATTTAATACTTACTGCATAATTGGGGATCCAATTGAACATTCCCTCTCTCCGGCTTTGCACAATGCGGCATTTACTTCTCTTCATCTCAACTCTACCTACATCGCGTATAAGGTTCCGAGGGACGAACTTGCAACGGCAGTCGCCTCCTTAAAATCTGTGAATATATCAGGATTTAACGTAACAATGCCTCACAAAGTTGAGATACTCAATTTTGTCGATAAGAAAGATACAAGTGTTGAAAAGGCTGGAGCAGTGAACACGGTAAAGAATTACGATGGTGAATTAGAAGCGTTTAACACCGATATCGTAGGCTTTATTAATCCACTTCACAAGCGCAAAGTGGACTTTAATGGCATGGTCGTATTGCTATTGGGTGCAGGTGGAGTTGCACGTGCAATATTGGCGGCCTTGGGTGAAGTAAGAGGAATTTCGAAGATTTATGTATCTAGTAGAAACGAGATGAAGCTAAACCAGCTAATCAACGCAGGAAAAGACATTGGGCTCGAATGCATTAGTGCAAAAACCAACAAAATTAACACTTTGTCTGAATCAAGCGATTTGATCATAAATGCTACCCCTCTTGGAATGAGTCAGGAGCCAAGTCCCATCAGCTATAGAAACATTTCAGAAAAGTGTATCGTTTATGATATTGTTTACAATCCTATAATCACTCCATTAATATCAAATGCGAAGAGAGCTAATGCAATAGTAATCTATGGGTATGAAATGTTATTAGAACAGGCAGCAGAATCATTCAAGATTTGGACAGGAATGATTCCACCGATGGAAACTATGAAAAAAGTGTTATTTGGAGGATTTGGCGAGCCCTCATGATGAGATCATTAAGTACTGTTCATGGGGCAATATCGATAGTGAATGCTGTTGCAACTGGATTCGGATCAGCACTTGGTATTTCGTTAAAGGTTCAAGTCGAGATTGTCGCGGAGAGGGGGTATGGTATTACATTTCGATCGGGTGAATGCACTCCAATGATAAGACATATAATTGACAATATCCTCCCGGAAGATTTTGTCAAGGAAAATCATTTGAAAGTTCTTATTAGTTCTGAAATACCGACCGGTGTCGGATTAAAGAGTTCTAGTGCCGTATCTTGCGCCATGGCTCTTGCATGTGCTGGACTAGTTGATAATAAAATCAATGATACCTATGTGATTAATTCGGCAATTAATGGATCCCTTTTTGCTAAAACAACCATTACAGGTGCCTACGATGACTCGGCAGCATGCTATTATGGAGGATTTGTAACAACCGACAATCTTGGTAGAAAATTATTGAGGACAGATCCTTGTAATGCTGATCTTGTTGCCATCATACAAGTGCCAGAAAAACGTCAAAGAGGAGATATTTCCAAGTTAAAGCTTGTGTCAAATCTTTATAGTGATGCATTTAATTTGGCGTATGCAGGAGATTACTGGAAGGCAATGATCTTAAACGGGCTTCTTACCTCCTCGATGTTGGTAGAAAATTATCTTCCTGCTAGACTGGCCCTCGAAAATGGTGCTTTAGCGGCTGGGGTCACCGGGAACGGTCCTGCTGTAGCAGCTGTCGCATATAGAGAAAATGTCCCAAATATTAGGCAAGCATTGGAAATATTTCCGGGGATGACGATAGTTTCTCCCGTAAATAACGAGAGAGCTTCATTAGTGAGATAGATGAATACTGTAGTTGTTCAGAGGTCTGTTCTGAACGGATTGATTAATTGTCCTCCGAGTAAGAGCTACACACACAGAGCGATAGTGGTCTCATCGCTAAGTGAAGGCGAATCTTTGTTGGTCAATCCACTGAGATCACGCGATACAAACGCAACGATTAATGGTTGTAAGGCACTCGGGGTTGACATTCGAAATAAGACTGATAAAATTGCCGTAATAGGTAGGAGTGCATTTTCGCCGCCAGATAATGTTATCAACGTTGAAAATTCTGGCACAACTTTGCGATTTTTGACACCTATGTCTGCGTTGGTGCATGAAGGATATACCGTGTTAACCGGTGATGAGAGTATTAGAAAGAGGCCAATGAGTCCGATCCTGCTTGCATTAAGGAATCTCGGAGTGGAATGTTATTCAACACGATTTAACGGATTGGCCCCATTATGTATAAGGGGAGGGGGTATAAACGGTGGCAATATTAGAATTAGTGGTACTATATCCAGTCAGTTCTTATCTGGACTCCTAATTTCAGGAGTTTATGCTAAATCAGAATTAGAAATTCAAGTTGAAGGCAAGCAAGTATCGCGACCATATATAGAATCTACCATTTCAACTATGAAGGAGTTTGGAATCAGAGTCAAAAGGTCAAAGGATTATAAGTTCTTCACTATTGGTAACGGTACCTATACAGCCAGATCGTTCAAAGTTCCTGGAGATTTTTCTTCAGCAGCTTTATTATTGTCCGCTGGTGCTATGCTATCTGACAAATTAATAATCTCTGGGTTGGATTTTTCAATGCCTCAGGGTGATTTGCATATTGTCGATATATTGAAAAGAATGGGTTCATCTATTAAGGTCAATCGCAATCAAGGCGAAATTAAGGTGAGTAAATCAGAGTCATTTGAAGGAGGCGAATTTGATCTTTCCGATACTCCTGATTTGTTACCTGTAGTTGCAATCTTATCGTTAAATTCTAGAAGGCCAATTAGAATTATCGGAATATCTCACGCAAGGTATAAAGAAACAGACAGGGTTGCAATTATCGGATCAGAATTACCAAAACTTGGTATAGATACAAAAATGGAGGATGATGCAATAGTTTTTTCTAACTCTGGACAGTTGAAAAGCGCATGTCTTGAATCTCATAACGACCATCGACTTTTCATGAGTTTTGTAATCGCCGCGATGATGACCGACAAATCACTCGTAACGGGAGCAGAATCCGTAGACGTTTCATTTCCCTCTTTTCTAACTGAAATGAAAAAATTAGGGGGTAAGATAAGCTATTCAAATTGAGTGAATTGACAATTGTCCCTGTTGGCTAATTCCGCATCAAATTGACGATATTGGCAATCATAAAGCCAATATATATGACTTGAAAATCATACAATAAGCATAGCATGGTTGGCAACTTTCTAGGTGAACGATTAGTTATGGTAAGCTTCGGAGAAAGCCACGGCAAATGTGTTGGTATGGTATTGGAAGGTTGCCCTGGTGGTCTTCAACTATCTGAACAAGATTTGCAACTTCAACTGGATAGACGAAGGCCGGGACAATCGATTATCACTACACAGAGGAAAGAAGAAGATAAAGCCGAGATTCTTTCCGGAATATTCAATGGCTATACAACCTCGGCGCCGATATGTGCTCTTATCTGGAATAAGGATCATGATTCTAGACCATATGAGGAACTAAGGGATTTACCGCGTCCAGGACATGCTGACTATCCAGCCTCGGTAAAATATGGGGGATTTGAAGACTATCGTGGTAGCGGCAGATTTTCCGGTAGGTTGACTGCAACTATGGTTATGGCCGGTGCAATAGCACAGAAGCTGCTCTATCAGTCTCTAGGCGTAGAAGTAGTAGCATACACGAAGCAAATTGGAACAATAACCTCCAAACAAGTTACATTTGAGCAAGCAAAATCTGACACATATTCCAATGAAGTTCGGTGCCCTGATTTAGTTTCGGCCAATAAAATGAAAGCATTGATACTAAAAGCAAGGAAAGAAGGCGATTCGGTGGGTGGTATAATAGAGTGCATTGCGACAGGATTACCCGTAGGGATCGGAGAACCAATTTTTTCATCGATGGAATCGGACCTTAGCAAGGGTCTCTTTAGTATACCTGCTGTGAAGGCAATAGAATTTGGATCCGGCTTTACAGGCTCAAGACTAAAAGGTTCTGAAAATAATGACCAGTATTTCGTTTCCAATGGAAAGATAATGACGAGGACTAATAACTCTGGCGGAATAATTGGGGGGTTAACCAACGGCATGCCCCTTGTGATAAAAATAGGCTTTAAACCTGCTTCATCAATTGCCAAGAAACAAACAACTGTCAGTTTGTCGAAGCATTCGGAATGTGATATTATCGTGCCAGGAAGACACGATCCCTGTGTTGTACCCCGAGCCCCCCCAGTAGTAGAGGCTATTGTTTCCCTAATTATAGCTGATCATGCCATTCGTGCAGGCTTTATCCCGCCAGTATTGGTGAAAAAATAATTGCTCGATTCTCGTGAATTGGATACGCTTCGAGGGAGAATGAAGTCCATTACAGGGGACATAATGCACTTGATAAAAGTGAGATTAGAAATTGCAGAAAGAATTGGCAAGATAAAAACGATTCAGAATAGACAGATTGAAGATGAGTCAGTGGAACAAGAAATCCAAAATCATGTGCAAGAGGTGGCAACACGAATGGGACTTGATAGAAAATTTTCTGGCAGGCTTTTGAATTTGTTAATTTCGCAATCGGTAAATGTTCAGCTGAAGAATTTACCTTCGAATAATACAATAAATCATATGACAATGTTTATCCGCGCCAAAAAACTTGAACAAGAAGGTAAAAAAATCATTCATTTAGAAGTAGGTGAACCAGATTATATGCCACCTAAACAAGTTAAAGTGGCTCTATCTAAGGCTTTTGAAATGGGCAAAGTGCATTACACTGACCCAAAAGGAATTCCATCTTTGAGAAAGCAATTAGCAAGAAAATTTGGCGTCAAGGATGATGACAAGATAATAATTACCCCAGGTGGGCGCTTTGGTGTTTTTAGCGCAATTGCCTCCGTTACTAATCCTGGTGAGGAAATCATCATTTTTGAACCGGCATGGCCTGCATATCGAGAATGTGCAGAATTCGTTGGAGCAAAGATTAAGGTTATAAAAACGTCAATTACGAACAATTGGGATCCCGAGATTGAACTAGTCGAGAAAGCGATTACAGAAAACACCAAGATGATCATTTTGAATTACCCGAATAACCCTACAGGAAAAATAATCAATAAAAACCTGTACAACAAGATAGTCGATCTTGCTCGCCGGAATCATATTTTTATATCTAAGTGACGAAGTATATGCAGAATACTCTTACTCGAAATTAACGAGTATTTTGAACTCTAGATATAACAAGGGTATTATGATTTCATCTTTTTCTAAAAGTCATGCCATGACTGGATTCAGAATCGGGTATGCAATTGCTAATACGGATGTTATAAACGAAATGGCGAAAGTGCAGTCGACAGCGATCACAAGTGTTGCTGAACCAATTCAATACGCAGCTATCGCGGCACTCAAGAATAACATTCATCCAAATGTCATTCGAATTAAAAGCAGACTAGATTTTATACGCAAAAGATTGGAAGATATGCCAGTTAAGTTTTGTTATCCAGATGGGGGAATGTATTTCTTTGTTCAGCTAGAAGGTGGTAATAGAAGAACGCTGCGGCTTCTGGATACTCTGCTTAGACGGGGCGTTGCTGTTGCTCCTGGGATTGGGTTTGGAAGAGACTATGCTGATTTTATTAGGATTTCAGCTTGTCAACCTGCCAGAATTTTGGGGGAAGGGCTGGACATTATTCAATCATTAATACGATAAAGGATAACACATGAGAAAAAAAATCAGTATCATAGGCGGAGCAGGGAAAATGGGCACATGGTTTACCAAGTATTTTGCTAATAATGAGGAGAATCTTGTATTTGTATTTGATAAAAAAAGATCTATATGTAAGAAAATTAGAGAATGTAACTTATTGCAATACTTTAAAGCAATGTGTACAGGATGCAGATTATGTCCTCATAACTGTTTCAATCGATGATATTCCATCTGTTATAAGAGAGACTGCTACATTTATGAAACGCGGCTCAACTCTTCTGGAAATATCATCGATAAAAAAAAATATTCTAAAATCGCTAAAAGCACTTCCGAACTTCATTATTCCTGTATCAATTCACCCAATGTTCGGCCCTGGCGCAAAAGGGCTTGAAGATTCAAAGATATTAATTGTTCCTATAAGACGAGTAAATTTGGAAAAACGCAAATTAAGATCGATCATGGGTGACGCACAGATAATGGTTATTAAAAGCGCATGTAAGCATGATAAATTGATGGCATTGATTCTTGGATTAGTTTATTACTCGAATTTAGTAATGGCAGCTGTAATATCAAGAGAATCATTTGCCAATCTTAAAAAATATTCCGGTACAACATTTACCTTACAGTCGATACTATTTCACAGTATATTGATTGATGAACCATCACTTATTGCCTCAATTCTAATGAATAATAAGGAATTAGGTAGTTATTTGAAATGTTTCAGAATGGAAACTAATAATTTCTTCAAGTTAATCGAGTCAGAAGATTGTACTGTTTTCGAAAGAAAAGTGCAAAAATTGAAACGTGATTATGGCAAGAATAATGAAATTGCCTTCTCATATAAGAGGATGTATTCCTTAATTCGCAAAGCGGTAAAATGAAAACTGGCTGTGAGTATCCATATTTCCCTTGGTTGAATCGGGTGATTTAGTAATACTTGTCATAGCCCATTATCTTAGGCTTTCTGTAAGATAAGCTCTTAAGTGGTACAATGACATTGCTAGCGGGTTAAACAGAGTACAACGAATACCCAATGTTATCTTATGATGGTGTTTGGTTTTACTTTATGTATAGGTGGAAGCATTTCGTATTCAAAGGCTATGCTCATAAATATTGATATCTGCCATACCATCCTCGCTTATTGTTTTTATATGCTTCATCCACCTTTAAAATAGGGTTATCTCAGTAGAAAATAAGGACATGAAATTACCTAACTCTAGTAACAAGATTCTTTAAAGAACTTGATTCTGTATCTAGGCTGTTACCAAGTAGGTAAAATGCGAGCCCTGTAATCGCAATCATGAGACCAGGGGGAGCAATCCACCACCATATACCCCTAGCTGGTTGCGTTTGCATTGTTAGCTTCATGTAGCATTTGGCCCCATGTGGGCATAGCGGGGTCTCCTAGTCCCAGGAAACTCAGTGCCGCTTCTGCAAGAATAGCTGCTGGTACAGCAATTGCCATACTTGCGAATGTTAGTGGCAAAAGTTGAGGTATAATATGCTTGAATATTATTCTCATGTCGGATTGTCCCATGATCTTTGCAGCCTCAACATACTGGAAGGTTCTAATTTGAAGGGCCAAGCTTCGAATTATCTTAGCACTTCCCACCCATCCGAAAATTATCAAGAATCCTGCTATCAGGAATATGCTTCTACCAAATGTGATGGACAAAATAATGAGCAATGGAAGAGCAGGGAGTGCATAAAAAACGTCATTAACTCGCATCAGAGACTCATCAGTCCTCCCACCCTTATACCCAGAGATAACGCCATAAATTAATCCCAATGATACCGCAATAGTTGAAACCGTTAGGCCAATAAATAGTGCAACAGGAGCGCCAAGAACAATACCGAGTGCAAGGTCCCGTCTAAGATCGTCAGTTCCCATTAGACCAAAAACCTTACCCCCCAAGATTATACCTGTACTCTGAACGTTACTCCTTTCGTCGAAAAAGTAAAAAATCTCGGAAAATTCGTATGTCCCTTTCAATATCTTTTGTTCTCCAAGTTCAGAGAACACCATAGTTTGGGGACTGGAAATATCTACATCATAATTGAACAGGTGCTTATAATCTAATAGGTTCTGCTTAATCAGTTTGTCCGATGAGAAGATTGTATTACTGTATTCGTTACTGTTTCCTTCTGCAGAAGGTAAGGCAGAATAGTAGAGGTTAAAGGTCTCGTTATCCGGTCTTACGACTTGAATCTGTATAACGGGCTGAGTTTGTCCGTACTTCACTGAATATTTAAACATAAAGTCGTCTGGAAAACTGTCAGCTTCGATGTTCACAAAATAAGTACGAGTAACTTTCCTTATTCCACTGATCTCTTCAGTTGTAATGTCAGAGTCCATATCACCTAATATGATATGAGGGAACAACTGCGAGCCAGAGCCTATGTTTACCCAAGAAGGAGCAGCTGCCTTTGGATAATCGATCCAATGATTTGGATTGTTCCAGTCTGAATATGTCGATACTGGAATGAATAATAAAGCATATATTGATATTATTAGGAGAAAACTAATGATTGCTATTCCGACTATTCCTCTGCGGGTGCTTACTACAACACTTAACGTCCCAAAGGCCGATAACAACTACTAAAAAACCTTTACCCGGGGATCCAGAAACGTGTAAGAAATATCTATGATAAAGACAGTTATAATAAAAATAAGTGTGCTCACATAAGTCAATCCTATAATAATAGGGATATCTAATAGACCAATTGCGTCGTAATAGAGCTTGCCCATGCCAGGCCAATCGAAAACAGCTTCAATGATTATGGATCCAGCAAATGAACCAGCCAAACCGAGGGCTATGACTGTAACTATTGGGGGGCGGCATTTCGCAAAGCGTGGGAATAAAGTATCTTTCTTTTCGATATTCCAATCATGCGTTTGGCAGTAATATAATCTTCCTTTAGGATATTTGTAAGGAAATACCTTACAATGTAAGTCATAGACCCAAAAGAAACTAGTGTTATGGTAATTAGTGGAAGTAACATATGATATGCAAGGTCAAGCGGGTACATAGGATCTAAGGGGGAAGTAATTGGAGTAGCTCTTGCGGGAAATATGTGTAATGTGAAGGCAAAGAAAAGTATCATTAACATCGCAATCCACCATGATGGAAAACTGTTACTAAATATGGCAAAGATCGGAGTGAGCTTGTCTGGAATGGAATTAACTCTTCCAGCTACGTATGTTCCTAGTATGATGCCGACAAAAATTGCTAATATTGTGGATGAGCTAAACAAAAGCAGTGTTTTTGGTATTTTTTCAAATATAATATCTCTTACGTTTGATGACCCTTCATCTGTAGTAAAAAAATGTGATTTGCCTAAGTCCAAGGTCATTGTACTAACGATCCTTGAAATTAGCTTAGTTGGAGAGTACCATTCTTCATTCAGACCAAGTTCCTTAGTCCTGTACTGAACCTCATTTTCTAGGTACGTCTTGTTTATCAGCAGGATTCTGAAACTTCAGATGCTTTTCATTCACTTCGTCGACTACCTGGGTTCTGACATTTTCCAATAGAATCTTGTCTAATGTCGCCCCTGTCAGCATTATTGTAAGGAATACTGTCGCAAACAAAACGAGCACCATGTTAAAGCTGCGCATTAGTATAACCTTAAATAATCGCAAATTGGGAGTACATTCAGAATATAGACTATTAATAGTATATTCTAACTATTTCGTAACTCAACTATGATTGAGTATTGTTCATTCCAATTAGCATAGTGCTGTATAAATCTGGCTTTAGGGCCTCATTGCTATGGACGAACATTTCCAATCGATTTGGTCCGTAACTTAGTTGTTTAGTCTGATTTTCGGTGAGATAAATAAGATACTTACCTAGTTCTTCAGTTCCTGTTCCATTTCCAAAACCGACAAGCTTTCCGTTCTTGTCGGAAACAAAGTAACGCAAACTAGCGTTGTCCGTAGGAGATCCATTAATCGATATTTTGACCTCAAATGTTAGGGGTTCACCCAAGTGAACTATCCTTGGGATGCTTTTAGGATTGACTTCCTCTATAGTTGCAATCTGAGGAACTTCGTATTGTGACCAGAACCCTTTTTTGAAAGGGTAAGTTTTGTCATTAAATGAAAGGAGCTTGATAACTCTTGCACTTGGATCGTAATAATCCAAAACAAATGGCCCGTTACCAATAATGGCATGTCGATGTTGAGTTATCCACTGAATACTGGCATTATATCGCTGTATCGCCTGTTGCTTTGTGACAATGCCTTGAAGCGAATTTGGAATAAATTCCTCTGATCTCATCTTTTTCAACTCCTCCGAGATGGCATCTGCATGGGACGGAATAATCAATGACAACCAGTCTACATTTCTTACAGTGGCTTCTGACCTAGAGAAGGCAAATTTCCCATCTACCACAAGACGTTCAGCTGCGGCCATTATTTCCCAAGGGGATGAACTCCAAACCGATGCAAAATCAGCAATTTCTTTATCATCAAAATGCCACAGATCTACAAATGAAGTCAGCTTATTATCGGCTAAGAACTTTACACCTTTCAATAGGGGCAATACAACTTGGGCTTGCGCAGTATATTCAGGATCAGATGTTGTGTCGTTATCTCCCGTGACAGTTCCCCATTCTACTGGAAAATACATGGAATACAACACGTCAGCTTTTGTCATTGGCTCACCATTTTGCCAATTAGAATAAATCAATTCAAAAGTAACAGCACTCGTCGATGATGCATGGTTGCCAACTTCGACCCATCTCTGAATACTCGTATTCCAAACTATGGCGCGAGGATCTACTGCAACCTTAATTAAAGGTCCCGCTGTCGATATGTTTGTCCATACCGCTCTCAAAGGGATAACTTCACCAACATATGGATTCCTGAAAGTAGCAGGATCAGATATCAACGAAAGAACATAAGTGCAGTAAAGGTCACTACATCCAGCAACACCGTTCCAAGCCCCTTGATAGATTTGTTTTACTCCCACATTCAGTGTATTGTTGCTAATGTCAGAACGCGCATTAATGAGCGATATCCTGCTTGGAATACCTGCACCAAAGTCATTAATCAAACCTTTGATAGATGAGGAAGCAACAAATGGATCAATTGTTTGAGCAACAAAGATCCTTACAGATTCTTGAATCCCCATCTTGACAGCCTGGTTCAAAAGTATTTCACGTTCTTTAAGTGAGGTAAAATTTGAAAACTCAATTCTTTGGGTTATTTTATTTATTGTTTCGTTTTCGTAATTCCAAAATGACGGTGATTGCCAACCTGGCATTCTTCCAAAATAAGGGGCATACATCTGAGATGTAACTACTGGATTATACCTTACAAATGCGGACGTTCCACCAAATGCTTCAGTATAAACATTCCATAGTAATTGCTGTGGGTCACTTCCGTAAATTACACTGTTAGCCTTGTTCAAATCACCATATTCACGATGAACCGTGAAACCTAGTTTCTCGAGTTCATATGAGAGCATTTCCCCCATAGACTTCCTTGCAATGTCATCACTTCTTATAAGGAGTCTAATGGAGATGGGAGCGCCATGGAAGTACCATTTTCCTTCTGTCTTTTTAGCGCCCGCTGAAATCAGTGCTTCATCTATCATGTTGCGAGCGAGATTAGGATTGTGTTCAAAACCAAATGATTCTACTACTGGCAATATACTTCCAAACTCGGTTGAAGTAACCCCAAACGGATCTATCTGAACGTTACCATAACCCCTCAGAATTTCACCAACTACAAAATTGCGATTAATTAAATAATTCATTGCAAATCTGACTTCTCGGAATTGAAAAGGATTCAATGATTTCGAACTATTTGAGGGGGCAGGGTTCAGTAAAACACCAAAAGATCCACCACCCTTTTCATAGACTTTAAGTTTGTCATCATTATAAACAGATGATGCTTGCTCTAAGGGAATTCTAAAAAAATAAGTATCCAGGTTTCCGGAACGAATCTCTTCAAGAGCAACGTTACCATCGATATATTGAATGAATCTTATGGAATCAAGATAAGCACCACCGTTCACGCTTTCTGCAGATTGGGATTCGCCTGCACTGTTTAGTATACATGCAACTAAAATTGTTACTAATATACTAAAGTGTCTTATTTTTATTCTCCCTTCGATTTGTAGAGAAACTAAAACAAATTGAAGTAATGGGATTGACTGATCTCATCCTGATTGGATCGTCTTAAGAAACGCGGATCCCGATAAGTTGGATTCAAGTAAATGCTAGAAAGGTATTTTGTTATTTCTGTACTATGCTTATGACTAGTGTTCAGGGACATTCTGTAGCTTGTCAAATCAGGTAATATGGGGTCGCTGCGCATATTTGGAAAAACACTGCAGTGATCGTCCTTGACGTTACAATAAGCAGTCAATTCTAACCTTTTGTTTATCCATTTCATTAAATGTGCAGAGTCTGCCGGCGCGGCTTGCCATTCTGGATCAAATTCTATATTATTTCTCGGGAACCTTGAACCTTTAAACACGAAACATATCATTATGAAAGGGTCTAATTAATATTCGGTCATTCAAATCTGAAGTTGACTTCCCGTAACACAGTGACTACATGTAAGAAGTCGAAAGTACCACCTTGGTGAACTTAGTCTAATATCACGCCTTTGCATAGCTTTGAAATTCGGGATATTCATAATACGAGAGTTTCTAGTATCGCTTTTTGAATATGAAGTCTATTTTCAGCTTCATCCCACACCACCGATGAGCTGCCATCAAGGACTTCATCAGTAACCTCCTCCCCTCTCTTTGCTGGCAAACAATGCATGAATATCGAGTCTGGTTTAGCCAGTCGAATTAACGCAGAGTTGATCTGAAACTTTGGTAAAAAGATTTTCTTTCTGATATCACGTTCGGCCTCTGTGCCTATCGAAATGAAGGTATCAGTAACAATGATATCTGCATCTTTCACAGCTTCAGTCGGTTCATTTGTAATTTTGAAAGCTGGATTTTTCGGGAGTGAGGCTGCTTCGGCAAGCTCCAAGATAAACGATGGTGGTTCGTATCCTTTTGGAAATGCTGCTGTCACAAAAATTCCTGTTTTCATACAAGCGATTAGGAGATCATTGAAAACGTTATTTCCATCACCTATCCATGCTAATCTCAACCCGTCAAGACGACCTTTGTGTTCATTAATGGTCATCAAGTCTGCCATTGCCTGACATGGGTGATACAAATTGGAAAGCCCATTTATTACCGGAATTTTAGAATGTCGCGCAAGGTTCTCAACATCGGAGTGAGAAAAAACTCGAGCTACAAGACAATCTACATACAATGATAGTGTTTTGGCCGTATCTTGAATTGATTCCCCACGAGATAGTTGAAGGTCATTAGAATTAAGATAAATTGTATTTCCCCCAAGTTGCATCATTGCAATTTCAAAGCTCACACGAGTTCTCGTAGACGGTTTCTGAAAGATTAACGCAAGCGTCTTCCCTCTAAGGAGTGTTTCTGACAGACATCTATTTTTCTTGAAAATTAAAGCCCTAGAAATTAAGGAGTAAATGTCAGCTCTGCTTACATCTTGCATGCTGAGTAAATTTCTTTTAGTCAGTAAGACCATCTATATCTTCATCTGAAAGGTATATAACCTCATCAGTAGACTCTGGTTCAATTCCATCTTTGCCATTATCGAATCTTTTGACTTGGTTAGATTGTTTTTTGCTTGAATTGTCGACAGAAGTGCCGTGACCATCATCATTCGAAAACAATCTGCGAAATATCCTTTTTTTTGCATGATTTTCTTTGTGGAATGTCGACTGGTTCTTCGGTACTTGAATTCAACTGGGCTTGACTTTCAGTGTTAGGGGCCAGTTCTTGTTTCTCGACATTATTTACATGAGCCTTAATTTCATCTCCGTTATCACCAGAGAATTGGTAGTTATTTTTCACAAGTCCCGACTTTTTTGGATCGAGATGGTTCGTTCGGTGAACACGCTCTAATGGTGGCTGATCAACAGAAATTTTGCTGTCCCTCGCTGGCAAATATTTGTCATTACTGTCATCGACAATTTCTAACATTGAATTAAGGAATTTTTCTGGTTCAAATTCCACCAAATCATCATATCCTTGACCGATACCAAGAAATAGAATTGGCTTCTTGGTCAAATGTACGATTGATACAGCAGCCCCTCCTTTAGAATCAGCGTCACTCTTGGTTAATATTGATCCATCAAAGTTTGTGTATTGAAAAAATTCCCTAGCTTGATTGATAGTATCGTTACCTGCCAAAGAATCTCCAACAAATATCTTCATGTCAGGTTTGACGACACGTACAATTTTGCCAATTTCTTCCATCAAATTTTTAGACGTTTGAATTCTTCCTGCCGTATCTACGAGGACTACATCAATGTAATTCTTCTTGGCATGCTCTACAGCATCTCTTCCTACAGCAGACGGATCTGCTCCATACCTTTGAGAAATTACTTTTATGCCAAGGTTCATCCCGTGTTGATTCAATTGTTCGATAGCGCCAGCTCTATGCGTGTCTCCTGCCGCAAACAAAACTGATAATCCTAGTTTACGCAATATTGTTGAGAACTTTGCCACTGTGGTTGTTTTTCCAGTTCCATTTATCCCCAAAAAGACAACAACATAGGGCCCTGCTTTTAGTTTCTTTTTTTCAATTATTTCTTGAACTATATTCTTTTTTTCATTGGATTCGAATAAATTCTTCAGTAGATTCATTAGCATGTGACGTGTTAGTTCTTGAGAATTCTTCTTCTCAGCTCGGCTTTGAATCAAGGCTGATTTCAGATCGTCTACTATTTTTATAGCTACCTCATGAGCGACATCGCTTTCAATTAACGAAAATAGTGTTTCTTCCGCTACAATCTCAATATCATTTTCAGACATCTCCTTTTGGCCAATAGACCTAGAGATATCCGAAAAGGCTTTTTTCAGCTTCTCAAACAAATGCGTTTAGCCCCTCATTACGTAGTATGAATATTACATTCAGTCATTTATCTTTAGATGCGTTCTGAATTAATGTATTTATTTCGTTTTGAATTTGATTCATTCGGTTAGTTATCTGATCTCTCTGTCCATTCAATTGACCTAGTCCGAGTTCAAATCCCTTGATCTTGGATTCTAAATAATTCATGGTATCAGCCTTAGATTTTTCCACTGTTACACCGGCGCCAATATTTACGAGTAATTTTTTTACAGATCCAATAACCGATCTTACATATACGCCTAGGCCTAATGGGACCATGGCGTGGACATCATCATCATGAGAAAGTGCTTGAAGAGCCTCCGAAGCAAGTTGGGCCTCACCAATCAGTCTAGTTAAGGTAGATTCTTTAGTCAATACGTCATTCAGATATGTTTCGAGAATCTTTGATTGCTGAATCATCTCCGAGACCTTGTGCTCTACCGCCTCCCGTTGTGTAGAATTCGTCTCTTTACTCATTTATGTCACTTTCAGAACCTATCATATAACTGTGACTAAGGATAAAAATCTCAATGTATCAGGGGATACAAACGAATAACTAAGTTGAAATTTTCGATTTTTTTCTTAATTATTGAATTTGACATCATGCATTTTTGGAAATTCGGCCAACTGATTACTAACCCACTAAATGATTCCAATCATGAGTCAGTTTTTTTCTTTCTAACCATGATATAAAATGCATGGGTTGAGATCAAAAATGCTGCTAGTGACATTTTGGTTGCGAAGACCAAATTCCAAGGTGTATTGGGATTTGGATAGGGAACGTTAATTGCATCCAATTTGATAATTCCTTGCAAGGCATCAACTGTTATAAGTGAACTCCACACCATAAAATTATATACAAACTCATAAAGAGAAACGACGGCTATTACTAAAACTATCAGTTGCAAGACCGCCTTCAAAGCTGGTTTGATATCCTTGACCTTTTCACCGCCCAATTTCGTTACGCAATACCAGGCTAAGACAGAAACGATCATGAGATAAGTCACTAGCTTAGAAAGCCCATTGGCTGGAAATTCTGTAGTGACAAGCACTTCGCCAATGACTATCTTTCCAGTTGATAGAAATTCAATGAGGCTAGCGTAGAGTGCATACATTGTGATCGCTGCCATGATAGTCGCCGAAATATAGAAAACTCCAAGATAAACAATTCTCGACGAATTGCTATCCTTTTTCAAGCTTGAATAGTACATGTTTTTCCTATCAAGACTATAGGAAGTTTATCTAGATATAAACTTGAATACAATATTTGTTCATTAGCTCCTTTAGTGGAGGTGTAGTTATGCAAGTGATGCGTAACAAGATTAGTTCAGCGCGGGTAATTGAAGAATACTTGACAGTTATGCGAAGTTCAGTAAATAATAAGGTATTACTTGCTTGATTAATTCATACTAGAATATTATCTTAAGAAAGACCGAACTAATTGTTTGACTTTTCTTGGTTCTTAATCGTATTTTTACTTGCCGTCATGGGTGCTTCTGGAATTTTGGCAGTGATACTGTTTTTGGATTAAAGAAAACATCAAAAAAATGAGCGATCACCGCCTCCATGTTCGTCAAATTTGTCTATTCTAGTGAATATTAACATATTAGGTAATTAGTTATTGACTCACTTTTAACTAGATATGAATTGTATATTGAAGTAGCCCTAATCAATACAACTCTGAAATATCACAAGTATTATCAACATCGTCTAAATAGAACCATTTGCGATTATACTATGAGTGTGTATTAAGATTTAGTGCAATATTATGTTCTCATATTTCAGATCTCGATGGGATTTATTCGGCTGCGATTGGATTAATCAAATACCAAAATGTAGCACTTTCTTTCCATAACTATGGTAGTTCTAATTTCCAGCGTATGTTTAACACAATCATAAGAAAAATCGAAAATGCAAATACAAATGCAAATACAAATGGAAATGGAAATGGTGAAGTTATCATTTCAGACTTGGGAATAAATTCTGGTGTTGAAGAATTATGCCTAGAGATGATTGCGAAGATTAACCAGATGGATTGGAAGGTTATTTGGGTTGATCATCACCCATGGCCTAAGAAGTGCTATGAAATTGCTCAAGAACATATCAACATTAGTTCATGATGAATCAGGTAGATCATGTGCTGCTGAGCTAATGTTTAGATATTTTACGCCTCGTAATAAAGTCGCAAAACAACTTGCCCTAATGGCTCACAGTTTGGATTTTATGACTAACATTGAATTTCTCCCACCGGTTTCTGCACTAATCCAGTATTATCGCAATTTATCTAATTCCCAAGATAAGTTGACCGTTCTAGCTCGAAAGAGTGCCACGGGAATTTTCTGGGACACAGAAATGCATGAAGATTATTTACGTTATTTAACCATTTACAATCGCGAAAAGAGTAGGGCTCTTAGTTCGATCTTGATTAGACATATTCAAGGCTTTGAAGTAGCTTTCATTCCTGTATCTGACTACATCCAGACGAGTTTATTTGCAAAGGAGGTTTTTGAAGTAACTCATGCGGATCTTGCCCTTTTTTTGAACAAGGTTGGTAAAGTAAGCATAAGGAGGAATAGTGATCGAATTTCATGCCGAAGCATTGCAGATTCGTTAGTAGAGGGTGGAGGTCATGACTTTGCTGCTGGAGGGAAATTAAATGTCAATTCGAGTAAGGTAAATGGATTCCTCACAGAATTAGAACTATTGGTGACACGATCTCTGAGCGAAAAGAAAACATAACCTCATAGCAGCGAGAATAGCGACAAACTGGTAATCGGCAGTCCACTTTAACGCCCCCTCAATCCAATCATACTTAGATACAAGGAAAATTAAATGCTGTAATTGCAAGTTTGTTTGATCCTGATAATTGGAACATGACAACTTATTCTTTAATAAGTAATTTTAGAAATTATTTTTTTGGCGATCAAGAGATATACAATGTCAAAAAATACAAGCAAGGCAAGATTAAGGACTGAGTAGTGACCAAATCTTTAGCGACATCATTGCTGTCCAGTTTTGAATATTCGATTGAAATCTTGTTCATTACGTGAATGTTACGCACCCCCAATTTGTAACGTTGGTATCTAACAATCATACTCATGTTGTTTAATTAGATCCCTACATTTCATTTCGCTCAGTCGTATCACCTTTTTAATAAACGCTTAAATTTGGATCCCGATCGAATAAAGTTGGTATGGATAGTGTTGAGTCAATAGGTGATGTTTTATACGAATGTATGCGATGTGGAACGGCTGTGACTAATATCGAATTGTCCAAGCTTCCAGAAATTAAATGTATTTGCGGTTTCCGTGTTTTCCGAAAAGGTCGGCAACCAATAGTAAAACAGCTTAAAAGCGATTTAGTCACTAGGTAAATCCCTTCATTTTAATTTAAGCCTAGGATATATGCTTATTAGCCTAATTTGAATAAGTTAAAGTATGAAGATAATCTGTCCTGACTGCAAAAAATCCGCTGAACTATCTGATGATTTCAGCTCTGTAAAATGTTCATTTTGTTCATTTGATATGACATACGGAGAATATGTAAAATACGTTGCATACAAGGATGTGCGTTATAGAGACATTCTAAATGATTACAAATAGGTCACAGGAAAGAGCAACTTATATTTGATAAGATACAATCTTTCTGGTCAGTAGTAAAGCTGGCCAAAATTCCCTTTCCCTTTTGTTCAACAGATAATTACTCGAACAATATTGAGAGTCATCTTCAGTCCATTTTATGAAGTCCTTGTACTTTTGGATTCAGTTTAGCTGAATTGGAGATCATTTCTTCTTCATAGCCGATATTATGGACAAGACATCTCTATCTTTGATCAGATAATTTACTGGTAATCTTAACCCACTTCTTATATCAACGGCATGGAGAATTCCCTTTGCAAGGTCAGTATGAATCTCCTTTGCTAGATCCTCTACAGTGGAACCATTGGCCATGAGGTATGCATCAGGCAACACATTTCCTTCTTTATCTGAAAGTCTGCTAGGATCAGCAACAGGGTAAACCACGTTCATGTTTAGTAATTTAAACACTGCAACATTCAAAGAAAATTGTACGCCTGTCTGCAGATATTCACCAAGTATGTCTTTTCTTATAAAATTTAATGCCCACTTTTGTTTTTCATTCAATAATTTTCTTTCGTTTATTTCGAATCTTTCATCACCTGGGAAATATTTGATTACACCCTTTGCCTGAGCGAGTCTCAATGTTAACTCAGCATCAGCACTGCAGGGAACAACCAACATGTGCTTGTTATGTTCACGGAGCCTCTTGAAATTATCTGCGGCTGCCGACAGGTCTACCTTGTTAGCGACAATAAGGGTGGGTTTAGAAATCTCCCGTAATGTCGACGCAAACCTCCGGGTTTCGTCTGTTCCGAATGACTCTATTTTCCTATTACTCAATTCATTGTCTACCAACGCTTTCTTCACATGCCATTCTCTGACTCCGATTCCCCTAAAGATTTCCGTTATGGACTCAACGATATCTGATCCAGAATTTATTGTTCTCGTAATTTTGTCCCTGTTGCCTTCAAATAGTTTCAGATACCATAAGACCATCTCTTCTTCTACATCCGCAACGTCAGCAAGCGGATCTCCAGTACCAGGTTCTGCAAGCCTGCCAGAAGAATCAATACTTCCTGACGCATCTACGACATGAAGTAAAACATCAGATTGTGCTGCCACAGATAAGAATTGACTGCCCAATCCCTTACCTTCCCAAGCCCCTTTTATTAGACCAGGTAGATCAACTAGCTCTATAGGTATGAATCTCCATCCATCAAAACATTTGGAATTTTTAGGAGAATCCTGGACATGGAATTCTCTATGAACGCAGAGCGAAATAACGTTGGCATTACCGATCTTCGGTCTTTTTGTAGTAAATGGATAAGTTGAGATTTCTTCAGTACTAGAGGTTGCAGAATTAAAAAATGTCGTTTTGCCGGCATTAGTTTTTCCAATCAAACCAACCCGTATCATATTTGTCATGCAACCTAGTGAGTATTTATACGTAGCAAATACAACTTGACACTTTCCCATACATGCAAGATATTCCGTTCCAAATTGACTGTGAATTCTCTTTGGTACAATAATTTCCCATTCTGAAAAAGGATAATTAATTCTATAGGAAGTCCACATAATTATTCATACTGATTAATTTATCTTTGATTCTTTCTCAAGGCTTTAATAATCAATTTTCAGGATTCTAATTGGAATTGTTAGCAGAGAAAAAATCAGACACATCGCCAGAAAAGGTTCTAGTTATTGGACTTGGTCAATTGGGCCTTCCAGTTGCCAAATATGTTAAACAAAAAGGATTTGATACTTATGGGTATGATATAAATCAAAATACAATGGAGATTGCTTCAAAGAATTACGGCATTAAGAAGATAGACACATTTGGTGATATTGATGTATTCATATTATGCATTTCTACTCACAAACCTGATGACATCTATTCCCCTTATACAGATGGATTATTTGCAATAACAGAGAAGATTTCCAAAGAAGCAAAGGATGGATCTCTTGTTTCAATTGAGAGTACCATACCAAAAGGAACATCCAAAAGAATTTTTGAAATGCTAAATCACAGGCTACATGTAGCTCATGCGCCACATAGGTGGTATGCCTTAGAGGAAGAGATACATGGTGTTAATCAGTTACGTGTCATTGGAGGAGTAAGTGATTGTTGTTTGCGTCTAGGTCTTCGATTTTACGACGGAAGAAACAATAATCTTAACAATATGGAAGAAATCGCGGCATTTGATATTGGCAAGGAAAAAAACAAAAGTACCGTTCAAAACAATAGGATAATCGTAAATAACAATTATAGCCTAGAAATTCCGATGCATCCTGTTTCCGAAATAGAAATTGCTGAGCTCGCGAAAGTAATAGAAAATGCTAATAGATACATGCAGATTGCTTTCGCAGAGGATCTTTATCTTTATTGCCAAGCAAATAATGTAAATTTCGCAGAGCTTCGGGACGCTCTTAACACTAAATGGAATGTTGAAATTCTTGAACCGCGAGATGGGATCGGTGGTCATTGCTTGCCAAAGGATACTAAGATGTTCATAAATTCTACCCGATCGATAAGGAGCAAAATTCTTACTGCTGCAATTGAGGTTGATTCTGAATATAGGAAATACAGACACTTTAGATGTTCTCCATTACTTTCTGTGAATACTAAAGTGTAAACCGTCTGAATTATTGGTGGTTTCTCCTTGTATGGAATCTAAGAAAGTAATAGTATTCGGAGCTCATCCTGATGATTTGGAAATCGGGATGGGGGGCACCGTAGCTAAACTTGTTAGATTAGGCTATAACGTGAACTTAGTAATCGCCACTCTGCCTAATTTCGTTAAGACAGATACCAAAGAAGGGAGAAAATCCGAGGCGATAGATTCTGCCAAGATACTGGGATGTTCAACCCCAGAGTTTTTGGACCTTGCCCCTGATGAAATAACCTTTGGTAGGAATTTCGTAAACAAGGTGGACAGGATAATCCAAAAATACGAACCAGAGGTTGTATTTACGCAATGGATTGGTGATTCACATCAAGATCACCAGGCTCTTACCAAAGCGGTAATTGCAGCTTGCCGAGATCAGAAAGATGTATTCATGTATGAAACCACCATACCGGGTGGGATCACGGAACATGCATTCAGAACACAATTGTTTGTCGATATATCTACTACCATTGATATTAAGAAAAGTGCATTGGATTGTTTCCATTCACAAATTATTCGTTGTGGACAAATATGGATACCAGCGGTATTGGGCAGATGTTCCTACAGGGGTTATCAAATGAATGTGAACCAAGCGGAAGCCTTTGAGGTTATCAGAGTTTCAAAATGGTGAATCTTTTAGTATAAGGATTTGCATGAAACTATTCTGAAAGGGTTGGCGGTTGAGACCGTAATTAAGTTTGGGTGGAAATTAAATGCTAACCTTAAACATTTTTGATTGATTTATTACGAGGAAGGAAGAACTTATAAGCTCTTTAGATCTCCGACTCATTTCAAATGAAAATTTCAATAGTTGGTTCAGGTAGAGTCGGCTCGTCTATCGCCATTAATGTTTGTCTCAGGAAACTTGCCGACGTCATGCTTTTGGATATTGTAAAGGGACTCCCTCAGGGAGAGGCATTGGATATAAATCATCTACTTTCAGAGCAGGGAAACGATTGTCAAGTAGAGGGATCAAATGAATATAAAGAAATGCAAAATTCTGATTTCGTAGTGATTGTTGCAGGGATTGGGAGAAAACCTGGAATGACAAGGATGGATCTTTTGAATACCAATGCCAGTATCGTAAAAGATGTTTGTAATAGCGTTTCCCGTTATTGCCCAAAATCCTTTGTAATAGTGGTAACCAATCCATTAGATCCATTAACTTATTTGACTTTGAAAATGATGAATTCAGGAAAACAAAAGGTAATGGGAATGGGAGGTATGCTAGATCTATCTAGATTCATAGAGCATATCAGCAGAATTACCAACACCTCTCGAGGTTCTATTCAAGCTATGGTTATCAGCGAACATGGGGAGAACATGCTACCGCTAACTAGATTTTCTTCAATAGGTGGCATACCGCTGACGTCATTCATTAGTGAGAAACAGGCAAAGGATTTGGTGCTGAAAACTAGGCAAATTGCCAGCGGAAGTAATCTCGCTAAAAGGGGCGACAGTATATGCACCAGGTAATGCAGTGTCAGCTATGATTGAGGCTATTGCAAGAAATCGAAAGGCAGTGATGCCCGTTTCCACGTTATTAGACGGAGAATTTGGGCATACTGATGTTTGTATCGGAGTTCCCTGTGTCTTGGGATCAAATGGCGTTGAAAAAATAATCGAGCTCGATTTGAATCAATATGAAAAAGAAGTATTTTCAGAAGGGGTAAAAAGTATCAAGATGGCAATCAAACAGCTGCCCTTATAGTATATGTCACTCTCAATTAGCCAATAGAGATTTTGGCAAATGGATTTGAAGACGGTTTTAGAGAAACTAGTTTCAGGAACCATTACTCTTAACGCTGCGGAAAAGCAATTAAAATCTGATGGAATTAGACATATCGGGAACAACATAGCGAACCTGGATCCACAGAGAGAGGCTAGAATTGGCGTTCCTGAAGTGGTGCTTGGGAGCGGGAAGAAGTATAACGATCTTTTAAGGATAGTTGATGGTATTCTATTGGATAACGACCTGGTGTTGGTAACAAAGCTTTCATCCCAAAATTTGGTAAAGCTTCGTAGGGCAATACAGAGAAGAAACATGATTAGTGAGTCAGGAGTCAACAGTACATCACTCTTAATCTCCAAGAAACGATATAAATGGACCAGAAAGAGCGGTCGGATCGGAATTTTGTGTGGCGGTACTTCAGATATTGGCATTGCAGAAGAAGCGCGACTTATGTCAAAAGCCATGGGATGCCAAGCGCTATATGATTATGACGTCGGTATTGCAGGAATCCACAGAACTGTCAAGGCGGTTAAGAAAATGATTGAAAGTGATGTTAATGTCATAGTGGTTGTGGCCGGAATGGAGGGAGCGCTCGCCTCTGTTGTTTCATCTTTAGTAGACGTTCCAGTGATAGGAGTACCTACTTCTGTAGGATATGGCTTCGGATCTATGGGTTTTGCTGCTTTGGCTTCTATGCTTCAGACTTGTTCATTAGGTCTTGCAGTAGTTAATATTAATAATGGGACAGGAGCGGGTGCATTTGCTGCCCGTGTGGCAAAGTCTATAACCAAATCCTAAATCAATTGCCCGACGACTACTTTATGAAAAGATGCTGTTAGATTTAGAACGTTTATAAGGGCTATACAAGGTGTGCCAACTAGAAATAAGTTAGACAAGGTGATAAAAGAATTACATGGGTAATGTTTACAAACTTTCGCGCATAAGAAAAGGTAAAACTAACTATCGAAAAAGGGAACGATTGCTACTCGGAAAGACCGATTTCATGAGTGTGAAAGTAAGCACACAGAATGTATGCGCACAAGTGCTGAGACCTGAATTAAAAGGTGACAAGGTTATAACATCAGTGCATAGCAGAGAATTAACATCATTCGGATGGAAGGGATCACTAAAAAACATGACTGCATGTTACCTCGTTGGTTTTTTATTGGGTAGGAAGTGTATAGAGAAAGGCATAAAGCATGTTGTCTTATATACTGGCGTCCGTCCTTTTACAGCCCGAATTGCTTCATGCGTTAAAGGTTTGATTGAAGCAGGTGTAACTTCGCCACATTCACCCGAAATCTTACCCCCTGATGAAAGAATATCAGGAGGTCATATAGCGGCCTATGCAAGCATATTGAAGGAGAAGGAGGATCAATACAGGTCACGTTTTTCTGGCTTATTGTCAAGTGGAATGAATCCAGAGACGTATCCAGATCATTTCACGACAGTAAAGAATCAAATAATGCAGGCTCATTTTGAAGAGCTTGCTAAGAATTCTAGACATTCAATACAGGCATGAGAGATGATCGAGTGAGTTGAGTACAACTATGCGTGCACAAGAGCAGCCGAGTACGTGGAAGCCGCGCACCGAATTAGGTATTATGGTTGCTGAAGGTAAGATAAATTCCATGGATCAAATCTATGAAAATGGCATGCGAATACAGGAATTTGAGATTGTCAAACATCTCTTGCCTGATATAAAAACAAGTGTTATTCATGTAGGCATCGTGCAAAAGCAGACTGATGCTGGTGAGATGACAAGATTTAGTGCCTTAGTTGCTGCTGGTAATGAAGCTGGCTGGTTTGGGATAGGCATGGGTAAGGCATCCCAAATGAGAATCGCAATCGACAAGGCAACCACCAATTCATATCTAAATATTATTCCGGTGAAACTTGGGTGTGGAAGTTGGGAATGTCGCTGTAATCAGTTTCATTCAATTCCCTTTAAGGTTAGTGGTAAAGGTGGTAGTGTAACTATCGAAATAGCACCTGGTCCGCGAGGTTTAGGGCTGGTTGCTGGAGAAAATATTAGAGCGCTTCTCAAGCTTGCAGGTATAAGGGATGCATGGACAAAATCCTTTGGTTCCACTAGTACAATGACTTCTACTTCTATGGCTATATTCAATGCATTAAGAGGAACTTACAAAACGGGTTGAATGATTTAATTGGTAATATTGGCTGTCAGAATGAAAGGCACAGTAAACATACCCTATTGGGCCAACTCTACCCTTGAATACCTTAATCTTAAGACCAAATTCAGTGCAACATTGGTTCCTGAATCTGAAGATTACCTTGGAATGTTGAGAAAAGTAGCCCAAATAGTTTCTTGGAGTAAGGCTGATGAATCAGTGGTTAGGGAATTAGTAATGACGAGGGGTAGGATGAGAGGTTCTGTACCGTTGTCCGATGCTAATGTTCCTGGCGAATTTGGAAATATCGAGAATCTGGTTAGGGGAATAGTTGAAAACAAAGTTAAACTCTCAGATTTGAAACCTATGAAACCATTCTTCAAATTAAGTCCTCCAAAGGGCGGCTTCAAGCGGAAAAGTAAGAAACAATATACAGATGGTGGAATACTGGGCAGAAATAAGGATCTGCCAGAGCTTATACGGAGGATGTTGTGATATAGTAATGCATAATTATAGATATAATCATGAATCTGATTATATAACGATCACACGACGGAAGGGGTTATAGACAATTGGCCACGAGATTACGCAAGAGTAGGAAACAAAGAGGGAGTAGATATTGTGGTTGGGGGCAGATAGGTCAACACCGTCAATCAGGGAGTAGGGGTGGAGTAGGGGCTGCCGGAAAACATAAGCACTTTTGGATTAGAACTGTTATAGAGGAACCAAATCATTTTGGACACAGTACTTTAAATTCACATAGTCGAAGTCTAGTCACTAAATGGGCAAATCTAAGAGATGTATCCTCCATGCTGGCCTTACTTAAGCCTGCTGAAAAGGAGACTAAATTTGAATTGAATTTATCCGAAATGGGAATTGATAAACTGTTAGGTGGAGGTATCATTGATAAGAGTATAGTCGTAAGGGTTAGATCAGCTTCAGAAAAAGCGCGGAAAAAGATAGAATCTTTAGGAGGCAAGATATTATTAGATGAGCACAGTTCACACTGAAAGCTTTCCAAGAAAAATAATTAAGAAAATTTCAGGGTATATACCCCAGGTGGAGAAGCCCAAGAAAAAAATAACTCTTACGGAAAAATTCGTATGGTGCGGAATCGCACTATTGGCTTATCTTGTTATGGGTCAGATCCCTCTATATGGTGTAACGGATAGTCCGCAATTTGATTTTCTTGCCTTTGCGAGAGTAATTTTCGCTGCTTAACAAGGTACATTGCTTGAACTCGGAATTGGACCAATAGTTACTGCTGGCCTGCTCATGCAGCTTCTGAAAGGCTCAGATTTAATAAAATTAAACTTCAAAAACCCTGACGATAGATCGCTATTTACCTCAGCAACGAAAATTGTAACTATTATTGTTATAGTTGCAGAGGGTGCGCTTTACGGAGTTAGCGTTTACGGAAATCTTCTGGCTAGCCCTACTCTAATTCCTATTCTGATCGCTCAGTTAGTGGGGGCTAGTATTGTCGTAATGTACCTTGATGAGTTGGTTCAGAAAGGCTGGGGACTGGGCTCAGGAATAAGCTTATTCATTATGGCGGGTGTCGCTCAGTCAATCTTATGGAGCCTCTTTGCCCCCGTGCCTGCCGAGGATGGACCTGTGGGATTGCTTCCATTCTTAATAGACTCGGCTATGCACGGAGACATGTCTCAAGTATTCTTTAGGGTTGGACAACTCCCAAGTGTATTCGGCTTGATAGTCACTAGCATAGTATTACTTGTGCTTGTATACGTCCAAGGCATTCACATAGACGTTCCTATCGTATCGACAAAGTATAGAGGATTTACTGCCGTATATCCAATCAAACTCTTATACACATCAAATATTCCTGTAATATTAGCATCTGCGCTCCTTGCTAATGCCGTTTTCATGGGACAAATGTTATGGGCAAACTACAATCCCGAAAATGCAAACCCCATTTTCAACGGTATAGCTCAATTTGATCCAGCGTCGCCACAATCTCCAACAGGCGGAATACTCTATTACATTACTGCCCCTAGAAGCTTAGAGGTTGCTGTGCAAGATCCTGTCAGAGCGGTTGTATATGTTATTTTCTTGACTACGATCGTTACCATCTTTGGCCGACTATGGGTAGAGCTTGGTGGACTTTCTCCTAAGGCTGCAGCTAAGAATTTGTTGGATGCAGACGTGCAAGTTCCAGGATTTAGGCGTTCACAGGGTTCTGTTCAAGAATTGCTAAACAAGTACATTCCTTCTGTGACTATAGCAGGAGGTATAATTATAGGACTACTTGCAGCGATATCTGATGTCTTGAGCGTGTTTGGAACTGGGATTGGAATATTGCTTATGGTAGATATTTTAGTCAATTATTACAATTTGCTGGTTCGAGAGCAGGTAGATACGCATATGCCTAAATTGGCGGCTCTCCTTGGAAGGACCTAAGCGCATCCTAATAGTTGTGGGTATCCCAGGAGTTGGTAAAACAACTGTTATTACGAAAACAGAGGAAATCTTACTGAAGTCTGGAAGTAGTACGTCAGTTGCTGTTTTTGGGACAGTTATGTTGAATGAGGCAAAAAAAATTGGCGTGAATAAAAGGGATGAAATAAGGAAGTTAAGTATCTGGCAGCAACAAGAGTTGCAAAATAAAGCGTCAGAACATATACGCTCGATTGCTAATGAATTCATTATAGTGGATACTCACTTATTTGTCAGAACTCCCTCAGGGTTCTTGCCTGGTATACCTCAAAATGTTGTACAGAGTTTAAGACCAACTAATCTTGTTTTAATAACGGCTAGTCCAAAGGAGATTCATGAAAGGAGGACGGTAGACCAAACTCGTGATAGAGACATTCTGTCTCTTGATGAGATTCGAAAGAGAGCTAGAGCTTTCAAGAGCAATGATATCTACGATTTCAATAATCAGTGGTGCACCTTTTGAAATAATAAACAACTCTAGTGGTGGGATCGATATAGCTGCGAGTCAAATTGCAAACATTCTGAAGAGACCTTGAGAACACAATCAGCAATGACCATAGTCAAATACCTATAATCATCTGATGCTTTCTGAATTTAAGGTGAGATGAGATATGAATAGCGATCTTCTGAGGAAATTGAATTTGAATCCAAAGAAACGATCTAAAGATGATAACAGTTGCAACGATAATACAAGCATAGTTATCTCAGGTCCTGCAGCTGTCGGAAAAACAACATTGGCAGAAGGTATTGCCAAGGCGTTTGGTTATTCTGTATACAATGGAGGAGATATTCTCAAGAACATAGCAAAGGAAAAGGGTTACAAGGTGACAGGTAAAGATTGGTGGGATACTCCCGAGGCAATTAGATTTATGCGGGAAAGGAAAAAAGACATCACCTTCGACATCAAAGTAGACAAGATGCTTATAGAAATAGCTGAGAAGGGAGAAGTTGTAATAACAAGCTATACTTTGCCATGGTTGACGCCGCGACCTATGACCTTTTGGTTGAACGCGTCGTCTGAAAATAGGTCCAAGAGAATGGCAAAGAGGGACAATATTTCCATAGCTAGCGCTCATCGAATTATTAGAAATAGGGATGGTGAAAATAAAAGAATATACAAAAAGATTTATGGGCCTCAATTCGGCGATAATCTGCTTGTTTTTGATGTTGTGCTAAATACTGACCTTTTTGCGCTTAATTCTCTAATATACATCTCTCAAGAGATTTATAGAAGAGCTATAAGATAAATCCGTGTAACGCTACCTGGTTTCCCTAGGAATGTCATACACCAGTCACCATGAATTGATAAAATTAACAGACGAAGTGACTACGACCGATTATGGATATTTTCCTGACAGAAGACCTTTGAATGTATTACTGGATTACGGAATCATTCTTTTGGATAAGCCAGCAGGTCCCACCAGCCACGAGGTCGTGTCATGGGTTAAGAAGATTCTTAATTTGAAAAAAGCTGGACACAGCGGTACCCTCGATCCAGGGGCTACAGGGCTATTGCCCGTTGGCTTAGGTGATGCAACGAAGGCACTTGGAGTTCTTCTGCTCGGTCCAAAAGAATATTATGCTGTTGCTAGGCTCCATTCAAAAGATGAATACCCGAATTTGGAAAATGTCCTCGGTGATTTCATGGGGGAGATATATCAAAGGCCTCCTCAAAGATCGTCAGTTCGTAGAGCTACCCGTATTAGAGCAATTTACGAGTTAGAGCTGAGTGCAGCGACAGGAAAATGCTTTACTTCTGCGCGTTTTGTGTCAGGCTGGAACATATGTACGAAAGTTGATTTACGATATAGGGGAAATACTGGGTTGTGGAGTTACAATGATTGAACTCAGGCGGACACGTGTAAGTGTTTTCAGTGAAAAAGCGAGGGCTTTTTCAAGACTTCATGATATTGTCGACGCCTTTCAATCATTCCGCGAGAGTGGTGATGACAAGTTGATACGTGATATCGTTAGGCCCGTAGAAGAATGTCTAAGAGGAGTCAGCGCGGTTGTGATTAAAGACTCTGCAGTGGATGCCTTGTGTCATGGCGCACAGTTAGCTGTGCCAGGAATAGTTGCTTTCGATAAAAACATGAGCAAAGGTCAATTAGTCGGCATATATAGTCTCAAATGGGAATTAGTTGGATTAGGGCAATGTTTGATGGACGTGGACTCATTGAAGCAAAGTTCCAAAGGCATAGCATGCTCGATGGATCGGTTAATCATGAAACCAGGTACATACCCAAGATGCTGGAAGTCTTGATGTAGTCTTTTCTATGAACTACCTGCACCACGTTGTTACTAGAATGGGTGCCATCCCGATAACTCCAGTGGATATTAGCGCCGGGAGAGGGATTTGAACCCTCGAGACCTTCACAGGTCACAAGCTTTCAATTTAAAATTTGTTTTCCAGGCTTGCGCCCTACCAGGCTAGGCGACCCCGGCTCAGCTTGCTATCTAACTACCGTCTTAATATTAACCATGCATGAAAATACTGAATTACTCTATGGACAGGCGCAAATTTATGTGCGCAAACTATGTCGCTATTGTATTCAGAAACCTTCCTGATTCCATATCGTACTCGTTAATAGACATGTGGCCCGTTCTGTCAATGTGTTCTTCTACATCAGAACGAAAGAGAAAATTGGCCTTACATTCTTTGCAAAACCATATAGAATTCAATTCTGTCGAATTCAATTCGTTGACTAGCTTCTATAAACCCCTATGATTTAAGCAATCGCGAATGAAATAATATATGTTTTTTAAATGATTATGTTTACGTAATAATTATTATGGCATTCTCTTAGTACTATATCATGTAATAATTGCCATGAATCCGCTAATGATAAAAGTAAAATAAGGATATGACATCAAAATTTTATTGTATGAACAACCTTGATCTTTCTAAAGAATGCAAGAACAAGAACCACCTTGATTGCGGTGATTGTATGTGTAAATGTCACATACCAGGTACAATGGAGAACTTGGCTAGAAAGATCGCAAAATTGGAAAAGCAAGTGCCAGGATTAGGGGAGACTTTATGAAATTTGAATCGGAACGTCAATTTGTCATGGATGGTGAATTGGAACTTGCTTCTGCCACCTAGAAGGCAATTACCACTAAACTCGTCAATGAATTATCATCTTTGATAGTTTTTGCAAATGATGTAGAGTTCACTACTTTGCTGCCTACTGGCCTTTGGTTTTGCAGTCAACGTTTTTGCAAACAATTTTGAAGCCTCATCTTTAAAATCGCTTATCATTTCACCTTCGAAAAGTTTGAAAATTGCATTTGCGCCCAACATGAGAATCTTAGAGGCCAATCGAAGAGCGTTGACAGAAATTGAAATTTGCCTCGCTTGATCATATTCCCATATTCCACTAACCTTAGGTGATAGGTCAGATAGGACTAAATCGAAATGTGATCCCGCCATGTTTAAGAGAATTTCAGGCAATCTGGGATCTTGAACATCCTCCCTCACAATGGTAATATTTTTCAATGGTTCAGTAGGATGAATGTCTACACCAATAATCCTATCACTTCTTCTGGCATATTCATCTACTACTTGTAGCCAGCCACCAGGGGAGCATCCAAGATCTACAACCACCCTAGCATTTGTTAAAAAATCATATTTTTCATTCAACTGGATTAATTTAAATGCAGACCTGCTTCTATATCCCATTTGCCTTGCCAACATCCTATATTGATCTCTTTTAGCATCAGTATATCTCAAGTTTGTAGAATCTGAATTTGATCTTCATGCATCAGTATATATTAGTTCACGTGATAACTACGGCTAATAAGCGCTAGGCATTTAACAATATATAAATAAGATCAAGGAGGAATAACGTTGTTATGCCGATTAGGACCGGTGCAGAATATATTGAGAGTTTGAGAGGCCGTAATCTGAAGGTTTATCTTTTTGGCGAATTAGTCGATCAGCCGGTAGACCATCCAATGATAAGACCGTCGATCAACGCTGTAGCTGAAACATACGATCTAGCAGTGCAAGAACCTGAAATAGCATCTGTTTCATCAAATATAACTGGCATGCAAATAAACAGATTCTTGCACATCGCTGAAAGCGCTGAAGATCTTGTCGGCCAGAATAGAATGCAGAGAAAGCTGGGTCAGTTAACTGGGACATGTTTCCAGAGATGTGTTGGCATGGATGCCTTGAACTCACTGTATTCTACCACTCACGAAATGGATCTCAAATATGGTACCAGTTATCATAATAAATTCAAGGACTTCGTGAGAATTGTTCAGTCAGAGAACCTCGTAATTGGTGGAGCAATGACCGACGTTAAGGGAGATAGGAGTCTTACACCTTCGCAACAGGAAGACCCAGACATGTTTGTGCATATCATCCAACGAGATGAGTCCGGAGTATACATATCCGGAGCAAAAGCACACCAAACTGGGTGTATCAATTCACATTGGATCATTGTGATGCCGACAATGCGTTTACGGGAGGAAGACAAGAGTTATGCAATAGTTGGAGCAGTTCCAGCTGACGCGAAAGGCATCACTTACATATACGGCAGACAATCATGCGATACTCGGAGTACAGAGGGTGGTGATTTAGACGCAGGCAATTCCAAGTATTCTGGGCAAGAAGCAATGATTATTTTTGAAAATGTGTTTATCCCAAATGAGTATCTCTTTATGGATGGAGAATACGACTTTGCGTCAATGTTAGTTGAGAGATTTACTTGTTACCATAGAAGAAGCTTATGTTTGCAAAACAGGCTTGGGAGACGTTCTAATAGGTGCTGCAGGCAGCTATAGCTGATTATAACGGTGTTTCAAATGCATCCCATATCAAGGACAAGTTGGTAGAGATGACTCATCTTAATGAAACAATTTTTGCGGCGGGCATTGCCTCATCGCATCAGGCGCATAAAACCATGGCGGGAAATTATCAGAACGACGACATGTTAGCCAATGTGTGTAAACATAACGTGACAAGGTTTCCTTATGAAATAGGACGATTGGCTCAGGATATTGCAGGTGGATTAATGGTAACTATGCCCTCTGAAAAGGACTTTAGAAGCCCACACACGGGTCCTTTACTAGATAAGTATCTTAAGGGACGCAAAGGGGTCTCTACAGAAAATAGAATGCGGATCCTTAGACTAATAGAGAATATGACCTTGGGAAGGAATGCAGTTGGTTATTTGACAGAGTCAATGCACGGAGCTGGTTCACCTCAGGCACAAAGAATTCAGATAGCTAGGCAAATGCAGCTTGGATACAAGAAGAGACTTGCAAAATATTTAGCTGGAGTAGACGAGGGTGAATCATCTCAGCCTGAACTGGAGCAGTCTGACTATTTCGATAAAATATTTGGACTGAAATAGCTGAATTCTGATAATTCGAAAATGTTATAGTCAAACGTATTTGGTAACTCGATAGGCCAGTAAATGTTCAAAATAATCTTGCATCACTTCTTTGCTCCTAATGTTCTATTCTTTAACCTCATATGCTTACCGTGACACTTTCTACATCTAGTTGCAAGAATGGGATTCTTCCCACCACAATTGAAGCATATCTTGAAAAATAATATTCGCTGCTGGGCGATTTGCTTTTTTACAGCATCGGTTATGGGCATACGTAGCTCACCGAACGATGCTAAATTTTTATGTTTGCCTTAATATCAACCGGGAATTCAGAGGAAAATTTCTCAAATCTACCAATTACCTTTTTCTACGGCTTCTAGACAAGAATACAAAGCATCACGTATTTAATATGTGAATTGGGAAAGATCGAATTGCAATGAATTCTGATAAATTCAAAAAATTGATACAGGTTTGGCCAGATTTTCCAAAGAATGGAGTAATGTTCAGAGATATTTCCCCATTATTGAGAGATTCAGAGGCGCTTATTTTTGTTCCACGAGTGCTTTGTGAATCCCTAAAGAACGTTAGGTTCGACGTTGTAGTAGGTATAGAATCACGGGGATTTGTCGTCGGGTCATTAATTGCCATGCAATTGAAGAAGGGACTAGTGTTAATTAGGAAAGCGGGAAAATTGCCTGGTCCAACAATTTCCCAATCTTACGAAGTTGAGTATGGGTTAGCCGAAATGGAGGTTCAAAAAGACAGCATACTACCTGGACAAAAAGTTGTCATAGCCGATGACGTTATCGCTAGCGGAGGAACAGCTATTGCAGCGGCTAAATTAGTCGAGGTATTAGGCGGTATCATAGTTGGCTTTGTATTCATGATCAATCTCAAAAATCTGGGTGGTGCGTCCAAGCTAACTAATAAGGGTTTTAAAGTAGAACACATTTTTGAATATGAGTAAATAATGAAAGAGCTTTCTGCAGAAATAGGAATAATTGGCGGAACTGGCATATCTTACCATGAACTTTTTTCCTCTTCAGAAAGGAGGAAAGTCCATACTCCTTATGGAAGCACATCAGATGATCTCGTTATTGGGGAACACAAAGGTAAATCGATTGCATTTATTTCACGACATGGTGGATCACATACCATTCCTCCTCACTTGGTGAATAACCGAGCCAATATTTGGGCCCTAAAGTCACTTGGTGTTTCAAGAATTCTTGCCCCTTCAGCTGTAGGAAGTTTGAAAGATAACATCCAGCCTGGAGACATTGTCATTTCTAATCAATTCATAGATTTTACCAAAAAAAGAGAATATACGTTTTATGATGGAAGACAGGTATGTCACATTTCATCAGCAGATCCTTTCTGCTCTGAACTTATGCAGGTTGCAAATAGCGCAGCAAATAATACAGGATGTAGAGTCCACGTAAATTCAACCTATATATGCATAGAGGGACCAAGATTTTCTACAAGGGCAGAATCCAAATATTTTAGGGAAAATTTATCTGCAGATGTTATAGGCATGACTGTAGTTCCGGAATGCGTCCTAGCTAGGGAGATGGAGATTTGCTACGTTTCTATTGCGACGGTCACTGATTACGATGTTTGGTCAAGAGATCCAGTTTCTTCAGAGAAGATAATTATGGTGGTGAAAGAAAATATCAAGAAGATATCAAAATTGCTTTCAAAAATGATTCCCGAAATACCCAAATTAAGAAACACTTGCATTTGTCCTACCGCACTTGATGGATCATTTGTATAATCACATGTAATTTCATCTGTTACTATTCTATATTATCTAAAGTAAATCATAATGGGTCTTTTCCAGGGAACCTAGACTCGCCTGGTAAGATTATATCTCCTTGGATAAGCTTTTGTTGTATCTCTAATTGAACCCATTCTGGGTCGTAGCCCTTTCTTCTAAGGGATTCTAAGGTACTCTTGGATAACTTAAGATGTATGTTATGGCCCCCGATCCTCCCAAAAGCTAAGGCAGAAAATGGAAACCTCATGTCATCAATTACAAAATGCCCAATAAGTCTTACTTGCGATTTCACCACCACGTGAATTGATAACATATACCAAGAGTTGGCATACGTTACCCTGTTCATCAAACTTTTTATTCATTTCTGAATCATTTCTTTCACAATTTCCACCGTTTTATTCACGTTTTGAAATACTAAAAAGCTCCACCATTCATCATCAACTACATGATAATTGGCGGCCCTCACATTGATCCTTGTTTCATTATCAGAATCGAGAAAATTAAATTCTCCGTCTTTGATAATCTTGATCAGTTTCCATCGATTTTTACCTGCCCTCTTTCTACTGACTGCTACAGCCCATTGTTCTCCATAGCCTAGTTTTGGCATTCCTATATAATCTGCAATCCCAAGTATACCTAGCCTCTTCTCTTCGCAAAATAGTTCTTTTGTTAAGACACTTCTCCATATATCTACGGCGCCAATTGTTTTTCCATCTTCATTAATATTGACAACACCAAAGTACACGACCTTATCATGTGATTCCCTGTCGTTTTCCAATCGACTATACCTAGTCCAATTACCTTATTTAGGTCTTGCAAATTCATAGTAGTTTTCAAGCAGGGTACCAAGAGCATCAATCTTACTATTCATTTTGACTTCAATTCCCAAGCTCTGACAGTTCATCCTATGGCAATTAGCGACAGAGAATCGAGGATGAAAGGACTGAAATTCCGTGACGGGTAATTCAAAAATCATGCCGCGATCAATTAAACTATATAGCGCCAATGTTACAAAGGATTTGTCAAGATCAAGCTCTGAACATATTCGTGGGATATCGCTTCTTCCTTTCTCCGTCAAGCGCAAAAAAATGCGAGCTTCATTTCGCGATAATTTAAGCAGGTAGACCACAGTATTGACCAGCTTAACTTTTTCTTGTTCTATCATATTGCGGGAGTTTCCTCATCACCTGTAGTCCACTTTATGTTGAATCCCTGCACGAGAACTTTAGATTTAATTAGGATTTGTAAACATCTAGAACTGGAAAGATTATGTCCTTGGTAAAAATCATAGCCTAAGCATATTTCATATTTTGAATATCTTTCAAGTATCTTTTTCCTGATTGAGTTTAAGAAGCTTGTTTTAACTCCGAATTTTTCTATATTGCGAAAGATCCCATGATGTTCCCGTGCATGACCGCCATCTTTAGTATCCTCGCAGTTCTCTTTCTGGTCCTTGCCAGATATCCAATAAAGGCACCTGCGAAAGAATCACCAGCGCCAGTT
>CAWBGD010000010.1:0-166731 GCA_963788355.1 uncultured Nitrososphaeraceae archaeon | reverse complement strand
ATACCTTAACCTCTTGTTGGCAGCAAGGACATGATATATTTTCAGTAATCATGAAAATTTCACATTTCTAGCAAGACCTATGGCCGGTCTTGATAGTTACCATTTCCAAAACCTATTTCTTCACATAAATGAGGACAACCGATAGATAGAAACTGAGTCAATGTTGGATTTGACTTAAAATTGACAGCTCTCTCAGGGGAGAGGCAGAGTTGTATATAGCCTCTAAGCATGTAAATGCTTTTCTGACTTAATACATGAACCACAATAACGTTGTAAAATGGTCACATCTTCAGACTTAAACATGGCAAACTGGGTTGCCAAATTTCCACAAGTACTGCAGTGTGGATACTTCCCGCTCTATTTTTCTTTGGGTGTTAACTGGCGAAGACCGATGAATCTTTTTTCTTCCATTTGTTAACTACTGTGAGCTTTTATGTTAACTTCTTTCATTGTTTTAATAAACTCCTCAACTATTCCTATACTGTCACCTGTGACTGTAATCTGTGGAATCAAGTTATCATTTTCGTTTGTAATCTTAACGTCTACGTCTGATGGATGTGCTACTATGTATTCATTATCGATTAGTGTTTTTACAGTATCGTCATACAAAGTGAAAGCGATTCTACTAACTTCAGGATTATCGGAACCTACACTAACCTTAACCATTGCTCTACCGTCCGGACGGGTAGATATTTCTACGTAATACTGTTTATCTTCTCTATGAATCACTTCGTCAGTCATTTCTTTATTCTACCTTTACCCTTTTGGCGACCATCCTCATCATCTACTGTGATCAATAGATTCTTTTTAGTCTTTAGTTGTTTGGCCATTTCATGTATAGCTAAAGGAACCCAGATAATCATACCTTCTCCCATATTACTAATGTTTGATCTAAATTTTAGTTGCGTCAATTTAATTTACCTTTCATTCTGTATGCCTTTATATATAGTTAAAAGCTATATATGACTATAGTTATAGCTATATCTTATGAGTAATCAACCTTATTTGAAATCCTGTGACAGATGTCAGGACCAAATTAAAATGCAACAAATAAACGGTAAGTGGGCAGCATATAGTTCTGACGGTACTAGTTTCCACAAGTGCAGTAAAAATAAGAACGAAAAGAAGGCTAAAGCATTTGTTAAGGAGGTAATGCAGGCCAACCCTAGAGCAAAGAGTTACAAGGTTGGAGAAAATTATGGATGCTTTCCTCATAGCTGGAGCTCTAGTGAATGAATACATACAAAACTCATGATTATTGCCGCCTTTGTGCTATTTGGTTTACAAAGTCCATTATGATCAAATGTCCTGTCTGTAATTATCGTATGTCTAAGAAAGCAAGAAGGTATCTTACTCCCGAATCTAAGCTAAGGCATCAGGAGAATCAGAAGCGCTATATCTGTGCTAACCTCACAATGTAAAAGGCCACTTTTACATAATTCCTCGTGGGAAATTTTCTAGTGCTTAAGCAATTCAAAAGATAAGTTTTATTTGATTCCTCGTAGAAAATTTTGTAGGTCTTAAGAGGACTAAATTAGTAGTTTTATTTTATAAATTGTTATTTACAATCGCTAGACTCTTAATTTCGTTCCAGTATTTTTCGAATAGGATTTCTTGAACTAGGATTTGGTGCTCTTTATTAGTAAGGGAAGCCATTAAGTCATGATGGTTGTCATAATTTATTCGCAACAGATCTTTTCCGTCACTAATAATTATGAATTCCTCTATGTTCCCAAGCTTATTTGAATATCCAATTTGAATTTGATTATTTTTATTTGTTCGGTTTATTTTATGTATATGACCTAGGAGTTCTGAATTATAATCATCTGTTAAGATTTTGATATTTACACCTCTTTTCAATAGAACCACATAATGATTCCAAAACCTATCTTCATGAATAAATGAATTTAATATTTTGATAGATGAATAAATAACCAGGTCTTTTTTGCTTTGTGCAATCAACGAGTAAACTTCATTTTTTATTTCAATAAAATCTGTTAACATTTTTTGAAATTCTTGACTTTCATGATGCTTCAGTTCCTTAGTCCTAATAGATATTGGAATAGCAACTTCCCACAATTTTTCGAAAACCTGCAGCTGCTTATCTACGAGAACTTTGGAATTACTAAAAAATCCTTGTTCAGGTTTTTCAGTATCCTTATTAAAAAAATAAATCATATATGTTCTTCCGTCTAAAATACCAAAGTTTCCTTTAACATTATCAAGATGTCTTATATCATAATTTTTTATTGAATTTACTTGTTCAATATTTTCTGCAGTTGCATCAACGATTAACCTTACTCTTAAATGTCTTTCTTCAATTAGCTTTTGAAGCAGTTTGAATCCATCTTGCAAATATGTAAAATGATAATTAAACATGGTTTTGTCCCAAATCGTATCAAAACCTTTTTCGACCACATTAACAGAATCTAAAGTCAATTCTTCTAACTGGTTAAAGTCATAGATAACATCTGTAATTTCAGGAGATCGGTGCTTAGATTCCTTTAATTCAGTTAGGGTAGAATCTTCCAATATTGACTGCTAAAGCCTAACTGATAAAAACCTATTGTTCCTAAAATTCTAAAGCCTTATCGCTCGAAGACTTCCAAAGTTACAACTGCAAATAATATTTCAAAGTCATTACGTGCTACAATACCTAATAATGTAGTGGATTACTTGGGGTTGGATTCAGGAGATGTGATTGAATGGGAAACTATTACATATAATGGAAAGAAATATGCTAGGATTAGGAAACTACAATAGAAAAGGATAATTTTGTTTATTTTTCCATAAATCGATATTTTTGTCTGCAAATGACCAAGTAGAACTTAATTTTAAACTAAGTTCAAGATTGGCTCTATGGCCTGTACTGGATTTTGTTTAGAGATTGGCTTTGGTAACGGATTGTATAAGGACGGATTAAGCTACTGTAGCAAGTGCGAAATATTCATTAAAACAAAAGATATTTCATGTATCTGCTGCAATACTAGGCTAAGGTATAAGGCCCATTAGAAGAAGGATTATTTTTATAGCCACTAAAATGATTAAGCTGGATGAGCAAGAAGTTATGTAATCACACTAATCAATTTTGATGTCAGATGTTACCACTGAGGTAGAGATTCATAATCTAATCGAGTCACTCATAAAAGTTGAAAAAATTAGGAATATCTTGAAGTGAATCCCATAGTGCGATGTCACGAGTACGAACGTTATTCAAGATCAAATTAGAGTATTAGTTGTGCATTTCTGTAATGAAGCTTTGCGTTCAGCTGAATCGACCATTACTAGTCTGTAGATCTTAAAGAAGGGAAAAAGCCATTCATATTATCATTTTTTGGCCTTTAATAATTTTTAAGAGTCTCAAAAATCATATCGACTTGACCTCGATAGCAAGTAATTACTAAATACTAGAAAATAATAAACAAGAAAATCCATATAGTGGAGATGAGATTTTACATTTATTGAATCAACGCATCTTAATTGTAGATGACGAACCTGATTTAACAGCTCTATTCTGCGAAGTTTTCAAAAATGCAGGGCATGAAGTGCGCGGTTATACGGATCCAATTAAGGCCTATAAAGAATTCATGAGAAACCATGACAAATATTGGCTTGTAATTACCGATGTAAGGATGCCTGGAATGTCAGGTGTCGAATTAGCAACAAAGGTAAAGGAAAAATTCAGCAAAACGAAGATAATCTTGATCAGTGCATTCGAAATTGAATACATCAATCTAAACAATATGAAAAAGATTGATTATTTCGTTTCTAAACCAATCTCTATGGAAAAGCTTTTGGATATTGTAAATATTCAATTTAAAGGACATAAACATGCAAGACGCACACTTTATGTCAGTAGACATTGAACTTGGTTTTTGACTTGTCATATTCATAATTGCTTGCAGTCGAACTTTTACTCATTTTAACCCGGCACAGTAGGTGTGGGAGTCTTGCTAATGATTTCTCACTTGAATAAAGAAACTACCATTTTTTTGAGATCATATTCTTGCTCAAGGTCAAGGAACATGAACTGTGCGTACCTCGGGCCCTCCCCTTCTAGTGGATCGCATGTTATTTTTTCACAAATCAGATTTAGTTTATGGTATATAATAGTAGCATCGAGGCGGTTAAAGAATTAATTCTTGTGGCGGAAAATGGTGGATATGTGTCTTGGATTTCGGATAAAGATTCTAGGCTAATTAATGGATTAGATTATTGTTTAGTCGAAGTTACCTGTCGGAGTGGAGCACAGTACCGCTGTACAGGCTTACGGAGACGAAGCTTTAAAGCTATACAATGTATCAAAAGATATAGAATACGAACAACAGCGGCAATCAAGAAAACTGCAAGTTTTCAGGTTGACTGACTGACTGGTAGGACTAAGCCTATGAGATATTGAAGGCGTGCATGGTCCGAGAAAGATAGATTTACCAGAAGAGTCAACCAAACTACTCAACTCAACACATCGTTCTAAACAAAGGTATCTATCAAGATGTGGACGTGCACACGTACATTTATGGTTTTATTCTTCCTATCCACCTATAATTTAATTTCATTAAATGAGTAAATAGGAGATGCCTAAATTCATAAATGGCGAGACAATTCTAATCCAGAGCATTGTTGCAGCTCTATCGATAAAAAGAATTCCCGATATTGAAATTATAGACCAAGTCTATAAGCAAACCAAAAAAACTATTACTCGAAAAACCCTGTATTATATCAAGCATCGCATAAAGAAAGAGTCCTATCACTGGTATCGAACTATGAGGGAGTGAAAATACTAATATATCCACGAATTCAAGGAGAGGATTGACGAAATACTAGACTTGCCAAAGAAGCATCACGAAATAATTGACAACAATGAACACAATCCATCCATACAACGATCTTCGTTAGCCGAATTGCTTGGGCTCAACTTAACACTTTCAGATTACTTTGATATAGCTCCTTCGATAGTAAATGGCATTCCCCTACCAATTACATCACCAGAAACAAACAAAGGAGGAGCAACAAGGGAATTTATCGTCTAGCCAATTTGATTTTAGAATATTACAAAAAGCATTTTGGATTTGGGATGAGCAAGCATTTAGCAGCTGCCGAGTTAACAGACGGTCAATGCTGCTGGAATCACATTGTGGGCTTGCCCGTGAAGGATAGTAAGGAGTATCCTCTCTTCGACTACGAGAGGACTTTGTTCAATTCTTTGATTCATACCAGTAATTCCAGAAATGATTTCCAGAATAAACACATGTGGATCAAGAAAGCAACAGGTCTAGGCATTACAGAGTTCATGTTAAGGATAATGGGGTGGCTATGCACAAGTGTTGAAAATGGCGACCATTTGTGGATGCAAACGGACAGTCAGATGTGCATAGTCACTGGACCAAATATAGATATGGCAATCAAACTAATACGTCGTTTGAAAAACATTTTCGAAAGAAAGTTAGGACTCATATTTCAGAATTAAGAGACAGTTCTTGAATTGAACGGTTGCAGAATCGAAGCCTTCCCCCCTAATCATATCGATTCTTTCAAGGCACTAGAAAACCAATTTTATTCTGATAGACGAAGGAGATTTCTTTAGAAAGTCAGAACAGGAAGATGTTCGCAACGTTAGTAAAAGATACATCGGCATATCGGATCCTTACATTGTCATGGTTTCAACACCTAATGCACCGGTGGACTGTTCGACCGGATAGAAAGGGAACCTGAATCTTCATGCATTTACAAACGTCTTAAGATGGATTATCATTACGGACTTAATCGCATATACACAAAAGAGGAAATAGACTAGGCTAGACAGTCGCCTTCATTTGAACGCGAATACAATCTCAAATACCTTGGAAAAATAGGGAACGTATTTTCACCCTTGCAGATTGACAGGGTTGTTGAGTTGGGAGATGAGCTTAACCATCTACTCGTCAATCAATACGTCCAGCATTACTGCGTAGATCCGGGCTTCGGTAGCTCAAGGATTGCCAGCGTCCTGACAGAGTTTGTGAAGGAACAGGATAAGATTCGCGTTCTATACGCTGAAAAGTTTGAATATGCGAACGCCGATAAGATGGCCAAGCTCTGCTTGGATTTACATACAAGATATCAGAATACATGGTTCTTTGTAGACGGGGCCAATCGCGGTTTTATCGCTCAGCATAAAGTTCTCTTTGGCGAGGCTACGGAATGGGAACCCGATGACATAGACGCAGAGCTGATACGAGTCCTTCCGGTCAACTTTGTCACTGAACATAAGGCGATGTGATTATAGCTGTCTGTATTTGTAAAAAAATAACTGGCCGTTCCGGAGAAATTCGACAAGCTGATTGTGTCGTTAAGGACCGCTAGTGCAAACTAATATTCCCTTGACAAGGGTACAGGCCAGCTATGACTATTTGTTTGATGGATTGCGTCTTAGTTGGATACGCAGTAAAGGGCCATGGTGACGAGTGAAGTATAAAAGGTCTTCTAAAGGTATTAGGCCAATACGTAGATATCTTAATTGTCTTAATTAGAGCTAACTCTCCAATGATGGTCACTTTACTGAGAATGGAAAAGATAGTGAAATTTTTCTTAATTAGGGTTGTTATTTGGCTGCACCCACTGTAAATAATTGCAATAAATTCATGTTACTTAAAAGAATGAGTATGTAACTATCATTCATGAAAAAATGGGATGGATTTTTCATAATGAGATTGATTGTAGCACTGGTTATTTCTTCTGCAGTGTTGACAATACCAATACAAGTGGCACAAGCACTATTAGTTGGGTTTAAAATTAACAAACTACATACCGACGCATTGAACTTATTGCAAAATGGTTGTATCGAGAGAGCAATTCCAGAAAAATTTTGTATGACCATTGACTTCCTAGTTCACGAATTCGAGAATAGTTCACTTCAACAATTACCGAGTGAAGCTAATGCCTCTCTTTCAGAAGCGAGCCATTTCCGCAAACATAACAAAATAGGAATCTAAGCCGGCTGTGTTTTAGGCGGGATATGGAAAGGTGCAATATTTAGCGACAATTGCTCTGCCTACCTTAGTTATAGGTCCCCGTAATTTCCATGCTTTGAACTCTGTTCGAAATGCTTTTTGCGACAAGGATAGCAAGCAAATGGCCAATCTTTACTTAGAATATTAATATTCTGTTTCCCGTCTGGATAGTAGCATATTAAGCCCCCGCCACAATATTCTTTTGGAATAGGCTTACTAGGTTGTGGTGGTCTATCCGAAATCAGGTAATAAGCCTTAAGATAAGGTTTGTGACAAATAACACAGTCTGTTACCTCTGAACCATACTGAGACATTTCTTTAATGAGTTCTTGACGGCCCTAATGTTGTTACTAGTCGGAGTCTTGGACTTGGACGCTTTTAGTTTTCGTTTTGGTTCGACAGGATTTTATTCAGCTTTTCTTTTTTCCTTCCCATGAGTGATTTTGACGTTTTTGTCAGGCAATGTCTATTGTTCAGCGGTTCTGACACTTGAACTTTAACAAAGTCCTCAATGATGAATTAGGTTAGCCTGAAAGGATACGCAGTAAAGGGCCATGGCGATGATTGAAGTATAAAAGCTCTTCGAATGTAGTCGCAACTACATTATGAGGAACAAGAAGAGTTTCAGGTCCGGAACATTCGAATGTCTGCTTTGGTTCTTTGATAAGGTCTATAGAGAACCAGGTCATGTAGTATACTATAAATGATACTCTCCTTGCTTGCTATAAAGTAATATTGCGAAGTTAGACAATGATAAGAATCAAGCATTGTTTTGTTCTCGATACACAGCCTACTAATGTTCTACCTCACAAAAACTAAGACTTTGATTTTCCTTACCTTAAATTCGAGGGTTCAGAGGATTATTGATCATCGTTCTTTAGCCCGTGCGCTTTTATGAATCGTAACAGGTCATTATAATCTTCAATTTTATAGTATCTTTTCATCCGCTCTAAAGTTTCATCATCATAATGCACGCGGCGTTTATCCCTTGCTTTCTCCATATTATATATAAATGAATTATTGCACTTAAGTTTTTCATAAAATATCTAATGAAAAATCAGTAATCTTGATGATAAAGAGTCATTAGTCTTGCAAGCAATTTCGCTTTAGGTATTGTTTCAGCTCTGCCTTAGTTTCAAACCCAAAGTATCGCATTAGGTTTTCCAGGGTTAACTCATCATATATTATAGCGCTTGTCTTCCTTTTCTTAAGAGACGTCGGGTGCACGCTCAATTAATTTTCTGCTTGCAGTAAGATGAGCTCTGAGATATATTAGGATTTACTTCGGTTTAAATATTAGAAAAGTACCTTGGACACTGCTCCCTATAGATGAAATTCTGGATGCTTAAATATAAGAGGCTAGAAAAAACACGCAGTCTATTTAAAATGAATAGTATAATGGACATTTTAGGATAGGTGAATTTGGTAGTGCACATGTTTACCCCCTCCCCGTCTTATAGGTATATCCTTTGCTAAATACTGTAAAGCATCTCACAATCAGCTCATGCATAGCATTTCAACAATTGAAAATTCTACCAGATTTGGGCGACTACCAAGTCTTCAAACAGCTTATGAATATCTTTACAGAGTCACATTCAGTGTTAAAGGTGTACATTCAGCACTAGAGATTTTAGCTGGTGATACAGTATGTATTATTGGTAATCCAAAATTTACAAATCTAATTCTTGCCAGATTATGTGTTTCATGTTTATTACCCAGAAGACATGGTGGTCTAGAAATCTATAATTCTTCTTCGAAGTATATTTATCCTCGATGCTGGTAACTGTACTAATGTGTATCAACACATAACTTTCATGAAGCAGTGTGGACTGGATATAAAAAAATCGTTACAACGGATAGTACTATCAAGACTTTTTACAATCTACCAGCTTGTAAACTCAATCCTATACGAGCTGCCAAAATTCATTCAAGAATTTAATGTCAAAATTGTAATAATTTCTGATCTTCTACACATGTTTGTTGATAACCCTCAAATTCATACAAATGAAGTAGAAACATTGCTAAAAGAAATTGGAAATTCATTATACAAAATAACAAAGAGAAACAATATTTTACTGCTTACTTCCCTTTACCTAACCAGCAATAATAACGATCAATCATATGATTTATCATCAAATTTTCTTCATCTTTTTAACAAAGGTATTGAGATCGTTGAAAATAAAACCAATGATCGGCTAAAGCTAAAAATACTTGACAAATATTCTATTCCATTTCAGGATCTTGTTATTAGAAAACAAGTCAGTCTATCAATTGAAGATCTCTTAGTAGTGAATCCCATTCAAAGTGAGAATTGATTGGGTAGAACAATTCCATCATTTAGGATTGCAAGTATGACAGAAGAGCGGAAATGGAGATCATTTAAATATAATCTCAACAAAAAGGACAGAAAATTATTTGATGAAATGTTTGCTATTTCTCGATTGTACAATTCTGCTTCTTCTAATTGTGTTAGACCTGTAGTAGTATCATGTATCCTAATGTCTATAATATTTCACCATTACAAACAAATAATTCAACTCACACAACAGACTGGAGTAAGAGCTGGCAAACTATCCAATGCCACACAGTGGGATGAGCTTGTCAACTAATTAGTTTACTAGTAAAAGGCACATCATAATATGATACTATTCCCCAATAATGATATCTTAACACAAGAAATTCAATCATGGCAAGGTTTTGCTGAGACACTGCAATCAGAAGACAGAAAGTTATTCTCACAAATGTTGAATGACTGTTACCAATTGAATGAGGCTATTAATACTAAGGGAGAATATTTTTCTACAGAATCTTTACTAATGGGATTGATATTTGTACAGCATAAAATAATAAACTGGTTGATAAATAATAATTCAAATGACATTCAACAGTAGTACAATTTACATGATGGCTAAAGTGGGGCAAGAAATATAATATAGTATCCTATATGGTATCTGGATATTTATTCGATGCCTATCCTATATCTGACAAGATGATATTTTGGATAAAGCAGGATAATGGAGAGACTGTAAGAATAGTAGATAATTGGTCTCACTCAATATATGTTGCATCAGATAATAAACCATTACTTAGATCAATTGCTAATAAAGAAGAGATCTCATATTTCATTAAAGACTATGAAATTACATCAAAATATGAGAAAATAACAGATACCACAGAATCAGAGGTTTTACAACTAACCTTAATTGATTCCACCAAAGCAACACAATTAGCATCTCGAATTGAGAGAATGGCGAGATTCGGAGAGCTGCGGCTCTACAATGTTGATGTTTTGCCCACACAGTTCTATTTCTATTATCATGACATATTTCCGTTAGCAAACTGTAAGGTTAAACCTGATCCTTTGAGATCAAATTTAAAATGGGATATCAGAGATAGTATCTGGTCTACAGATTACGTATTACCAACATTTGTAAATGTACGTCTAACCATATATCCAAAAATAAATGAAGGAAAAATACCAAAATTTTCAGATAGAATAGACTGCATTAAAATTCAAAAATATGAAGATAATGATATCATAGAAATCCGAGACAATTCTGAATCTGAAATTCTGCATCAACTAATGAAAGAAATTGGAATGATAAATCCCGACTTTATTTTAACATATAATGGTGACTCATTTACGTTCCCATATCTGCTGGAAAGATCCAAAGAAAATGATATAGAACTTATTTTAGATAGAGAACGTATACCTCTACTACGGCAGAAAAAAGAAGGGATATCTTTTTTTTCTTATGGGCGCATTTATTTTAGACCAACGTCGACAAAGCTGTTAGGTCGAATACATATCGATACTGATAATTCTTTTGTGTTAAATGAAGCAGGCTTAGAAGGTCTTTATGAGTTGACAAGAATATGCAGGATGCCCTTACATGAGGCGTCAAGGGCTAGTATTGGAAAATGTATGTCCTCTTTACAATTTTATCACGCAAGCAAAAAAAACCTTCTAATTCCTTGGAAACCTACAATGATGGAATATCCAAAAACAATGGAAGAGCTTATTTTAGCTGATTGTGGTGGGCTTATTTTCGAACCCGAGACAGGAGTTCATGAAAAAGTTGCAGAATATGACTTTGTTTCTCTATATCCTAACATTATGTACAAGAAGAATATTTCGGCCGAAACGGTTGTTTGCAATTGCTGTCCTGAATCTAAACTAAAAGTGCCTAGACTGAAAAGATATCGCAGATGTGAAAAGAGAAATGGAATTGTTCCAGCCTCTCTAGAGATTCTACTGACTAAGAGAACAATTTACAAGAAACTACGAAATTCTACCAACGATCCTAGATTGAAAGACATGTATGACTTGAGAAGAACGGCCTTGAAGTGGGTTCTTGTAACGTCATTTGGTTATCTTGGATTCAATAATGCAAAATTTGGCAGAATAGACGCTCATATCGCAGTATGCGCTTTTGATAGACAAATACTCGCACAATCAATGAGAATAGCAGAGAAGCACAATTTTCGTCTTTTACATGGTATAGTAGATTCAATATGGGTACAGAAGAAAAATGCTTTGCAAACTGATTATTCTAGACTCAAAGAATCAATAGAACATAACACAGGTTTTGAAAGTTCATTTGAAGGTATCTATAAATGGATCGTATTTGTTCCATCAAATGATAGTATATCATTATCATCACTACAACAACAGTCGCTACTACCAGTAGCAAACCGATATTTTGGAGTATTTGAAGATGGCACCATTAAGACAAGGGGTATAGAAGCTAGGAGACACGACACGCCTCCTTTCTTCTCAAAAGTTCAGCAGCTGATCTTGGATATAATGGCAGAAGGTGAAACTGTACAAGAGGTCAAGGATTTGATGCCAAAAGTGAGAGAGACTTTTGATACCAATATCAAGATGATAAGAAAGAGGAGGATCTCTTTAGAGGAACTTGTTTTTACAAAGAGAATATCCAAAGATTTTGGAGATTATGATAAAAGAAGTACTGTAGAAAATCATGCACTATCCCAGTTAGATTTAGCTGGAAAGTCTCTTAAAGCTGGACAAATTTTGAAATATGTCATTACCAATTATTATCATAAAAACGCCGCGAAACGAAGTGTACCTATTGAGCTTACCAGCTCAAAAACTAACTATGATGTGTGGCGTTATAGTCAATTACTGACAGAAGCTTGTAATTCCATAACCCAACCATTTGGGACGACATTATTCAGCAGAACAAGGTAATTGATAATCAGAAGGTCACAAATCAACCTACAAACTCATGTTAATTTAATATCGATTGATTTCCGAACAGTCTAAATTAGGGGAATAGGTGGGGAAAATAATCTTGCGATTCCTCATTTTCATAGTACCAATTTCTATTACTCTCTTGTCAGTCATGCTTTTGAGTACAAACTTAATGACACTCTTCTTCGCATATGCTCAGGAAGACGAATTCAGACAACGCGAATTTTCAGATTCTGGCGAACCTGAACTACTTGATCGCAATCTAAAGATAGAGGAGGTTGCAAGCGGACTTGATACACCTACTACCATGGCTTTTTTGGGACCAAATGATATCCTAGTCTTGGAAAAGGATAAGGGTACTGTCAAAAGAATTCTTGATGGAAAAGTATTGGATGAACCACTATTGGATGTAAACGTAGCCAACTCTGTGGAAAGATGTATGTGTGGAATTGCGATATCAAAACATGATACTACCACATATGTCTTTTTGTACTATACTGAAATAGACGGAACGGACGGCGAAGATAGACAAGGAAAACAACCCATTGGAAATCGGCTTTACAGATACGAATTAGTAGACAACAGATTAGTAAATCCCGTAATTTTACTAGACTTGCCAGCGTCGCCAGGACCTCGGCATAATGGAGGAGTTATTGTTATTGGGCCCGACGACAATCTTTACGTCCCAATTGGAGATGTAGATGGTTCATTTAGAGGGGAAGATTCTCAGACCGTTACTCAAAATTACCATGATGGAATAGACGCCGATGGTCGAAGTGGGATACTAAGAATCACCCAGGACGGTCAGCCAGTCGGAGAAGGGATATTAGGAAACGAGATCCCTCTTCGTCTATATTATGCCTACGGTATTAGAAACAGCTTTGGACTAGGATTTGATCCGGTGAGCGGAAAATTATGGGACACGGAAAACGGACCAGGTAACAGTGATGAAATTAATCTTGTGGAACCAGGTTTTAATAGCGGTTGGCAAGAGGCAATGGGAATTGCTAAATTAGAAGAAGAATTTGACGAATCTGAATTAGTAGACTTTGATGGTAAAGGACATTATAGGGATCCTGAATTGGTCTGGTTGAACACTGCAGGTCCGACTGCTATATTGTTCATGACTTCAGATAAGTTAGGAACACAATATATTAACGAGATGTTTGTAGCAGATGTACATAACGGCAGAATATACCATTTCGCCCTTACTGAGGACAGAATGCATCTTGCATTGCCACCGGCCGCTTGAAGGTAAAGTAATAAGGTCTGTAAATGCGGATGGACTCGATCAAATTATCTTTGGTCAAGAATTTGGTGGTATAACCGATCTGAAGATTGGACCAGATGGCTATATTTATGTTGTTTCGGTAGGTCTCGGAAAGATCTTTAGAATCGTTCCTGCCTGAGTATTGACAAGGTGATTTCTTGTAATATTATCAAGGTATGATATTCTTTATGTGGGGGCACCAACGTAATTTCTGAACTCTATGCTTCCAGAGTGCGCTCGATTATTTTGTGGCCTGTCTTTTTTTTATGGTCATTTGCCATTATACTATCTAGAAATTCCTTATCGCACTGAGAGCAGTGGTATGATGTCTTCATTGTCAATATCCTACTACACAACAAACATTAAAAATATTCCACGAAAGCTGTTCGGTGATTTAGATTCAACTATGTCTGAAGGATATGCAATTAATCTCCCGTAAAAGGTTTTGACTTAGGTAATTGTTGTGGAATAGTATTTTTCACTATTCTGTCATATAATTCAGCATGTATTCGTGCTACGTTATCCCAGCTCATCTTGTCCATAAATGCCTTTACATTATTTCTATAATATTGATAGTTTCCACCTAATTGAGTAAGAGCTCTAGCGAATGCTTCTGGATTTCTTTGTACTGTAATACCAAGCCCTAGCCTAGAAAACTCTTTAAAAAAATCCAGCTCCGAAGCAACAAAGGGTAAGCTGTGAGCTAATCCGTCGAACATGACCCCAGAACCAGAGCTTACCTTATAGGGTAGTATTACTGCATCGGCTGCATAAAATAACAAAGAGAGTTCTGCTTCATTTAGAAAGTCCATGTCCAAATTAACTATTTTTTTTCTGCCCTCGAATTTTGGCTCAAAGTTCTCTACGTTATAGTGATTTCTCGACGAATTGATCACTATCGTCCAATATTCAGGTACGTTCATTTTATGAAATATATCCCATCCTTTTGTAGCTGTCCTAAACCCTACAGCCAAAGCAATTCTGCCTTCTGACGGTAATGAAAATCTCTGCCGAGCAATTTCTTTAGTTGAAGGAAAAGGTGTGCCAGATTCTGCCCCATGATAAATTATCCTTCCGCCCCCTACTTTTTCTTTCATATATTGTGAAAATACAATTCCCTCTTTAGATTTTTTCAGTTTCTCAGTATTTAGATCATGGAAGGACTTGAAGTTAATAAGATGCGTCCAGTACCTAAGTAGCCTATTTCCGTAAATGCCAGTTCTTCTAAGTAGCTTCCTATTCTTGATCGGGACCACCAAACGCATCCATTCTTTGAAAGTAAATGACGTGTGAAATGTTGTTACTATTGGTACAGTACATCTTTCATAAAATGAGTCAATATTTGTTCTAGTATTTCGGGGGTTGACAGGATCAAGTATTAATCCATATAATCCATGTTCATATTGAACGTGTACTATGTCCGGAGATATTTGTTCGACAATTTCCAACAAAATTTCTGAATTGTGGTCGTTAGATGGGGCCAAGCCATAATAATCCCCGTCTCCCTCTTCATTGCATGCTACAACAACTGTTAATCCTTTTCTTCTTAGTTCCCTTGTCAAATTAGCCGTATGGCGTCCAACTCCTCCACGCATAGGAGGGTATTCTGTAGATACCATGAGAACTTTGATTGTATCGTTTTTGATCATAATGATTCACGTCCACGTGCATTAATAGAAAGTGAGGAACCAGTGTAATAAGCAAAAAACGCATTAACGTCCATATTATTATATGTGCGATAAAGGTTATAATAAGATAAGTCAGAAAATCATATCCTTAGAATGAATTAACACTACACCCTTAGCGATATAACAACTCTTCCAAGCATTAGAAGCTTAAGTGCCTTTCACTTGACGTTAAAAATCATGGAATTGAATTATTACGCATTAAGAATTAATCTGGTCCAGGTTAGTATCCAGAAAATCGAGAATAAATAGTGCTGCAAACGTCATAAATCTAGATGAGAGATGTCGACAAGGCCAAGCGTGATCCAAATTATTGGATAACTATGGGCTATTCGTTGCATAATGAAGGAAAGCCCGTGCAAGCCAAAAAATATTATAAGAAGGCTGTGGAGCTGGATCCAAAAAATATAGTTGCAAGGATTAGTCTTGGCAATATTCTTAGTGAGACGGGAAATTTTGAAAATGCAATTAATCAATATTTAGATGCTATTGATATCGATCCAAATATTCCAGAGATTTGGATTAACCTTGGTGCAGCCCTGACAGCGATCGGAGACTTGCAAGAAGCGAAAAGATGTTACAACAAGGCCACTCAGCTTGATCCAAATAATCCAATTGTTTGGCATAACAAAGGATTGCTCTTAAGACACCTAGGACAATTTAGAGACGCGGTGTCATGTTACGAAAAAAGTTTGAAGCTTTCTCCTCACGAAGTCAAAGTATGGTATGATAAGGCTTTCACTCACATGAATCTGTCAGAGTACAAGGTAGCAGATGTATGTTATGATGAAGATCTTGAAAATAGATCCAACTCATGCAGATGCAACTGGAGACAAGGGCGTCGTTCAGGCTTCACTCGGGCACTTTGATGACGCCATTCCTTTTTTTGACAAGGCCTTGAAAATCGACCCACGAAATATTCGCTTACTAATGAACAAAGCACGAGCACTAGAAGAATTGGGGGACTTTGAAAAAGCCAAAAAATGCTACGATGAAGTGGACAAGATGTATAGCATTTGACAATTCATTGTACTATACTATTTGGTAAATAGGTCACATTAATTCGATTTTAGGTATCCATATCTTATTAAGTATCTTATGAATGTTATTTCTCTTCAATGCAACCTCTTCCTCTTATACCCAATTGATTTAATATATTCAATACTGATCACCAGTATCGAAATTAGGTTTTCCCAAAAAATGATTTAACATGGGGTCTGTAAAGATAGTAAATTATGATAACATTGATAGCTATTCCAATAACGGATCCTATAATTCCGGCAATTAAGGAATTATTGCTACTCCCGTCCATATTATTGATTGTCGAAATGTTAGATACTGCACCTGTTATCGCAGAGATTACGTTGATTGCGATTCCAATAATACATATTATGATTGTAATTATCCATCCCCATCCCTTCCCTCTTAATAGACCATATGACATAACCAAGTACCCGATACCAATCACTAATAGCACAGCACCTAGGGCGGCCAAGAGTACAGCGAAGACTGATCCTATGAATGCTGACCCATCTGAAATATCAGCTGGTATGCTTGAAATAAATATGCCTAGAATAATTGACGATATCCCTGCGAATACTGACATTATTCCCAGAATTACTGTAAGAATCGCAATGATAGTGACTCCTGTAGGTCGACTAGTTACGGGTGAGGTCAAACTAACAAAAAACCACTTGATAACTATAGTTAAAAATATTACGGTAGACCAGGCGAATGGGTTAAGGATAATAATATTCGGAATGGCATTGCCCTCTTCTCTGTATCGCCCTGAAGAAGCGTCCAAACAAAAATATCATAGTATGCAAATCTTCCTGCACTTTGCTGTACAAATCAAAGGATTATAATACTTAATTCTAGTTCTATTCGATATTGAATAACGAAGGATTTTGTAAGCGGATACTAGAGATAGATAAATCAATTCGCTACACTGGAGTCGTGGACCACCTTGGCACTTTACTTTCGATGGCATATAGGAGTGGCTTGGTTCCGCTATCTTCACCGAAGGAAACCGAGGAATATTCTAAGCGAGCAATTCTACGTACGGGCGCAATAGAGTCAGGCCCGAAAGTCGGAAAACTGAAGTACGTTATAGGGAAGTATGAAAACCTGATCCGTGCGACTATCCCTATCGTATCTGATCAATATAACAAATACTACCTAATGCTATCTATAGACAACGTTAATAATCCAAGCCAGATTATTGAAGAAAAAGTATTACCATATATTAGAGAAGAGGGCCGTCAGTTTTTTTAGGCAGATTGATCAGATTTTTGTAGGTAGTGTTTGTGAGATTTTTTTCATCCCAACCTCTTGGATATATTTAAGCTGGTAGAGTTGGTCCAATATTATTTTGGTTGGCAAGAAGAATTCTGCTTGCTTTACACCATCATACGATTCAATCTTTTCAAGAATCATGTCTGCTGTAAATACATCTTTGGTCAGGAATAATACTGTAATCGTGCGTTGGGGTAGTGTTGGAGGAAGAAGTAAGAAGTATTCGTGCAAGTCAGAATAAATATTAGCTAGAATCCTTTGATATGATCTGTCCTCTAATATTCACAGTCACAGCAAAGAGGATATATCCTCGCAGCGATGCTGGATCCAAAAGTACGCCAAATCTTACCGCATGTGTGTCTTGCATTTTGTGAAGTCTTCGTGTAACTGTTCTAGTTGATATTCCAAGTTTGTGCGCAATATCAGAGCTCTCTATCCTTGGATCGGTAACGAGACATCTAACGATCGCAAGATCTGATTTTGAGAGATGTGTGGTAGATTTGGGGGGCCCTGACATGAACATCGTTTCAACCATTGCGGGTTTAATAGCTTCAGCAAGAAAACGGATTTTATCTTCAGAGTCATTTGTAATAAGTAACCTAAATGCCGAGATGCCTCCAAGCGACTGAACTTCTAACACTACGTCGCCCAACAACTTCAGGCTGTTCAATACGTTCTTCTTTTGCCTTCTGTTTCTAACGATAATTAAGCATTCTTTCTTGTAGCCTAAAACACTGGGGGATATAATGACCAGGAACTTTTGAATCACCCCTGCAGAAACCATGGCTAGAATTCTCGTTTTGACGCTATTGGACGTTAACCCAATCTCGATTCCAATACTTCTGTATGATCTTCGGGCATCATTTGTGAGAATCTGAAGGATTTGGATATCAAAATGGTCAAGTACCCCCTTATGCAATTGTTCTTGTATGATATAGGCCACGATATAAACTAATATGTCGTATATATATCAAATATAGACTCATAAGTTATATATAGGACATATTCCTATAGAAACGAAGAAGATTTTGTGGAATGCTAATAATTTAAAGCTTAACAAGCGACACACCGATCGTGGGAGCATTTTCACTTATATTGCTCATTGTAATATTCTCCTGTTCAGTCGCCATGGCACAGAGAACAACATTTCAGTCTAATGAAACTGCAATTAGTGGTGATTCAAGTTCTGACTCTACTGATACTTCTCCCCCTTCTAACGGTGCTGGACAAATATCTACGAAACTTGGCTCGTCGGGGGACGACTTGCTTAGCGGGAGCGGTGGCGGTGACCTTATACTAGGGCTCCAAGGCTCGGACACTATCAAAGGTGAAGGAGGGATTGATGTAATTCAAGGAGACGAGGATCCTGACAAATTGTATGGAGGAGCGGGATCTGATATAGTTCAGGGTGGACTAGGAAGTGACCTTCTTTATGGTGAGAGCGGAAACGACATCCTTTCTGGAGGAATAGATGACGATATGCTCTCAGGTGGCAGTGGTAACGATAAACAGTACGGAGGAGAAGGTGATGACGTATTGCAGGGCGGACTTGGTGCAGATTTCTTTGATTGTGGTGCTGGTGTGGATATTGTAATAGATTCCAATGTGACTGAAGGCGATGATAGTTCAGGCAATTGCGAAGAATTACTCGACGGGGTCGAGATTTCCGCTACAATCAGTGGGACTAATTAGGAGATGGTATAGTATGAATTCCATTAATGGTAACTTCGAATCTGACAAGAGCAACCAGAATGAGATAAGAAATCAGTCCGATAAGGTGGCCTTAAAAGTGAGTAACGTTTCAAAAATATTTGTCTCTAAGGCAGGCGAATTTGCCGCATTGAGACATATTAGCTTCCAAGTCGAGAGAGGAGAATTTGTATCGATAGTAGGTCCCTCGGGTAGTGGGAAATCCACACTACTTAACATCATAGGAGCATTAGACAGACCTACAGCAGGCAAGGTCTGGATTGGTGGAGTAGATGTATTCTCGTTGAATGAGAACGAGATGGCATTTATGAGAAACAAACTCATTGGTTTTATTTTTCAATCTTATAATCTGGTCCACAGGATGAGTGTACAGAAAAATGTAGAGCTACCTGCAATGGTATCAGGAATGAGTAGGGCTTTACGAGCCAACAAATCCTTGATTCTGCTCCAGGCACTAGGAATCAAAGATAAGGCAAAACTAAAGGCTTCTAATTTAAGTGGTGGCCAGCAACAAAGAGTAGCAATAGCAAGGGCACTTGTCAACAATCCAACCCTTGTTCTAGCTGACGAGCCCACCGGAAATCTAGATACCAAGACTGGAGCTGAAGTATTCGGATTGTTAAGAAACCTTTCAGAGAAATATCAGAGAACGGTTGTAATGGTTACTCACAATCCTGAGCTTGCAGGAAATACGGATAGAATAATTCACATAAAGGATGGAATTATCGAGAAGGAGATAGTAAATAATTGAGAAACATTACTAGTAATAATAATTCTTCGATTATTAGGAAAATGCATACTGGCTGTAATACATGGTCCATATTTCTAAGAAAAAATCTTCCACCAGTTTTTGTCTTTTGCCTCACTACATTGTTACTAACAACAAGTATTTTTGTAATTGGCGGATATTTGCATTACAATTATATTTTGGAGGCTTACGGACAGGTGGATAATTCACCTGGATTTCAAGACTCGTACTGGACAGATAATCTAAGTTCTATTCCAGGAGCCCGACAAATAAAACAGGAAGTGGGACCAGGAGAGGGTGCGTCTACTTTGGCGATAGTCCTTGTAAATAAGGCAAGGCAAGATATCACTAGCGTAAGGGGAGTGTTAAGCTTACCTAACGGATTCGAGGCAGCTCGCAGGTACTATTGCTGGATTTTCTGAAAATAATACGTCTCACAACTCGAGTGATATTCGGTCTGCCGATGCGAGTCTTAATTCTGTTGTTAAGGCCGGAGACACATTTACGTTGTATTTTGATGTGAATGTACTTGATACTGCAAAAGTCGGACAGTATTTTTCAAATCTGAAATTAATATATTCTAAGGTATTAGATTTAGGAAACATTGAAATCAACATACCTATTCAATTTCGTGTACCTGGAAAGGTTATTATGGATGCCAACATCATTTCGCCTGACTCACTAGTTCCTGGCGCTGTCAATAATGTCCCAATATCAATTCGAAATCTTGGAAGTGCCAACGCAAATGGTGTAACAGTTTCACTTAAGGATATTAGCCGCAGTAATTTAACCTCGTCAAGTGATTCGCTCGTGACTTCTACAGACCAATCTGCGTCATCTGTAAATCTAGGAAGTACTACCTTTGACCTTGGCAGAATACCCCAAAACAGTTCCAAGACAATAAATACCTTGATTTATCCAGGATTTGATGCTAGTGGTAACGTGCAGAATCTTGATTTGCAAATCTCATATGGAGATGCATATGGAAATAGAAAGCAATCAAGCTCTGTGGTAGGCATGGTAATTGCACCTAAACCTCCAGAGTCAGTGATTAGCGTGAGGACTCTAGTGAACGAAAGCGGAACTATTCAGGAGCCTGAATCTGGTATCAGTATGGCTGATATGACCGACAAAGACAGTCAAAATGCACTTATTGTGACTGCCGGTCAGATAGAGAACCTTAAGTTTGTGATATCCAATAATTCAAGTAATCCTGTTTCCAACCTAGTGTTGACCTTAAGCTCCCCATCCGATTCAGTAAAGATAGTGGGTGATTCGAAATGGACATTGAATGTGTTGCCCCCGCAGGCTGAGCAGGTTTTTGATACCAAAGTTTTTGCTGCCAAAAGTGTGGTAGGAACTCCAATACTCTTTAATCTAGGATTGAACTACATATTCAATGGTGACACCAAGACTGATAGGCTTGATCTTGGAGCTTACGTGACAGGGCAATTCAAAATTAGAGCTTACGATTTTAACGTTACTGATATTGCTGGTGTTCCTAATCTAGTTGCCAATTTATTAAATGAGGGCAATTCCTTGGCGATGTTTACTACGGTAGAGATGGTTAACAATTCAATAGCCAGGACAAATAATAAACTAGTTACGACGTTGCCTCCTGCTCAGTATTTGGGAGACCTGGACGAAAACTCGCCTCTTCCACTAAGCATTCCTTTGACAATACCAAACAATTTGCAAGCAGGTTCATACCCTGTATCTCTGAAAATAACATATAAGGATGATTTGAGGGCTGAGCATATTGCAATTGTAAATGCAACAGTTTTTTACCAACCACAGGTGCAATCAAATAGCACTTCTGGAGGATTCTTGGGATCAGCAGGCAGTAACGCTTCAATCTTGCCAATCATGATAGGAATAGTAGGAATTATTGCGATTGTCGTCGTCATACTCTTGCGTCGAAGGAAAAGATCTAAACTGAAATTCAAATTAGAACAATCTCAAGGAGAAGATCTTACTTTTGATACAAGTTCTTCAATTTCTACAGGATTTAATCCAGCATCTTCATCTGCAACTTCAACTGCATCAACTACACCAGAAAACAAAAAAAATCAACCTGACTTAGGCAAATAGGAGTTTTGAGGAATGAATATTTTTGAAATATTGAAATTCTCTCTGGAGGCTCTAATGAGCAGGAAACTTAGGTCGATATTAACTATTCTAATGGTGATGGCAGGTAGTAGCCTCTTAAATTCTGTCAACGGATTTGGAGCTGGATTTACGGACCTCTTCAATAAGCAGTTTAGTAATCTGGCACCGAACGTAATGTTTGTTTCCAGCTCACAGCAAGATCCCGGATCTGGCGGTCCGGGCTCCGCTCCTCCTCCTCCTGCGAAAATCACATTGAACGCAGCCGTAGTCAACAGGATAGAATCCCTTCCTTTTGTTGAGGAAGTCATACCTACCTATCAAAGTCAAATAGAACTTCATTCAAGGGGAGATACTAGAACAGTTGATGTTTTTTCAGTAGATCCTGAAAAACTTAAGATAATCTCACCCACGTTAGAATATGAACCTGGCTCTTCAATTCGGCCAAATGATCCATCGGGAATTATTGTGGCACACGATGTTGCCAATCCACCTGGGAAAAATATACCGTTCATAACATTGGGACAGTCCATCAGAGCAACGTATTCTTTTGTAGACCCTGATACAGGGAAACAGGAGGATGAATCGAAAAACTTTGTTGTTACTGCAATAGCAAAGGAAACAGGTAATCCTACAATTGATAGCTCAGTCATAATAAATCTTGACAGTGGTAACATTCTGCTACAAAAATCAAACAAGTATGATACTTTGTTCACAGTAGCAAGTTCAAGTCAATTCGTGCCGCAGGTAGAAAAAGGCATTAGGTCGTTATATGGTAACGACATTGGTATAACTACCTTAGAAGCTTTATTAAAGACAGTAAGGGAATTTACTGGTGGAATTAACGCATTTCTGCTGAGTATTGCTGTCATTTCATTAATCGTAGGAGCTGTAGGAATCATAACAACACTCTACACTTCAGTAATAGAGAGAACACGGGAGATAGGTACCCTTAAAGCAATTGGTACAGAGAGCAAGAATATATTATTTTTATTTTTGGTTGAAGCCTTATTGATAGGTATGATAGGGGCCACATTAGGACTTATTGGTGGCATAGCGGGAGGCTATATACTTGGGGGATTAGGCCCTGGAGCCGATCCACCCTTAATCCCAGTCTATCTCGCCTCAGATTTAGCAGGAGTTTGGGTAATATCAGTTCTTTTGTCTGTTGTAGCAGGTCTTTTTCCTGCGTGGAAGGCATCTAGAACGCTGCCAATAGAGGCACTTAGACCACAATAGGCTTCTATGCCTACAGGACACTCAGAACAACGCATAGGACAAATCTGCACTGTATTCAATGGTTATTCACTATAATGTTGTAGTTTCGAATCGAGATATGAGTTAGTTCAAGGATGAGAAGTTCGATCTAGAATGAAAGCGAACTTTACTCGCTTTCATCGTCGCTGGTACTGATTAAGCTTTGATTAGTTTCAGTGTCAACTTCGGTATCGGTCTTAGCTTCTGGTTCAGAGGATGATGATCCTAAACTTAAATCTACAACTTCAGGTCTGGTAGCTGGAGAATTATTTCCTTCTTCACAAAGTATTTTTAGAGTCTTGAGTGGTAATGCGCATGCATGGTATATGTCGCCACTGTTAACTGTAACGTTTGGAAATGTGGCCACATATTCAATTACCTGTCCTTGACCAGGAGTGGAAGCTGAACTGGTCGTGTTAGCACTTTCCAAGAGATCATTTCCTTTGACCTCAAAGAATTTGACCTTGGAATGGTCATTCACAGTAACAATAGCAACCACATCCCCACTACCTGCCTTGTCGGGACCCAATATTGTAAGGATTACTTTGAATACATCTGTCCCGCTGCCTGTTTCCGCATTTGCTACTCCTAATATGGCTATACTACATACAAAAGCAATGAGAATAAAAGTGCCAACTTTTGCTGCATTATTTATAGATATCATCGTATTCTTGAGAGTTCCAGAAATCCTGATCAATTGTCATCCTATAGCACAAGATATTGGATATTAAACAGAAGATCATATTCTTTAGACTAGCGTATTGAATTTTTAAAAGCTGTTCGAGAATAAAAATCAAAAGCTGTTGATCAAATTGAATACTACAGTATTGAAGTTCATGTCTTAAACCACACTGCAATTCAGCAAGCAGGCTGGTTGATAATTACCTAGCAAATAGCTCGAAAGCCTATTTAATGTTCGAAAATCATGATTTTCAATTTTGATTACACGTTCACTGGAAATTTTGTCGCATCATATTAAAAAATGCGGTATATGACATCTTCTGTTTCTGATCTACCCATTGCTCAACATCTTTTCCTGCTAGATATCTGAGATCAGGGTCCTTGGTAGTTACTGCTTTCAGGACTACTTCTGCGACAAGTTGTGGTGGAGAACTATTTTGCAGCATCTGCTCAAAGCTCGAAGACATTTTCTTCATAATTGTAGAATATTGCGAAGAGGGACTCTGGGTTCTTTTAGCTACCATCACAGCTTTAGAAAAGTTTGTTCGAACAAATCCGGGTTCCACTACTATGACTCTTATACCAAAAGGGTACACTTCGTATGCCAATGATTCACTGAGTCCTTCTATCGCAAATTTCGTACCTACATAGGCAGAGCCTCCAGGATATCCAAATCTCCCGGCCCCTGAACTAATATTTACGATTATCCCCGATTGTCGTTTTCTCATGAGAGGAAGTACCGCTTGAGTCACCTTTATCAACCAAAAAAATTAGTTTCGAATTGTTGCCTTATTTCCTCAAGGTGAAGTTCCTCAAAAGCTCCCATTAAACCGTAGCCAGCATTATTAACGAGCACATCTATTTTATTTTCTTGGGAAATAATATGAGCGATTGCATTCTCAACTGATTTTTCATTTGTAACATCAAGTTGCAGGATATTGATTGGCAAGTTTTCTTTTTTTTGACCTAACTCTAATGCAGGTCTCTTTTCAGGGTTACGCATTGTTGCGTATGTCTGAAAGCCATTTCGCGCCAAAGTTAATGAAATTTCTAAGCCAATCCCACTTGAACTGCCTGTAACTACCGCAACCTTTTGATCAGAGCCCAGCTACTTTTGTTATTACGGGGATTGATGCAAATAAATACTATCTCAAAAAGAATTTAAGGAAATCTGATGGGTTTAATTCACTAAGGCTAGTTAGCAAGATCGGGATCAGCTACTTACCTATTCTTTAATCTTTTCTTATTGGATTTTTTCTTTATCTTAAGTTTAGATTTTGCTTTAGTCTTGGCTTTAGTTTTGTTACTCTTCTTCTTTGTCTTTGAAGCCGCAGTATTTGCTACTTTTGCTTTAGCCACTTGGTCTAATCTCTTTTGTACTTCATTCAATCGGATTTGCAGTCTTCCCACAATCTCTTGCTGTTTGTTGCTGGCATAAACTACCTTATCAATTCTTAGCAACTGCCTTTGCATTCCTTTTATAAGATCTTGCATTGTTCTGCTTCGGTCAACTTGGCTCTTTAGCTGATCTCTTAATTTTGAGATAGATCTTTCCTGAACAGTAGGCTGGCGCTTTTTAATGGCGGGTATTTTTTTAGTCGCTGTAATTTCTGGGGTTTTCATTTCTTCCTGCAGCGTATGACCTTGTTGGAATCCTGTCGCAACAACTTCAGTTTCAAATCCGATCTCGCCCTCTTCGTCATTTTCGTCTTCTGTGACTTCTGCAGGACTAAGTAGTTCCGGGATATCCTCTTGGTTATCTACTACTTCTTCAACCTCTTCCATTACCTCCTGGATGTTATTTGCATTAGTACTCTCTTCGTTTTCTAGTGCCACATTCATACTAAGTAATTCTCACTAAAAAAGAGTGGGGTCAACAATTTTTCCGTAGTTGATTCCAACAATAGGTTAGTAATTTATTGCGACCAGCGCCTTTATTTGCGAGTCGGTTCCATAAAGCAGTGATTCAGATGGCCAAAGCCAGAAGGAGGCTCAAGAAGAGGCAGGAACTTAATGATACGGAATTAATTGAGGAAAATTTTGATTCTTTGAAGTAATGAGCAAGGGTTCTCATCTATTTCTCAAGAGAAGCTAATATTTCTGCGATTTAGCAATCTAAATTCGTGTTTCTACAACGCTTGTCCTTCCCTGATCCACAAGGCTATTTTGGCGACCAGTTCAAGTTACCCTGCACATTCATAAGGCTATGAAGGAAATTCCAACGTTGTGTCAGGCATCGTTCTTCATTTAACCATAAAGATCTAGTTTATACCAGCCTCATGCAAGAAACAGCAAATCAAGATTGGTGTGAGGAAGAATTTCACATGGAACTTATCCGCCGTCCCTTGATTCATTATAATAGGATCGGATTGAAAATGAATTGCTTTGTTGGCTGAGAATGCAATGGCTATTCTTACAGACTTCACTCGTCTTCCCCTATCGCTTCTACATTAAAAGCAAGTTTATTGCTTGGCAACAAAAGTTATTCAATTATTATTCCTAAATGTATTTTCTAAAACCTTGACAATTATGAGCTTGGAACTTGGCAAATAACGGGTACAATAATTGAGCAACAGATTTATTGTTGATGTCTAATTTTTCATTTAATTGAAATCGTTTGACAATTTTGCAATTCCAGCGGAGATTAACGACCATCTACGAATATTCGGAAAGGAAGCCTGGGAGATCGATTACAATATGTATGGATATTGTGAAAGCTGTGAAACTAGAATTGACGAGTTTGGCTTTTGTGCATGCGGTGGTGCTGGAGACTAGTTCGAGGTACTAGGCAGCAAACTCCTGGATTGACTTGACGATCTTTATCAGGAACCTTGATCCTAGAGAAAGATACTGTATAACCTGGATATTCCTAACCTTGGATAAAAAAAGAAAACGTAAGTATCATAGATTTTTAAGATAAAGGGAATTACTAGAGTTAGTGTTCAAGATCATTAAGCATGTAAAAGTATATGAGAGTAATTGGCTTGCTGTGTATGAAGACTTACTGGATTCTGGGCAGATTAATAAGAGACAAGAAGTTTACAATAAGATTGTCACTTTTGATACTTCACATATTATTCCAATATTAGATGATGCTAATCTCTTGATGGTCGAGACTTATCGAAATGGAGCTGGTAAACGTTTGTTAGAATTACCTGGTGGATTCCTAAATGCGGGTGAAAGACCTCGCGATGCTGCAAAAAGAGAATTGTTAGAGGAAACAGGATATTCATCGAAGGTGATGAAGTATCTAACATACACTTACACTTGGCCTGGTCGCAGTACGCAGAAAAACTATGTTTTTTGTGCGACTGGGTTAACCAAAATAGAAGATCCAAAGCCTGAACCTTTTGAAAAATTAAAGACTATAAAACTGTCCAGGAAGCAAATTGCAAATGAAATATTAACCGGGAGAATTAGAAGTTCATCTGCCATATCAGCCATATTCATGAGTTATCTCCTTCAGGGTATCAATCTCCCAATCCCTGCGAGAATAAGATTCACTCGCAAACGCCCCAAATTTAGTTAATTTACAAAAAGGCGTCAAGAGCATAATGTTAATTGTCTCCGGTATAGTTATTTCAAGACTATTACTGCTTGCTGGACTCAAATAAGTTAGGAATTACGTAGAGAACTTTTACATATTGAACATTTGATATAAGATAGTTGGTGAAATTGGTCCTAGCAAGTCGAGTAAAAACCTACCTAAGACTAAAAAGTCGTCAAACTCTATTCAAGAATCGGTCAGTCTTCATGGTGGTATTTTAGTCCTCTGTGGGGAACTTGACCTCATCAGATCAAGATATATTAGACTTCTATTTTCTGACAATGATTTCGACTATTTCAAAAGGTCATATCTTTCACCAAATGCATACAGAGCGTTGTTAAAAGCTTCTATTGGAGGAGTTACCAATCCTGCTCCAATATAACCAATTCCAGCTTTCTTATGCGCAACGGCTGTATCGATAATTGGCAGAATCCCTGTTCTTACCACTTTTCGTATATCGATGCCCGTCGCAGTTCCTTGAAAATCTAGTATGGGTATAGTGAATGTATCGTTAAGACTCATTGTAATTTGCCTCATCTGTTTAGTGTATCCTAGTGCGTCTTCAGCCGTTCCACCTATTAGCGAAAGTATGGCGGGTGAATTGGCTAGTGCAAATCCTCCTACTCCGGCTGTTTCCGTGATGGCGCTATCGCCCATGTCTGGATTTCCGTCTTCCTTCCCATAACCAGGAAAGTATACCGCATCAATAGTGCCAGCTGGTCCTGTGAACCATTTGTTACCTAGGCCACTAACCTTTATTCCAAAGTCGGTTCCATTTCTTGCCATGATAGTGACCAGAGTACAGTATCTTATGTTAGCTGGCAGCTTGGGTTATTGTTTTGCTAGCACCCATACTTAAACAAAGGAAAAAGATTTCATTCTCTGATAAATATCTCGCCACCTTAGATACATCATTCTTATCCACTGATTCTAGCAGGAAAGGCATCATTATGCTCTCAAACAAGACCGTGCCTGCAGCTGGCCTATTGTGAAGTTCATCTCCCATATGTAAAGCCCTGGCCATGATAACTTTTAGATCGATCCCACCACTTAGTTTAATTGCTTCAGCAAGACATGGTGCCAAAATATCGGTCCAATATTTTAAAACTTTGATTGCTCCCTTATCGAATGCACCAAATTGGACCTTATTTTCAACTAGCCTGCAATAGCAGGTGTTCCCATGTTTGAGATCTTTTATAACAAAAACTGGCATTGAAGCACTGATAACACCGGCCATAGGTCCAACTGCATCAAACTCATGATTCGGTGAAAACTCTATTTCACCTTGCATTATAAGGCGGACTGCTTCATCCCAGTCATTTGCTAGGCCCTCATAAATCATAGTAGCGACTACGGCACCTTTCATAGGTCCGCACATTCGTTGCCAGTTTATTGGGGGCCCTGCATGTGAAATAGTATTTCGTTTCATATTTTTAAAAACTTTGATTGCCGGTTGGATATCCACAAGAAATGGCCTTGAAGTCCTCATCCTCTTTATAGCTGACCTGTTAGCCTCCTCTACGATGCTTTTTATTTGCCTAGCCGTTTTTCTCTACACTCCCACCACAAATAGATATCAATAAAATCATTCTATCCCTTCACGGTAATATGTGAGTTCCAGATTGTCCGGAAACTGCCGAAGAGAGTTTGTCAAGATGTGCTATTATTGCTTCTTCACCGCCGTTTTTGACAAAGGAAGTTGCAGCTTTAACTTTTGGGGCCATGCTACCTTCCCCAAACATGTGGCTACCAAGGGCTTCAAAATCATTCAGCCGGATATTCGTTATCAATTTTTGGTCATCCTTTCCATAATTCTCGTACACTCCATCAATGTTAGTTAAAATTACCAGCTTAGATGCCCCAATTAGAGTTGCCAAGCGCTCTGTCGCCAAGTCCTTGTCAATTACGGCGTTGACACCAACTTTCATACCATCCTTTTCTATAATGGGAATGCCACCCCCTCCGCATGCTATGACCAAAAAGCCTGCTTGCATCAGCGATTCTATTGCTTTATGCTCTACTATCAAAAGAGGTTCTGGTGATGGCACCGCAAGTCTATATCCGTTTCCTGCACGAACTTTCTTGATCATAAATGAGTTACTATCTCTGACTAGAGTATCCATCCATTCCTGCTCTTCCCATTCATGAAAAACTCTACCAACTGGCTTACTCGGATTCTTGAATGCAGGATCGGCCTCATCCACTAGTACCCTAGTAAGGACAGTAGTCACTTCCATCTTCATTCGCTTCTTATCGATCTCATCTTGTAAAGTCTGTTCAATCATGTATCCAATTACTCCCTGTGTTTCTGCGTTGCATGCATGCAGGGGCAGTGCAGGAAAGATACCATTTGCTAATCTGTGTCTCAACAGACTGGCTCCCACTTGTGGCCCATTACCATGAGTAAGAACAATTTTAAATCCCTTCTCTATCAAGTCTACAATCTGCTTGGATACACCTTTAATATGTCCGCATTGCTGTTCGAATGTTCCACTTTCGTTTTCTCGCATTAACGCATTTCCTCCAAGTGCGACCACAATAACTTCTGGTTTTACGCGGGTCAAAGTCTATCTGGGGTGACTATAATATTTAAGTATGTATAATCAATTTCATAACTTCTTCATAATTCATAAAATTCAATAACTCTGATATCGCTCACCCTCATAGGTATCTAACTACGTAAGCACCTACCTGGCTACCTGTACTATTTATCAATAGTAATCGCTGGAAGTCGAATCAAAATTTAGTATTGTCGAGCAATTTCTCTTCCCTTATTTGGTCGCCTTATACTTCTTCAAAAAGGAATCAAGTTCTCGCAATGAATTAGTACCCAATTTCCTATCTATTATTGTGTAAAGGGCGCAGGTGATTCCAGTTACAAGATCTATGCCCGAGGTATGACCACGATGGCTAATTGGACACTATATTCGTGAGGTATTCATTTGCGCTTCCTCGCGCCACAGAATTTATTATACTTTGCATTTCTTCATCACAGAGGCATTCCTTCCCATATTCCATTAATTTATAGCTCGTCCATGATGTCAATTCTGCATAATATCTGGGTAACTCTATCCTGCTAAAATCTAGACACTTGGCACCCCAATTGAACATGGCTAGAAATCCTGTAATATAGTCATCGCCAGCAGGAGTATATCCTGGTCCTCTTCCGCAGAGTTTGTTCAGTATACCGCGCCATGAAAGCAGCAAACTCCGAATCATTGTCGATTTTACTACCGATACTGACCATAGAACCTAACTGCACTGAAAGTAGCCCCTCGGTCGTTGTGTCTGGTTGCAGGAGACACCCTGGTCTGACCAATTTCATCAGAGAATGAAAAATAGACTCATGTATATCGCGAAATTTCGATAATGATCTTTTTGTGAGGGGTTCCAGCCTGTTTTTGAATAATTTTGATTTTCTTAAACCGATTACAATAGATCCACCATCTTCATCTTCAACTATCAGTTTAATGCCATCCCCCCAAATAGCAGATCCAAATTTCATATATTTTCTAAAACTTTGATTGTCTCCTTCTTGTAGAATGTTCATGGCGATTGGTGAACGTACAGCATTCTTAGTAATTACCAATAGGTGATTGTCATCGGTCTTGATGTTTGCAGCGCTATCAAAGACACTTACCAACTCACCCCTCATTGGACTTGATTCATTGGAAACCTGTTCAGCAAACCGTTTTCCTATCCATCTACATTCAAGAATATTATTTTTCAAAATATAATCTCAGTGTATTGATATTTGATAATTGCACTTGCCCCTACATTACAAAATTTTGGAGAGAATTCGCTCCAACTTCGGATCAAGTTTAGGTTTAGGTTTCCAGTCCACATGAATAGCAGCTACATTCTGATGGACAAGAGAATTGTAGAATACCTCAAGTCCAATATTTATTACTTGTAGTTCTCCGCCAAGCAAATTTCTGACTTTAACCAAATTGACTAATTCGCACCATTCACAAAACAGGTCTGGTAGATCTTATTGAGATCCAAATTGCCTCTTGATATTATGTGTGCCGATGCAACGACGGCCAACGCATTAGTGGGAAAGACCAGTACGCCCGCACTTTCCAGATTTCTAATGCTCTCTTCATATCCCTGTGGGTCTCCTTTGGTACCACAGACATGAGCCACAATGCTCAAGTACCTCCCGCTCTTTCTTGCAGTCTCCTTGACCAGTTCAATTTCTTGCAACATTGCTCCAACTGGGTTGGGATTTGACCCATGTCCTAATACGAAATCCATAATAATTACACCGACTTCAGGATCGTGCGACTCTTCGACCAATCTTAGCCTTCTTATTGTTGGATCTATCATAGGATGTGCACGTCCCTGAGTAAACTCTTCTTCTCCCAAGTCTAGAATGGAGTGTTTCTTACTCTTTGAAGAGGAAGGTAACTTGATTGTTCCTCCCGTAGGAGCATTCGAATAGAGGCCTGTCAGTATTCCATTCAGAATTACCTGTGCCTCATAAGCAAACGTTCCTCCAGTATACAAAGCTCTAATATACTTCTGCCGTCGCTCAAATTTTTTCCATTCCCCTGTTACCGATTTATTTAAAGTTTCGGGTTTTAAGTGCAGACGCTCCAATCGATATCTTGGACTTTGGCTCACTGGTCAACTTTGCGACTGCAAATACAGCCGAGGCCAGTGTATTGACCTGGACAATCTTCGACTTGTGAGAGTTAGGCACAGAGCTGTCATTGCCTCCTCCTATGAATGCCAGAACGTACCTTTTCTTACCATGTTTTAGAATGTAATCGATTATTAACCTCTTAACACGCGGAGAGGGAGGTTTGGACACTATCATCATTATTTCAATATCAGTAATGTCTTCCAGCATTTTTAGCGATTCTAACATCATCAATCCACCTATCTTCTCTTTAGGATCGTTTCCTCCTACACCAAGACCATATTTTACTCCAATTTCGCACTGTTCTAAAAGGCTAGAAACCTCTTGAAGTCCAGTTCCAGCGGCAGCTATTATTCCAACAGGACCTGAATGCAAAACATTTGAAAAACCAATTCCCTTCCCATTTATAATAGAGGTTCCAGCACCTGGACCTAGAATCAAAACCCCCTTCTGCGCGCCGTATTCTTTGATCGTCAGCTCGTCATCAAGCGGCACATGGTCACTAAAAATTTGCTGATGTATGCCAGTATCTGTAAGTTTCAGTGAGAGATCTTTGACATGTTCTCCCGGTATTGAAATTAACGCCAAATTAGCATTAGACATAGACATAAGTGCAGAATCAAGGTCAGTCACCTTCTGTGAAGAAGGACTACCATTTTCAGAGACTTCCATCCGAAGCGAGTAATTCAGCTAGTTTTCTTAAGGCAGAATCGACGGATAAGTTATTCTCTCCCCTGATAGCTACTATCAGATCAGAGTCAGTTGCTTGGTTGACTTTAGAGCTAGGAAAACCAAGTTTTACCAGTACCTCCTTGTTTGTCTTTGTGCCCATTATCACTACTGCTTCAATAATGCCGCTGCCCCGTTTCAGTATATCAGAGATTTTCAAAAGATTAAGTGAATCTCTGTAATAATTTGACTTTACTAAGACATGAAATATGCCCGGATTTTGCAATGTTCGTTACCCCTATTAGGTATTTTCAACATCTTCAAATATTTAAGAATACATGTAATTGTTTGTCCAGCCGAATGATACGGAAGAATGATCTTGACCAAGGAATTTAGTTTTGTGATATATCATAAATATGAAAATCAATTCCCGCAAACTATAATACGATGGGCTAAACAAGTATCACAATGACCATAGTCTATAGGAAAGAAGTGGCAGTAGCTATGCGAATCATTTTTGCTTTGGCAGTTACTGTAAGTTTGGTTGCCGGACTGAGTTTAAGCCACCCAGCCCAGGTTTTTGTTCCCAGTTGGGCTCAAGAGAATAAACCTCTAAAAGTTGCTTTAGTAACTGATGCTTTGTTCAGCGATGGGGGATGGGGCGCATCTGCATATAACGCCTCACAGGTCCTAAAAGACAAGTATGGCCTAGAGCTGACGACTCAGGAGAATATTGCCATACCTGATATAGAGCCGACGCTGAGGGATGCAGCCGAAGCCGGAACAGACCTTATCCTCGCTCACGGATTCGAATGGGGCGATCCCGCACTGAAAGTAGCTCAAGACTATCCTAATACTAAATTTGTTGTTTTTACAGGTCTTACTAACTCTACCAATGTAGCATCCATATTTCCAATGCAACAAGAGGGTTCATTTTTGCTAGGGGCACTTGCAGGCTTGATGACTAAAACTAATTCGCTAGGCTGCGTTGGAGGAAAGGCGTATCCGAACATCATAAACATCTTCGAAGGATTCAAGCAAGGAGCAAAAATGGTTAATCCCAACGTCAAGATAACATGTGTATTCATAGATGACTTTCAAAATCCTGCCAAGGGAAAAGAAGCTGGGTTATCTCTAATTAATAATGGCGCTGACTTTCTAATCCATGTGGCGGATCTTTCTGGCCAAGGAGTAATTCAAGCAGCGGACGAAAAGGGCGTGTATGCCTTGGGAGTGGTAGCCGATCAAAACAAGTTAGGACCTGATACAGTCTTGAGCTCCTTCGTCCTTGATATCGAGAAGGCATTTGATGAGGCAATCAAGATGGTTCAAAACGGGAACTTTAGTGGACAAATTTACAGGCCAGGTCTTGAAAGTGGTAAGGGCGGGCCTGGGCCTGGAATAGTATATCTTGCGTCGTTCCACAACCTCGATAGCAAAGTCCCCGCTGACGTAAAATCTAAATTGGCCCAACTAATACAAGATGTAATTAATCATAAAATATCAGTTCCAGAGAGGGTTGAAGCGACACCTTAACTTTTTCATTTTTCATCATCCATAACTTTGGACGTTACCTTGGTAGATTTCTTTGTCAGATTGATTCTATTTAACTGTACTTTACCCACATAAAAGAGAATGCCTATGGAAAAAAGCAACTCAACACCGATAGTTTTAATGAATGGTATTACATGTAGGTTTGGTGATGTAGTTGCAAATGACAATGTGAAATTTGATTTAGTTAAGGGCGAAATACATGCTCTTCTGGGTGAGAACGGTGCAGGCAAATCCACCCTAATGAGTATTCTTTACGGCCTCTATCAGCCTCAAGCCGGAGAAATATTCGTCAAGGGAAAACAGGTCGTTCTAAAATCTCCCCAAGATGCTATCGAGCTTGGCATTGCCATGGTACATCAGCACTTCCTATTGACACTCCCTCACACAGTTATAGAGAACATAATTGTCGGACTTAAACCCAAAAAAGCAATTTTCCTGGACATTAAGTCTGCCGAAAGGAAGATCCTTGAGCTATCAAAAAAATACGGTCTTAAAGTCAATCCAAAAGCCATTGTAGGTAACCTATCAGTAGGAGAACAACAGCGTGTAGAAATCATAAAGGCGCTTTATCGTGATATTGATATTCTTATATTAGATGAGCCCACCTCTATGCTAACTCCCCAAGAAGAAAAGTCATTATTTGAAACACTACAGTCTATGGTCGATCAAGGATTGTCAATAATTTTTATAACTCACAAGTTGCAGGAAGTTATGGCTGTTAGCACCAGGGTTACTGTTCTAAGGAATGGCAAGGCGTTAGGAACTTACAAGACTTCGGAGACTAATGAGACTAGCCTTGCTCAAATAATGATTGGACGAACTCTAGTACCACATCGAGAGATGCCATCAAGGACCTACAAAAGGCTCAAGCCGGTATTGGAAATAAAAGATGTTTCTGCATTAAACAATTCGAAGGTACTTTTTTTAAAAAATTTATCGTTAGACATAGCTGGAGGGGAGATTCTGGGGATAGCTGGTGTTGATGGTAACGGCCAGAGTGAGCTAGCCGAAGTCATATCAGGCCTTAGAAAAGCTATACAGGGTCGTGTTATCATCGATGGGCGTGAAGTCACTAATCAGTCACCCCATTCTATAAGGGAAAGTGGTTTGGCGTATATTCCCGAAGACAGAATGGAAACTGGACTTGTATTAGAATATTCAGTGCCAGAAAATTTGGTCCTCGATAGGTATTACTCTGAGCCTTATTCAGGTAAACTATTTTTGAAATATTCACAGATTAAAAAATTTGCTGAGAAAATAATTTCAGACTTCGATATTAGGGGAGTACCTGGAATAAATGCTCCTGTCAGATCCATGTCAGGGGGGAATTTACAAAAAATTGTGTTGGGTAGGGAGCTTTCCAGAAGCCCCAAGGTTATCGTCGCACACAATCCCACTCGTGGACTTGACATTGGTGCTGCAGAATATGTCCACAACCAGCTTCTGAGACAGAGAGAAAATGGAGCTGGAATTCTGCTAATATCTTTGGATTTGGATGAGATTCTAGAAATTAGTGACAGAATAGCTGTCATATATGAGGGTAGGATAATGGGTGTATTTAAGCAGGAAGAAGCGAATATTGACCAGATCGGTCTATTGATGGGAGGCAAAAAAGACACATTAGATTCTACTGAAGTTGTTGGGAGTGCCAATAAATGACTTCATTACCAATTCAACGTATCTCAATTAGAAAAATAAATTTTAGATCAATGGTCCCATTCCTAAGTGGTGGCCTTGCTTTTTTGGTGGGAGGAATAATACTATCAGCTGCCGGTGTAGATCCAATCAATGCATATCAGATAATGATTAAAGGAGCATTTGGAAGCGTCCGTGCTTTAGCAGATACCCTTGTTAAGACTACATCGCTACTAATATTGGGTCTGGCAGTCGCAGTAGCATTCAAATGCAAAATTTGGAATATTGGCGCTGAAGGACAACTGTATTTTGGGGCTCTCGGAGGACTCTTAGCAGGTCTTTCATTCATTGGGGCTATTCCTATCCTTGCGCCAGTTGTAGTGATAATAGCTGGTTTTGTTTTTGGATCTTTATTCAGTATGGTACCTGCAGTTCTAAAGGTAAAGCTTGGAGTTAACGAGGTTATAGTAACTGTTTTGCTTAATTTTGTTGCTCTTCTTTTCATATCGTATTTGCTACATGGGCCATTAAAAGCACCTGGGTTCCTCTCTTATAGTCCCAATATTCATCCTGAATCTGAGCTCCCAATATTGTTGCCGAACACACGATTAAGTACAGGAATTCTCATAGCTGGCGCTTCGGCAGTCGGAGTGTATTTGTTGATGTCAAAGACAAAAATTGGATTTGAGATGCGTAGTGTAGGAGCCAATATTAAGGCCGCAAGATACGTAGGCATGAACGTATCAAAGAGCATCCTTGTAACAATGGGAATAAGCGGAGGTTTGGCTGGAATAGGAGGGGCAATACTTGTTGCAGGGGTACAACATCGCCTCATTGAAGGAATTTCTCCTGGCTATGGGTTTATTGCTGTTATCATCGCATTGCTTGGAAAACAGAATCCTGTAGGAGTTACAATAGTTGCTTTCTTTTTTTCTGCGTTGTTAGCAGGCTCCGAATTCATGTACAGAACACTAGGAGTTCCAGTAGCACTTGCACAAACTCTGCAAGCTCTTGTCCTCGTGTTCGTTCTCATCGGCGAACTGTTTTTACGTTGGGAGCCAAAAAGGAGAAAAATCTGATATACAAATGATTGAAGAAGCTCTGATTATAGGTGTTGTTGCCTCCGGGGTAAGAATGTCTGTACCTATTCTTTTTGCTGCACTCGGAGAGTGCATTACTGAAAGATCTGGGGTGTTGAACCTAGGTGTTGAGGGCATGATGATAATAGGAGCATTCGCGGGCTTTATGGGGACATATCTTACCGGTAATATCGCTATCGGATTGTTGATGGCCATGGGGGGAGCAGCTGTGTTAGCGTCATTGATGGCTTTCTTAAGCGTGACTATAAGAACAAATCAACTTGCAGCTGGTTTAGCAATTTGGCTATTAGGTGTAGGGCTAGCGGCTCTACTATACAGGCTATCCTTTGGAGTGGTAACTATCGCTCCAAGCATACAGTCTTTCGATCCTATCGAGATCCCATTTCTAAGTCAGATTCCAATAGCTGGCCCGATTCTTTTCAATCACGATCCTATGATATATCTTGCACTTCTATTGATTCCTGTAACTCATATTTTCTTATTTCGGACCAATCTTGGTTTAAAGATTAGAACGGTAGGCGAAAATCCAAAGCAGGCCGATACTTTGGGTGTAAATGTCTACAGAATAAGGTACCTTGCAATAATAATTGGGGGAGCATTCGCCGGGCTGGGTGGAGCGTACCTTTCACTGGTCATAACGGGTTCCTTCTCAGAAAATATTACCGGAGGACAGGGATGGATCGCACTCGCAGTAGTAATATTTGGGAGATGGCGACCATTTTGGATAGTGATCGGGGCCCTCATATTTGGCATGGTTAATGCATTCCAACTGGGACTACAGGCAACCGGTACAACAATACCATTCCAATTTCTACTAATGTTACCATATCTTTTGCCTATTGCGATTTTGGCGGCTACCTACAAGAGAAGTGTTGCGCCGGCTGCCCTAGCGATACCGTATACGCGGGGAGAAAGGTAACATGTAGGATGAGAATGGACTTCGTTTCACTATCGACACAAATATGCCTTAAGGTACAGCAGTGATAATGTCCTGTTCGATTGTTACTTTACGCTAAGTGAAAATAAATTGATAATTCAAGAGGACCAATCTTTGGAGCAGTCGGTACAGAGGATCAGACTGAGTAATAATCTACGTGATGGTGCTGCCATGTAAATGAGCAATTCCTACATCATGGATTACTTAATGTAAAGATTATTGATAATAGTCCTAAGTTCCTCGGCGCATTCATACAGAACAGATCGGGACAGGTGAAAGATCCATTTGCCATTCTAAAGTATAATCAATAATATTTTTATCATAATAAATCGAGCCGAAATCGTACAATATCATTCTCTCGATCCTACTTGAAGACTACTTATTCACCATGTCATCTTCTCTCTCGACTACTTCCTCTAACATCTTCTTGTAAGATCGCAATTTATCTTTAAGATAAAGATACTTCAAACTCAATATTTGACAAGCCATAATAGCCGCATTATAAGCAGAAGCAATACCTACCGTAGCGACTGGTACTCCTGAAGGCATTTGTAACATTGAGAGTAACGAGTCTATCCCTCCTAGAGTATCATTAAACAAGGGTATACCAATGACAGGAATTGAAGTAAGTGAAGCTATCATCCCAGGCAAGTGAGCAGAACCACTACCACAAGCAATTACTACCTCAATTCCGCTTGCCTCCAACTCATCTATGTACTTAAGAGTCTTTTTTGGTGCTCTGTGAGCTGCAACAATGGAAACCGAGTAAGGAATTTGAAATGATTCAAGTACTTGTTCTGTTTCTTTTATTTTGTTAAATAAATTGACGGAAGGGGCTGCAATAGAAACTACAGTAGAATTAATATAAACATCACTGTGCGATGAATGGTTCTTCTTATTAGTCTTGAACTCATATGTCATGAGCTTTATACACCAAACTTTTATTCGAATGACTATAAGTACATTGCTAGATAAAAGAAAATTCTATTTTCAAAATTTCTTTTCTTTCTGTCATCTATTAAAAACCTGAAAACCAACATAAAATCAAAATTCACACCTTATTTCACGTATATATTAATGATAATCTAATTTGAATAATCTGGCCGCTTAAAGAATTCATATTTCCGATATCGAGTAAATGTTCGAGAACATAATAGAATTATAATATTTCTTGCATCACCGGAATCTGTAAAGTACTTGATATGGTTACATTCCGCTATGGGAAATCCACAAATTCGATAATTGTGCAATTGAAGAAAATTGAAATTTGTTTTATTAAAATGTAAGAACAACTAATAACCATTCTAAATTTAATGATCTACAAATTCCGTTCTTCAATTTCAGTCAGATATGGGCGCCACAAGAATATTTTCTGATCTGGCCCTACACAGCTCGTAGCATTGCTTACACATCATCTTTTCAAACCAATATTTGAGTTGATAAGATGTTTTCCCACACCACTCACAGTGTATTATTGTTCGCAAGACAATACTCTATAAGTTTTACTAACTAGTCATATATAACATTTATCCTAATAATTAAACAAAATAATAACTCTTTTTGGCACACATCCTGCAATATAACATATAGATAAATAGCAATTGTTATAAAATTTATATGATTCAACCATGAGTGTCTGCATAGGCTCGAAGCAGTTTCTCGAAACTACCCTCGAAAGTTAGACTTTTTGTTTGGAATCATCCCATACCTCCAAACATAAATCGATTCTTCTTCCAGAATGGCAAATTTTCCTCAACATTTGCGAGTAGGATATTGGTAACTCCAGGGTACTTTATTGCTAATAAACTTCAATTAGCCCAATGTCTCGCAACAAATGAACTGAGGAGAATTATCATTCCCAAGTCCGTCTTGTTAAGTACACAACCTATTCTAATCTCTTATACTTACTTTACCAAAGGTAGATATTATCATTACTATTCTTATGTGATGTGAAGCTAGAATAATTTCTAAATATTGTTACAGCTTCATTAATGATAAAACAAAAACTCTAATCATTTTTTTCTGGTATTAAATGATTGGTATGCTAAGAGGTTTAGAAGTTTCGGTATTCCTCTTTTGAGAAAACATCTTACATGCTACTTTACTGAGTAGTTTTGACCATCTTCTAAAAGAAGACACCTATTTTTAATGCTTTAAATATAACCGATCTTTATTAATGAGTAGATGGCACCTAGCCTAATTCTGGACACTTCAAATCCTTACATACGAGGTCGCATTCATTCAATTATCAAAAGGAAACAACACGGAAAATGTCACTTTTGTAATATTGTTTTCTTATCTCACGATATTATAGTGAGCTGTGGTAATGGTAGAAGTTATTATCATAAATCATGTGCTCATAAATTACACATAATCTGAATTGTGAAGACAAAAAAGGAATCTTACTTCTCACAAGATAATTAATTTGAAAGTTATAATTTTTATTATATCATCTCAAGATTCTCTAATTGGTAAACTTTTAAACGAGGTGCAACTAGATTTTCGAAAGATTGCATTTAATCAGTCACTTATTATGAATACTGAAAGTTAGCAAAAAAATTATGCTTAACAGGATATAAACTCTTCAACTTAAATTCAGCGAAATTTTGTGTTTATTACGCCTGTACCCAATCTTTCTAATGATTGCATCTGTTCAGGGGATAGTAGACCAATGGAACCAAGAACGAGAATTACGAGTACTATAACTATTAGCCCACCTATTGCATATGGCAATATGTGAAAAATCTTAACCAACCAAGGCTTACGTTGCTCCTTCAATCTTATCCGAACATTATGATGCAGATTGTCTTAAGCTTTAGGGCGCCAATAGAGTTTAAAACATGAAAATACCCAATTACATCGATTTGTAATCCTATCAACCTTGCGATTCTGGTTTCTAGGTTGATGATTGTAGCAAGTGAGAAGAAATAAGTCAGTATCTTGATTTGAAGATTCTTAAAATGTACTTTCTGACAAAAGTATACCCTATTTCTATGCTCTTCAAGTATTTATTTGGGATGCCGCTTTTACGGTATTACTTAGTAACATGGTAATAGTCATAGGGCCCACCCCGCCAGGTACTGGCGTAATCCAAGATGCCTTATGCTTTACGGACTCAAAATCTACATCACCAGTTACCTTGCCATTAAGTCTATTATTCCCTACATCTATAACGATCACACCCTCTTTCACAAGATTACTCTTTAACTGAAATCTGTCAGCATTTCCTACAGCGGTTACAATCAAATCAGCTTCACTCAATAGCTTCCCCAACTCTCTAGTCTTAGAATGGCAAATTGTTACAGTAGCATTTTTTTGCAACAGCAAATGTGCAAGTGGTATTCCTACTAATTTGCTCCTATTTACAATAACTGTGTTCATAGATTCGACAACAATTCCGTAATGTTCTAATAATCGAAGTATTCCAAGGGGTGTACAGGGCACAAGTGAGTCTATTCCATTGACCAATAAGCCCGCGTTACTAGTAGTGAGTCCATCAACATCCTTAGCTGGGTTAATTGTATTAATAATTGAAAATTCATTAATATGAGGTGGAAGGGGCATCTGGACCAAAATGCCGTGAATATTTCGATCTTCGTTAAGCGATTTTACAAGATCACGAAGTTCGTTTTCTGTTATTTTGGGGTCAAATCTGAAATCCCTAGTTCTTATTCCCAGAGCGAGTGCCGCTTTCTGCTTACTATTCACATAAATGGTTGAAGCGTCATCTTTGCCAACCAGTAAAGTTGCTAGACAAGGGACAATTCCATCCCGTGTTAATTTATTGATTTTATTTTCAAGTGTAGTTCTAATTTTATTGGCTACTATCCGACCGTCGATTATCTTCGCTGACATTCTATTTAGATCTTAACCCTTAGGACGTTATAATTTGTTTATAGCATATACCTACTAAGACAATCTTGTTCAATGTGGTGGAACTGAAATATCAAGATATCACCATTGTTCTGTAATCTGAACCCCAATGCTAACTCAATCTTTATGATATGTGCGCTCAGTAGGTAGATGGAGGAGGACCTTCGGACCGGAATGCAATCCCCGCACTTAATAAAGCTGCATTTCATCAAACTAGAGGCAATATAGAAATTCAGCTCAAGATTAAGCGGAATCAGATGAAATAGACGTTATTTTAAATCCGTGATGACAGAGTTCATCGCGTAAAGAATATAGCGCTGACTCAGAGATCCAACTTATTATTCTCAAGATAATATCGTTTCACAGTTAGTACTCAGAGTATCATCTTTTCCATTAAAGTCCACTATTTGATCCTCGCCCTCTCCGCAGTCGAACATGTCCCGACCCGGACCACCAATGAGAGTATCATTACCACTACCACCGTAAATATGATCGTCACCGTTTCCTCCATCTAGAATACTCACTGCAGATGATATGATATCGTTACTCTTTGTATTGAATACGTCAATTGTAACGATCCCTTTAGATGAGTTTCCTTCATCCAAAAATGAAGGTAAGTTATTGAAGAATAAAAACGAACTATTCTTGGCGATTTCGGTTATGGGGTTTCTTTCTTGCAAAGCCGCCACACTGTTGGAATTCGAATCAGCATATAAAAAGTCATTTCCATCATTTCCGAACAGTTTATCATAACCAGAACCGCCCAGAATAGTGTCACTTCCTAGTCCTCCGCTTACAATATCATCGCCTTCATTACCTTGAACAATATCTTTACCCTTAAAACCATAAATTATTTCAGCTATTCTGGAACCTATAATTGCATTGTTCATGTCCGACCCGTTACAAACTTCCATTTGACAAGTTATAGTATTTTCATCAAGATCCATACTTTTTATATCATTCGATTCATAAATATCGAGAATCGCAATTACTTTTTCTGTCGAAGAGATGTAATTGATTGCAATAGACATGAAAATTGTCACAATCATGTACTTTATTACAATGCCATCTCTCACATCAAGAGATTCATATTAATCTATAAATGGATGTGCAATCTAATTTAGTATAATTTTGCATGTACAAAAAGACAGTACAGTGTTATATTTAAGAAATGTAATTTGTGCAATCCATAAGCCTTTATTTATGCGTTTGTCAATGTGTTTCCTCCGTGTCTTAAAGTGAACCATCGGTCAACAGCAGTTATTATGAAAAATTTCCTAACTTTTAAAAAAATGCTGTTACCCCAGCACCTCGCAGTTAGTATTTGCAGTATCTTCTTTTGCGTTAAAGTCCACAACACGGTCGACACCTTCTCCGCAATCAAAAACATCGTGTCCATCGCCCCCAACTAGGACATCGTTGTCTGGACCACCATAAAGATGATCATTCCCTTTTCCACCATATAGAGCATTACCGCCACCGCCAAACACCAGGTTGCTACCAGAATCACCAAATAGAAAGTCGTTCCCCTTCTGTCCAAACAATGTGTCTGATCCTTCGCCACCTTGAATTACATCGTTGTTATCTCCGCCATAAATTACATCAGCATCACTAAAGCCATTAATCAAATCTTTACCAGAAAATCCATAAATTGTTTCAGGTCCGTTAATTCCGATTATTTTATCATTATGTTCAGTACCTACGCAAACACTCGGAGTGAGACCATTACCTAAGCATCTTATTAAGTGACCCACACCACCCGTCAGAGCATCATCGCTTTGCGTACCAGTTACATGTGAACCAAAAACTAAATCAGGTCGAAAACTCAGTTGCCCGAAGGTCAAAATAAAGGTTATCAATATAACTGCTATCCTCAACCATGCATATTTTATCAATAAGTCTATGCCTTATTGAAAATATAAATGAGTATGGAAGATAAATTCATTAACTTTATTATATTCATCGATCGGAATCTAATCACCAGGTACAATCGACTAATACTTGTAATTTGAAAGTTATTTTCATCCCCGTGTTCACGGTCAAGGAGGGTCAAAAAGGAAACAAGAATATCCTCACACTCCAAGAATCGAAGTTTTCAGAGAAGAATTACGAATCTAACCTAAATATAATTAACTCCTATGGCAATATCATTGTTAATTCAAAAATACGAGTTCCTAATTCTAATTATTCATTTCTTATCGGTTCTTTCTTATAGAAATTGGTACTGTGCGACACGCAAGACAGTACCATACTGTTTTGTCAAAAAATACAACACTATGAATTTGTGAACTGTTTATTTGAATGGACTATCTAGTTTAGCATAGAACATATTGATTTTGTCACCGAATATTTCATTTGCACACCTTAATCGATCGAAATCGTTGGCTACATCCTATTCAATAGTATCATGATTTTTTTTATACTCATACCTGAGTAGGATTATCTCGGTTTCGAAAAAGTCTGGATACCAGTATCAATTTTCTTATTCTTTACTTCTAATGTTTCTAAAAGTAGTTTCATTCAAGTTAAAGGACTTTCTTCTATTATATGAATTAGTATGCTTCGAATCATAGTATATTATTAACTGTAAGATTGCACTTTCTTTTGTACATGCGAAATTATACTAAATTAGATTGCACATCCATTTATAGATTAATATGAAATTCCTGATGTGAGTAATCGCATTTCACTTCTTACTTTAATCGCTATATTTACATTTTCTACAATTAGTTGCAGCAGTTCAATGTCCAGTGTAATTGCTTACACTGAAATCTTTGGCCTTCAGACTGCCAATAATTCAGAAGCCGAAGACAACGTCATAACATGTCCTCCATTTTCCTGTACTGGCACTCCAGAGAATGACGTGATGATAGGAACGGCACTTGAGGATACTATATTCGGGCTAGCGGGTAACGATAACATTCAGGGTAATACCGGAGCTGATGTAATTTATGGCGGAGATAACAACGATGTAATTCAAGGTGGCGAAGGATCAGACACATTGTTTGGGCAGAAGGGGAACGACTTTCTATTTGGTGATTCTGGTAGCAACCTGGTGTTTGGCGGTGGCGGTAATGCTCTATATGGTGGAAAAGGGAATGATCATCTTTATGGTGGTCCAGACAACGATGTCCTAGTTGGGGGCGATGGACACGATGTTTTTGATTGTGGAGAAGGTGTCGACCGTGTTGTGGACTTTAGCGCAAAAGAAGATACTGCAAATACTAACTGCGAGGTGCTAGGGTAAATGGCGGAACACAATTGACTTGACTAATGAAATTGCAGACTAAGTGTTTGAAAATAGGTTTCTATAATCCGAAATGATGGGATAGCAAATCACATATTGAGCGATTCAGAATGTTGTGGCTAATGTTTAAGACAATAATTACAATTATTGTCATTCAGAAACTGAAAGTGGACCATTCAAAAAGAAAATCATAAAATTGTCGAATTGTCGAAGATTTCATTTGAATGCTGATACTGACTGAAGTATTATTCTATTGAGTCTGAGTATCATTATTGTTATCATCCAATTTCTTGTCAACCTCATCTTGTAATTTCTTGTATCTTTCGTATTTTTTTGTCCATTCGGACAAAACGAACCATTGTCTAATCCCTATTGCAAGCCATACAGCGGATATGATTAGTGGGATTATACGCAAGTTGAAAAATTTAAGTTGCTTTCCTTCGTGAGGTTGAAGAGGTTTTTGTACACTGCTATCGTCGTCATAGGGTGGGGCGAAAATCAGCGAGCTGATAAGTAATGTTACTGGTGGTAGTATCATAACAGTCAAAATCATGACTATAAACATCTTTTTGGTTTTGTTCAACTGATAGATTATCCCGTCAATAATTCTGAACAGATTCACGTCGGTACGATTCTCATTGTCATTAGAATCAGCCATTACTCTCTAGTTCTCTCCATTTTTCGCTTAAAATGAATTGGGTAACTTTGTTACTTGTCAAGTCCTTCTTTCCTCGGAAAAAGTTCTTCATATGGTTCAAGAATTTGCTTCAAAATATCCCTCCCTTTTTCAGATACTCGATATTTTATTATGGTTTTGTTTCCCCAAGGTTCCTCAGACTTTGCGAGAATTCCCTTATTAACCATGTCATCAAGAATTTCTTTGTGCTTAATGTTATTCAAACCACAATAACTCATAAGCTTACTTTGATTGAGTTCTCCATATTCGGACAGCTTGAGAATGATATCCTTTCTAATGTAAACTCTGTCTCTGTACTCATGGACCAATTCATTTCAAAGCATAGAATAACTTACAAATCCGCTTAGTAGAATAATTAATCCATCTAATATAGAGGTCATTATGATTTGATTGATACTAATTTCCTACTTAAAAACATGGCTCTAGTCTATCATAAGTAGGAACATAATATTTTAAATACGAGAATAATCACTCCGTGGATGTTGGAGTATCCAATAAACGAAAAAAAATCAAGATCGTTTCACTCAACCTATAATAATCAAACCAGTATGACTTCCCAAGGTTTACTAAATTCCAATGATTGGCTCATCTCCCATAAATAGTCTACATCCCAAGTCTAAATGCGTGGAGGGCTCAACAATCATTACATCACTATTCAACAAGTTGCACAATTTACAGCATCTAGTATAGTGACCAGGTAACAAGACTAGATCAAAATAAAATCATTCAGTTATTCCCATTAGTTTCAGCCGTAACTGGCTATCCAACTCCAACAGGTGGCTCGCTCGATTCAGCATGTTCTATTCGTTTATGCTCATTTAAAGACTCTACGGAGGTAAAAATTCTGCCGCAAATATTGCATGTTAATCCCTCTGGCTTGTTCGGTCCGGAAGTAGTTGTAGCACTCATGTATCTAGGGATACGAAGATGTTGTAGTTAAAGATATTTGCCATCAGTTAACACGCAATTATGTAAGTGATCATGATCTTCTGACAAAAGCAAGCTGAATTGCTATTTTACTTGACTTTCGAATACAATGATTTCATACAGAAAATGAAATGCACTTAAGTGTTCGGCACAAGGATATTTTCGATCTTCTCATCATTTAAAATTGTTCTGATCAACTTCGCGCAATCTTGTTCTCTCAATTCCCCCGATGATTGGATTGAATCTATAGCTTTCAGTTTCCAAAAATTCTTGAGGGCCTTCTCAATTTCTAGTTCAGCACCGTAGACAACCATTCCAAAGGCAGTTAACGAAAAAACTCCTTTTTTTCTAGTGATAAGTCCTGATTTCATCATTTGCCCCGTTCGCCAGTAGAACTGTTTTTTTGAAAGACCTTTTGTTCTCTTTAATTTCTCGCTTGTTGCTTCTCCTTTCGCTATAGAACAAAAAATCTCTAGCGATTTGATATCGGCTATCGATTGCAGTGTTTTTACTTGCGACTGTCTTTCCATGTTTGCCACTATTAGGAGCATATTATCTATATATGGATACGTTATCATCTACTCAGAAAGCGCAAGCTATAAAGTGACCAAAATTGGTCAAAATTGGCAAAATTCCCGAAAGTTTATTTACAATGTACTATTAAGGGAATTAGGAAAATGCATGCACCAAACGAGTGTCCCGATAATGGCGGAAGATATATTTTCCATCTTAGCAGATAGACAATCAGTAGAAATCCTGAATGCAGCGCTAATAGGTCTTCACTCGTCCAAACCCAATAACTAATCAGTCCAAGAAGCAATACTATGTAAGGTTGAAGCGTTTGGTCGAGATTGGTTTGATTGAAAAACAAGGATCCGTTTACAAACTGACAACATTTGGTGCCCTAGTTCATGAAAATCACTTAAAGACAATGGAAAAGGTAATGCCAAATTTTTGGCATATTAAAAGTATAGATGTTTTAAGAAACAAGAGCGATCTTCCAATGGATCAAAAAGAGAATATCTTACAAGAATATTTAGGAGCTACCACTTTGAGCGGGATGATCAATACGACACAGCTGACTAGTTTCAATATTGTAAAAAGATTCGAGAGTTTAGTACCTGAGGTCCTCAAAGTATTAGATAATGCGGAAAAAGAGGTGTACTTTGCAACAAGGTATCACGATCCTCACATTTCTAATAAAGTAATTGAGAAATTTGGGAAAGGTTTAACCATGCACATTTTGGATGGCAACCCTGAGCAAATCAGTGTAGAAAACCGGCTTGCCGCAATAATCAGAACACCGCCAAATAGAGAAATGGCTCAACTAGCGAAGAACATTTTAAAGTCGCCTAGATTTGATCTGAAAAGATTTGCAACATTGCCAGTAAGTTTCATGATAGTTGATGGCATTCAAGTAGTATACGAGACCGTTAATTATGTAAATCCAGAACAATTTACAATTGCAGTCTGCAAGTACGATGACACTTACATGGCTCAGCGATTTATTGAATACTTCAAATTGCTGGCACAAGATGCTTCAATTCCTGAGCTTTTTCAGATTTCAAGAAAAAAATAACTAGTATTTATTCTCGGGACTCACAAACCAATTCGCTGATTACAAAAAATTCTTTGTAATGCTCTTGGACCTATCAATTCGACGTTTACAGCTTGCAACAGGGTTCTGAGCAACGCAATGTAAAGTCAGATACCTTTAGAAGCAATCATATTTTCTATCGAAGAATCCCCAAGAATCGAGTGTATAAGTTCTAGTCTTGCCTCAGATCGAAGCCCAGCGGTTTGGTCTATTGCATCAATCGCTCTAAATTTCCAATTCATTTCCATTACTTTCCCTACTTCCACTACTAGCTGGAGAGTAGCTCTGCCCATTGTTGTTATTGCAAAGTGCCCTTTCTTTCTTTTTATTAATCCAATTCTAAGCATTTTCCCTGTACGGGAATAAAACTCCTTCTTTGACAATTGAACTTTCTTTTGCAAATCTAACGAATGAGACTTATCAATTGACATAAGACTAAGCAATTCTCTTGAGTGCTTATCAGAAAGAACTCGCAGAATCTGCGAGATGCTGTCTTTATCCACCAAGATTGTTGTTCCAGGGAATTATTTAGGTATTACTGAAGAATATTTGTAAAAGCTGAATGAATTTGCCAATATGTTATGAAAAACCAGTCGATTGATAACTATACGTATTAAAATCTCGATCTTGAATATTGACAATCGACTTCATATTGGCTCACAAAAATCTGATCACAGGTGAGGATTAGATTCACTATACCAACTTATTTAGGAAATGAGGGAATTTATGATCTTGATTCGGCAACTTTTGCAAGAACCAATTAGATCTGCCTGGTTACCTTTCAAGTAACCATTACAGTTTAATTAACTCTGCACAACGGTCTAATGATACACAAATAATAACCAGCTGTATTGTTCTTGTTGTGAATTAAGTTCTTCACGGTTATTTGCACCTTAACTATTCTATTAGGCCACACTTTTTTCAAAAAGACTCTTATAAGAAAAAAGCTTACTATCTTATTCTTGTCTGAAATAAAGGAAATAAGAAACGTATTTGCAGGATTGCAAACATTATATGGATCATATTTCCCAAAAATAGATCCTGCTCTTATTCATGACCTCCTTATTCGTATGCAAGCAGATCCAGAAAAGACTCCGTTCTACATGGTTGAAATATTCACTAAACCAGGAACAGACTCGGAAGCAATGAGGGATTATATCCTACAAAAGACAGGAATGGTTCCTGCAATCTATGATAATGGCACTCACTATGTTGTCAATCAGAGACTTACATTGGAATTCCTTAAGGAATTATCTGATTCTGAAAAAATCATCGATGTATCTGGCGACTATACTGGAGCTGTAACCGGTAGAGGTGCATCAAGGGAGTTTAGAGGACTCGAGCACAAGGATTGATTTATGCTACATGCAATAATTTAAGAAAATAACCGACTAGCGAGATTGGATGGATAGAATATCTTGATCCCTTGTAGAGCTGAGGAGGCTATTTGTTCAAAAAAAATCATCAAGTATGTAAGAATGATCTTTGGTGATTGTTCTTGACGACATTAGAAATTGATCAAAATTATAATAATGAGCCCCACAACCCTATGATCTGTAAAGTGTGATCCCGACTCGCAATATGAAATATCGCGGTGAATGTAATTATTTTACCTTGAATGCGATACGAACTTTCCCAAAAATAAAAACGAGATTCGCAATTGGTAACTAGTTTGGAATATTTCCAATTAATTCACCTTCCGGTGCGACTAAATTTGTTTGATATAGTTACTAATTCAAGTTACAGAATTCGACCTTGTTTTGCCTGAATTAATGCTTGAAGTTTATGAGAACAATCCTTCAGTCTCTTGTGAGCTTCCACTTCGTTATTTGCAGACACAACAATTTCTCCTGGTCCAAATTTGCACTGGTCAATCTCAATCGGAATCTCAATATGAAGAATCCTTGCTATGAATTCGATTAGATGAGGATATGTCTTACCGGTTTTATAAATAAAGGAAGCAAAGTTCTTATTCATAAGAACGTTCTCTTCTATAGGAAACGTTAGCTCTTGTTCTGTTAACATTCTTATGATGATCATTCTCTAATTTCTTGCCTAGCTCACTCTGATTTCTATGTCTAGCTTCAGTTGCCTCTTTCGCATAAATTTCTAGCTTTTCGAAGTTCATAAACTCCCTTACCAGAGCTAGTATTTTAACAAAAGGGTTGGGACGCCAATTAGTTTGATGTTCAAGATCAGCCCAGATTAATCATATTGTTTTTGATTATCCTATCCAATCCAAGCATAATACAAAACTCAAATCCCATAGTTAAGTACTGTTCAAATAATCTGCGTACGCATACAAGGCCTGTTCCTGTATTTGTGTTTGGATTGAGCCAGGTCGTAAAGTTCGAAGCCTTCTAATAGTCTCCTCAGCAGAAAGACGATCTTTTTTTATTAGATAAGCAGCCAGTATCGTTCCTGTCCTACCCTTGCCAGCGGCACAATGGACTAATATACAACTTCCATTAGATACCAAATGGTGTTCAATATATGATACCGTGGATTTAATTTGGTCCATTGTAGGTGCTTTATAATCTTCAACTGGAACATGCAAGTAACTAATAGTCGATGTATTACTACTGTCCTGAATGCCTTTGTCTTGGTTAGAAAGCTGAATCCATCCAAAGGGGAGAGGGACTTCTCTTACTGTTATAATAGTCCTAATCCCATGATCGATAAGCCATTTAAATTGATTCACTGTAATTGGCAATCCGCTGCCTGCTAATTGATTTTTGATCACCCAACTAAAATTTGTAGGACGTGAGGAAACTCTGCTCGCAACCCATCTATATGCATCTCCTATTAATGTCATCTATAATTGTACCAAAAGCAGATTGAATATGCCTTATATAAAAAACTATAACTCTCCCAATTCTTTTCTAGTTCTATGCCGTATGAATCTCGATTCGAAAAATTCCTTAATCAGCAATGTATGAAAGTAAATATCAGAAAAATTGCCTCGTATTGAATGATTCAACCCAACTCTACCTACCGTAAAAAGTACCGAGCCGATACGTTATTTTCAATTGTATAATTTAGGCATCTCAGTCAAACATGCTGATTTAGAACTTGGATTACGATCACTGTGTTAATGAAACCTCTATATATACATCATCAGGAATCTTCAAACGCATAAGTTGGCGAATCGAACGATCGTCTGCTCCTAGATCAATAACTCGTCTATGAATTCTCAGCTCATACTTGTCCCAAGTGTTCGTACCTTGTCCACACGGTGATTTGCGTGTTACTACTTTCATTTTCTTGGTGGGCAAAGGGTGAGGGCCTCGTAGCTTAATACCATTTTTTTCACCTATGCCTCGTATTTCTGAACAAACACTTTCCAGCATGGTGAGATTGGTACTTGTGAGCTTTATTCGAGCTTGTTGCGCCATAAATTAGAACCACATGCTCGAATTATTTGCCTTTGGCGGAGGGATCGAACTTTTCAATTATCGATTTAACTACCCCTGCTGCTATGGTTGTACCCATGTCTCTTAATGCAAATCTTCCAATTTCTGGGAACTCTTTGAAGGTCTCGATTGCAAGTGGTCTAACAGGTTTTATCCTCACTATAGCAGCGTCACCAGTCTTTAGGAACTTCGGCTTTTCTTCTACCGCTCCGCCTGTTTTTGGATCTATTTTTGCAACAAAATCTGACAGTGTGGCTGCAACCTGTGCGGTGTGGGCATGCAAAACAGGAGTATATCCCGGTGCCATCGCCGTCGGATGATGAATTACAATAATTTGTGCTTCGAACTCCTTTGCAACTGAAGGGGGATTATTTACAGGACCTATAACATCCCCACGCTTTATGGATTTTTTATCCACTCCCCTTAGGTTAAACCCAATATTGTCACCTGCTTCAGCTGAATCCATTTGGGTATGGTGAGTTTCTATGGACTTTACTTCACCCGTAACTCCTGATGGCATCACTACAACCTTGTCATTTGCCTTCAAGACTCCAGTTTCTATTCTCCCCACGGGAACGGTTCCGACACCTGTTATGGAGTATACGTCTTGAATAGGAATTCTTAATGGTTTGCCTATTGGTTTTTCAGGAGGTTCAAACATATCCAACGCTTCAGCAAGAGTGGGCCCTTTATACCAAGGCATATTTTCGGACTTCTTCACTAGATTATCTCCCTTCCAACCAGAAACTGGGATAAAGTTGATCTTTGTCGTATTATACCCTACGAGTTTCAACATCTTTTCTGTCGTTTCTTTAACTTCCTTATAGCGAGCCTCTGAATAATTAGAGTCGTCCATCTTATTTAAAGCAACAATAACCTGACCTACACCCAAAGTTCTTGACAGAAAGGCATGCTCTCGTGCTTGCCCTCCTGGTTCTGTTGCTGCTTCAGTTTCACCTGGCTTTGTGGAGACTACTATTATTGCTGCGTCGGCTTCTGATGCACCGGTAATCATATTCTTGATAAAGTCTCTGTGTCCTGGTGCATCTATTAGAGTGTAAAAATATTTTGACGTTTCAAACTTCTGGAATGCAAGGTCGATTGTTATGCCTCTTTCCCTCTCATCCTTTATGCTGTCAAGAACCCACGCATACTTGAAAGTATCACCCTTCCCTGTAGCCTCAGATTCTTTCGCAAAAGCATCAATAGTTCTCTGATCGATTACCCCCATATCGACCAACAAATGACCAACTATAGTGGATTTACCATTGTCTACATGACCAACAACTACTAGGTTCATGTGTGGCTTTTTACTTGCGCTCATCATGGGTAGAGCAATGCATGGGCTTTATTTGTATTTCGTTAGTCGCATCACTTAGGTATTTTTCGTCTTCAGTTGAATGATTATAGTCTGATTCTGCTCTTAGATATCAGAGTCAATGAGCTGAAGGGCTTCATTTACTACGGTGCGAATGCTCTTACAATTGAAATTACTGTCCCTACTTTCTATCATAATCATCCTGAATACGCACTATGTCATTCTCATCGAATTCGCCAACCGATAATTCAAGAACAACACAGTCAGATTTTCCAGCTGTTATTCTATGTCTGGCGTTCATTGGGATAAAGAGATCTTCACCCTCCTTGCTTTGAATTTCTTTATCCTGGATTTGTACAACCGGATTACCCTTTATAATCCTCCAATATTCTTGTCTATTCTTATGATACTGAAGACTTAAACGTGAACCAGAGTTAATATACAAAAGCTTGACAGTACAACGTTCATTTTCGTTAAATTTATCAAAGCGTCCCCATGGCCTAACTTCAGAGTATACTTTCATGCTGAAAATGTACCTATTATCAAATTTAATGATTACTTCATTTTCATAGTAATAATAGTATGAGTTTATCTATGCTAGTCGGTGATTGTGGAAGTCACCCAAGTGTGAATCAAATGACCATTCCCTCTGCGATGGATTAATTAAGGATATGCAAATTGATAAGGTAGTCAATTTCTGCGGTTGAACGGGCCATGATAACTCTTAACACTTAGTAAGAAATTCGGTAGAATGTGTTAACAGTTCAAATCAAAGGAACATACTTAGACTTAAATTCTGTTTTACAGAAATAGTGCAAACCCATCCAATTAACATACGCGAGAATTACATTAACTTTTAGGCTAGAATTAATGCAAAACATGTACCCATCATCGACGCATTTTGACCATCGAAGTAAGTGCACTTCATTTGCATTCAAAGAAAAGAAACTTCTAGTCGATAAATTCAGCTCTTGGCTCGTTCAAAGACTAAACAGTATCTGTTCTGAACTCGCATAAATACAGTTCCATATTCTATCACTCATGATATCATAAATTGTGGCAATAAATCCGTTCCGATTTCTTCTTCCATTAAGAATCCACTTAACTTACAGAGAATCACTTTATAGATCCATGTTCTTTCCGTCCTTAATTCATTATATTATGTGCCAAGGATGAAATTCTTGATTGAGTTGACCCCCCAGCAAACTGATGTTCCCTTTGGCATTTGCTAATTTAGACAAATAGACGGGAACTAAAGGGCTAACCATAATTATGTTTAAATTCGTAGTAAATCTAACAGTTGAAATTTGCATTTCCTTATGACATTGTTTCGAGGTATTTCTTGGAATAATCAAGATTCAAGCATTACAAGTTATTCGTAGTAAAGGGTCCTCCGCCTGGATTATTTAATTGAAAATAATAATTTTCTTCCGTCAATTTCTACTTCCTTATACATATCTTCCTCCTCGGTATGTGGATAAAATTCAACGGACTTTGCCCGTACCAAATAAGCCAGCTCATCTTTGAAAACTCTTAGGGAAGCCACTTCGCTTTCGCTCAAATTAGAGACATGGGCATAAGACAACAAATCAGTTGGAAGGTAGCCCATCTCCTTTCTTAACTGCTGAAAATTTCTAGCCAGGTCCTTCACAAAACCTTTGGTAACTAAATCCATATCTCGGAGAGTCACTATAAAAATAACTGTATCGTGAGATTCTGTTTCTGCAATTGAGTATCCATGAGCAGCCATGTAGGTTAGGTCTATGTCGTCCTTTACTAATTCGAATGAGTCATTGCCGACCTTTAACCGATAACTCCCATGTGATATCAAGCTCTGTAATATCGCCATTTGATCTGCCCTCTCAAATGAGGCGACTAATAGAGACAGGCGATCCTTAACGTAAGGAGCGAATCTCTTTATCTTGAGTTTCATAGTCATCTTTATCAAGCCTAGATCCAATAGCGTCCTGACCCTCTCGTATATGCCTTGTATGTGAGGTATTGACTTAATTTCTAGCCTATCCGTATTCAGTTGGATTTTTATGAGATTAGAGAAATTTTCAACCTGTGATATTTCATCCTTATCTAGAAATATAACAACTTGACTTACTGGCCATCGCCTCTTTATCTTTGCCTTCATCCTTGCTGAATTAGATAATGAGATGATCTCCTTCACTTTCCCCACACTACTTTCAATCTTAAGATCAATAACTTCTTCAACTACTAGTGGCCAGGATTCGAGCAGAATTGATTTTCTTGTCATGAATAACATAAGAAACAAATAATTGCTAATGAACGGGCTAAATGGGTGCAGGAGAATATCGACGGTTCGTAACGCCACACCCAGTACAGTGTATATGACACTCCTGCGTTCAAGTGATCCAGAATTATCTTCCCAAAGATCATCTCTCGTAAAGGGAACATAAGTTTGGCTAAGCGAGTTTATGACAAAGTCTTCGATTGACTTTGCACCTTCGTTAAATTTACATGTTTCAAGTGATTTGGTGACGTTATGAACGAGTAACTGTAATTTTGAATTGATCCATTTTTCGATTAGTGCATAGAATTTACTTTTTTTGATTTTCTCGATATCTAGGTTGTTCAGGTCAAACCTATCGTACTTGCTATTTTGATGCAAAAATATGTGAAGGTTGTACAACGTATTCAATATTTGATAAGGCCTTGTAGAAAGCTCTGTAGGATTAAAGTTAAATGAATCAATTGGAGATGCTTTCCACAAGAAGTAAAACCGCACCAAGTCAACTGAGTTTTTAGACAAAAATTCCTTTGCATCTATTACATTCCCTTGGCTTTTGCTCATCTTATTCCCGTTCTCATCAAGGAGATGTCCTTGGAAAAGGAACGCATTGTACGGGCTTTCAGCCTTGTCACGCATTATTATATTGTTAATAAGAAGTGTGTAAGCCCATCCCCTAGTCTGATCAATTCCTTCAGTCAGAAATGCAGCCGGGATTAGTTTCAAGAATTCATTATCATTCAATGAAGCGTAGGGGGAAGCGCCACTATTATGCCAAGTGTCCAGTACCGAATGGCTCCCTGGACATGATATTTCCACAATTCGTACATCTAATCTCAATTCTGTCTATCCAGGGTCTATGAAGTTCGAAATCTGCTCCATCAGGAAGATTACTCGCTCTGGAAACTATCTCAAGTTTTGAGAATAGAGGTTCTTTTTGCCACAGGAACTGCATTTCCAGATAGGTATTGGCGTGCCCCAAACACGTTCCCTTGATATACACCAAGGTACCCTCTCCTTGATAATTTCCAAGAATCTATTTCGTGGAGAATCAAAGAAGTACTCTACCTTGGACGCGGCTAGTAGTGGCTTATTTTCAAGTTTGTCTACCATGTAAAAGTATTCTCTTCGCGCGAGCCAGACCACTTTGTGTCCAGATCTCCAGCAAGTTGGATATTGATGTAATATTTTTCCATAATTAACGAAAGCATTGACGTCGCGCGTGGCTTGTACAACCATATCATCTGTATCTCGCACAAAATTGCCAGCAAAAACTCCTGTCTCTTCTGTAAAAATTACTTTTTCATCGATGGGGATAAAGATTGGTAAACCTCTTCTGGTTGCAATTTCAAAATCTTCTTCTCCGTTTGCAGGAGCAAGGTGTACTAACCCACTTCCTGTCATAATATCAACCATTTTGTCGGCAATGACAAAGTGAATATGCTTTTCGTTAGCTAATTTCCTTAATCCCGGAATAAGATGTAGTAATGGATGGACATAACGTTTCCCTTCAAGCTCTTTGCCCAAAACGGTTTTTAATACTACATAATTATTGAAGCCAAGCTCCTCCATTAAGGGCTTTAACCGGTCCGAACCTACAATCCAAACTTCATTGTTTACATTTACAAACAAATAATTGGCATCAGGATTCACACCTATCAACTCGTCTGTCACCAGAGTGAACGGCATTGTGGTCCAGATCAACAGATAAGCATTTTCTTCAGACAGCTTGACTTTATAATAGAATGAAGGATCTTCTACATTTCTATATCCCTGATTCACCTCCGCGTTACTCAGCGAGGTTTGGCATGACGGACAATAAGCAACTACTCTGAACCACTCTTTAAGTAAACCTTTCTCCCAAGCGTTCTTAAGGTATTTCCATTCTCTTTCTATGTATTCGTCCTTATATGTCCAATATGCTTTATCATAGTCAAATGACATGCCGAGAAGTTCATCAACTTCTATCCATTTTTTAGCATTTTTTTGAATCAGGTCTTTGCAAGTTGCTACTATAGTGTCAATCCCGACTTTACTGATATTCTCTGACTTGCTGCCACTAAGACCCAGTATCTTTTCTGCTTGCAATTCGATTGGTAGACCCTGGGTATCCCAACCGGCTCTGAAAACAACGTCATGTCCTTGCATAGTCTTGAACCTGTACCACAAGTCCTTGATGATACGCCCTCTAAGATGTCCCACATGAGGTTCTGCGTTTAGTGTTGGTGGACCCTCGATATACCCTACTGAAGATTTTATGCCTGAAAATTTATCACGAAGCAACCGAGCATGATCAATTCCTTCGAGATAGGATCTGACTTCGTCCTCGATCATTTTTGCGTCGAATTTATCAAATAATTTCATTTAAGTAAATGCTAAATCCCCTATGCAGCTTCGTATTTTTTATTTGTACCGGTTGCATTCATCAGAGTAGGTTGACGTTCAAATTCGTTTGATTCAGATTGAATAGAAAGGTGGGTGAAACAAAGAGTAACAACCACGATGATATTATCGTGGTTAACCCTCTCAGATTATAAATAAGTAAACCCATCGTCATTACATGAAATTTATTGCAGATCTGAATAAACCTGATTCAGCGAACGAAGTTCCATCAAATATCACTGTAGTCATAGAAATTTCAAAAGGTAGCGATGTCAAATACGAATTTGATGAAGAGACAGGATTTATCGCCGTCAGTAGAAAATTATATACTTCTATGCACTATCCGTGCAATTATGGCTTCATTCCTAATACATTGGAAGGAGATGGAGACCCAGTGGACGTCTTGGTACTCGGTGATTCACCTCTGATACCATTGTCAATGCTGAAAGTTGTTCTTGTCGGCCTTTTGTTCACCGAAGACGAAGAGGGCAATGATGCAAAGATCATTTGCGTGCCTACATCTAAAATAGATCCGAGCTATTCTGTCATTACTGACATACATAACGTTCCTTCTCATTTGCTAGATAAAATAAAACATTTTTTTGAGCATTATAAAGAACTTGAACCTGGAAAATTCGTAAAAGTGACTGGATGGGGTGATAGAGATTCTGCCGAAAAAAAGCTAATTGAGGCGCTCAGAAGATTTGCAGATAGTGGTAAATAAAACTAAAGTGCCTTAAATTGCTCGCTCCAACGAACGTAGGCTCTCATCATGTCTATACTTACACTGGGCCTTCTTCTCTTAAGAATCTCCTTAAAGTCTGAAGGCGATATTGATCTCGTATGTGCTTCAGTTTCCAAAGCTTTTCCGCTCTCAAAAAGTTCATCTACCACACGGAGTTGGGCTGATTGACATATATCCTTCACATCACTTGCACTATAACCCTCAGTTAGCTTTGCGAGATCCTCTGGCTTCAATGATTTTTCCATCTTTAAGCGTTCAGTATACTGGCGAAACAAATACAATCTAGATGACTGATCAGGAAGTGAAACATAAATCCTCTTTTGAAACCGTCGTAAGAATCCTGCTTCCAAGGTCCACGGTTTATTTGTAGCACCAATAACATATAACTTCGAATCCTTAGATTTTCCATTTATTCCGTCCATCTCTGTAAGAAATTGATTCTTTACCCGAACTTCGCCTCCAACTTCTCCATTTCTTGAGCCAAGGAGTGAATCTATTTCATCGATGAAAAGAAGTACTGGGACTCCTTCATTATCATGTAGCTTTCGAGCCAGGGTAAAAAGCTTCGAGACGTTTTTTTCCGCCTCCCCTAGCCATTTGCTCATCATGGAAGGCAGCGTCAACATTTATAAAATAACCATCTATTTCAGCAGCAGCAGCGGCGGCCAATAGAGTCTTGCCACATCCCGGTGGGCCATAAAGCAAAATACCGCGTGGCCACCCAAGTGGAAATAAATCCATGCGCTTTGTTGGGTAGACAATAGATTCTCTGATGGCACGTTTTGCATCATCCAACCCTACGACTTGATCCCATGAAACATGAGGTTTATCTTTCATAACTAAATCATCAAATGCGGCCCCAAGACTTTCTGTTCCATTGTCCACTTTTCCAGAGCTGCTTACATTGCTGTCAACTCTACTCTGTTGGCTGGACTTTATCCTCCTCAGATTTTGATCGGGATGAGAATCAGTTATTCCACTAGACATTTGTAGCGCTTTTATTCTATTTTGGTAAGCGCTGGCCCTTTCCATATAGATTTTGTTCAGTTTGTAGTCAGGATATATCTGAATGAGTTTCGCCAAAGCTTCAATGGCTCTCTGATATGCCTGTATTGCTAGTCCCCGAGAACCTTGAGAATCTAATCGAATAGCCTCAGCGGCATACTTACTAGCACTATTTTCTAATTCTTGTGGAGCTAAACTCAAAATGCTACGACCCTTACCAAAAATGCGTGATCGGCATTTGAATTACTATGTTGTGAATCTATGTTGTGCAAGGGACAAAATAAAATGAACCAATTCAAGATTCAATAAGAGTCGTAAACCATTTGAATCCCTCTCTTTGCTTTACTCAAAGAATAGTCAACGTATGGAGCAACTAAATACGTAGTAGACACATTTTTAGGTCCATTCGAGTCAGCAATTAGATTACTTTGATTAGCACATTTGATACTTGTTTGAGAATTTCACCAATCTAGTTTACTCATCAGTGAAATTTTCTAATTCTAATTCTCTTCTGAACTTCCGAAATTACCACTTGACGCATTGGATACATTCACGTACAAAAGTGCGGAAGGCTTTAGTTTTTGGGCTGCTTATTGTCCGAACTAGTCCTCTAGATTTTAGTACAGAATCGTTTACAACTCGAAGATCAAGTCACCTAGAAAATGAGATATATCTCCTATAGACTTGTCTTTGTCAACCGTCATAGCCTCAGATGATCTATGATAACAGCAATGCAGATAGTTTGTAGAATAATGAAAGTATTGTTCTTTATGATGGTAACATTATGCTTGGTACTGATATGAATTCACTAGAGCTCGATAATTTTTTCAGTTTAATACAATGTAATTGACATCCAACTTTACTTTTAATAAATATTATATGCCCACATGCGCTTCAGTAAGAAGTATTCATCGATAGAGTCTGGCTTGGTTGGAAATCTTGAAGAATTTGGTCTCTCAAAATATGAAGCGCGGGCTTATATTACATTGGTGGAAAAAGGTATGCTGGGTGCAAGCGAATTAGCATACTATTCAAATTTACCTCGAACTAAGATATACTCCACACTTAAAAAACTAGAGAAAAAGGGGCTTTTGATAATGAGCAACCATAAACCGTTGATAGCCTCTGCCGTCACACCTGAAGAAGCTTTTATTGAAATAATATCGTTGCACGAGAGAAGATTAAAGAACATGAAGAAGATTATCCATGGACTGGGGAAAATTGAAGCTAGGAAGAAAATATTTGGCACCGAGGAAAAGAAATATACTGTTATCGATCCAAAGTTTGTCGACCAAAAAGTTTCTGATCTCATTCTCGCCTCAAAGTCTGTCATTGATGCAATGCTAGATTCGTGGGGATTGAATCTACTTTCTCGCTGTGATGATGCATTAAAATCAGCGACTTCTAAAGGAGTTACTATAAAATTATTGATTGGGTCTCAGTGTTTGGACAACACATATATTCATTCTCTCCCAAAAGGGCTTGATATTAGGCTTCATCCTTTTTGTAATAGTGCCCTAGCTATCGACTCATCCAAGATCATTTCTATTGATAGCACCAACGGCAAGGCAGTAGTTACAAGTTCTTTTGATATTGTTGGTGAATTGCATCAACGCCTATTCGAAGAGAGATGGGAAAAAGCGCTGAAAGTCAATAGTCTTATCGGGCTTGATCATCAGATGTTAGTGAATGCACTCAGATTGAAAAGAATTGTTGAGGAAAAACTATCGGATCAGATATCACAAGATATGGCAAGAGCAAATTCTGATCTTCCCTTCCTCATTCACCAGAACGAATCCTAACAAAAACTTTGATGTAGTATGAGTGTTCCTGACCCACGTTCCAATCATACGTCCAGTCAACGTTATTAGGTACCAACTTGGGAGAATATTTGTAATTGGAAACTAATTTATGATAGTATTCCTTTACTCCAAGATTCTACTTGAATCTATAACTCGCATGGATCTAAGGAGATCAATAAATTGCTGTCGTTAACTATATATCGCGATGCTTATCGGCAATCTTTTTATCTCTGTATCTAACCCTTAATTGGTTTCCGCAGATAGAACAGATATTTTCATTGTATGAATGCTTCTTTGCACATACTCTGCAGTACTTTGTCCATTTCCTGACTGCTCTTATTCCCATATTAGATAGATTCAGGCAAGGAATAGACAAGGTACTAGCCAAATTACAGACTCTATTATCATCTGACACGACTGTTCCCCCGTAGTCAATCGCAAGGGCGATAACCGAAACATCTGACGGCGAGATCTTCGAATCACCAATCTTAGTGGCCACAGATCTAATATAACTTACAGTTTCGCCTTTTGGTCGCATTACGGATATTTTCTGCGCTTCTATTAGAAAGTTTATTGGGCATAGATCCTTCTTTAGATGAGATACTTCTTCGACTATAAGCTCGGTAGTAATACACTTGCAATTAGCTCTCAGTGGGAACCCCTGATAAAAAGCAGTGGCATCCAATACGAAAGCGTCAGAATCCCAACTTTGCAATTTGAGCTATTCCCCTTTTTCGAAGTCGTAGAAAGATTCCATCATGTCGATAACGTGAAATTAGTATGCGAGAATCAGCCTTTACATCATAAACTTCCTGACCGTCAATCACTAGTTTTGAATCGTGGGTTGACGTTATGGAAATTTCTTGAGTATTCACAATCAAACATGGCATCCTCTTCACTGGCGCGATAGGAAGGATCATCAAACAATTTACTTGTTCATGTATTATTGGTCCCCCCAAAGAAAGCGAATGTCCAGTAGAACCTGTGGGCGTAGCCGTTATTATTCCATCCATTCTGATAGATAAGCATTCATCCAATAAACAGACTTTGAATATTGGTGTTCGGGTTAGACCAGTTCTCGTAATGACTATATCATTTAGTGCAGGACCAAAAATTTCACCATCGGCTTGTGCCTGTATTCTAATTCGTGCATCAAGAAAACAATCGCCTTTTACAATATTTTGTAATTGTTCATTGATGTCGAAATCACCTGCAATTTCTGAGAGAATTCCCCTTGTGCCTCCAATATTAACACTAAAGACAGGCGCAGATTTAGGTAACATTCTAAACGTGCGTAAGGTAGTTCCATCTCCACCCACTGAAAAAACTAAATCTAAACTTACATTTCTAATTTTTTCTGGTGATACACAAATCACCTCTGGATGATCAATCTTATTTATCGAAAAGACTACTATATTTCTCGCTCTAAAAAAATCTGCTATCTTTTTTGCTGCCTCCAGTGCGTCTTGATTATTAAGTTTTGTTACTATGCCTACCTTTGAGATATTCAACGGTACCTATTTTCACGCGCTAATGTGACTCTTAAAGGCATTGATTCAAACTACAATGAATTCTTGCGTTAAAGAAGGATACTGCAATATAAGAAACGATAATCCCACACGATTAAATAACGACAACGGAAAGAATTTTGGAGGGCCGGTAGCTCAGCTTGGTGGAGCGTTCGACTGATAATCGAAAGGTCAAGGGTCCAAATCCCTTTCGGCCCATTGAAATCTAATATTACGGGGTCAAACGTTTTTCCTCTGCCGATATCGTGTTTAAGAGTAATCTAGCCGTAAGTCTTCTTATATTCCCCATCTAACCATCTAATGAGGGAATTTAATTCCCAACTTGCGTGATCTGCCCCCAATGCACGTGCCATCCCATCCAATTCTTCTTTGGTAAAAATAACTAATCGTAAATCTCCCGTAAATCGAGATTTCAAATTCTTTAATGCATTACACAAGAATCTTAAGCTGCTTTCTGAATAGGAAAAGATAATAATTGCGACTAGTCCTTTTTTGCTTCCAAATGTTTTTACAACGTACCTTTGGATATCTATATCGAAAAAAGGATCTATCCTAGTCTCTACATTTCCCATAAAAACAGAGCTCCAACCAGATAGATGCATCAGTACAGATGACACCTTTGCAACGTTGACAGAGTCTTCTGACCCAGCCACGCATAAGGAAGATGCCTTCAATCTTTTCGTTGAGTCAGGTGGGATTAATCTAATGAGGGCAACCAGATCCATTACGAAAGCCGTGGTAGTTAGTCTTTCACTTTCACCTATCCTTCCCCTACTGTACAAATCGTCTATGATATTTAAAGTTGGTAATATTACATCAATCAATAAGTGTTCTTTGGTCACATCGTTAGATACAAGATTATACACAAGGTTTATGGCTACAACATAGTTGCCAGAAAGTAACGAATCTAATAATCTCTGCTGCACTTCAACATAATTAATTGGAAATTCCAGTTGCGAAATATTTCTATCTAGAAACCATATGTTCAAACTGCCAATTTTTTTTTTCGAACCAACCCTCTTGCCAGCATTAGGTCTAGATATTTTGCAAGAGTCATCCTATTTATTTTGGTCCTAGTTGCTAACTCTGCACCAGATAGTCCAGAGGAAGTTTCGCTCAGTTCTGAGTATACCTTGCGTGTTATTTCATCTATTGAATATCTTTTATATAATGACACAATAGTAGTTATGGAATCTGTTTTTTAATGGTTTCCCTTAAAGTCCCATCCCAACGAAATTAGGTGGAATTCTTTCATAGTCAATAGAAATGGAAAAAGTTAATCGATCAAGCCATGAAATCTTTTCGCACCAATTTCATGACTCGTCAGTATTTTTCGATGTCCCTTGTGTCTTCGCTATTTTTTTCCGTTGTCATGTTCAGTTCACAATTTGATTATGCGTAATTGCATCTATGTTGAGAATAGGCCGAGTCGTTCCGACTCTCAATTTATAGACCATTTCAACGCATTGACAAGACTCACCATAAGAGTTTATTTTTTTAGTCTTATATTTAGTAACAAGAGAATATTTAAATTAGTCAATTGTGAACCTTGATTGCAAAAATCCTTAATGGTCGATGTTAGGACATTTTTCTTGGAAGATTTAGCCTGGTAGTTATTGTTTGTGCATTGCAAACGAGTCCGCGAGTTTGACAGTACCTGAAAGAATCTTGTCATTTCAAAATGAATTATGATCAACTAGCTTAATTGCAGGCTCGCCAATTGCTCTTCAGGATATTAAACTCCAACCAATAAACATAAATTTAGTTAAAAAACGCTTCCATTAGCCATGGTAAAGGATAAGGTGGTTCTGGCTTTTTCTGGGGGTCTTGATACATCAGTTTGCGTAAAGTATCTTCAAATTGATTATAAAATGGATGTCATCACCGCAACAATTGATTGTGGGCAAGATGAGGACTTCGATGAGATCCATGCGAAATCTGAATTATTAGGGGCTATAAGACATGTCTATATCGATGCAAAGAAAGATTTCGTGAATAATTATGTTGCAAAATCGATCAGGGCGAATGGGCTATACCAAGGAAAATATCCTCTCGCTACGGCATTAGCTCGTCCGCTCATTGCAACAAGGATTATGGAGTCTTGTTCAAAAAGAGGGAGCTGAGATATGTCTCTCACGGGTGTACAGGGAAAGGGAACGATCAAGTAAGGTTCGATCTGGCATTTCGAGCTATTGACCCTAGAATCCAAATAATAGCACCGATAAGAGATATGAATTTAACTAGAGATCTTGAGGTAAGTTTTGCTAGAAAAAATAGGATTCCCCTTAGCGATGAAATCAAGAAGCATAGTATCGATCTGAATATTTGGGGACGTGCTATTGAGGGGGGAAAATTGGAAAATCCTTCATTTGAGGTCACTGATGATGTTCTTCACTTAGTTAAAGCTAATGCAGATAATTCAACGGAATACATCGAGTTTGAATTTAAGGATGGAATACCAATAGCAGTTGACGGAAAGAAAATGAGTTTGGCTGATTTAATAATATATACAAATATAAAAGTAGGAAAACACGGGGTTGGTCTAATTGACCATATTGAAGATAGAATAGTAGGGATCAAATCTCGAGAAGTGTATGAAGCACCAGCAGCCGTGGCGATTATAGACGCTCACATGGATTTGGAAAAAATGATTCTTACTAGTCATGAATTAGAATTCAAACGTTTGGTTGACATGAAATGGAGTTGGTTAACATATTGTGGTCTTTGGTTTGATCCTCTTCGAAAGGATCTGGATACATTTATAGATGCAACCCAAAGAGGAGTAACAGGAAAAGTAAGGATGAAGTTGCAAAATAGATCTATCGGTGTAGTCGGAAGAGAATCTGAAAATTCTATTTATAGAAATAATCTGGCAACGTACCATTCCGGGTCAAAATTTGACCAGCGTTTAGCTAAAGGCTTTATAGAATTATGGGGTATGCAAACCATTTTGGCAAATAGCTTAAAAACAGTCAGATCCGAAAGTGAAATGAACGAAAAGGGGGATAAGAAATGAAGGTGGAATGTAAGGACTGCGGAGCTGAAATTAGCGTGGCACAAGATGTTATGGTAGGAGAAATCATTACTTGTCCGGACTGTGGGGCAGATTTCGAAATTGTCGTCAAGGAGGGTGAATCAGTTGAAATTAAGCCTGCTGAATCAGTCGGAGAAGACTGGGGACAGTAGATGGTCCGTTTATGTATAATATATGACAAGATCCGATTTGAAGAAAAAGCGTTACTGAAGAAAATAGGTGAAAAGGGATATTCACCGAATTTTGTCGACGGCAAATCGCTGGTTTTTGATTCTGATTCAAAGAAAAACGGGTTTGATTTAGGAGATATCATCTTACAACGAGAAATAAGCCATCATAGAGGACTTTATGTTACTTCTTGTTTAGAGTGCCTTAGGGTTTAATGTAATTAACAACTTTCATGTTAGTGAAATATGCGGAAATAAACTTCTCACTAGCCTGGCTTTAGCTAAGAGATAATATCCCCTCGCCTCAAACTAGCTTCGCTTTCAGTTCAGAATCTGCTGCAAAACTGATGGACAAATTAGGTTATCCTTTAGTTGTTAAACCTCTTGTTGGATCATGGGGAAGAGGAGTATATCTGATTAACGATAAGTCTGCGGCGGAAATGTTAATAGACAGCCGAGAGGAAATTGGAAATATTTTTTCGAGAATATATTATATTCAAGAAAAGATTGATCGGCCCCCTAGGGACATTAGATGTATTGTGGTAGGAGATAGAATTGTTGCTTCTGTCTACAGGTTCGCACCCGAAAATAAATGGATTACAAATGTCGCGACTGGTGGCAAGACAGAACTAGCGCCATTGAATTCAGAACTAGAAGAGATAACCTTCAGAGCCGCAAAATCGGTCGGTGGGGGGATTTTGGGAATCGATCTAATGGAAGATCGAAAACGCGGATATTTAGTCCATGAAGTAAATAATACTGTAGAATTCAGAGGCGCAGCCACTGTGTCACCTCATGATATTGCAGGAGCCATGATCGATTACCTAGTAAAGGAATGTAGACAGTAAGAATATTCAATAACCTTTCCTTCAATGCAGAGGTATTAATTTTTAGGAAAGCAACCGGACTTCAGGTATATCTTAAATAATAAAATTCATAAGATGCAATGTCACGACTCTTCTAAAGATTCAAAAATTATGAAAGTAGGAGTAGTTGGAGCTTCAGGTTACGTCGGTGGAGAACTTTTGAGGTTGCTTGTAGTGCATCCCAAGGTGGAGATAGCTTTGGTCACTTCTCGTCAGCGTGCTGGAGAATATGTGCACAGAGTTCACCCTAGTCTCAAAGGTTTTATAGATATTTCTTTTTCACCTCTAGACATTGGCAAACTAGCAGATAAATGCGACATTGTATTTACTGCAGTCCCTCATGGAAGCGCAGTTCAAATAGTAAAAGACCTTTTCGACATAGGTGTCAAGATAATTGACCTATCAGCAGATTTCAGATTGAAAAACCCTTCTGATTATGTCAAATGGTATGGATGGGAACATCCTTTTCCAGAACTTCTTTCAAAGTCTACATATGGAATCCCTGAACTGCACCGAGAAGAAATAAAGTCGTCACAGATTGTTTCGTCTCCTGGTTGCATGGCTGTCACTTCAATACTGGCTCTAAGCCCACTAATCAAAAATAATTTAATCGAAACTGATCGGATTGTAGTGGATAGTAAGATAGGGTCCTCAGGTGCCGGTGCTCAAGAAGGTAGCGGAACTCATCATGCAATGAGATATGGGGTAATTAGACCTTACAAGCCTGCAAAGCATCGACATACGGGGGAAATCGAACAGGAATTAAGTTTACTTGCGCATAATAAAGTAAGCGTAAGTATGAGTCCGCATGCTGTGAATCTGGTCAGGGGAATATTAACTACCAATCACGTTTTTATGCGAGAACTTGTGTCAGAAATAGATTTGTGGAAATATTACAGAGATTCATACAAGAATGAGCCATTCATAAGACTGATAAAGGACAAAAAGGGGCTGTACAAATTCCCTGATCCAAAATTTGTGGTTGGATCCAATTTTTGTGACGTCGGATTCGATCTCGACGAAGACAATATGAGAATTGTAGCTCTTTCTGCGTCCGATAACTTAATGAAGGGCGCCTCAGGTTCAGCACTACAAATTATGAATATTATGAGCGGGTTCAACGAAGTTGAAGGCTTATGGTATACCCCATTGACCCCGGTATGATTGTCGTAAAGTTTGGTGGAAGCATATTAAACGATTTGCATGACTCCACTATTAAAGATCTTTGTAAGATCTCGTCGCATGAAAAACTATTATTAGTACATGGTGGAGGTAATGAGGTAACATCTATAGCAACAAGACTTGGTAAGGAACAACGGTTTATCGTTTCTCCTGGAGGTATCAGGAGCCGCTATACTGACAAGGAAACGGCTGAAATTTATACAATGGTTATGTCGGGGAAAATAAACAAACTCATCGTTAAAATGTTACTTAAGGAGGGCCTTAATGCAGTAGGTTTGTCAGGAGTAGATGGCGGTCTTCTTGTAGCAATTCGAAAGAACAGATTAACTATTGTAAATGAAAAGGGAAGAAAAATGCTGATCGATGGCGGATATACCGGAAAAATAAAACAAGTACGTATTGAATTATTAACTTTGTTGCTAGATTATGGATACGTACCTGTTGTTTCCCCGGTCGCTCTTAGCGAAGAATTTGACTTTTTGAACGTAGATGGAGATAGAGCAGCGGCTTATATTGCTGGAAGTCTAAAGGCAGACAAAGTAATTTTTCTAACAAATGTAAATGGGCTATTTCTAGGTGAGAAACTTGTTCAGACAATTTCTATGGAAGATGCAAAATCAATCTTACCAAAAATTGGTTTCGGAATGGAAAAGAAAGTTCTTGCCTGTACAGAAGCTCTTGCTCTTGGGGCCAAGGAAGCTATTATATCTTCGGCAAACGTTTCTGAGCCAATCTCTTCAGCAATAGTACACAACAATTGCACTGTGATTTCTAAATGACAAGTACAGAAAGCGAGGACTCATTTCTGTTGGAACTGTACCAGAGGTTTCCAATTACTGTTGAAAGAGGATATGGTTCGACTATCTGGGATGTGAGTGGAAGAGAATATATTGATTGCATGGGTGGATATGGTGTTGGATTAATAGGTTATTCTAATGATAGAGTGATTAACGCTATTAAAGAGCAATTGCAAAAAATTACAATTTGTCATATGTCGGTTTATAATGATACTCGATTCCAGTTTCTAAAGAAACTCAACTCTATTGCTCCGCCAGGAGTGTCTAAGATTTTTTTCAGCAATAGCGGCGCCGAATCTGTTGAGGCAAGCATTAAGTTTGCTCGAAAATATACCCAGAAATCGGGCGTTATTTCCATGTATGGTGGTTACCATGGGAAGACTCTTGGCGCATTATCAGTAACCCACAATATGAAATACCGAAAACCCTTTCTCCCATTGCTTGCCGATGTTAAATTTGTTCCTTATGGGAGGGTAAGTGAGATAAATGATGCCATTGATGAAAATATTGGAACTATCATTTTGGAGCCGATTCAGGGTGAAACGGGAGTGATAATTCCCCCAGAAGATTTCATTGGTTCAGTGAGAAGGATTTGCGACGAGAGAAAATTGGTATTGATATTTGATGAAATTCAAACCGGTCTTGGGAGGACAGGTAAGATGTGGGCCGGTCAACATTGGAATTCAATCCCCGATATTATGTGTATAGCAAAAGGTATTGCAGCTGGAATTCCAATGGGAGTAACATTCGTCAAACCCGAAATAGCTGAAGTCATGAAGGTAGGGGAGCATTCATCTACATTTGCCGGCAATCCAATTGCATGTGCGGCTGGAAATGCAGTATTGGATGTAATACGTGAGGAGGATTTGGTAAACAAAGCGGCGAGCATTGGAGGCCATTTCAAATCGGAGCTAATTAAGTTGAAGAGCCATCATCCAATAATTCGAGATGTTCGTGGATTGGGAATGATGATTGCAGTCGAAATGCGATTTGACGTTCGCGATATTCTTCTCGACGGGATTAAGAATGGACTATTGATGTTATACTCCGGAAGAAACATAATCAGGTTGCTGCCCCCCTTAGTCATGGAGAAGAACACAGTCGACCATGCCCTCTCAATTATGGATTCTCTTTTTACTGCCGAGGCGAAAAAACATAATGTCTGACGCAGATAGCTTGGAAATTGATCGCAGGATTTTGGAGATCCTAAAAATAGATTCAAGAAAGTCATTTGTAGATATTGGAAAAGAATTGAACTTGTCAGAATCAGCAGTCCGAAGGCGAGTTAAGAATTTGTTGCGAACTGGAACAATAAAGAGGTTTACTCTAGAGGTGGATACAGGAGAAAAGACTAGCGCTATTACTTTGCTTTCTGTGAACTCTTCCGCTGATACAGCAGGTGTAACTTCGAAGCTTCTAGCTATTCATGGTGTCAAGATAGTTTATGAGATTACCGGTCAATTTGACATAGCCGCGATAATTTCTGCTAGTTCAATATCGGAAATAAATGAAAGTGTTGACTTAATCCGGCGAATTGAAGGTATATCAGATACGAATACCGTCATTGTATTGAAGACATTAAGTACTTAGGCCTCAGGGTCCCGTCTATAAACACATTTTCGTCCGAAAACGTTTATATTTTGTTCGAAATTCAATACTATGAGTTCATAAATGTCACTAAAATCAGATGACCCGAACCATTTTGCGCATCAATATAATGAATCACCTCTAGTCGGGAGAAAGGTACGGATTCTTGATTCCACACTTAGGGAGGGAGAACAACATCCGGGCGTGGCTTTTACCAACAAACAAAGAATACAGATCGCTTGGATGCTCGACTCATTTGGAGTTGATCAAATAGAGATTAGCCCAGTTGTGTCTCGTGATCACCAGGAGGCCACAAAGGTCATAATAAAGCAAGGTTTGAAGGCAGACATATTGGCACATGTTAGGGCTATAAAAGAAGATGTGGATATTGCTATAGATTGTGGTGCCACATGGGTAGCCACATACATGGGAATTTCGGACATCCATCTCTCTGCCAAACTAAAGATTTCACGTGAGGAGGCGAAGATAAGAGCGCTTGAAGTTGCAGATTATATTAAATCTCATGGTATGAAATCACGCTTTACTATGGAGGATGCTAGCAGAACTGATCCAGGTTTCTTGATTGAAATGTGTAAGGAAATGAACTCACGCGGTATAGAACGTATCAGTATTCCCGATACAGTAGGCATCTTACGGCCTTATGGTATGTACAATCTTGTGAGAATGGTGTGCAATAATTTAGACATGTCTAAATCATCTGTTGATGTTCATTGCCATAATGATGTGGGCCTGGCTTTGTCAAATGCCCTTGCAGGATGTGAGGCGGGTGCAGATCAAATACATACAACGATAGATGGCCTTGGTGAGAGGACTGGTATCCCTTCCCTTGCCGAGACTGCTGTGGCTCTTACTTTAATCTACCAAACGCCTAATGATTTTAGATTACACTTGCTACGAGATCTTTCGAAGACCGTGACCGAATACACAGGATTGGCTACTCCAGAATCAAAACCCATAGTTGGAGATAGTGCATATAAGCATAAAGCAGGGACTCATTTAGCGGCCATTCTCAGAAATCCATCCGCGTATGAAATTTTAGATCCAAAAATTGTTGGGAATAGGCGGAGGATAGTGTTTGGTGAACTTGCTGGAAAAAATGGTGCAGCTTATTTGTTGTCGCTACTTGGACTTGATACTTCCAAGGCTGAGGCGGAAAAAATGGCAAAAGGTCTAAAGGAACTAAGGATGGGCGATATATTGGAATTATATTTGGATGATAGGTTAGAAAGAAAAATTCTTAACGATGCCAGTACTAACATAGAATCGTTACAGAAATGACTAAATGTCCAGAATGTGATGCAGAACTAAGGATCGTTGAAGACGCCATTGAAGGTGAAATAGTGACATGTCCAGATTGTGGAGCAAGCTATGAGCTCATCAAATCAGGTTCTATGTTTGACATAAGACCAGCTCAATCAGTTGGAGAGGATTGGGGCGAGTGAGCATAGAGAAGATTCCATCTTCTCTTTTCATGCTTTATGACCAACTTCGGTGGGAAGAAAAGGCAATTATACAATCTGGAAAGAAGAAAGGGATTGATATTCAGGCCATAAATTGTAGAGATCTAGTTATTGACTTGGATGAGGAAAACGAATATTCTGGTAGAATGATGCTTCAAAGATGTGTGAGTTATTTCAATAACCTTCACTCAACTGCAGCGATAGAGGGCCTAGGTGCAACAGTAATTAATTCACTTCGAACCACAGTGATTTGCGGTAACAAACTATTTTCGCACATGAAACTAAGAAAAGCTGGCGTTGATGTCCCCAAAGCAATTTGCGCGTTTTCACAGCCTTCGGCGCTAAATGGATTAGATAATTATGGCTACCCAAAAGTTATAAAACCAGTTGTAGGAAGCTGGGGAAGATTGATCGCTTTGTTGAAAGACAGGGACATTGCGGAGGCCGTTATTGAAGATAGGGAACACATGTATCCCTTATATCATGTGTACTATTTTGAAGAGTACATCAAACGACCTCCTCGAGATATAAGGGCAATAGTAGTCGGAGACACTGTAGCTGCGGCAATCTATCGGTATTCAGGTAATGGATCTTGGAAGACAAATATGGCCCTAGGCGGGACTGCTGAGCCGTGCAAAGTGACAAAAGAATTAGAGGATATTTGCCTCAAAGCATCAAAAGCAGTGCAAGGGGAGATAGTTGGTGTAGACCTGATGGAAAGCAATGATAATGGGCTTTTGGTCCACGAAGTTAACAATACGACCGAATTTAAGAACACAGTACGAGTTACAGAAGAGGATATTCCTGCAGCCATCGTAGATCACTGTATCAAACTAAAGAGACGCTGATAAACGGATTGATTTCACCTGCATATGCTCTAGAATTACTCAGACATTCCCTAGAGATTTATTCGCCCTCCAGATCCGAAAGCGCTTTGGCAAATTTGATTAAAGAAAAGTGTATGAGCGATTTAGGATTTGAACGAGTATCAATAGATAGTGTTGGAAATCTGATCGCCACAAAGGGTGCGGGTGAACCGAAAATCCTTCTCTGTGGACATATGGATACCGTTCCTGGCCAAATTCCAATTAGAATTGATTCAGGATACATGTACGGGAGAGGCGCATCGGATGCTAAAGGACCACTCGTAGCGATGCTTTTGGCTGCGTCTGAATTTAAACAAAGAGGAACTATAATTTTTGCGGGAGTAGTCGACGAAGAAGGAAACGCAACGGGTGTGAAAGAACTTGTGAGAAGCAAAATCGCAGTCGATTATGCAATATTTGGAGAACCTAGCGGTCTAAATAACATAACCGTATCTTACAAAGGGAGATTAGCTTTAAGGATCAATTGCGATGTTGGTTTCAGTACCTCACGCTAGTGCCCCTTGGCTTACAAAAAATGCTATTGAAGAAATGCATTACATATGGCAAGTTATCAATAATGAAATTGACAAATCAAATGTAGGTATTAAATCGAAAAGTGCAGCTGTTAGTTGTAGTTTGACCGAGATTACGGGTGGTTCCAGCCATAACGTTACACCACAAAAATGCAAAATGACAATTGACATAAGAATACCCACTACAAATACTTGTCATGAAGTCTTGAAATTGGTTGATGATATTGTCATTAGTGAGGCTAAAAAAAGGGACGTAAAATTGACATATAGAGTAGATGACATCACGGAACCATTCGAAGCCGACCACTCATCTCCCATTGTCAGAGCAATTTCACTTGCCATACTCGAAGTGTGTAAGGCTCGACCAATTTTGCTAAGAAAAACCGGTACTGGGGATATGAATGTGCTGGGCAATTCGTTAAAGATGCCTGTAGTAACATACGGACCTGGAGAGTCACATGCGTCTCATTCAAAGGATGAAAGAATAGAAATAGAATCATTTTTAACAAGTATAGAAGTGCTTGGCAGAGCCTTATCTCATGTGTCAAGACTACATCATATAAATAAACAAAAGATTAACAAACCAAGACTAATTAATTGAATAGAGAATTGCATGTTATGGTTCACTGGGATTGGTATCTATGGAACTTCTGGCCTAAGTCAAAAAGCTCTTGACGTAATAGCACACTGCGACATAATATACGTAGAGAGATTTACTTCACTAGTTTCCGATAAAGAAATAAAAGATTTAATGTCTTTACCCTCATTTGTTTCTAAAAAGGTAAATCCTGTTCAACGATGGTTCGTAGAGGACGGGAGACAAATCCTTGCGGAGGCCAAGGATAAAGATGTAGTCTTGCTAAGTTATGGAGATCCTATGGTCGCTACCACATTTTCAGAGTTAAGACTTAGAGCTATAGAACAAGGTGTAAAAGTTTCTGTCGTCTACGGAATTTCTGGGATTACTACTGTCATCAGTGAAATCGGTCTTCAAGTATATAAGATTGGGAAGATTGTTACCATGATGGAGGCAACACAATCGGCTATTAGCGTTTACAATACGATCTTTAATAACCTACAATGCAATTGTCATACTCTAATTCTCACAGAGTATAGATATGACGATGACAATTCTATTTTCTTCCTTGATCCTAAAGAAGTGATTTTGAAGCTCAAAGGAATAGAAGAAAACCTTGCTTTTCATGTCATTAATGATGCCTCATTTCTTATAGTGGCTTCTCGAGTAGGAACTAGTGAGCAAAAGATCGTGAGCGGCAAAGCTGAATCCCTCCTAAATTTGGATTATGGAGGCGGTCCTCATTCTATAATTTTTCCGTCCACATTACACTTTATAGAAAAAACAAGTATAACAAAATTGACTTTGAATATTGATCCTCCTCTCGATAATACTGTTCCCCCAGACAATGTTCCTATTCGTATGATGAAAAAGTATGTTCCTATGATTCGTAACGAAATGACTAAAATACGGAACGGCGAACCACCGCTAATAGGATCAAACAAGATAATGCTAGAGATTTTAGATAGTGCCGAATATTACATTGAAGATGCCGTTAACTTCCTGTCTCAAGGCAAGAATGAACTTGCAATATTATCTATTGGGTACGCTGATGGGCTGGTTGACTCTTTGAATACCATGATTAGAAGAAAAAAAGAGTATCGTTAAATTTGTATTGAGCCTCCATAAGAAGTGATATTACCTAACTGATAATATCATAATTTAGTAACTGGCTATAAGCCCTAAATCTCCTTTCAGTGATCTGAAATACAAAAAGATATATGTCTTATCTGAACTACCAGTTTTTTACATTTATGGATGGCATCAAAATTCTGTCTCAGTTCTCAATCTACATAATTCTTTTATAACAGTATTGCATCATAATAGGGTTGATGAATTTTACTTTTTTTTGCTAATTCTTATAGCAGCAATTGCAACTTTGACATTCGCAAAGTATAACTCGGCTTATGCCGAACTTAGATACTTTACTGATCTATCTGGTTTTTCAGAGGTACCTCAAATTTTTAGTGAAGCAGGAGGAAACGCGACTATATATGGGAACGAAACGATTTTGCAATATGAAATCAGCGTTGAAGGATTAGAAAATGCAACCTCTGCTAGTATTAGCGAAGGCGAAGACACTGAAAATGGACCCTTACTTGTTGTTCTCCTTAATTCTACTAAACCATCAAACTTGATTCATGGAGTACTGGCGAGCGGAACTATTACTAATTCTTCCTTGCAAGGCCCTATTGAAGGAAAAAGCCTTAAAGACATGATCGAATTGATGAACCAAAATAGAACTTATATCAATATTAATACTACAAGGTTCCCACAAGGTGAACTTAGAGGAAATATTATCAGCCTAGGTAATTCTAGTGTTCCTGTGGGATCAATCAACACCACAGGAATTCCTGTGGCTCCTGAATGACAGAATGATTTTTCATTATCGCTCATTTCCCTAGTTCTAAGCGTTCTTTCATATCTAATTTTTGTAAATGATAAAGTATGTGTGAACTATAATTTTCCATCTATTTCTGGCTAATGGGGAGATCCAACTCAAAATATAGGAACATTTTAAAAGTCTCTAATATGACTGTACCATGTGTCCTACTTCAAGTCCGGAATCAGAGTTGAATTTAGGAATAAGATTCCGACTATGCGTACGCCATATCTAATCTGTGGATTCCCTGGAACCGGATATGTAGGCAAAATGTCGGTGGATCATTTAATAAACGAAATGAAAGCGATACACTTGGCAGACATTTATTGTACATCGTTCCCCCCAAGGGTAATCATTGGTTCTGATGGATTGGTTGATCTCACCAGAAACTCCATGTACTATTCGATGCATACAGAGACTCACAAATCTGACTTTCTTTTTGTGACTGGGGATTCTCAACCTATAGATCCACAATCAGAATATTACTTAGCTGAAGAAATCTTAAATATTGTAAAACAGTTCCAAACACGTTTAGTTATTACTTTAGGAGCATACATTACTGGAGCTTTTTCGGATAAGCCGAAGGTTTATTGTGCAGCGACTCACGATAAAGCATTGCAATCCTTAGTCGGTGAAAATATTGTTCATCTTAATGATGGCACGGTCACCGGAATGAATGGTCTTATAATAGGTATCTCAAAATTGTTTGATATGCAAGGTGTTTGTTTGTTAGGAGAGACATCGGGGTATGTAATGGATGCTATTGCCTCAAAAAGTGTTCTTCATACTTTGATGCGTATTATGAATGTGAAGGTTGACATGCAGAATATGGACAATAGAGCCAAGGATACTGAAATGCTAATACGAACCATAGAGCAACAAATAGCTAACAAAATGACTCCGCCCCCAGAAGTTGGGGGCCAAGTTGCTTCAAAGAGACAGCCGGATACTGGGTATATAAGCTAATGACTAATTACTTGGCTGTCATGTTATAGTATTTTAGTAATCAAGTTCTTCCTTATACTTTGATTAACTTACCATATCGACCTATATTTAGGCTATTTTCCCCTCTGAATGCTTGAGTATAGCCATTTTCAATTGAGATTTCATCTCCCTCGCCAACCATCTCTATTTGATCATCCCATAAAGATAGCTTAATCCTGCCTGTGTCATCGGAAAGAAATGCATCAGCTACCTGGGCTGTTCCTCCTGTTCTCAGATTAACTGTTCGAGGTTCGCTTATTGATTCTACCCTTCCTGTCACGTTAACATTACGCATTCCTGCTCGTAGTTCACCTATGTTCATTTTCAGGATTCGTAATCATTATCGATAATAAAAATTCTACGACATGTCTATTGTATCTTATATTTCCTAATCTTTCGAAAACCAGACGTCCCGGTTAATGACAATTTTAGAAAAGGTGAAATAATGTTAAAATTTATTCACATATAGAGGAGGGATAGCGAAGCATGGCCAACCGCGCAGGACTCAAGATCGCTTTTTTCGGAGGTTATGTGAAATCCCGTCCCTAAGGGGTTCGTGGGTTCAAATCCCACTCCCTCCACTGACTTTCAGGTAACAATGCTATCCAGCTTTTGGCTCTATATTCCCCTGAAAGCTCTTACGAACTAATATCAGGTCTGTAACCAGTACAATAGATAAGCGCAAATCAATCGAGATCGTTCAATCCTGATCCCCTAGATTTTTTGCGGCCACTTTTAGCCTACTGCCCAATCTCAGTACGTATGGTGTTATAAAAGTAGTTACTATTGTTACTACACCTAGCATTGGAAATATGAATGACGAGACGGCGCCAACATCCTGACCCCCCTTTGCGACAACAAGCGAAAGTTCTCCTCGTGCTGAAGACATTCCAAGGCCTGTCCTGAGTGCCGTAGTACTATCATATCCAGATCTTACAAGTATGAGATAAATTATCAATAATTTTGAGACGAATGATGTTACAATTAAAATCAATGCAGGGATTATAAATAACGGAATTCGCGATACATCCATTAATGCTCCTACCGATACGAAAAACAAGGCTGCAAAAACGTCTCGTAATGGCACGGTTATAACCCGAGCGATAGCAGCACTTCCAGATTCCGCGACTAGCACTCCCGCCAGGAATGCGCCTATTACAACAGATAGACCTAACTCCATACTAATAACTGACAGGCCAAACGCTAGACCTAGGATTACAATCAAGAGAACTGAGTAATCATTAGTCTTTGCTACTTTGTCAATTACATGTGGCAGAAACTTCGAGCCAAGGATAAGGACGCCGCCTATAAACGCCGCAACAATTCCCAAAGATACTGATACCTGCAAAAAGGAAATGTCACTTGTAGACGCAATAGATTGTAAAATACCTAAAGCGGTGATGACTACTATATCTTCTACTATAGATATTCCCAATAGTAACAATGTCGATCTTTCTCTAATCATGTTGAGTTCCTCCAGTACTCGGACGGTTACCACTGTGCTAGTAACTGACATTGCTAATGCAAGAAACATGGAGTCGAATTGTGAAAAACCCAGTGTTTGGGCTACAAAGAATACTATTGTAAGGGTACCTAATGACTCTGCTAAAGCCACCATTATAGAAGTTCTTCCTACGGATCTAAGCTTGGAGATAGGAAACTCCGTTCCTATTACAAACATCAACATGATTATACCCAATTCCGCCAAAACATTCAGAGTGTTAATGTCATGGATGAGTCTAAATGGAGGGGTGTAAGGCCCGATTACCATCCCTGCCAATATATATCCGATTACCATAGGTTGTTTCAGCTTATATGTAACAAAAAGCATTACGGCAGCGATTATCATAATTACTGCAAAGTCTTGCACGAGGAAATTTGGACTGGATACGAATGTCTGACTTAATAGAGAATCCACTTGATACATAAGCATACTTCAATCAAGAATCATAAGTAGGGAAGATAAATGGGCGACAAGTCAACAAACTGCAGACTTTAAATTACCACTTTGAAGTACGTAAAACTGGATATAATCTGTCAAGTCTTTTTTACGCCTATTCTTGTAAGAATCTACATCTATCTTCGGCATCTCATCTGGGAAAATTATACAAAGCACCCCTGCTCAGTCATATTTGTTGCTAAAAGTCATTGCACTTAAGATTTTTGTTGGACAACGTATCATCATTTTACATGAAGAATATTGGATGGAAGTTTTGAATTACGTGATTAAGTATGTCAAAGTGTTAGTACATTAGTAAAAGGACACGCATTTTTCATAACTTGAAGTCTCGCGTACTATATAACATCAGTATAAACCTAAAATATAGGTTATACAACTAAGCTCAAATTTTTGTGGGAAAAAATAAACAAGTATGTGAAACGTAATTTGATATAACGTTAAACCTTGAATTAGATCATTTTAGAACCACTGATCGGTTGTCCAGTTGAAGACAGTCCACCTTGACTCTCAAGAGTAATGTGCATTTAGGACTTATTTTAATCACGAGCAATGAATTAACTTTAAATAACAAAAAAATATCTTGTGGGGTAAGCATTGCCATGGAATCAACATCGCGAGATTACGATATAATAGTTGCAGGTGGAGGGCTTGCTGGGATGATTGTTGCAACCTCTGCCGCTTTTTATTCTAATCAAAATATGAGAATACTAGTAGTTGATAGAAACCCTGCATATGAATTGGGTAAGAAAACTATTTCAGGATGGATTTGTGGGGACGCGGTAGGAAAAAAAAGTGTGGACTTTATGACTTCAAGGATAGGAATTAAGTGGGAATCACCTGAAATTGAGCATCCAGTCAAAGGAGTTATAGCATATTCTCCCGACCACAAGACATCAGTTTCATTTGACGGAGAAGGTTATATTCTCAACAGAAAACTATTGCCTCAAAAGCAGCTTCGAGATGCTCTCAGATTAGGTATAGAAATTAAGAACGATATCGCACTCCGAAATCTTGTAGCAGAGGAAGGAACTATCATTGGCGTTGAAGGACAGGATATGAAAAATAAAGTTCCATTCAAAACGACTTCAAAGTTAGTGATAGATTGCACTGGAGTGACGTCAGTCCTCCGCACTAATCTATCAATAAGGTCATTTATACAAAGAAGGATTGACAGGGATGACTTGGAAGCAACAGGCAGATACATCTATTCCTTTGAGAGGGGGTCAGAAGACAAAACCTTTTTTGACTCTGATTATTGTCTAATTCACTTAGATCAAAGAGTTGCACCAGGGGGATATGCTTGGGTTTTTCCAAAGGGACGACAATAAAGTAAATGTTGGGTTGGGAGTACAGCAAAAATCATTAGACAAATTCAATAGAAATAATGGAACTCACAAGAATCTCAAAACCTTAATAGATGAATATGTTCGAATAAATCCAGTTTTTAAACAACCTCAAATTGCTGATTCTGAAGACGATAGTGGGAATGGATGGGGTACTTGGCAGGTATCTGTTAGGAGACAGAACGACTGCATGGTAGCTAATGGATATATGTTGGTAGGTGATTCTGCTTGGATGCCAAAGCCGTTAGATGCTGGTGGAATTGGCCCAGCGATTATTGCTGCGACTCTGGCAGGAAAGCATGCAGTAAATGCCATAGAATCTCGTAATTATTCCGAAACATCCTTGTGGAGCTACAATAAAGACTTTATCGACTGTTACGGTTACAAGACAGCTGGGCTAGAGGTTTTTCGCAGAATGCTTCAAGGACTAAACAACGATCAAATTAACTACGGTATGAAACATTTTCTTTCAAAATTTGATATTGATAAAATCACAGATGGTGAGCATCCAGAGTTTAGCATGGTCGATAAAGTTAGCTTGTTTGTTAGAGGAGCCATTAACAAGAAATTGGCTGATGATTTAAGACATACCGCAGAGGTAAACAAGAAACTTGTAGCACATTATCACAACTATCCTGACGTACCTGAGAAATTTGTCGCGTGGGAAAATGATCTTCTAAGGTACATTGATGATGCAATGCGCTATTTAGAAGGTCCCTAACCTTTTTGATTCATGTTTTCACCCTTGTTGTTACCAAACAAAGAAATCTGTGATTTTTCAAAGGTGTCAATTCTTTTCATTAGTACTTTCCTTCGTTGCTCCTCAGTTATCATCGCTCTCACATCCTCAATGAGGTGACGGGAAACATCTAATTTTTTTCGAAGGCCTGGAACCAAATTGTCATAGACGGCAAGAGGATAAATCGCTCCATATATTTCATTCATGATTCTGAAGAGATTCTCAATGTCACCTGATTCACTTTTTCTAAGTTTGTCATATATTATCCTCTTGAGCTCTCCTATACAATCCAGAAGACCGAGAGCATAAGAAGGACCTGCAACCTCTGTATCACTCATACTAGGAATCTTTGAATACTTTACAATGGACAAGAGAGAAAATCCTTCAGTTCAGCTCTTGTTCTGGGACTGACAAATACTTGTCTAGATCCATTCCAGCAATTCCCTTGAACTTTCTAAGGGAGGTCTTTGCTTGGTTTAATATTACTTCTGCACTTGCAATGTCAGAATTATGAATTGATACGATTGCTTTGGAGCATAAAATTATTATGTCCCGGGTTCCCTTGATTAAAGTTTCTCGTCTATCTTCAAGATCCTTTAACATAGCATTAATGGTTTCCAAATCAGATTTTAGAACCAACAAGTTGACATAGGAAGTACGTAACTTCGATATAATTGCTAGGCAGTATATTCAACTTGTGTACTACATATTGACAGTTTAGACGAAAAAAATGCGAAAAAAAGCTTAAAGAGAGGGACATAAAAATTCAGTCATTGGCAAACATCCGGCGAAGTAGAGGTTATGGCTTTGAGCACATGCTTGTTCAGAAATTGATTGAAAGAAAGTGGCATGCACGACGCCTTGGCGGATCCAGTACTAATCTCCCAGATATCATAGCGGTTGATAATACCCAAACTATCTTACTGTCCATTGAAGCAAAAGCTGGGACCGGCGACAACCTCTATGTTCCGGCTGATCAGATAGAAAGATGTCTCCAGATTAAGAATATGTTTCGAAAATATAAGATTACTCATGCGGTATTGGCATTCAAATTTATGAGAAAAAAGAGGGTCCGGCACAACGGTGAAAAAAAATATGCGAAAAGGAAACTGTTGGAATACTATAAGATAGCGGATGAGTATGCCGACAGAAACCCGCCACCGTATATAAGATGTAATTATGATGGAGAAACCTATGAAATTGGAGGAGACAAGGCAAGAATTTGTTATCTTCAGAATTATCGTATGCCATTTCAGAAGGAAGTTTCCATTAAATGAACCTGAATAAGCACAACTTTTATTTTAGAATCTTCTCAGATACCTCGTAGAATGGAGTCTGATTCCACTTACATTTCATCCGAACAAATGTATCAAATCGAAAATAACGGGTCAAGTCTATTTGGGATGTCGAAGGATTGTATGATGGAAAATGCAGGGCATGGACTTGCAGATTTCATCTCATCAGCAAAGGGACCTAGTTTTACAGGAACGAAAATTGTAGCGCTGTGTGGAACTGGAAATAATGGAGGTGACGCAATGGTTGCAGCAAGACACTTGTCAAGTTACTCAGGGGCCCACATTACTGTAATTATTTTAGGCGATCCGACCAACATCAAAACAAAAGAAGCCAAAGTAAATTTCAATATCATCAATCGAATGAAATCGATAAAGCTTTTTTATGGTGACAAGGCACTTGAAAACGCGACCGATCAAATTGAAAATGCAAATATAATAATAGATGGAATTTTTGGAACTGGGATTAAGGGAAATATAAAACCTCCTCATTCTTCTGCGATTGAAATCATTAATGCTTCGAGTGCTTACATAGTCTCTGTGGACATACCCTCAGGCCTTGACCCTGACACAGGACTTGGCCACGATAAGTGTGTCAAAGCTAACTCAACCGTCACATTTCATCGGATCAAGAAGGGACTTGTAGGAAGTGAAGAATATACGGGAAAAGTATATCTTGAGAAAATTGGAATACCAATCTGAGGCTGAGGAGGGGGTTATTTGAATCAGGAAGGGAGCCGATTCGAAATAACTCAGATCCCAGTCGGACAGATGGCCAATTTCTCTTACATAATTTCCGACAGGCACTCGTTAGATGCAGCTGTAGTTGATCCATCATGGGATCTAGAAACCATCATTTCCGTTTTGAAAAAAAATAAATGGAATGCCAAGTATATCATCAATACCCATACTCATTTCGACCATATTCTAGGAAACGAACAGATAGCCGCTGCGACTGGCGCAAAAATCATGCAGCACGAAAATTCGACAGCTTACAAAGACATTGTCGTAAAGGGAGACCACATGTTTACGATTGGCGACGTTACCGTTAACGTTCTATTCACCCCGGGTCATTCTAATGATAGCATTTGCCTAATAGTAGATGAAGATTCGATTCTGACAGGGGATACTTTGTTCATCGGAAATTGTGGGAGAACTGATCTTCCTGGAAGCGATCCAGAATTAATGTACGACAGTCTATACAACAAAATTCGGAATTTGAAGGAGTCCTTAATAATTTATCCGGGGCATGACTATGGGCCTGCCAAAACATCGACAATTTATGAAGAGAAAAGGTCTAACCCTATGTTGAATTTCAAGTCAAAAGATTCATTTCTTAGATATCTTAATGGCAGCGCGTGACTTTGCCTTCGCTATATTCCGCAATAAAGAGTTCTGACGGAAAGCAGAAGACTATAGATAATTTTGCAAGTGCCAATCCCATATTTGTCTGTGTTATATCCTATACAGGCACAAGTCAAATCCCCGGAATCACTATGGCTGGTGGAAGTTCTCACTTAATTGCTTTCACCCCAGCTGCAGATGCTGAATTTCTGTACTATGGAAAATGTAAATGTATCCCCGGTGTTCCAGTAACCCCGGAAGGTATACCCACACCCGCTCTAATTACTCGCGCTGTATTAATGAAATCCAAAATCGCAAGTTTAATTGTGGATGCTGGGTCAAAAATAAAACCGGTCCTTCCTGCAATATCATTTGGCATCAAGCACGGTGGTAATATCAAAGAAGAAGTTGGGTTATGTAGATCTGATTCAGTAAATGCATTTGAAAATGGAAAATTACTTGGGATGCAGCTTGGACTGATAACTGACATGGTTATAATTGGTGAAAGCATACCAGGTGGAACGACAACTGCGCTAGCAGTCCTAACCGCTTTTGGAATTGAGGCAAAATTTAAGGTAAGTAGTAGTATGCCCATAAATCCACATGAATTGAAGAACAAAGTTGTTGATATCGCACTGGACAGGCTAGTAAATCTTATACAACTTAGAAAAGACCCACTTAATTTGGTGTCACTGGTAGGCGATCCGATGATTCCTTCAGCAGCTGGTATTGCATGTGGTGCGATGTCCCAAGGTGCTAAAGTAATGCTTGCAGGTGGCACACAAATGACAGCGGTGTTATGTTTGTTGAAAGCATTAAAAGTATCTCTCGAAAAAATTTGCATTGGAACTACATCTTACGTGAAAAACGATGAATCGTCCGATATCTCCTATTTGGTTAAACGTATTTGTGATAGAGTTCCTATCCTTTCTATAGACTTAGGTTTGGAATACTCCAAAAAAGAAGGCCTCAAGAGTTACAAATCCGGAATAGCGAAAGAAGGTGTAGGAGCCGGCGGCGCTTCTATAGCGGCCACTTTGAAGTTAGGGTCCAATTGGACATCCAGAGCGTTGCTACATACACTAGAGGCAGAGTATGAAAATAGCATAGAAAAGAACCTAATACGCAATTAATGAATTAGGACAGTGAAATGTTAAGTTTGGTTGGTAAAGTGTTGACTGTCATATATTTATTTGAGTTGATATGAATAAACATTGCTACAATGCTATTGCAACCCATTTGGGTGGACTCACTGAGCGAGTCAAGACCATCTATTATTTTTGACTCTTTTTTTCAATTACGAAGGGTTGAATTCTGATATCTTAGAAGAGTACTATTGTATCACCATTGAATATCGGAAATTTTGGGAACTTTACCTTACAGTCACTGACTTTGCCAAGTTGCGAGGATAGTCTGGATCAACATTATTGTAAAGTGCAAGATGATATGCCAACATTTGTAGAGGTATCACTTCCAGAAATGGTATCAAAGACTCTCTGATGGATGGTAAAGGTATACAATAATCATAAATTTGGTCTTCCTTGTCAGTAACACCTATTATCTTTGCACCCCGAGACTTGATTACATGAGCATTTGACAGAGTATCAACATAAGTCGAATCACAAGGATGCAAGATAATAACTACACTGCTTTTATCTATAAGTGCCAGGGGACCATGTTTCAGTTCGCCGGCTGCCATACCCTCTGCATGTATGTAAGCAAGCTCTTTTATCTTTAAGGCTCCTTCTAGGCAAATGGGGTAATGTAGGGATCGCCCTATCAGGTATATATCTCTCGCATCTTTTAATTTCTTTGCTATCTCCTCTACGCGACTCTCTAATTGAAGAGTTTTCTTGATTGCGTCAGAAAATTCATAACCATTCGTTAAGATACCTATCTTGTTATCACTAATTATATCAGCCACACAATAGATTATGGACAATTGACTTGTAAAGCTCTTAGTAGCGAGCTACTCCTACCTCAGGTCCACATTTGACTTCTAGAAAACAATCGCTAAGCCTGGCAAGAGACGACGTTGGGACATTCAGGATGGAAAGTACTTTCGCCTTTTTTTCTATTGCCGACCTGACCGCCTGAAGTACATCAGCAGTTTCTCCGCTCTGAGAAATAGCAACAACTACCGAGTCCTTGTCTAAGAGATCAGAGGAATATTGGAACTCGCTAGACAGAACTGCTTCTACCCTGATCCTCGAATACTTGGAGAGAATGTACTTGGCCAGTAAAGCGGCGTGATAACTCGTTCCGCTGCCAGTGATGAAAACTTCCTTGGCTCCCTTTAAAAAATTGCAAAACGTTTCCAGTTTTTCCCTACTTTGTTGCATACTCCGAAATATAGTTTGGTTCTGTTCGTAAATTTCTTTCATGGTAAAATGAGCATACTTCCCCTTTTCTGTGTCCCCCAGTTCCCATGCAACTTGAGTGTTAGTCCGCTGTACTTTTTTACCGTCGAAGTCAATTAGAGAAAGATTGCTTCCTTCCAACATTACAATATCTCGATTTTCTAAGAAAATAGCACGGTCAGTATAGTTTAGAAAACCAAGTACATCACTTGAAATGAAATAACCTTCCTTTGATATTCCGATTATTAGAGGCTCATCAAATCTCGCGGCGCACATTGTAGAGTCATTGAAAATGGCAACAAAGGCGAACGAACCGGTTAGTCTATGACAAGTACTTATCATGGCCAACTTTACATCGTTATTTTTAGAGAAATATTGTTCCAACAGGTGTGCGATGACTTCACTATCTGTTTCACTCTTGAAAACATGCCCTTGTATCAATAACTCTTGTTTTAATTCAGCATAGTTTTCAATGACTCCGTTATGAACAACTGCAATATTGCTCACGCAGGCCGAATGTGGATGCGCATTGTAATCTATAACTCCCCCATGAGTAGCCCATCTTGTATGCCCTATTCCTAAATGTCCGGGCATTTCCCTTAAGCCAAGAGAGGCGTTGACTTCGGCTACCTTGCCTATACCTTTCTTTATAAGCAGTTTTCCAGTGTCCAACGTGGCAATACCCACGCTGTCATATCCTCTATATTCCATTTTGCCAAGTCCTTCAACTAATATTGGAGCGGCATTTACATTCCCTGAATAGCCGATTATCGAGCACATGACCACAAAGGTCATGTTCCGCATTTAAAAGACTTATTAACGCTATTTATTACCGTTGTAGAAGATCTTATAACGACATTGTTTGGTGCACAGGATTTTAATGAACGGATTTAAGCAACTGTTATAAAACAATATATAGTGGACAACACGTACGTATAATTCTTCTTGGTGGGATATGATTAGAAAGGCACTTTCCCACGACGATGGTAAGGAATCCACAGTAAAGGAAGTTGGAGTCGTCGAAGGGGCAAATGAGATGAGAATTCTTTCGAATCCAGTTGCATGGAAGATAATTAACTTGCTTTCAAGACAGCCTCTATATCCTTCCCAAGTGGCTAAGGAGCTTGGCATTTATGAACAGAGTGCATATTACTACATACGAAAATTATTGTCGATAGGAGCAATTAGCCACGTCAAAACCTCGATGGTGGGTGGAGGCACTGCGAAGTTCTACCAAACGTCCTATCCGGCCTTTGCGATAGAAATGAACTGGGGTGAAAAAAGAATAGAACGAGGTACTAGAATGCTAAAGTCTGATAATGTTCAACTTTTTTTTGATGATTTTATCAGTGATAGTTGGTTTAACGGATTAGTCGTGGTCGGTGCTCCTGACCCACATGGGCCATATCGATCATCCTCTAGGGATGGACATTATGCAATCCATCTTGCATTCTTGCTAGGGTCTTTTTGTGGGGTTCCTCGCAATTTTCCAGTCAAACTTGACGCTGATGCTAAGGCTGAAAAAGTTACCACAACTGAGAACATAATAACTATAGGTGGTCCAGGGACAAACATAATTACTGCTGAATTTAACAAGTTCCTTCCAATTCGATTTAATGAAAGTAACTTTTGGTCGGGTTTGATCAGTCCTAATGGCAAGAGTTACACGTTAGATAATCATGGATTAATAGCAAAAATAAGAAACCCTTTTAATGATAAAAACAATATCATAGTTTTAGCAGGCGTACGCTCCGTTGGCACAAAATCTTCAATAATAGCGCTTACAAACCATGCTGATTTGATACTACGAAATTACAAAAGAAATCAAAATTGGGCACTGGTTGTTCAAGGTTTTGACATGGATTCTGATGGAAAAATTGATAACGTGGATATACTGGACGAAGTTTTCTTTCGCCCAGACATGGCTCATGACAAGTGAAAATTATTCCTACTCTAAGCCGCTTGTGGTGCCGCTATGTGAACGAGAATTTCTGGTTCTTCTCCACGTTTCACCATATATCCCGGCAAGTTGACCTTTCTGTTACCAATGGAGACGAGTTTATGCACAACTACCTGTCTTGCCTGTAGAGGAGATTTTACCCCCATTTTTTTCATGACTAGAGTCTGAAGCCTCCGTTCCAAGATATCCTCAATCTTTAAGTTCAATATATCGTCAAGCCCTGCGGATTCAGTTACTAAGCCAAGACGATATAATGAGGACAGCAGCCTAGTCTCTTTTTCCTGCCTATCTTCAGTAGTCAAAGCAAGCAAAGTTCTAGCTTGATTTCGAAAGTTAGCCACCCTATTCTGTGCTTTCCATAACTCTCTCTTGTTCCTGAGTCCATATGAGCCAATAATATAAAGCTCCGAGCTGAGCTGATCTAGTGTCCAAATACTTCGGGGACGCTTAAAGCTCTTTTTTGGTTTCTTAGGGTCACCCAATCATACCACCGCTATTTTGAAGGCCCACTTGTTGCAGTTTCAGGCTCAGCGGTACTTGTTGTCCCGGCAGGTGGAGCTTCTTTTGCAGGGGCTCCAGGTGCTCCTCCAGGTACTGGTCGAGCTAATTTTCTTACTCCGACAGCCCCGCCCTTCCGTCCCGTGGTTCGTGTGCATTGACCTCTCACTTTCAAACCGAACATGTGTCGATATCCCCTCCAGCTGTATACAGTTTTCTCTCTTTCTATGTCATTGGAGATAGTAAAATCTAATTCAGAGGTTATAAGGTGAGTATCTAACCCTGTTTCTATGTCCTTTCTTCTGTTAAAATAATAAGTTGGAATACCTATTTGAGTTGGATTTTGAATAGCAGTTTCGATCTCTGATAATTCATTCTCTGTCAAAAAGCCTACCCTTGTATTTGGATTAATATTTAATGATTGAAGTATCACTTGAGAAAGGTTATATCCCAATCCCCTAACTTGACTTAACGCAACGATAACCTTTTTCCCGCCGTCTATATCCTTACCGGCAATTCTAAGAATATACTTGTACTCTCCTACTGACAATGGACGAGTAATCTAACATTGGGCAATAAAAACTATGCTAGGATCAATTCTTTATTACCGAAGTAGATTCATAATTCTACTCCATGTAAATTATTTCTTGAATCTCATCTTGCTCAAATTTTCTATTACAGGTTTGACCTTGTAGAAATTATAGTATGTTCGCTAGCAAAAGGTGACAGTAAGTATTTGATTTTATATAGAAAACAGTGTTACTAAACCAGATATTCTATTAGCACAGCTTTCGACACATTTTATAGGTCTTATTCTTGGAAAAGAGTTTGAAAGCTTTAAATTTGTAGAAATGCAATTGTTGCATAATTGATTTCTAGTGATTTTCAAAAAATTGTGCATGAAAGTTATAATTCTAAAGCAAAATTCAAAGATACAAGTCCGGGCCTACCCGAGAACTATGCAAGTATCAAGACACTTAGGGATTTGCTGTCAATCAACTACAAACATCTTTGTGTTGAGGACCAATTAAGAAATAATTTGATATTGAAATTGAGAAACAGAGAGTTTCCATACAAAGGTATTATTGGATATGATAACGAAGTAATCCCTTCTATAAACCGAGCAATACTATCTGGCCATGATATCTTGTTCGTAGGCCAGATCGGCCAGGCCAAGACAAAACTAGCAGAAACTATAGCACATAGTCTATTATCTCCGATCCCGGTAGTTAGAGGAACAATTACCAATGATGTCCCAATGTTGATTCCTGAACCTGAGTTAGTAGCCTTACTTAATGACCAAGAAGTGATACGTTCCAAACCTGAATTTACTGTTTCAAGTGAATGCGAAAGAATAATTAGAAACAATAGACTTGATACTAAGATCGATTGGGTTGAAGGTGCTTCTAGGTTTAAGTATGTGCTAGCGACACCTGATATTTCGGTGAAGGACCTTGTTGGCCAGATTGATGCGATTAAAATTGCCAAAAAAGGAGTCGAATATTACAGCATTGAATCATACTCACCTGGGCAGTTACTGCAAGCCAGACACGGGATATTATGTATTGATGAACTTCCAGTTCTAGATCCAAGAAAACAGGTTGCACTCTTGAGTGTTCTACAAGAAGGTAAATTTACTACCGGATCTTATTCAGTTGTCTTTAGGCCCGATTTAAAAATAATTGCGACTGCGAATCCGGTTGACTATACGCATTCTGGGAAAATTATTGAGCCGTTATATGATAGACTGCGAAGTCATATAACCACGCATTATCCTAATTCAACATTTGATGAAATGCTAATAATGGTTCAAGAGGCACGAATTTTTGAATCCTGGAACGTATTTGTACCTATTTTCATATTGCAATGCGTTTCAGAGATTTCTCAGATCGCACGCTCCCATCCCGAAATCAATCATGACAAAGGAGTAAGCGTGAGAATGTCGATACACTCTTTAGAGATTCTCATCTCAGAGGCTGTAAGGACAAGAAGTATTCTTTATGCGAGCAAGATAATTCCTAGAATTAGTGATTTTCACTGTATCCTTCAAACTTCCAAATTCGAGCTCTCTGAGCTTGACGATTCACTTGAAAATAGAAACAGGATACTTACATCCATTATCACTGAAGCTACGAAGAAAATTTCGACCAATTATCTGTCAGGGATACCTATCGAAAAATTTGGTAGATTGAGGGGAGAATTTGATGTCGGTAGAGGCTTTGTCGTTTCCCAAGATACTCCTGGTGCAACCAGTAGAACGAAGGGCTATGAAACTACAGGATTATGAAACGCAGATTAATCGATTTCCTGAGTTAAAACAAATTGTGGAGAAGGTATCTAGAATGGTAATCATAGAGCAGGATCGATTTGAGAAATCTGCCAAAAGTAACGGAATTGAAGTTACCTTTGTCTCAGCAGAGAAGAAAATAGGATCGGAATTTTTAGCTTCGATTATAGAATTAGTACTGGAAGGTCTGAGGTTTACTGATCCACCGTTTATTGAAAGAAGGGATGGGTTGTATGTCAGCACCAATATCAAACAATGATAAAAGTATCAAAAAATTTACCTATATTGGCATTAAGAGTGCCTTAGAGCGACATGAAAGCACAAGTAGAGATGGTAAATTTGTAGCACCAGTTCCAACGAAACTGCTTAACAAGTACTTGGAAATAATTGGTCGAGAAGTAATGCGCGACGAAATAGCTTCACTAAATGAAATTGAAAAAAAACTGCAGGCCGTGAAAGAATCATCGAACTATTCGGTCAATGATGGGCGAGAAGACACACAATATGATGTAGAATCTTCAACGAATTCAATAGATAGAGAGTATTCAATAATTACGGAGCTGCAACAAAAGGGATATCTGAAAGATTCTGGTAAGTGGTTGAGCAAAAAAGGATTTCTTGCCGTGGGAGCAAGATTGCTTCGCGATGTTATGAAGGCTCTAAATTCTGGAAAAACTGGCATGCACGAAACTACACGCATAGGTAGTGGTTCTTTGGTTTTAGACAGTAGTAGAAGATATGAGATGGGTGATGACATTAGGCTTTTAAACGTGCCCCGAAGCATTTTGAATGCCGTAGAAAGAATTTCTAAGGCGAAGAAAGATGTGATAATTCCTTTGGAAATTTTGGCGGATGATTTGGAAGAATACGATACCAAACAGGATGTGACAATGTCCGTTGTCTATTGCATCGATCTAAGCTCAACTATGAGATATTCCACAATGTACTCAGGCATGAGCAGAATTGAAGCCGCAAAACGTGCATTGTGGAGTCTATATCTGTTAAATCAGAAATACTTTTCCTCAGACTCCATTTACATCATAGGATTTGGCGCTCTTGCTTCTAGAGTTTCCGCATTTGACATACCTTACCTAAAAACTTTTGAGCCTGGCTCCGATTTTCTGCATTATACCAACTACCAAGCGGCCTTTAGGTTGGCAAGAAGGATACTATCTAAGGATAGTTCGATGAACCGACGAATAGTTATGATCACTGATGGTCATCCGAGTGCTTGCTTCATAGATTCTAATCATGAGAAAGAAAAACTAATCTCTCAAAGGCCTTATTCGGAATTTTACTCCCCAGAAAAGCGCACAATAGAAAAAATGAAGAAAAATTTTGATTTGGAGCTAGATATATCCTCCGGAAGAACAGTATATCTCTGTTACAGGTACAGACAGGTGGATCAATATATCGGTGAAAAGACCATTTTAGAGGCCAAGAAGTGCCGCAATGCGGGTATCGAAATAGATACAATCATGATTAGCGAAGAAGACACTCTCCTAAGCTACGTTAACGAGTTAGAAAAGCTGGTCAAGGGCCGGTCTTACTATATCAATCCTTCGGAAATTGACAAGATCCTTTTGACTGATTATTTGAGTAGAAAGAGAATAATGCTCTCATCTCATACTTAGGATTAACCATTAGTTTTTATTTTATGCTACTTTCAATGTAACTGATGATAGCTGATACTGATATGGCATACTTGGACTGGAATGATTCTCTAAACCTTTTGAATAGAGCTAATAGAGCCTCGATATTTGCTCTCATAATAGGGCCGAAGGGAACGGGAAAAACGAGTTTGGTCAGGAAGTTTGCATCCGACACACACAAGCAACTCCATTCAATCAACTTTAGTCTTCGGACAAGAGAATCACATTTAGTTGGCTCCAAGACTATGAATAGAGGTGAAATTAGCTTCGTGGAGGGGATCCTGATCAAATCCATGAAGGAAGGGACTATCCTTTATTTAGATGAAATAAATGCCGCAGATGCGGACGTCCTATTACGCTTGGATGAAGCGCTAGATGATAGGAGACAAATAGTTTTGAAGGAAGCAGAAGGACAAACAATAAGAGCGGCTGATGACTGGTTTGTGATTGCTACAATAAATCCATTGTCGCATGCTGGAACAAAGGAACTTCCTCCCCAGTTGTTAAGTCGATTTCCTGTGAGGATAAAATTGGACTATCCCCCTCCAAATATTGAGATGGAGATTGTGAAATATCATGTTAACGTAAATAGCTCCCAAGAAAAGGAACTGGAACGTGCTTTCAAGTTAGCCAATAGTCTAAGGGATGCAGCTGCTTTGGAGGAACTTTATTATGGTCCAAGTATCAGGGAGTCTATTGCCTTTGCAAAACTGATTGGGCAAGGAATGCCAATCAAACAAGCCGCAGAAGTAGTGTATGCCAATGTATACGAGCAGTGGGGCGAGGTTGAATATAGAAAGGTCATGGATATGATAACCTCCATTTTTGGATAATTTGTCATTAGAATACAGACGAAAAAATCTCATACGCAATGACGTTCTGATTAATTTAGCCACATTCCTATCTAGGCGATGGTCTGGAAACCCTAAAACCGTAGTTATATTGGTAGATGGAAAAATTCCATTCACCAATATTCAAAAAAATATTATCTCCTTACCATCCTTAAGTTATTACGCGGGGACTCAATTCCAGAAATACAGGCAATGGAGAACATCGCTTTGGTACGAATCTATGAGGATGGCATTCTCAACCAAAGTACTAAGTTATGATCATGCATTTGGCTATATCCTGAACTCGCTAGAAAGTAAGAGAATTGAGATACTGGGATTGAAGGAATGGGAGGGCATGGAGAATGAACTAATATTCAATGAAGGAATTTCATGGTTAACTAGACCTTTACTTAATAGTTTGTATGGAAAACAAAAAATTATTGAAGCCTTTTCTCAATATTTACTTACGGGATACATTAAGGGTGAATTGTTTGGAAGTGAATTAGACAGAGTGCAGAACGCAGTTAATTTTGGTAACGAGATAGTTAGGGAGGCACTCGACAGGAGCTTGGGTACTGATTGGTTAGAACGGCACGTCCCTCAAATTATCAAATTGCTTCAAATAAATCCATTGGTAACTATTCCGCTAATTATGCCCAAATCCAGAATCGGCCTTAGCCTTAGTGCTAATGACTTGGTAAAGCAAATTCAAAAGATAAGTCAGAAAAAAAACAAAGAAAAGACACGAGACCTTATTGAATCATTAGTAGAGGGCAATCGATTAGTGAAGGAATATGAAAGTATAGTTCGAGAAAGTACAAGGTCTGACAATAAAGGATATGCGAGCATGGAGGAATTTGGGTTATCTGTACCGGATAGCCTGTTCCTTGATGAGTCAATAATTTATGATAAAGATCTTATAACAAGATTAAAAGCGGCAGTAAGGAATTGGAAGATAGGTTGGGTTGAGACACATGAAGAAAGTGGGGATGAACTGGATGTCGATGCAATATTAGAGTCGCAAGCAAAACCATTTCTTACTGATTATAAGATCTCAGTAAAAACAAAAATTGCATTATTACTTGATCACTCAAGTAGCATAGAAGATGAAGAGATTGAATATAAGAAGGCAACTATCGCACTCTGTGAGGCTCTAAAATTCTTAGGTATAAAATTTGCCGTCTACGCTTTTAGTACTAGGGACAGAAAAGTAAAATGTTGGGTGATAAAGCGGGCCGACGAAAAATGGTCCCCCATGAATGCAAGAAACTTGGTTCAAATTAGGGCAAGTGGAGGAACGCCTCTTGCAGAGATCTATAACCTCTTGCTCCCAGTAATGAAAGCCTTCAAGCCTGAAATAATGATAACATTGACAGACGGTGAACCCTCAGACTATGAGGCAGTTCGCTCAATAATTGCTACTTATAAAACTATGGGGATACATATGGTAGCAGTTGGAATGGGGAAGAATATCAGTACTGCCGTGAATATAGGCCAAAACTTAAAGGGGTTAGAATTCGAAAGGACTTTAGCGATAAGCAGATTACATGATATTCCAAATCGAGTATTGTCTCTGTTGAAGGTTTGAATGGATTCGTGTTTTGTTCTTATTTTGAGGCACCCTCCATTTTGGAGCACTCTAATATTTAGAAGGTAACTTCATGCTGACGAGTAATTTTTTCCCAATCTGTCAAGAATGAGCTTAGCCCCTTATCGGTCAGAGGGTGTAACATCATCTTCCCCAATATTTCTGGAGGCAAAGTTACAATATGTGCTCCAATTTTCGCTGCTTCTACCACATGAACAGGATGACGTATACTTGCAACCAATATTTCTGTATCAAATTTGTAGTTATTGAATATCTGCGCTATCTCCCTGACTATCATCATACCATCATGGCCCGCATCATCAATCCTCCCGATAAACGGACTTACATATGAAGCACCTGCTTTAGATGCTAGTATTGCCTGATTGCTTGAGAAGATTAGAGTAACATTTGTTTTGATACCTTCGTCGCGTAATCTCCTTACAGCTTTAAGCCCCTCAGGGATCATTGGTATCTTGACGACTACGTTAGGACCAAATTTTGTAAGGCGATGAGCCTCTTCAATCATCTCTCCCGCTTCTGTTCCGATTACCTCAAGATTGACAGGCCCACTAATTATTCTTGTAATTTCGCGCATTAGCTCAGAAGGATGTTCTTTTTCTTTAGAAAGAAGCGTTGGATTTGTGGTTATTCCGTCGACTGCTCCCATGTCATTATATTTTTTTATAGACTGTAAGTTTGCAGTGTCCAGAAATATCTTCATTTCTTACTTTTTCTCCTAGCTTCAATAACCAATTCTACTATTTGACTAGAGGTTAGACCATATTTGTCCAAAAGTGCATCAATTTCTTCATCTCTTGCGGATTCGCCAAATGTATCATTGACTCCAATTCTCTTTACAAAAACAGGATGACTCTCAGCAACAACTTCGCAAACAGCGCTTCCGAGCCCTCCGAGAGTGCTATGTTCTTCAACAGTCACTATAAGACCTGTATCCAATGCAGCTTGATAAATTATTTGTCGATCTATCGGTTTAATTGAATACATGTCAATAACTCGACAAGATATACCATAGTCCATTCTAAGAATTTTCGCTGCTTTTAATGCTTGCATTACCATAAGACCGCACGACACAATTGTCGCGTCAGAACCATCACGTAAAATATTTCCTTTACCAATTGCAAAAGAACTTGCAGATTCATCATATATTATGTCGCTTGCGGGTCTTGCCAGACGCATATAAAATGGGCCAACTGTGTATGCAATAACTGGTATCAAAGATTTTACAGACAATGCATCACATGGAACGAGTACTCTCATGTTTGGTATCGTCCGCATTATGGACAAATCCTCAATTTGCTGGTGTGAAGCTCCGTCAGGACCTACTGTAAGTCCTGCGTGAGAAACCACAAGCTTTACATTAAGAAAAGGATAGCTAATTGTATTCCTGATTTGATCCAAGCATCTGCCTGGCAAGAATGCTGCATATGTGCTAGCAAATACTATTTTTCCAGCTATTGCAAGCCCAGCAGCAATAGACACTAGATTGGCTTCGGCAATTCCTACGTTATACAACCTATTTGGAAACTTTTCCCCAAATTTTTTTGTCTTAAGCGAATCGGTGGTATCGGCCCCGACGCAAATTATGTTCCTGTCTTTTGATCCAAGGTCTATTAGTGCGTCGCCGTATGCACTCCTCATATCCGAGACCTTTCTTTCATTACTTAATTGCATGAAGCTCTCCTTCTATCCTTAATTCATTTGCCAATGGAATCAATATATGTTTACGGGTTTTCATCCAATCATTGCGTATTCCCTTTATAGTTGCAAGTTCTAACAGTTTTCTTTCTAAGGCCACATTAGCCTTATGCTTTAATTGGATAATGTTTGCATTGATATCTGCAGACCCATAGACTGCATTCCCAGCAACCATTATCCTCGCCCCTGCATCAAATACTTGTTGAAGATTTGTCGCATCTATACCACCATCAGCTTCAATATAACCTCGATAATTATAGCGCCTCAATTCTTTTACGTATTTCGACCATCTTGTCCAAAGTTTCTGGTATGAATTTTTGTCCGGCAAAGCCTGGATTAACGGACATTACTATTATCACGTCTATATTATCAAGGTGATTAAATAACCATGATGGAAATGATGTATCAGGGTTTACAGCTATACCAGGACTAATCCCTTCTCTTAGAAGTTTTTTATTTATTTCTATAAATTCATCTTCTTTACAAACTTCAGCATGAACGGTTATTATATCACAACGAGCATCGATATAATCTTGAACATGCTCTAGGGGTTTTTCAATCATCAAGTGTGCATCGAAAGGAAGACTAGTAATCCTTCGAAGGTTTTTAATCGTATCTGAAAAGAATGTTGTATTAGGCACAAAATGTCCGTCCATAACATCCAGGTGAATGAGATCTGCACCTCCCCTTTCAGCCTTTCGTACCTTTTTTTCATAATTTTCCCTCTCGCCTGCAATTATGGATGGGGCGATCAAAATCTCACTTTGTAGTTCCTCTAGTAGTATAGGTGTGTGTTTTCTAGGGGGCGCTTTACCATGCCATTGGGGATTATTTGCCATATGTTTTACGCCGTTACCCTTTATAGTATTAGCTATAATTATCGATGGCTTATCCTCTAACCTTTCCACTCGGTTCAATGCATCGATCAACTGCTCAATCTTATGGCCATCAACTTCAATAACGTTCCAATTGAACGCCATCCATTTATCCCTTACAGGGTCCAATGGCATTATTTCTTCCGTAAATCCATCTTGCTGTATCTTATTTCTGTCAAGAATAGCAACAAGATTGTCAAGCCTAAATTTCGGGGCTGACATAGCAGCTTCCCAGATCTGTCCTTCATTGGATTCTCCGTCCCCGATTAATGTATAGATTCGATTATCCATCCTATCAGATTTCTTTGCAAGAGCAATTCCTATGGAGACAGATAAACCAATACCTTCTGATCCGCCAGAATATTCTATGCCTGGAAAGCTGTGATGTTTCTGGTATTCCGAATATCTGACTGGGTGCCCCTGTAGACGTGATCCCATTTTTCTAAGTGTCTTAATTTCCTCTGATTCTATATAACCTGCTACGGCGAGGGTCGCATAGAAACCTGGGGCTGAGTGGGCTTTAGAATTTATGAAAAAATCTCTATCATCCCAGAGGGGATGATTGGGGTCATGCTTCATTTTATGAAAATAAAGAGATCCCATAATTTCTGCAGCTGAGAATGAAGCTCCGGGGTGACCAGATCCAGCCTCTGCTATACCCTGGATGGCGAGCATTCTTACATCTCTGACTTTTCTCCTAAGATCCAAATATCGCATCTTAAATCCCATTTGGACTAACCAAACACCTTTCTATTCCTTGAATAGTTTGTGGAAATCGTTGATAAAAAGCTATTCTTAGTTATTAGTTTTTTATTTTTGATGCAGGAGTAATTTTTCTAATGACATCCCTTTTCAACCTTTATTCTTAAAGAAGATAGTATCAAAGTGACTTTAGTCTCATTCTATCAAATTGAGTACCGGCGTGGTAACAATAGAGTTATCATATTTCTGAATATCTGGATTCTTTATTCAGACCTACATTCGTATTGAATGGAAGAATGTGATTCATTATCCGATAGATGTATTGATTCGGCTCATCATATTCATCAATTCGTAAGCTACTGCCTTCAATTTTGTTTAAAACAACGAATGCGGTTGCGTGTTTTGAAATACAATATTGACCTGGATTCCTTGGCATTGTACATACAGTCGGCATAACTTGTCTAGAATAAGAATAGCCTTGGCCGGGATTTGGACCCGGGACCTTTGCCTTACCAAGGCAACGCTCTACCAGGCTGAGCTACCAAGGCACAATTGTAAGATATCAACAACAGGTAAGGGTTTCATTAAGTTATCTAATCTCTTGTAACATTTAATTACCAAGAAATTCATCAGATTGGCTGACATTTTCGCGGGGGTTGTAGAGCCTGGCCAAATAACTAGATTTGGAGACGCGGGACTTAAGATCTTATGAAAAGGGATCCCGTCCTTAAGAGGTTCGTGGGTTCAAATCCCACCCCCCGCACCAAAATCATGAATGAGTTGTATTTTCCGATTCAGATACTTGTTTAATGAGCCGCATATGAAATCGGGTGTCACCGGAAAGCTCAGGATGAAAAGAAGTTCCGATCAAACTTCCTTGTTGCACGGCAATTATTTTTTCGGCCAAGCGACCAAGTACTTGGACTTGCCGTCCAACACTTTTCACTGAAGGAGCTCTTATAAACACCCCTTTAAATGGATCCTCGCCCAAGCCATCGATGGCGAGGTCGGTCTCGAAAGACTCATGCTGTCTTCCGAAAGAGTTTCTTTCTACTACAATATCAAGCACATTGAGAAGGTGTTGATTTATTTCACCTACCGCCATATCATACGCTTTCTTAGCCAAAACTATCATTCCCGCACATATGCCCAAAGCAGGCATTCCATTCAGCAGTCTTTCTTGCAAGGTATGTGACATTTCAGGGTTTAGTGCCAGCATATGTCCGATGGCCGTGCTTTCACCACCAGGTAATATAAGACCATTTATTTTTTTAAGGTCATCGGCGTAACGTACGGGCATTATTTTGCCTTGTAATGACATTGAAGACAATGCCCTAGTTGTCGCTTCGATATTCTCTTCTATATCACCTTGAATGGCAAGTATGCCGATTTTCATATCGCGCATCAGACGGCTGGTCCCCTCTCCTGCATTTTAAGAGCCAGATTTTTGGTATCTAAGCCAAGCATAGACTTCTTTTCGTCAATCATTTTTTGTGCTTCCAGCACAATCTTCGGATCGTCAAAATAAGTCGTAGATAACACAATGGCCTTCGCGCGCTCCAGAGGATCTTCTGCCACAAAAATTCCAGACCCGACAAATATGCCATCACATCCAAGTTGCATTAACATTGCCGCATCAGCAGGTGTTGATATGCCTCCCGCAGCGAAATTTACAACTGGCAATCGCCCTAGCCTGGAAGTCTCCCTGACTAGTTCATACGAAGTTTTAAATTCCCTTGCCATTCTTATTAGTTCCTGAAAATCTCCGTCTTCGTATGTGGACCTTAACTTTCGAATATCGTTGTTCATGTTCCTAACATGCGTCACGGCTTCAGCAACATCTCCAGTACCAGGTTCTCCTTTAGTTCTAATCATGGATGCGCCTTCTTCTATTCTTCGTAATGCTTCGCCTAGATTTTTAGCTCCATTTACGAAAGGAGTTGTGTAGTCCCACTTCCAAATGTGTCTTTCTTCATCGGCAGGTGTCAAAACCTCACTTTCATCTATCATGTCAACCCCAGATTCCTGCAACACGAGAGCTTCCGATATATGGCCAATTCTACATTTAGCCATAATAGGTATGCTCACTGAATCAAGTACGGCTTCAATTACTTTTATACTTGCAGTCCTTGCAACGCCACCGGCACGTCTGACCTCAAATGGTAACTTATCCAAGACCATAACAGCCACTGCTCCGGCCTCTTCAGCTACACGCGCCTGTTCTGCGTTTGTTACGTCCATGATTACGCCATGTTTTTGCATATGAGCAAATCCGCGCTTTACAAGCATGGTACCTTTAACACTGTCAATGCTACCAATTTTTGAGTTTTTTATTCCTTCTACAGGATAAGAAGAAGGAACAACGGATATAGTCATTATTCTCATTTCTAAAATGAGATATTTAGGTATTAGTTTCTGAGTCGCAAATCGCTAGGGTGTCCATTCCCAGACTAGTTCAACATTCACTATAACAGAATTCTGCTTAATCCTTTGTTTCCCAAACCAGTCCACTCATCTGCTCCTATAGATTTACCAAATTTCCTTAGAATTCCTCGAATCGAACGAAAGTAAGTCGCGCAAGGGAAATAAGATTATCTATTTAATCCACCTTGTTTATTCGACAGAGCTAAATTCAATTTTTTCGAAATAAAGAAATACTTAAGATAGATTCATTTCATTTGTAAAAGTCTAGGCGACTTCAATGTTGCCAAGGAAATCAATTAACGATGACACTCTTAATTAGATCGGTGTATGTATATACTAGTAATTAGTTGAGTATCTCCTCGCAAGCCACTGTTAGAGTTATTTACCAATTTAGTTAATCAACAAATAGGGATCTCAATGCATATTGGGATTTCGAATCATATTGAGTGCAGACCCAGCATAGAACCAATTAATTTGAGCTGCATTAAAGGAGTGTATCAATTTTATCTCTTCGGTTTTTCCATCTTGATGTCAGCAGCCTACACATTATTGGGTTTCCTTCTTTCAGATTCTTTAGGCCAGAGATACTCACTTTGTCGTATTCCTTTATCTTGTCATAATCCTTCTCATCGCTAAAGGTTAAGGCAAGCATTCCCTGCTTTTTTAGATTTGTCTCATGAATCCTGGCAAAACTCTTTGCGATAATTACTCTACAGCCTAGGTATCTAGGTGTCATGGCCGCGTGTTCCCTGCTGCTCCCTTCTCCATAATTATTGTCTCCTACAATGACCCAGTCGATTCCCTTTGACTTGTATAGTCTTGCGATTTGAGGTAAGGGTTCAAATTTATTGTTAAGAAGATTCTTTCCAGTTCCAACTTTGCCAGAAAAAGCATTCACTGCGCCAAGTAGTAAATTGTCGCTTATCTTGTCAAGATGTCCTCTATACATAAGCCAAGCCCCAGCAGGAGAAATCTGATCTGTTGTGCACTTGCCCCTGACCTTAACAGGTACCGGTAGATCAAGAAAATCATTACCATCCCAGGCTGGGAAAGGCTCAAGTTTTTGCAGTCTGGTGCTATTATGACCTATTATTAATTCTATGTTATCAGGGTTCTCCGAAGGTCCAATATAATTTCCTGCTACTTGGCTGAAACCCTCTTTAGGAACTTCTGGAGCTTCTCCAGGAGGTTCCAACTGCACTTTTGTACCATCCCCTGTTTCTAGTTGATCCACTTGAGGATTGAATGAAAGTTTCCCAGAAAGTGCTAATGCAATAACTATTTCAGGGCTTGCTATGAAATTCATAGTCTCTCTACTTCCGTCGTTTCTGCCCGGAAAGTTTCTATTATAAGAAGTTACAATTGTGTTTAATTCTCCTTTTTTCAGCTCTGGCCTACTCCACTGGCCTATGCATGGTCCACAGGCATTCGCTAAAACTGTAGCACCAATGGCTTGAAGTAATTTGATTTGACCATCTCTAGCAATAGTTGATCTTATCATTTCTGAACCTGGCGTTACTAGTAAAGAGGTCTTTATTTTCAAATGTTTATCCTTTGCTTGCGCCGCAATACTGGCAGCCCTAGACATGTCTTCATACGAGGAATTAGTACAGCTCCCAATTAATGCCACTGAAATAGTATCCAAGTAATTTTTCTTTTTTACGTCTACTGCCATCTTTGAAATTGGTCTAGCAAGATCGGGAGTATGCGGACCTACAATATATGGTTCAAGGTTTGACAAATTAATTTCAATTATCTGATCAAAATACTTCAAAGGTTCTTCTGCTATGCCCTGATCTTGGGTCAAAAGGTCGTAGTTTTTATTGGCTAAATCCGCGATACTGGAACGATTCGTAGATCTAAGGTACGTTTCCATTCGCTTATCGTATGGAAATATTGAAGTAGTAGCGCCAATTTCTGCCCCCATATTTGTGATGGTTGCTTTTCCTGTGCAACTAATTGATTCCGTGCCTGGTCCAAAATACTCTATTATTGCGTTCGTTCCCCCGGAAACAGTTAGTTTGGATACTACATAGAGAATTATGTCTTTTGGAGCAGTCCAACCAGAGAGTGAGCCAGTCAAAAATACACCAATCCTCTTTGGATATAAAAGCTCCCACGGTAATCCTGCCATCGTCTCGGCCGCATCGAGACCGCCAACACCCATGGCCATCATTCCCAAGCCCCCGGCATTTGGAGTATGGGAATCGGTACCGATAAGAAGCCCCCCAGGAAATGCGTAATTTTCTAGTATGACTTGGTGTATTATTCCGGCACCCGGTTTCCAAAAACCCATGCCGAATTTTCTCGAAGCAGATTCCAAAAAGAGATAAACTTCGCTGTTTTCATTCACAGCAGACTGCTGTGTCTGGTTGACTACCTATTCTAGCCTGTATAAGATGATCACAATGAACTGTTGTTGGAACGACAGTTTGTTTAAGGCCCGCGAGCAAAAATTGTAGAATGGTCATTTGGCCAGTAACGTCTTGCAAGGCTACTCGATCTGATCTTAGAAATACATAACTCTTGCCTGAAGTAGGTTCTGGTTGATTGGTGTCCACAAAATGCCCAAATAGGATTTTTTCAGAAAGCGTAAGGGGTCTATCTACAGTTCTTCTGAACTCTGATATGTTCGACCTAGACTTCTCATAGACCGTTGAAACCAATTCAGGTGTTGATTCTACTCTGTTCATAAAGAGTCTCTTCATTTTTTGTAATTGTGGAAATAATGATGAAAATTGTAATTAAAGTTATCCCAAGCTGTGAGTTGAGTCTGGTTATTTTTGATGCTCCACCTATTATGTGATAAAGAATTATTGCTAAAAAAGAGCACAGCAAAAGATCATCGTGATTACCGTAGAGTTACTTCTTCCTCTCTCATGTATCGAGCTTCATCGAAGCTAACTGTTTGCTTAGGTCAGCAAGAGGTAGTCCCTCATCTGTACAGATAGATTCAGCTGCTGGTGGCTTTCGCTCATACTCGGAAATATTTTCGACAATGCGTTGGTGATAAGTTGGTACAAATTCATTCTGATAAAAAATTCCTATAGGAATCCGGCTTCCCCATTCACTTGCTATCGATAAAACTTGAGCCATTTTGTCAGGCGCCTCCGCGTTATCATTTACAACACCATCATAACCTTCGTCTTCTATTTTGTATATTCTAGGCGTTTGATTACCAGACGATGGATCAATATTATCCTGTCCCTGAAACCATTCACGGGTATTAATATCATTATAAGTTGGACAAGGCTGAAGTACATCTACAAATGCCAGCCCTTTATGCTGAATAGCTTTCTTCAAAGTATCTCTTAGATGTTTCACGTCGTATGAGTACGACCTGGAAATAAAGGTAAATCCTGCGACTAAAGCCATAGAGATAGGATTAACAGAATTGTTTACGTTTGGCTGTGTAAGCGACTTCGTCTTGATTCCCAATTTAAGAGTCGGAGATGCTTGACCCTTAGTTAAGCCATACACACCGTTATTGAAAATAATGTAAGGCATATCTACATTTTTCCTCCCTGCACCAACAAAATGTCCAGCTCCTATTCCTAGGCCATCTCCATCACCTCCAAGAGCGATAACTTCAAGGTTCGGATTAGCTAGCTTGGCACCTTGAGCAAAAGGAAGGACTCTACCATGTAGAGTATGTATCCCGTAGGTATTTATGAAATGTGGAGTCTTTCCCGAGCAACCAATACCAGAAAAAATAACTGCCTTATGACGGGGTACCCCCATATCAAATAGAGCCATCTGAATGGCGTTAAGAATTCCAAAATCACCGCAGCCAGGACACCAGTCGTTGTGAACAGGTGTCTTATAATCAGCTAACTTAAGTGCCATGATCCAATACAATCCTCCTTTCTAATTTACCCTCTAATATGGCATTCATGGTATAATAAATCTCACTAGAGGACATTGGTCTACCGTTAAATTTTACTATTTTGAAATCTACATCTCTTCCAGTATGCTCCCTGACAAGGGCTGCCAATTGGGAGGTATAATTCATTTCAATATCTATTAGCACTCTCGCATTTTTTATTAATTTCAAAATTTCACTCGTAGGAAATGGATGCAATAATCTAATTTGCAGAAATCTAATTGCTTTACCTTGTCTGGATAACATTTTCATTGCATCTATAATTGCCCCTTTCGTAGAACCCCAGCTTATTACCGTTATTTCACCTGTTGAACTTCCAAAGTCAAATTGCAAGACCTTATCTTCTTCCGGAATTTCAGACAATGCTACTTCCAATTTTGTCATCCTTTTAGTCATCATCTTTATTCGATTATCGGGATCTTCTGATATGTGCCCTTCTTCAGTATGTTCGTCGCCAGTGTTCCAAAATATTGCATTTTCAGTTCCTAGTGGAGCACGACTTGAAATCGGATTATCGAGTCTAAACCTCAGGAAGTGCCCACCGCTTCCAGTTAACGAACCAGCGGTGACTTGTTCTAATAGATTCCCCCTTTCAATCTTAATTTTTCTCTGATCAAATTCTCTACAAGTTTTGATGCTGTTGGCTATTGCTTTATCTAACATGTGAATGACAGGAAGTTGGTACTTTTCGGCGAAATTGAAAACCTTAATTGAATCGTAAAATGACTCCTCTATGTCTCCTGACGCTAGAACAATCCTAGGAAATTCACCATGTCCTGCATGTATCGCAAAAAGTAGATCGCCTTGTTCATGCCTGGTGGGAAGCCCGGTTGAAGGGCCAGCTCTCTGATATAGCGTCACTACGATAGGCACTTCATTCATGCCTGCCCAACCTAGAGCCTCCGCCATTAAAGAAAATCCCGGTCCTGAGGTCGCAGTTGCAGATCTTGTCCCTGTCAACGCTCCTCCGATTGCCATTGTTATTGCCGCAATTTCGTCCTCGGTTTGAACTACGAGGATAGATCCTTTGTTACCATCTGACTGATCAAAGATCTGGTTAGCTTCTAGGAATTCGCTATCATCACTTGCAGGAGTAATTGGATAATAAGTTTGGAATCTGCAACCACCTATTATTTTTCCCATTGCTGACGCTTGATTCCCCTGAACCAGCAAATAATCAGTTAAACGAGGTCTCGACTCGAGAGTATAATAAATAGACGACGAATCAAATTTCTGCCCTACGTATTCATAAGCGTATTCGGCAGCGGATAGGTTACTGTCAAGTACTTTTTGTTTTGAGCGGAACACTTTTTTTATCGCTGTTATGAGATGCTCTTTGTCAAATCCTAAGAGAGCAAGCGATGAAGACAGCGCAATCACGTTAATCATCCTAGTCAACTTGCCCAAGGCGGGGTTGTTAAGTTTCATTGCCAAATTTTCAATGATCTCAAAATACGGAAGACCATAAAGTGCACATCCGTTAGATTTAGCTAGGTCGAGCATACCTTGTACTGTTCGATCAAATCCCATGCGATTCAGCATATCAGATATTTTGGATGAAGATTGTTCATCGAGTGTGGGAACTTCATCAAGTGTAAGCTTAACAAGAGAGGAATCATATATTATAGCCCCCCCTTTTGATACATTGGGTGTGTGTCTAATCACAGTTTCTGCATCAAATGATACTAGGAAGTTAATTTCATCGAGATGTGAGTTTATGGGAGACTCATCGACTCTCACTGTGAAATAGCTATGTTCACCTTTGATGTTAGAATAATACTCTCTTTTTCCGTATAGGTGTAAACCACCTTGAGCACAGGCGTTTGAGAAAATATTGGCAGCTGAATCTACACCGCTACCTTGGGGACCACCTATTACCCAGGAGAGCGAGTTTTTCACTAGAGAATTCAGCAATTCAGTACCTACCTGGTATAATACTTAAAGGATATATAATGAAATCACCTAATGTTTTATCCACCAGTCGCCGCGTCAAACAAACAACACTCACAAGAATCTCGTTCTCCACAATACGGGCAAGCACACATGCATGCTTCTAACGTCAAGCCACAATGCTCACACTCAGGTTCCTCTTCTTTTCCCTTAGCTGGTCCTCCTTCGACTGACATAGAATACTGAATCAATCTAAAGTTAACCTAGGCCTAAACTTATACTTTGCACATATGCCTTAAAGGTCACATGTTTGTTCCTTAGGTAAGTATTGAACTTAATGGTTAAGCTTGAGCCGAATAATTCAAAACAGTAACAGACCAAAAAACAAAAAAGGAAGGGGTTAGAGATTTAGTCCCATTTACTCCACGAGGCCATCCATCTGTATGTCCAAGTGTTTAACTTCGCGCCTAATGCAGCTATAGGAACACTCAGGTACTGCTCCTGCACCTGAACCTAATGCTACGGGACTATTATAGAACTTACCTACCTGGGGCTCGATCGGGGTCATGTACGGAGGCAGTGTTGGTCTTGGATACTTGAATGCCATCTCCAATGGATCTCTGACTAACAGCAGATTAATCATGTTGAAGATAGGCAACGAAAGTCCAACTAAGGTTCCGCCTATTATTATTGCCGCGTGTTTGTTTCTCCTAGTGGCCCAGTAAGTAAGATCCAAGAGCATAGCTGAAGGTATCCAAACTGGTGTAACGACGAAGTCGTACGGATATCCCAAGGCAAACCATGCACCCTTAGCCACCCAAGTGTAGATTGTCATGATAGTCGCATAATATGTAGCAGTTCCTGGAACACCTGTGAACAACATATAGTAGATTGCCCCCACCACAAGCATAGTAGATTGTGATATTGAGAATACTACAAAGGACGTCCACGCCCAGTCAGTGTAGAAAATATAGTCTCCCGCATTGATAGTAAGTAAGGTGCTATTTACAGCAACTACTACTATGAACAAGTAGTGTGTCGTGCGTCTAAGCCAGACCATTATCAAACATCTCCTAAAGGTGCTATATAAAATTTTATTCTGATTACAGATTTATTCGAGAAATTAGATTCTAACCATTTGTAATATCTGTAGAATGCTTAAACATTGTTCTTCAGAAGTCTTAGCTTTACTTAGGTCGATGTAGAACTCAAAACATTCGCTTGTAAATACAGGGAACTAGAAAAGTGAAAAGCGAAAGTTAAAAAAGCAATTTAAATAAAGAAAAATTTTACGTAAAAAAGGAATGGTTCGAAGTCTAAGCTCGTACTTGTTTTTCCCCTGTCATTTTGAGGATCCAAAATAGCCCTAATGCTTCTATTACTGTTAGCACTGACAGTGCGTACATGCCGCTCGGCAACGGATAAGCCCACGGATAAATTGTTACGCCGACGTAAACGCCCCCTGCAGTAGCTGCCCAGCACATAACGAAACCAAGAATGAAAATGCCCCTCATATTCTCTACTCTACGACCTATCATCTTTTCTATGTCATCTCGGCCACTTCCACTGCTAACTCGGCCTCCGCCGCCACCCTCACCGTATCCCTTTGGTAAAGTCATTGATTATACAAGCACGCGTTGCCTTTTTAAATTTTGCGTCTATCAGATAAAGTGGAAAACATAGTTATCCACGTTTGTCCATCCTATGTCCAATCCCCTTCGAGGTTTGACTCAAGAATCTTCTCATCGTTAGATTTTCGCCAAAGTCTAAATTTTTCCAGATAATTCTACATTTATCTATCTCGAAGCATAATCTAGCCTCTTACTCGCTGCTCCTTTTTTGGGGTAACTTCTAATTTTCGTCGCGATGGTCAATAACTGATGGATAGATCTCATCTTGCTTCGCAGAGTATCTATCGAGTGCTTTGAATAAGGAATTTTAGCAACGTTAGTCACTCTTGAATCTTCTTGAACTTGCCGAACCTACTATTTACTAGAGAAGGCTTTTAAATTGTCTATTCAGCCAAGTAAAGCTCCTAATTGATCAGTCATGTGTATTGGGGTCCTAGACTGCACTTATAGATTGGATTTAAGGAGCTGCCTAGGAAACAGCAAAGCATATATCTTTGTTTTTTCTGGTATGCCTAGGTGTAGAATTACGAAGGGAACTAAGACCGTAATAATTGTACTAATAGGTGCAGTAATTGGCCTCTCCGCGATTGCAACCATCGCACCTCAGGTAGAAGGTCATGGTGTCCAAGCACAACTTCAGAGCAGATTCGTAAGAATTCAAGACGAGACATTCTCCGCGCAAACGCTGAACACGGGTGATCCGTTAACGGTATCAGGAACGCTTCAGAGTCTCGTAAACAGGCCGCTCAGAGCATGGCTATCTCTATTCTCAGAGTCTACTAATGCAGGCAATAGGTGGGAATTCGTTTCTAGAGATCCTCCAGGAAATATCTTTGATATTCTTCCTCAGGCTACCGTGCCATACAGTATTACTGCAAATGCACTTGAACCTGGCATATACCATGTCCATACGCAATTGAATGTCGAATCCGTTGGCCCTGGATTGGGTCCCGGTCAGACAGTGCAAGTGACAGGCCAGCCTATATTCAAAGCAGTGCCTTGGGGCAACGTTGCTTATCAAGTGATACTGATAGGCGCTGGGCTTGGAATCACATTCGCAACAAGACCGTGGCAGGTAATCTAAGAAAGCTCAAATTTTATTTTTATTTCCATTTCTTATTTTGTGACTTAGTATACTCTTGTTCCGAAGCCCTCAATTACTAAAAATTAGAGGCGTACTCTGAATATTAGAGCTTAACAGAAATATTAGATTTCACTCAACGTTCATCTTGATCACTTTAGATACGAAATTATCGTTGAAAATCCCCATACGGTCTAGTTCTAGGGAGATGGACTTAGCCGAAAATATGGCGTCCCTTAAAACACAATCCTATTAGCAATTTCATGGAAAGGCTCATTTGTCATTGGGATCGGAAGCAAAATGCTAATACAAATATATGCCAACAGGCGATAACCACATCAAGCCTCGTATCAAAAGATCTGAATATTACGAAAATAAAAAATTTAGAATTAATAAGCTGAGGGAGATTTGAACTCTCACATTCCTTATTATCCGTTACCAGTGATGTAGTTCGTCTGGAATTAACCCTATTTGTTCACGATCGAAGTACTTGTCAAGTTCACTCACCCATTTCTCTTTTGCAGAACCGCCGCCAAGTCCTTTTTTCCGTAAATAGAATGCGATGACACTCAACAAGAACACTGCAAACAATATTGTCCCGAATATGTAGACCATTACATCGAAAAATAATGGGTCGTATGCTGGGCCGATTTGGCTTATCAAGCTATGAAATCCATTGCTTATCGATGATGCAATTCCTAAGATAGCGCTCATCATATTTAGCAACTCTGGGCTTCGATATATACATTGTGGTCACACTTGTTAAAGCGTAGTCAACCGTATGTACGATAAACTGTCAGAATATTATTACAGGGATAGAATAAAAAAGTGAAAAAAAGATTTAACTGACTAGCTTGTAGTTACTGATTTCTTGCTTCTGCTCATAGCAAAGAAAGCTGTCTGCAACACCACCGAATATAGCAACCAGCACTCCAACGAATATAGCAGTCTGGTCTATATTGACTCCCAACATCGGAGTACCTGATCCATAAGCACCTTGTTGTTGCGCATTAGAAACTTTCTCTCTAGCCAAGCTGAAGTTGTTCCTCTATATTTCCTCCAGTTGCTGTTCCATATTGCGCATTTGCTAGCTTAAAGAAAGGTAATCCCATAGCTCCTACTACTATTGATACAGCTACGACAGCCACAAGTATTGGCTTATTCATACTAAGCATCTATGGCCGAGCCCAATTATTTAACCTTTATGTCAAGTATCATCTGTCGGCAGAGCAGGTAATCATCCAAAGTTATAGCAGCGGTATATTGAATCGATTATGTCTTTATCAAGAAGGACAATTCATATGAGCGATCCTTACCTTAAGATGTTCATCTGGAAGATTTCGATTTTGACTCAATATGCCCGTTCCAATAAGTAACATTTAAGATATGCCTTATTTTATGGCAATATGAATGGCAAGAATGCATGCACATACTCGTGGAAAATCACATTCTACGAGGCCCTCGTCTCATAGTTTACCAACGTGGGTTTCGAATACAAACTCAGAATTAACTTCTTTAATTGTTCAATTATCCAAAGGGGGCTTAGGACCAAGCGAAATTGGAATCAGGATTAGAGATCAACATGCCATTCCGCTAGCAAAACCAATTCTAGGTAAGAATATTACGCACATCCTAACTGAAAACAATATCCATACGGAATTACCAGAAGATTTATCTCAGTTGGTCAAGAAAGCCATAGGTCTTCAGAAACATTTGAGAGCTCACAATACGGATAGAAGGAATATCAGATCGTTGGAACTAATCGAAGCAAAGATTCACCGATTATCCAAGTACTACAAGCGGACGGGCAAGTTACAAGTGAACTGGAAGTATGCAGCCATCATTGCTCAGCTGGAATAACCGAGCAAATGGGCCGAAAAGAATTTTTTAGAACCCTCTTAGCATCAGCTGAAAAATTAAGAAACCATATTTATGAAGGAAACGATATTTCAATAATTGCCAAGAATAGTACTGACGGTATCATTTCTTCGGCCATACTAACTAACGTAATATTTTCATTAGGAAGTAGATGCTCAGTTAGATTTTCTCCCTGTTTGGTCCCCGAAGCGGTGAATGAAATCAAAAACGAAGGTCACGACTTTATCATCTTGGTTGACTTGGGCGTAGGACTGTCCAAGGTTTTAAGGAACTCATTTGACAATAAATGGCTGAGCTTCAGTCATGACAAAATGTCAAGTGAAGAAATTACAACTGATGATGAGAACTGCATAATCAATCCTTGGAAATTTGATATAAATGGCGACAAGGAGATATCTTCTGGAGGATTATCATATATCGTAGCAAAGTCATTGGAAAGGAACTACAAAATCCTATCAGCACTTCCTGTCGTATCCGCATTAAGCGAGAAGCAAGATAAAAGTGAAAAAAGATCCTTCTATGGACTCAATGCCGATATTTGTGAAGAGGCTATGCGGTTAGGGACGATAAAGAAGGAGTTGGATTTGTTACTTACAGATAAGGACTCACAACCACTTCATATCGCTCTGGCTAATACTCTTTTCCCTTATGTTCATGGCATTACGTGGAATGAAAGAAATTCATTGGAGATAGTTAGAATAGCTAATATTCCATTTAAGAGCAATGGGATATGGCGTACTGTAAAGGATCTTGATCAAGAAGAAAAATTTCGCTTAATTGAGAAAATAACGAAATATGTAAATGACCACTCTAAAGTTCAACCTCAAAATTTGGAATACCTTCTAGCAGGTTATTCATATACACTAGCTAAGGAAGAAATTGGAAGCCCCGTTCATGAAGCTAGGGATTTTTCGTTCCTACTAGAATGTTGTTGCATTCAATCGAAGCCGAGCATTGGATTGGCCATCTGTATTGGAAATAGAACTACCTCTCTAACACATGGTCACCAGTGTCAAAAAGATCTTGTGTTACAAATGAAGAACGCAATTATTACATTAATGTCAGAAAAATGGAGGGTATCGGATGATGGAGTCAGTGTATGGATAAACAGTGATACTCTTACTAGAGACTATAATCTTCAAATTTTCTCAACATTACTTGCAGATTATAACGAATTCTACGGTAAAACAATGGTCATCAGAACTGAAACTGCCAATTCCAGCTATACATATTTAATAAAGGAATCGCGGGGGAGCGAACTTAGGCAAGGGCTAAGTTCAGATGCTAATCAATTGGCGGTCGAATCTGGCGGAAACACAAGAAGCACCAATACATTCATAGAATGTACTATTCCATTTTCAAATGTCGACATTTTTGATTCAAAATTAAGGAAGGTAATAAAATTTAGTGAGGCCCAATAGTCTTCAGTTTACATCTTCAATGGAGATTTCGTTAGCAAGTGCAAAGGAGGCACAAGCTGTAATGGATTCCCTGCAACCTGACAATGTTATGGTACCTCAAGGGATATCGATTGTTCTCAAGACTAGAAAGAACCATCTACTGGTCGAAATTTCTTCTCATGCCGCAATCGAGACCTTCATTAGTACCAGTAGATGAGATTTTGGAACACATATCGATTGGAACGGCGATATTATCCAATGATTGATCCTAAGATTCTGAAGGAAAGGCCACAGCTCTTGAAGGACATGCTGCGAAGGAGGAAAATAGACTTCCCTCTCGATGAGCTTATTGAATTAGATAAGAAAAGAAGACAATTGATATCCGGTAGGCAAGATATTAGGCATAGGAAGAATGTCATTTCTGAGCAGATATCAAATAAGAAAAAGGAGAAACTAGATGTTTCTGCTGAGCTCAACCAAATGAAGGCAATTGGATTGGAGATGAATCGTTCGGATAACGCATTGTCAACTACCGAAGACAAATTTAATCAATTGATGCTTTCCATTCCGAACTTATTGGCTGACTCTGTGCCCGACGGTAACGATTCGAATGACAACGTAGTACTAAGAACGGTGGGAGGGGTTAGCAAAAAGAATTTTAATTATTTAGATCATGTGGATTTGTGTACTTCGTTACAAATTCTTGACCTGGAACGTGCATCAAAGGTAGCCGGTGCAAGATTTTATTTTTTGAAGAATGATTTGGTCAAACTGAATCAAGCACTAATCATCTATGCGCTAAACTTTCTCGAAGAAAATGGCTACATTCTAATACAGCCACCCTTTATGCTAAAATTAGACGCTATCAAGGGTGCTGTGATACTAAGCGACCTGCATGATGTCATATACAAAATCGATCAGGAAGATATGTACATGATAGGGACTTCTGAACACGCGATAGCCTCTATGTGTATGGGAGAAATATTAGACGGCAAGGACCTGCCGTTAAGATATGGAGGCTTAAGTCCTTGTTTCAGAAAGGAAGCAGGAGCGCATGGAAAAGATACGAAAGGAATTTTCAGGGTCCACCAGTTCGAAAAGGTGGAACAGTTCATTTATTGTAAGCAAGAGAATTCGACAGAGGAGCACGAAAAAATGTTAATGCTTACAGAGAAGTTTTATCAGAGCCTAGGCATACCGTATAGAGTAGTTTTACTCTGTAGTGTCGATGTTGGTAAAGTTGCTGCAAAAACTTATGATATTGAAGCCTGGTTTCCCGGTCAAGGTGCATTCAGAGAAATTGTTTCTTGCTCTAATTGCACGGACTTTCAAGCTGAGGAGATTAAGTATAAAGTATAGGGACAAAGTGGATGAAGATACTCAACTCGTTCATACGTTGAATAGTACTTTAGTTGCGACTGAGAGGACTATGGTTGCATTAGTAGAAAACTATCAAACTATCGATGGGGGAATTACTATACCACCAGTGCTCCGAAAATATATGTCTGATCGATCTGAAATTAAAGTAGCTAATTCCTCTTAGTATTATTGATACGTTCAGCAGCTAATTAGGCTATCGTCCAACGATCACTCTTCTATCAACTAATTCTCGAATCTCATCATTCATGTTAGACCCTACTACAGTAATTCGGAAAGATTCTTCTTTCGCATAGTTTATTCCTTCTTTCTTGATTGCAATTGAGCGCGATTCCATTCCGTAGTTGTGGTCAGCCTCGCTGCATGGCAGGCCAGTTCCATTTCATTCTTCTTGGTACATTTCTGGATGATTTGGCCATGAATCTCAAGACATGTGTGATAGTTGGCTTTCTCTGACCGATTTGTAAGTCTTGTGAATTCCTGTAAGTGACGAAATTCCGTCATAGTAAAACGATAAAACTGTCTGCTTCAACTCAATTCAATATTGTAAAGCTGTGTCATCCATTTCATGTACTTCATTCCAATATATGTTCTGTAACTTATTTTCCACCATTAGTTTTTTTGACCTTTGAGATCTCTTATCCATGTGATTAGTTTGTAGCGATACCAGACATTGTCAAGAGAACCATAATAAAGAACCAACTCCGTTGGCGCATCCAAATGTTGGTACCGGAAACACCTAAAATCTTCTTAATATCTTTGGTTTTAGCATTTCAGGGTTATTCTTCAATTCCACAATTAGAGAAAGTAATTTATCTCTCTCAACAGGTAACGTTCCACCTATTGAGTATACATTTGAGGCATGATTTGCTCTAAAAATTAGATGTGACTTGGGATGAAGGTTTTCAACAAGTCGCGAGAGTTCGTCTAGCAATTCCAGATCATTCAAATGTTCGAATTTTTCACCAAATTTAGTCATAAATTCTTGATAGACTCCATCTTCTAGAATCAAGGCCAAAGCACCCAAGTAGTGAGGTGAAATTTCACTAATAACTTTTGCAGTATCTTTTATATGTTCTTCCGAGTATTTTTTTCCCCCTAGGCCCAGAATTATCATACAGGATAGAGTAAATCCACAATCCAGAGCTCTGAGACATCCCTTGACAATTCCGGCCGCAGTGGCCCCTTTTGTAACCTTCTTGAGTACCAAATTACTGCCAGTTTCTATGCCAACGTACAACATAGTCAACCCAGACGTCTTCAAATGAAGTAACTCGTCTTTATTCTTTTGCAGAAGGTTTTTTGGCATTGCATAACAAGAAATTCGTTCCACATTAGGGAACTTGTCATGCAAATAATCTAAAATTTGAATTAGCTTGTCCGTAGGTAAATTCAATGCATCACCATCTGCGAGGAATATTCTGCGTGCGTCTAAAAGTGAATCTGATGCTAGATCTATTTCAGCCTTAATTTCTGGCCATGGTCTTTCCACATATACCTTAGACCTGTACATGTTACAGAAGGAACATTTGTTAAACGAACAGCCAAGTGTAACTTGAAAAATTAATGAACAAGCCTCGGATGGTGGCCTGTACAATGGGTAGTGATATGATGGTTCCATGGCTGTTATCAATTCAAATGCACATTTAACCTATACTACTGAAAAAAGAATTGAATATGTACACATAACTCTATTTAATTACCTGAAATTTATCCTTTGTTTGTACACTAGTCTGCTTCTAATGGAAGGTTCAAAGAAGAATATTGTTTGGGTCAGTTCGTCGCGAGTTCGTCATCGTCTTAAAACTCAGACTGGAGCAGCTGTTACTTCATCCCCAATCCTCGGAATGTTTAATCATTTTTAAGCATTCAGATTGTAATTCAGCTTATCAAGTCCTTTCCGCAGCCTTCTTAAAGTTCCCGACATTGCGATAGCCGTCATAGGATGATGCAATACTGCTATAGTAAACAAGACTTGCTCTACGTAATTTAGGTCACAACCGAGAATTAAGATTCCTTGGTATTTAGAACTGTAAGATCTCACATATGCAAATTCAATCGCTACACTACCAAAGAGCTCTGTAAATCGTTGTTCAATCTCTCGCCTTAACTCAGCAAGGGACAAATCAAGTTTACATAAAATCCCAAGATATCGGCGCTTATTTCGTCTCCTTAGCATTAAAGCGACCTCATTGAATCTTTCAAAGCTAACCAATCAGACAGATTCTTCCAATAAGATAATGGGGCTATCCCCAGAACAGACAGAATCGATTCAATTGTTCGAGCTGAAAGCATTTCAAAAATTGACTGAGCACCGCTTGAAAGTATGAATTGACAACCTGTAGACCTGCTAAGACGGTATAGGTATTTTGCTTCAGACAACCATTTCCCTAATTCTTTTCCATGTAACCCACGAGCACTGGTAATGAATATTTCGAATCCTATTTTAGGCTTGATTTTTTTCTTTAGTTGGCTATGGTCTATTTTGGCTAGGTTCGAAATGGTAACAATATCAGTATCGGTATTAATTTTGGATATGTCGTCGGAAACAACCAACTGAGGAAGAATTCCTGGTGGCCGGGCTTTATTCTTTATACGCAAAACTAGATCAAATGAAGTATGTTCAGGCTGAAAGGATTCAACTCCGATAGCATCGATTTTCAGTTTTCTGGCCATAGTAATTGCATCTGTTAACTCTTGAAGTCTTATTCCAAGATCTATTGTTCTGATAATAACAAATCCCTGTAGGTCCTAAATTTACTGCTTGGTTTAAAAGTTTTAATCGGTTTAAACTTTATCTTAATTGAATCTTGATCCGATAATGCAATTTTGCCTTCACATAGACTCTGCTTATCAATTCGTAGATAAAGGTTATTTTTTTCATCCACAGAGTACTCAAGCAGATTCAAGAGCCTGGCCTTGCTATTTTTGTCAAGCATATCATAAATCCTCCTTATTAGTTGTCCTGCTTCGATATGATCTATGCTTAGATTTAGGAGGCAAATTTCATTCCCCCAGTGACCCCTTGTATATGATTCTTCAAATTTATTAGAAGTCAAGTTAAACATTTTGATAATGTTAGATTTGACTTTTTCATAGTCTTCAGTTGCGTGCAACACAACGCTAATTGTTGCGCGCTCTATACCTAGATCCACTATTGCCTTGTTATTCATCCTTCAAATTATTGTGAAGTTACATTCTGAATATTTTCTTCCTTGGCCTCATCCTCAATGCCTGACACCTTTGCTCCTTTCATAGCTCGCGACTCTGGCGTCGATATGAGCTTACTTTTCTTAATTCCTGCATGACGTAATGATGCGATTTTCTTACAAGCCCCTAGAAGATCTATACTTAATTTTCCTTTTGTAACATCATCGATAAACTGTTCGATTGTTAATTTCGGCATTTTTTCCGATAAGAATTCATGTGCAATTATTCTTAGTTTATGTTTCTTGGAAGAATTTAATCGTCTCTGGCTAAAAGCGACCGTTGCTACTCTAAATGTATATCCATCTTGAGTAGTATAATCTCCCACATAATTTACCATCGAGCTACCTCTTCTTATCAGACTCCTAAGGAACTCCTTAGCATATTCATGACCTTTAAATATCGTTGTTCCTGTCCCTTGGTAAATTTTATCCAATTCTACAAAAACTTTAGTTTGATGTTGGGCGGGATCTTGTTTTAAATAATCATACATGGTATTCTCAATTACCCTTCCCTTGGCGGTCTCAGGATTTGTTATAGGAATATAATTCGCTGGGTGACCTCCAAAAGCTTGTGGCGCATTTACGATTATCCATTGTTTGTCGCGCCACTTATCTCGAACTCTACCTCCTCTTCGTCCGCCTTTTGGCATACAGATGCCCCTTCTAACCAGAATATAAGTTGTGCGTGAAGTGAGTCAAGTATTTTCGATGCACAACCAGATCGGCTCCACAACGTTACTTTGAATTACGTGTCAAAAACAAAAATGAAAAAGGGAATAAATTGAGTAAGTAGTTGGTCTAGTCGTTGAGAGGTTTTCCGTCGGAGGAATACTTTACTTTCTTTTCTCCCGATGAACTTATTAGTGGATTGGAATTTAGTCGTCGCGCCCTAGCTGCTCCGCAGATAATACCCCACGCTATGAAACATCCTGCCGTTATTGCATATGCTATAAGTGAATCAGCCATCTATGGAATCTACAAGAGATAGATGCTTAAAAGGATTTATGATATTCTATCAAATCGTTATGAGAATAGTTGTAGTATTGTAATTTTTTAAAGATATTCCCCCGAGCATTCAATAATTAAATAATAAAATTAAGTTTAGTTGTTGCTTATCACTAATATTGTTTACCGAGTTTCGATACTTTCGTGTAAAAAAAATTATGGCAAGGTTCTTTAATACTCGAACTAGCACTGACAGATAAGGTAAGATTTAATCGTCGTGACTAATATTTAAAAACAGCCTAGACACAGCAATTATCGATTCTATTTGAACCAAGCAGACAGAAATGAATTATGCTTACGCTTGCTTAATCTCGATGCCATGATAAGATTTGCGGGTGTAATAAATAGAACGGGAGCACTAATAGCGGGAGGCATGAAGGAAGGTCTTCAATCATTAGAAAAGGATGAGGAGTCTATGAAATTGTATCTTAGTTATGCAATCAATAATATAATGCGAGAGGATTTCGATTCAATTTTCGGTAAGGTCTTGTATACTGTATCGGAGAGAGAAAAAATAAAATTGGCTACCTTTCCATTGGGACATAATATTCTTTTGATTTCTATGGCTAGGGATGCGGCTCACGGCAAAGTTATTCAGAGTGTCATTGATATCTTACATAGTCCTTCTTGACCCAATCTGCCTCTGAAAAGTATCCCCTGAAGGAGCATTTCACAATTTAGGTAGTGACTTTATCAACATAAAGACATCAATTGTCAGTATAGCCAACCTGATCGCAGTGGAAAGCTCCTCCAGATTATAGATAGTATCATGATTATTTCCACAGTCATTGTGATCTCATTTTCATTCTTCCGTAGGAACGCTGGACTAAAGGTCGGTGTAAGATTAATGTAAGTTAGACTTTTCAGACGCTCAACATACTACTGACGAGTTGAGGAAATTGATTACGAAAAGATATGTCATATTTCTGATGCTATTTTCACCAATTAGATCATAGTCAACAATATAGACTAATTGTGCTTTATTATGAGATTGCGCATCCTTCGCCGTTCCCAAATCAAAAGGGCCACTATCCCTCCAATTAGAAGTAATTCTACTGCTTTTGCAATGATACCAAATATGTCTATCGTCTCAGGTTTATTACTGGGAGATAGAGGAGGGGGTAATATTAGAGAGTAAATGTAGAGCCCAACCAAGACTCCTGTTCCAATAAGACCGAAGAGATTAACTAAAAGGGTCTTTCTATAATAAGATAGAATAGTGTTTTGGTCTGTGAGCGATTCAATTTCTTGTGACATGTTGACAAGTATGTACATGATCCCATAAGCTATTTGAGCAGCCGCAGCGCTCAGTAAAAATATAGAGTAATAAATTTGCTGAGAACTATGCTCTGGAAAGATTGCTAAATGAACTAAACCTCCCGCTATTGCCAGAAGCATTATGCCATACCTTACTAACTCGTGTTTTTGCGAATTTCCTGTTAAGGTAGATTTTTGGCGTTTATAGTACGAAACTCCCAAAACAGTCCCTAACACGGCTACAGGTAATATAACTGCAATATACAACAAGGAATTTCTAATATCTCCCCAAGTGTTTGAAACCGTAATGTTAAAAATAACTCTATCACATTCACAACCAAAGTTACCATTTAGAATACTTCTTGGTGGATCAACCTGGCCAATTTTATCTGTCGAAATGTTGTGCAGTACACTTAATACTATCTGATAGTTACCTGTCTTTGGAAAGGTGTAGTAATATACAAAATCTCCTATAGATTGAATTGTCCATGGGAAAGTCTTGACCCTTTTTCCTGAGATTTCCTCATATACTTCTACCATAGTCTGAACATTATATACGTCATTACCGTCAAAATCCTGAATGCTAAACATAATTTGCGTAGGCGTTTTTGCAGGCGTATATTCAGGATCCAATGCCAGGTATGGATAATATTGACCAAGTCCATCTCTATTAGACCCACCGTTGTAATGTGGAGTATGAGGTAGATGAGCGAACGCATTAAGGAATGACGTGCTAAATGCAAGGGCGAAAGCAAATCCTAAGAGTGACGTTATCTGTATAAGCGAATGCCTGTTTATCAAATGACGCTGAATACTGGTGAACCCTTTAAGAACATATAAGTTCTCTGAACTTGATCAATTCAGAAAAAATAGTCAAGTGCCTAGCACGAAAATCCGAATACACAACCTATAGGATAATCATGGAGCTTGAATTATGATTTGTCACGATTTCAAGTTATTGCAAAGGTGCCCAATTCAAATACATCTGATAAGGTGGATGGTGGCGAAAAGAAATCAAGGACAAACAGTGGTATTATTTACTGACCGCAGTTTGGCTTGTGCAGGGCATGCATCATCTCTATAAAGTCTAAAGTAGACTAGGCCAAGACCCACATCTTGGCGAAATGAAATACAATATTAGGAAGAATAGACCATTTCTGCTGGAACTGGTTTATTTCTACATTAGCTATTAGAGAGAGACTTCCTACTCTTTTTGAAAATTTGTAAGCAATAGATAGAGGTTTTTTAGCGTTATTTGATTAGAACTAGAAATTCGTCGATTCTGAAAGGGCGTTAGCTATCAGTCCAAACATGGTCAAACTTAGTATTTCCTGATACCTCTATTTAAGAAGATTAGAAGAATACTAGAGTTATGTTTAAGTAGATGAATAGCCAACAATATTTCGTCTATATTTAATGATATGCGGCGTTTGCAAGGTAGAGATACCTTCCTCTGAACGAAAGAGGCATCTTGTTAAATACCACAAATTAGATGAGCATTTTGTTAACTGGATAATAAAAACTGATGATGAGTTAATATCTCTCAAGCGATGATATAGTTTGAAAGTTCATACCTATTTTTGCATCCATTAAAAATCAAAAAATATTATTTTTAACAATCCTCTACTCCATCACTTTAGCACCCGGAAAGAAAATAATAAGACTGTTACTTAGCCTAGATATCTGAAAATACACATTTATCTGTCTAGCTAATCTTTACTTGAATAACTTGACACGGACATAGTTACTGTAAGAAGGAACTAATAATCTACTAAACTAATATTAACAGCTATGCATATAGATTGCATTAGAAAACTAAGTAGAATCTAAACTACATCCTATTGGTATCAAATTGCCCGGGAGATTCTATCCAATGCGGCTTCCGTCCCTTCTAGAATATGTTTCTTTACAATGCCCGAAAAAATAGCCATTATACCTGAGACCTTTATATCCCACTCAACATCCACAATAGTTAGATCTTCTCCTTCAGAATGAAGGACCACTACTTTTTTTCCCTTGATCGGACCATCAGTTATATGAGTAGTGATCGACTTCATAGGTTCTAAGGAAACAGTTTCTCTACAAACTGAGTTTCTGAATGCAATTACGACCTCTCTCTCAATAAGATTCTCAGACTTCTTGATATTTTTTATAGACTTAGTACCGTGCCAAAATTCTGGTTCCCTGTCTAGATCAGCCATTGTTAGCCATACTTTAGACAGAGGGGCGTTAATTTGCTTAGAAGTATGAAAATTAACCATTCAGTATCTACTCATTCAGTACCAATGACTTTATAATAGTGTTCCTGTAAAAAATATTTTCTATAATTGTACTAAATTGATGAATGTCTTGCTCAATTATCATCTGGACACTGGTTTAGTTTAAGAAACAATTGGCAGTCCGAGTAATTGTAATTACTGAATTAAGTAAAGTCATAACTGTTAAGTATGAGATCTTTCCAGTATAGTGAAATAATTATCTTCATTAATTGGATAATACCAGTACGATTTTTACCACGAATCATATTTGAATAGAACTAATTGCAGAGTTTAGGTTATACTATTGACAGAATATTTTTACTCATCTAGCTGTACGAATAGATAAAAATAATATTTGCTAGATTCATCAGACTGGTCTTTAAAACTCAACCAAATTTCAATCAGCCCTACTTCATTATATTTACATGTTTCATTCATTGTATTAGCTTCAAACTATTTTAGTAGTGGTAATGTGCATGAAAATTAATCTCTAACACTGAATATCAGCCGTCTTAAGAAAAGGGGATATTTTACTATTTAACTTTCTAAGCGAGGATTCAATGCTTACGAATTTCGCAAGGGCCGTTCTTCAATTCATTTGTCAATTATTACATTTGAGTGAGCCTGTAATTCACGTGAATATGTTAAGTATGAAAACTACGAATATTTCGACCTCCAACTTCTTTGAAAACGTTGTTGGCAATTATGTCTGCGATTTTTTCTTGCTTTCCTGCATCCTAATATCGATTAAACTGCCTTATTATTTTCCTTGAATGAGAATATAAACGATAAAATACCGACGACCAAATAACGATGTGCCTGTGAGAATACTGGCGCCTATTTTATTGATACTGCTTATTCTGTTTCATGGCATCACAATGACTAGGTTCCCTTTGATACCTGTTTATTCAAATGCATTAGGAAGTGACAATCCACAAGCAAATTCTGAGCCACTTGATCGTTTGAAGGTTGATATCCAACAATTTCCGATTCCTGCTCGCCAGAGTTGGCCGTTATATCCTCTGTTCGATAATAATCGTCAAAAAGTCTGGATAGGTGACACTGTAATTGATAGCGGAAGAATTTGGGAATTTGACATTGCAACCAATACGTATAAGGAGCATAAATTGAATGATACTAGCATTGTAACTGCCTCTGTTCTCGACTCGAACGGTACAATTTGGTATTTGGATCCCCTGTTAAAGAGAATAGGATATTATAGTCCATCTTCTCATACCTCGAACAAAGTTTTCGACATTCAGACTAATGAGACAATTTTTGGAATGACAATTGATGACAGAGGAATTATCTGGATGACTTCGCCCAATGATGCAAAAATATTTCGTTTTGATACCAACACAAAAAACTTTGAACCAGTAATACATTTACCATTTGCTAAATCTCGTCCACTAGGAATTGTATTTGACGAATCTACACTCTGGATTGCAGATGAATTGGGAAGCTTAATTAGAATCTCCTCGATTAATACAGATACAATATACCGGTATTCACCTCCTCATTACCGCGAAGATTTACTTGCAAGTCCAACAGATATACTCTCTATTCCATTCTTGAATACTATCTTTGTGTCGAACCATAATGACAGGTCAGTTACATCATTTAATTTGACTGGCAATCAGTTTCGCAATTACGACCTTGCAACTTTAGGTCTGCCATTTGGCATGGCTCTTGACAAGCTTGGCAATATTTGGATAGTACAACATACATCAAATCAGTCATTTGTGTTGGATCCAAAGTCAGGTAATTCTCGGAAATTTATTATTCCCCATCCAAATCCATATGCTCAGTGGGTAACTTCGGATTCAAATGGCGACATTTGGTTAGGTGAACAGCTTGCGGGCTCTCTCGGCAAAATTATAATAAATTAGGGTAAAGTTAATTCCCCACTTAGCTCTGAAGTAACTAGAAAAACAGATCATTGAAATGTGCTATAGGAACGTTATTTTTAAGGCTTTTTGACAGGAGATTTAATTGTGGTGGATAGAGACGAAGTTTTGCACTATTTTTCTTTTTGGTATGATTAGCTTTAGAATCAGCCAGACTTGTCCACAAATCCAACGCGTATTTTGCTCATTGGTAAAGGATCTTTTTGGATGATTTTCTTAAAGTCGATTCTAAGCATTCCATTATAACCACTTTAGGATAACCCATGATTTAGTAGTATTCTACAACTTTCAGGTTTCTTATTGAATTCTCAGTTACCAAAGAGGGTAGAGAATTATATATATGAACAATGTTAACTTGTATCTATTGACTATAGTAAGTGTTTCTCTAAATGATGATATATTGGAGGGTCTTGACAAACTTCAGAAAACCCTTGGATTTACTGGTCGGTCAGAGATAGTAAGGGCAGGAATTAGAAATTTGTTAGCAGAAGAGCGCATGAAACAAGATCTTGAAGGGGTAGTTAATTCATTGTTACTAGCGGTACACGATGAAGATTCGGATGATCAGGTTGCTTCGATAAGACACAAATTTGACAAAATTGTCAATGTTCACTTGCACAACAAGATAGACAAGCATAGGTGCTTAGAAATATTTTCCCTCAAGGGGGAAGCTGAAGAAGTTAAGGATATTGCAAAACATCTTCAATCAAATAAGAAAATGCATTTTGTAAAGCTGATAGTAGTATAGTGAATTAAGGTATGTCCTTCGGAAAAGGAACGGCCAGTTAATGCTTACGAATTTTGAATAGTAGAACGAGTAATCGGTACTTCCCTTGATAATATATCGGAAGTCAGGGTTATGTTGGGCCACTTTAAAGTTTCGAATAGGGTCGCCAAGAGAGTCTGACCAATTATGCACTTAATCCAGCATTACAAAGTTGACACTTCAATCCAAAGAATCTTGAATGACCGCATTCGTATTTACATTTGAATATTACACCACAGTTGCCGCATTGATGAGAGTGAATGCTTTTCTCGGCTACAATTGATATCAACTGATGCATGGAAGTTTTTAGTTGGTAAAAACATTCTTGGAAACATTTTGGCATTATTCTAGGGGCTGGAAAAAACAGGAGTCAATAGCAGTCTGTCGGAATAACCTGACTACTTTCAATATTTGACTCCAGTTCTAATTCCTTCTACCTTCGCCCCATCAAATAATAAATATGAATTCATCAAACAATTTCAAGTGTACAATGATAGTTGCCAATATTCCAACTAATTCAAAGGCATTCCAGATATATCAAAATGAAGCAAAACTATTCTAGAATGATCCTAAATAGAATAAATATTTCTATAGTAGCAATTCTGATTGTCGCTCTAGCTGTACAATCGGCGGCCCCTATTTTACCAATTTATGCTGAAAAATGCGATCAAGAAGATGATTCAAAATGTGACTCCAAAAAGACATCCGATACTGAAGGTGAAAATTGCAAGGTAGAAGACCCCGAGGATAAAGATAAAGATAATGAAAATTCAAGTATGAATGTTCAAAACTCTAATGCTCAATCATCAAGCACTGTTGAATGTACTGAAAACGATTCACAATCAAATCCACATAGCCTTGGTGAGGGACCTTACAGTTTTCCTACTGATTTCTCTGAGCTGCCGATTTAATACTCCCAAGCTTCAAATCTGCTCCTTTCTTTTCATTCTTTACAAAATGTGTAGTACAAAGTTTGAAAAATTCTGACAGAAAAGGCAAATTAAGCGCTGTGACTCGAATCCTTATTGATTTCTAGATCTCCCATATTTCCTTCCATTTATGATCGCAATCTGTGCAGGTAATTAATTGCAGAGCATTGCCGTCAGACCTATGAATTGTTTCTATGCTTCTCTGAATAGATTTGCATTTTATACAAGCTTGATACATTATTTCGTCTTTACCTCTCCTAATTATCTCCGGATACTCCACTAACCTAAATATGGACTCATCCTTTATTTGAGCTTAGCATTTTATTCTAGAAAAATTTTCTCTCTTGATTGATTGATGGTCCAAAAAAGTCTGTTACCCCTTGAGATATGTTGAATTTTATAAATTTAGCAAAAATAGATAATTTTAGATACATTATAGAAGAATGTAGATTGGTAAAGACCTGGGGAGATGGTATAATATGATAATACTCGATTTTGATTTTGGATTGAACTACACGACGAAAAACGAAATAACGATGTAACCAAATCAAAAATGTTGAATGATTTTCACAGGTTAAACCTAATCTCAGTCAAAATCGCTTGGCTAAAATCTTTAAAGCCCACTCATTTGAGCATGCCAAGGCATATGAATGTTTTTCTCCCTTCCAGTACAATTATTTACTAACAAAGATTTAATGAATTAGGAATAAGTATATGTAATAATATTCGTAAACACCGCTTATAGCATTATGACTCTTATGAGTAAGAGTAAAAGTTCATGGCCGATCGGTCCATTCTAGAAAAAAGCTTGCAATCAAACAGTTTCGGTGCTTTATTGACCTTAATTATTCTCATTCTCTTGTACTATCCAATACATACCCTTGCTGCAGAGATAACAGGTACAAATAAGGCAAATACGATTTACGGGACTATGGAGGTTGATACCATAGTAGGTAAAGCTGGTAAAGATAACTTATATGGAAGCGGCGGTGCGGATACTCTGCATGGTGACTCTGGCAATGATTATGTTAGTGGGGATCTTGGAAACGACAAACTAGAAGGTAATGACGGTGACGATGTAGTACAAGGGGGTTCAGGAGCAGATGAAATTAATGGTGGTAAGGGCAATGACACCCTTATGGCGTCTTTTGTCCTTGGTTCTGTCTCCTTCAAAGATTTCTCAGTAGACAAAATAGCATGTGGACCCGGATATGATACAGTATTCATTAATCCCGTGGATGGCGATAGCGCCACAGACGCATGTGAAGTAGTTGTTGCTGAAACATCACAATAATGCTCTGCAAGTCATGGCACTTCAAAAATCCTTCTATAAATAAGTTACATGAAAACAAGAACACATTTCGAAGCTTGACAAAATTGAAAATCTAGATTTCATAATTTTTATTCAAGGATTGGCTCATGCTATTGTCTTGATAGAGGGATATGGCTGCTTAGCTTAGTCACTTACTCTATATTAGTAAAGTCTATCACGATCTCGATGTATAAAATTAATGATATGCCAGTCTTTGTCTGCCTTCTGCAGATTTACAAGAAAAGCAAATCAATGGTAGTAGTGATAGAGTTTAAGAGATGAAAAAAGCTCAAGGGCTATTTAGTGTCAGATTTGTTAAGTCGATGAAATATGTGATAATTCTTTCTTATCACAAGAAAAGCAATCCCTGCTCCGGCAACCAGAACTCCGATAGTTAGAGGAACGAACGATATTTGATTGGAATCTGAAATTTGCAATGGAAATTCAAATGAGGTCAATATATTAGTTGGAGAATCGCCTTCAATACTATTTTTCAGAAAATCAATATCCAAACCGTATGTTCCAGGTGATTTGAACACGTATGGATAATTCAAATGGCCACCTGTTAGTAATATTGGATTTGACCTACTTATTTCCTCGTTATTCTTAGTGATTTTGAGGACTACTGGAATGTCAGTTAGTAGTAGATCTGAGTTACTCACATTAATACTAATCAGTATGTTCGTTATTCCCCCATTTAATGGATTCAAAGGCGTCGTACTCATCTGAAGATTCGTACTCGCCGATCTTCTGACGCAATCCATTTTTTTGGATGTCAGCCTGTGCCATTTCTAAAGGTCCTAGAATAACTAAATTATAAAAAATCGTCACAACTATAAAATTGATCAATGCCGTTTTGATGGTCAAACTTGAAACCCCCTTTCTTTATGACTGCTTATCTCTTATCACTAATATTTGGATTTGGATATTTCTAAAAGAGGAAAAAGCAGATTGCATGATGACATGATATCCAATTCTATACATGCCAATTCATCTTGGAATTGCAAAAGTTCCTGGAAGGCCGAGAGACTTTATAGTTTACCTCACTGACTATATATTCTAATTTAGCAGTTCTTAATTCGACAACATAGAAGATACTTTTACGTAATAATTCTCCAAGGCAGCACTATCTTTATAACACTTTTCGCAAATACAAAGTTGTGATACTCTTGTGCGGTCACAATCTTCTTCAAATTCACATTCAGGGCATCCAGCGGGTCTATTGCATATACTACATTTGAGCTGTAGATTATGAATAGAATCAGGTGAAGACAGAGACGCAAGATCGCTGGAATGACAAGCCATATGCTTAATTGCTTTAGATTCGCGTGACCAAACTGCATACTCACCTTTTGCTACGGACTTGCCACAAGTTTTGCAATCACTACTGTATTTTACTACTAAACTAATCCAGTCACTTTTATTTGAGCTCAATGACTTGTATGTCCCAATTGACATGTTTGCAATAGAAATAAGAAGTTACCTGGGATATTCACAGCTGATCTAAAATTTAATCGATACAATAATTTGAAAATTACTTTCGAGTCATAATATCTGTTGGTTTTTGGTGCTGCAGAATCTTTGCTCCTCAAAAAATCCGTCCTTCACCAATACATCCATTATCTTACCTTCTAATTCAATTATCTGCAAATAGCATGAATCGCAGCATGGAAGCCCTAAAAAGTTAGTCATAGCGTCATTAGCAATATCTATCTTCTCCTCTTCTCCGTAACAAAAGTGACATTTTTCTTTATTAGTAATTTCCAAGGTTGCAGTGCTAAATAATGTAAATGGTACACACACTTAAAAGAGTAACTACAAAGTGATCATTGAAGAAAATAGGATATTATCATAGTGTATAGCCATTAGCGGGAGCAAGCTACATGAACTTCGTATGATCTTCAGATGTATGATCATATTCTGTATTACACCATCTACAGACACCAAACCAGTCACCTACTGTTTGCCTCATTTCACCCTTTGTAAAATTCATTCCACATTCGAAACAGAAAAATTTATTTTGCATTCCTAGTCGATATGGACTATTCACATCGAATATAGTCAATCTTTTTGACACCCGACTTACAGTATTCTGCATGGACAATTTCATTTCTGTTAAAAGAATAAATCTTCGAAAAAACGTATTCACTCTTCTAATAGAAGGGTAATGCATGGATTCTATTATTGTAGCTTTGATTCTATGATTTGCCATGTTCTTAGATATTTTCCGAGTATAAAGCCAATACATCACGTTAAGGGCAGGGAGGGGATCCCGAGAGTAATACTTCTTCAATGCTTGAGTCGAGTGGATTATTAGAACGAAATTCCTCTCAAGCTATAGCCTTTCAATATCCGATTATCAATTTTGATGTTCTTAAAGTATTTCCATAAAGCTTAAAAGAAGTTGACAAGAAATTTATTTACCCTTCAACATTATGATAATGGTTAATGAATACCTTCATAGTGGTTTGTAGTGTGTTTTGTATAATGCTTCTAATATTCATTGCTTACGCATTCATAATGAACAAGGATACGGCCCCCGTCAGCGCACAGAAAAAAAGGCTTCTTTCTAGTACAGTAAATAACATTACTAATGAAAGTGACCTTGGAACTAATGCCCCCGAAACCAATTCCTCTTAAAGTATATAACAAATCTAAATAGCGATTATATTCTTCATCTGAATCATATAAATTTAGACTTCTGCAGCGGTCGCAAGAACTTAACCCGGGTCTCATAAAATGGAGACATCTTTACATATTTTCGGTGTTTAAAGCAATATGTTAAAAGTGGGAGAGGTAAGGTAAATGTTGCTTTACGTGAGTAATATTACCTTTCTAATTAACAATTACGGGATATAGCAATAATGATAATGGTTGATACTAGTCTCAATTTACGTACTGCCTCATACAGAAATTTTTTACTGCCAAGAGTATGAGACGAGACAATACAGGCGTCTGAAGTACGCTTTAGAGGGAATCAATTTATAATCAAGTTGCCCTCAATTCCTTAGATCTACGCAGTGTCTGATTCACAGTCATATCGCGACAGAATCTATATAATCAAGGATATTATAATGAAACTTGTCGAATATGGCGAGCTTAACCAAACTGCCCTCGTGAGCTTTTGTGGCCTGAATTTGAAAAAACATCGAGCTATTTTTGAAAAAATGGAACTCAATGGATTTATCGCCAAAAGCGAAATTGCGCTAGGGAAAAGAGTGATCACTCTCTTCAAACCCACAGAAAAGGGACTAGATTTTTGTAGGAGCATACTTGAACCTTATGAGAAACTGTTTCCAAGGGACACTCATTCAACATAGAAAACGATAAGATTGCATCTAAGAATTTTTGTGTCATCATAATATGTGGCTCTACTCAGGATCTTCAGTTGACCCAAAATTCGAGGCAATCTCGCTGTCTATTTTTTCTTTTCCACGCAGGTACTCGTCATAACGTCTACTCCATGAACCAATCATACGGTACTGCCTTATTCCAACGAATATCCATATCGATGATATTCCAATAACAGAGATCAATAGAGTTACCAAGACTATTCCGAACTCATCCCGATTGTCCATTAGAACAAGAAACGACGGATGCTGAATAATATAAATTGAGAGTGCCAAGGCAAGAGGGGCTAGAATGAGAGCTGAAATAGACACACCTTTCAAAGTGGTTCGGATCCTGGAGATTTGCTCTATAAAACTATCCATCATTTTGAGAATATCAGTTCGGGTTGCCAAATCTTCTTCATCAGTAGACATTGGATATCGCCTTCAAATCAAACTTCCTGTGGCCAATTATCATAAGTAGAATTATGTATTGAGTGTCTCTTCAATTCTGGACGCGAGTTAATTTTGTTTGTCATGTCCTTTCTCTAATCCAAAATAACAAGAATAGCATTGTTTTTTTGAGTATATTACTCCGGCATTACCGCATGAAGAGCATTTTACATCATAATCTATCGTAGAATCCAAAGACTTTGCAGTCTGCAAGCAGCTTCCACATATTGGAGCATCGAGATTGTAACTGGAAAGAAAGCCATTTCCACATTGGCTGCACTTAAGGCTATACATCTTTCCCTTTGGCTTCCATCTTTTAAAAGGGTTCATCAATTTCAACTCCATACTCACATCGATTTATCATATACATAGTTAATTAACTTAAGTTAACCTTGTTAATTTGAATACGCCGGTGGATATAAAAAGTTATAATTGGTTTAATCAGGGCTCATTATTTACTTGCATTAAGACCAAGATGAAAGTGGTGGATTAGCTTACATCGAAATCAAACTTAGCAAACTCTGTCCTTATTGGAATAAAATTAATTCCCATAACTGACACTTCAAGAGTATAATGCCCCGGATTATCAAATTTGTAGGGGATATTCACAATCCCTTCAGCTGTGTGCAATAAAGGCTGTCCAGTCAGGGCTGAAGCTCTGAACAATTCATTATTGGCCTGCCTTATGACAACATCATAATCTACATGAACCTGAATTGTTTCACTTGACGGTTGTAGGAACGAAATTTTGAATTTTGCGTCTCCAATTTTTAACGGAAAAGGCGAAGCTTGTACCACTACATCTAAACTTCCACCATCAGATGGACTCCTAACGTTAGATGAGGAGATTAGAATCGAGCTTGTCATATTAGAGGATAAAGTTTCATTGGGGCTAGTCGCGTTTACATTACTGGAATTTCCAGATTTGGCAAATTCATTGTTCCAAGCTAAAGCATAGTCGAAAAAATAATGATTAGAATTCAAAGCGAAAAATACAAGCAAAAGAAATATTGACATCAAGACTGAGACGAAATATTTCACCTTATGAATCAAAATATCAATCGAGAAGTTACAAAACAAGAAACTAATAAACCTTGCAGCCCTTATTTCTACTCCTTATCAATTTGTTTCATACCGTCAAATTATCTTCACTTTAGATTGTTTTTTGAAAACTGCCAGAGGAATAAGAGCTACACTCGCGAATAAGCTAATTAAAAGCGAAAGCTATTCGTTGTTCATTTAATCTCCTAATAATTATGCATCCTCCTTTATTTCCAATTGAATATCAATAGGAATGAATACGTGCGAAATCATATAACCAGTTACTCTTAAAGATACTATCGATACTTATTGATTGAATAGAATGTAGGTATTGGTGACCAGGTGAAACAAAATAACTAATTCTTGGACTATGGAAGCAATGTTTTAATTCTTAAATGTTCACTAATTCATCTAGATGAATTGAGATTTCATCAATACTGCATGGCTAAAGTTAAGGACTATAATCTATTTATGTGATAAATTACTAGAACTGCTCCCTGGTACTAAATCGCCATTGGTCTATCTGCTTTGACACGAGCGCAAATATCCAAGAATTTCCTACTACGATGTTTCTATATATTTAATAACTTTACTTTCGGGATGAAAATATGCCAACGTGGAAACTCTTCTATTTCACATTAATCTTTCTTTCCATTTGCTTAACAACTTTATCGATTGTTCATTTTGAAAGCTCAAAAATAACGATAGAAGGTTCCCAAATTATACCAATTGGGATTATTCCTCAACAGGACAATGGAGAACAGCAAAGTCAACAGTCTGGCTCTATGAATAGCTCGCAGGAAAATGCGACAGTTTTGAATTCGTACTTACCGATGAATATTACGTTGGGAGAGGGCAGACCCTTATCGATGGCAATGGATGTCAACGCCAATTTATTATATGTGATATCGCCTTCCGATAATGATAGGGCTGTCAGGAATCTAGTCTATGTTATTGACAGTAACGAGAACAAGGTAGTTGATATTATTAATATTGGCAATCCCAATAATGACTTTCTACGTGACGTAGCTGTCGATACCAACTCAGGGATGGTTTATGCTACAGGCGAGTACAGGCTAGAAAAGTCAGGCGTGACTTATGAAAATGACTCAATTTATTTCATCGAGCCAAAGACAAAAGAGTACGAGCGGATTTCAGTCTACTATGAACCTGAAGAAGGAAAAGAAGGGGATTTATCTGAAATTGCTGTTGATTCTGGAGCAAATTTAGTTTATGTTGGATCACTTTATCCTGAAGGTGGGATGCCAGGACTGTATGTTGTAGATGCGGTCAAAAAACATGTCCTAAGTATGATAGATAAATGGGAGTCGGGCGTAAGTGAAGTTTTGGTTGACTCGAAATCCCACCAAGTTGTTGCTACTGCAAAGTACGATAATTTGCTCTCCATCCTAAATGGATCGACAAAAGAAATATCGAAAAATGTCACAATAGAGGATCCTGTGGCAACTTCTTGGGATCCTGAAAACTCCTTGATCAATGTAGCAACTGGTTCTGGAAATATAAGCACGATAAATCCTATTTCTGGCGAAGTTAGAAATAATCCTGTAGGAATGTCTTTACAAGATCTTTCATTCAACCCATATTCAAAACTGCTCTACATAACGTCAGTAAATAAGTCAGTGCAATTGACATCTAATAGTTCTGAGCCTATTTCCAAGCTAATGGTTATGAATCCAATAACTGGGGTTGCTAATGATGTATATCAAAGTCAATCGGTATTAAGCAAAATCATATCAAATCCATCCAGTGGGACAGTATATGTTCTGGGTTATGATGACGAAAATTCAAGATTGTTCATCCTCAAACCCCAATTACCTTAACTAGTTTTTGAGACTATTCTCAAGAGCGTTAGGTTGACCAGTCATCATAGAGCCAAGTAGTAGCCTTGCATCACACTATAGATGTTGTTAACATTGTAAATAATACCTGAGCATTATGAATATGAGTTTTAAGATCAAGTATCGTAGAGTTTGAGTCCGTTCATTTTAGAGGTGAACACCTAAAATTGGGTCTATCCACAGATTTGGAAAAACTAATAGACAGAATTGGTTGGAAGGACTTGAATGTCTCGTATCTGAGAAAATGGACAATAGTTGCAATATTCATAGGGTTAGTTTCGGGCGGAGCGACAGTTATCTTTTATATATCTGTTCAAGTGCTGTCATCTTTTTTTCTTGGATTGATTGTGGGATATACATCTCCGGCTCACGATGATGCTTCCACGTTTTCATCGACATATTACCTCTCCGTCGATAGAGTATGGATGATACCATTAGTTCTTGGAGGCGTGGGAATTTTAATAGGTTTGATTAGCAGCAAGCTTGCCCCTGAAACAAAGGGCGATGGCATTGAGAATGTTATAGAAACGTTTCACACTAATAGAGGTTCAATACGAGCTAGGGTTGCTGCTATAAGACCAATTATTTCTTCACTAGCATTGGGCGCAGGTGCAAGCGGAGGACCTGAGGGTCCGATGGGGCAAATCTCTTCGACTTTTGGAACTCTGATAGGCAAATTATTTCGACTAGATGACGATGAAGTAAAAATAGCCATCGTTTCTGGAATGGGTGCGGGAATAGGCAGTATAATGAGGCTTCCTTTTGGCGGGGCATTATTCAGTATCGAATTACTATATGGCAGGGATTTTGTGATAAAATCTCTTTTTCCCGTAATGATTGCTTCTCTAACAAGTTATGCTGTTTCTGGGATATATCTTGGCTGGCTACCAATCTTGAATATACCTCAAATGACAGGGGCAACGCTTAGTATTGAGGCAATTTCAGGGTATGCAGCCATAGCTGTGATAGTAGGTCTTTGTAGTATATTTTATACAAAGATTATTGATCTAGTTCGGAGATATTTTGAGAAAGTCAAGGTAACACCCTTCATTAGACCCGCCATAGGTTGCGCATTGGTGGGATTATTTGCTATAGGTCTTCCCGAAATTTTAGGAACGGGCTATGGCTGGTTACAAATAGCCATAGATGATAACATGGAACTTTTGCCAATTTGGCTCATCATAGGCATAATAGTAGTAAAGACCTTTGCAACTGCTATTACTGTAGGATCCGGAACAGGCGTCAGTTTTTTTGGGCCTACCCTGGTTATAGGAGGCCTCATGGGAGCAGCAGTGATTTCCATATTCCATATGTTTGGTCTGTTCGTATCTGTCGGAGTACCTTCGGCCATTCTAGTTAGTATGTTTGCCTTCTTTGCAGCTGGCACCAAAACCCCGTTCTCTTCAATTGCTATGGGAACTGAAGTGGTTGGAGGATATTTCTTGCTGATACCACTTATTATCGCAATTCCAATTTCATATATGATTTCAGGCAAAAACAACTCTATCTATAAGAATAATCTATCTGGTTTCTCAATTAGAAAAAAGAAGACAGGTGAGAATCCATTGTTGCAACAGTTAAAAGTAGGAGACGTAATGGACCGCAATTTTTATGATGTAGCAAAGGAAACTGGAATAAACGAAGCAATTCATGTCATGAATGAAACTGATTCAACTAGTATGATAGTTACCGACAGTGAAGACAAGCTTGAAGGGATTATTCATTATAGAAATTTGATAGAGAGTCCACTAGAGAGCAAAAATACCATATGTGTTGAAAATATTATGATCAGAGACGCTCCTTTCTTACTTCCCTCAGATACTCTTCAAAAAGCCCTTGAAATCATGGTAAAATCTGGACATTCTGAGTTATTCGTTATCTCTCCAGCTGATAGCAAACTTGTAATAGGAATACTGTCGCTGAATGATATTTCGGGTGCTTGCAATGAAAAAGAACCGGTTCTGTTGGATCTGGAAAACATGGACCGGTCGGATCTCTCGGATTCAACTAAAAGCTCACAAAAGTTACCTACTATTGGTTACAAAATAGGACCTAGTAGCAAACAATTTTTGTCCAAATTAAAAAATTACTGGCCAATTCAATAGTAAATCCCAAGCCTACTTGTCGTCTGAATTCAGCTCATGTGAATCGAGTAGGAGTGTCACAGTCTGGCTAGATTTTAAGTGAAAATATCTTGCACTAGAAAAAGATGTTTGAAAGTATAGAATCTAAAAATGGGTACTTAAAATGAATCGCTGAAGTTTAATCTAAATTCTTCAAATAAAAAAGGAAAAAGGTATTAGCTTACTACGACATTCCCCACCATGAACGGATGGAGAGTACAGTAGTAATCAAATGTTCCTGAAGAGGCAAACGTATGCTGGAATGTCTTACCAGCTCCAAGGTAGCTTGAATCAAATTCTGCGCCAGAAGCTGCACCACTTTCGGGGCTTCCTGATGTTACAGTATGAAGCGTTGTATCATGGTTTGTCCATGTAACTGTTGCTCCTGTGGAGACATTGATAGGCTCTGGATCATAGAATTTGCCATTGCTTGGAGAAGATGAACCTGCAACAATGGATACGGAAGTTCCACCTGATGCAGAAGTAGCGTTGCTGCTAGTCATATTACCAGACATTGATGTAGCGTTGCTGCCAGTCATTGCGGTAGTTTCGTTGCCTTGCGCATGAGCTACGTGTAACTGACCCAACAAAAGCGGACTGTATGCCACGCCTAAAATCAGGACAGCCCCAACAATAGCTGTCATAATTAACTTAGTCATGGACCAACTCTGAGTAATTACTATATTAAAACCTTTGAGTTTTCAAATACACAATGTTTAATTATTGCAAACCGATTCTGGTAAGGCTTTAGAAAAAAAACGTTGAGTTAAAAATCTAATTAATTGCGTGAATACTAAGACAAAAGAAAAAGGGGAGTATGGTAGTTTCCCTTTTTTTAGTTACTTACCTACTCTTCAGTGTTCGTTGCGTTGTCGCCAGTGCCTTCGCCTTCGTCAGCACCGCCTTCGTCAGCACCGCCTTCGTCAGCACCGCCTTCGTCAGCACCGCCTTCGTCAGCTCCGCCTTCGTCAGCTCGCCTTCTGCTGCACCTTCGTCAGCTCCGCCTTCTGCTGCTGCACCTTCGTCAGCTCCGCCTTCTGCTGCTGCACCTTCTGGTGGTCCTCCAGCTACCATGTCACTGTCTGCAGGTGGAACCCATGTTCCTTCTGGGTGATCAGTAGCAGTCGAATTCTCTACGGCAAGCACAGCAAATGCACCGCCTTTTACGACATCTCTCATTGCATGGTCAACACCAACATATAATCCTGGATCAGGGAATGTAGCTTCAATAACTGACGCTGAACCTGGTGGAATCCACCATGTCTCGTCATTTCTGTCTTGTGTTCCAAAGTCATTGTTTGCCTCGTTAGACCCATCTCTGACAGAAAGCATTCCTGATATAAAGTGGAATGATACTCCATCATTAGGTCCTGGATTTACGATATACCATCTTGTGAGTTCTCCAGGCGTAACCTTAAAGATCTCTGCATCCTTGTTCAATTCTAGTTTCGCAACTTCACCTACCGCAGGTACATACTTGAAGGACATTCCGTTGGTTAGTACCAGATCTGGTTGTTCAGTCAAGAACTTCACTAAATCGAACTTTGCTGTTCCATTTGTGGCTTCAAAGGGTGGGTTGATATCTCCGTAGATCTCGCTAAATACGACATAGAATTCCTTTGCTGGATCTTCGTTAGCTGGGTGTACGACTAATCCTCCATACATTCCATTTGCAATGTGTTCCCAAACACCATTGAGACCATCAGCTCCACAGTGATACATGAACACACCTGGGAATTCACCCGTTAGCGTCCATGATTTGGATTGACCTGGCTCAACGCTTCCAGAAACTGCCTTTCCGGGACCGTAGCCTGCATGGAAGTCTAGACTGTGTATAATCTTTCCTTCATTCTTCAAAGTAATGTTGAGTACGTCGCCTTGATTGATTGCAATTACAGGACCCGGGATTGTACCGTTAAACACATACGCGCTGTACATGACTCCTCCGGGATGTAGAGCATTGTCAGGTGCTATCTGGACTTCTTTCTCGCTTGCTATCAATAGCACATTCTTCGTTTCAGGTTCTTGTGCTTGAGCTACCTTAAGCTGGCCCAATGCAAGTGGACTTCCTGCTACACCTGCAATCAGGACTACTCCTAAAATAGCTGCATAAAAAAGCTTATTCATTACAACTGAGTCGCCCTTATGATCTATTTATAGCTTTAATCAAGAAATTCAATCTCATGTGAGCTGTGGGCTTTATTCTTCCAGTAACTTACGCATTTCTCTAAATTCGTCTTTGTTAACCTCCCCACGAGCAAATCTTATCTTCAGAATATGCAGTGGGTCGTCGCTGCCAATCAGAATCGGACTTTCCATCAATTTTCTAATATTTCTTTGCGAAAAATCAATCTTTGAAATACCCTTTATGTTAGTCATGTCATTCACCGGTCTAGGATTTCCAAAGCCTTGAGTTGGATTCTGATTAGTAATGGAGTGACATTCTTTGCAGACCATTAGATTGGCGTTCCATGCAATTTTTGCAGGATATTTCCTAAATCCCAATTTCTTTTGGCAAACACAACAGTAGTTCTTTTCATGATCAGACAACAAATTGTAGCAAGCTTCACAAAGTTCACTGAAGGTTTCCCAGCCTATAGAAGGTATATACCTGGGGCTCCCCACTCGTAATTTCTTCCTGCACACGCCACATTCATCCAAGTCCATCAGCTTGACATCAACTTTCTCTCCCGTCTTAGGGGAGATCATATCTAGGCAGCGAATCTACGAGGCGCCTATCTGTTCCACGCTTTGCATAGTCGTATATTTCCATTGTTGAATTATGTTCCCTAAAGACAATTTGGAAATTAATTCCATCTCTACTCTTACGGGTTCCGTAAACAGACTTCCCTGCTATATGATTCTTTACACCGTTTAGGTATTTGATTTCAGCTTTTTCTTTACAGCACTCATAAATATCAGAAAATATTCTATCATTTGTCTCATTGAAGATTACAGAAGCCTTAGTGGCCACAGGGATTATGACGTTGAGTAAATAAAAAATCTATCTTTTATCAATGACTCATAGGATCGTTATGCAGAAAATTCATTGTAAAAATTGCGTGCTTCTAGCTCACGTGCATCTAAAGTTTAATACATTTTTGTGAAAATTAATTTTACATTAAGATCATGAAACGAGGGGCGCCAATCATAGTCTCTGTCATTATATCCCTGAAGTGAGACCCTCATATTGTGCTCCTAAAATGTTTTGACGAGCTCTAGGCCTACTGGTTGAACTGAAACGTTCAAGAAATGTGGCAAGGCATAGGAATATAATGAGTATTAAACTTTGCACCTCTAAATTAAGTAGTGAATAATAACTTGCCCACTGGGACTTCAAATCTTAAATCTTGTAGTGATCGCTTTTCTTTCCATAAATTCTTGATTAATCAGAAACAAAGTGTTCTAGTTGGTTTGCTTATCTTTAGTGTATTCGTTTATCCAAATTTTAATCAGCTGGCTTTTTCTGACGGCTTATCTGCAGAGAATCTTCCGCCTGCATCGGTTGGTAACAGACAGGCAAGCCTTTTTGTAAAAATAAACCCACCAATTTTGATATCTGGTCAAGAACAAGACACGTATGCTCTTTTCAGACTTTACGATGCTAACACTAATCAGACTATTGAACATACCACTTACCAAATAACCATTTCAAATGGAACTTCCGATCAAAGGCCCTTGGTGAATGACTTCTTTCATGCTCATAATGGACTGCTCAAATTAAAAATAGAACCTCGTCCAGGAGAGATGACAATATATGGAGATCGCGATCCATTTCAGAATGCACTGGTAGCAGATCCTGGTGGAAATGTACTCATAAGAGGTCCTTTGCTTTTGGACGGGGGATTATATCGCTTTCATATAGAAATATTTGGGATAGATAATGACAGAAATATCTTTAAACCCGAAGATGCTCCCAAGTTTGATACATATCTTAGTGTAGGAGATGTCTTTAAACAGAATATTACATTTAATAACGTAGTGTATAATACAACCCTTATTTCCTATTACGATAAGATTCATAGTTTTGAGTTTGACCCCGAAAAGCTGGTCGTTTCTTGGGCAATGCCTTTCGATTGGAATTTATCTAGAATAAAGGCAGCTAATATTTTTGTTCATGAAGAATTCATGGTTCCAAAGAACTTTACCCAATTCGGTAACAGTACATCATTTAACGCCACTGTGAATGGTCAACCGGTTCAAGGCAGATCCCTTGCAATAGATCCATTCAGTTCAGAGAATGCTTTGATTATTCATTATCTTTTGACAAAAAATGATATAATTAAATTGGCCGAAATGAGCAACTCGACGGTCAATAGCAATAATACTATGAAATTTACGCTTATGCCAAAAGGACCTGAGTCAAGGGAAACATCAACGGATTTAATCACAGACACCGGCGGTGTCCGTGTAGCCCTCTTGTGGGCACCCAAACCACCAATTGCAGGGTCCAACGCCACTCTCATGCTCAATATAACAGACGCGCTTACAGACTCATCTTTGAGGGCTGACGTTAATTACAACCTAACTATACTTGACAGTGAGGGTAAAGAAGTTATTAAAAAAGAGAATCTCGTAGCGGCTAATGGGACTGACAGCCAAAATCTAATATTTCCAGAAAGCGGTCGTTACCAGATCGAAATATTTGTAGAGTCTTTAAAGTATGTTGGCCAAGCTTTTATTGATACATCTCGAGCTGGAGTGGCAAGAGGATTTGTTATTGTATCTTAGAAGCATTATATCTTGAGGGCATGTTTTTATCTGCATATATCAGAAAATAATTGTCAAAAGTAAGTATACTGATCAGAACAACTCGACAACCTGTTCAATGAATACATTGAAGATGATTTCTAGGAATCCTCGTTGAAGTGACAATCATTTGACTGTCTTGGATGTTTAGCATGGAGATTTATGAGAAGGGCCATAGATTCAATCGACATAATTTCCTAGCCAATTCCAGGTCTAGAATCTGCGATGCCTTTACGCTTCTCCAAATTATCCAATACTTCTTCATATTGTCTATCTAACGGTTTTGTATCAATCTTAATTCCCTCAAGCTTTGCAAATGCCTTAATAATGCTCTTTGCAGCGAGAGGTTGCGGTACTGCCTTGTCTGAAATTTCACCATAAAATCCGACTCCATCTATATTCCGACTTATTGCTAAGCCCAATATTAGACCATTAAACCATGTAATGGTAGAGATTTCATTTCCAACGACATCTATATTGAATTTCACAAGTAATTCTTTTAATTTTTGGTTAGTGACTACACCTACAACTTTTGGTTCTCCTGTGGACTGTTCATTAAGTGATCCTCCGGCAGTGTATATACGTCTGATACTGCTTTTTGAATTGCAGAAGTCCAGAAACATACTACATAGACCAAAAAGTTCGCGAGGATCCTCAGGTTGGTTATTGCCTGTAAGTATCAGCAATTTTTTAGCTTTGCTGTAAAAAATGTTGTATGTGTCGATTACATTAAAAGCTACTCCGTCTTTTACATTCACCCACGGTTTTTCGGCTAACGTTATTGTAGCAACCAGATCAGCGCTAGTTTCAGTTGCCAAAAACGAGGAAGTCAATCCGCCAACCATCCCCATATCTGGAAGTGATGCGAAAACAACTATAGAATCTGAAGTGAAGTCTTTAAGAAGATTGAGGCTTAGCATTTGTTACGACCAACAATTTCATAATAATAAATAACTTTAAAATATTTACATGATTGCATTTTCGAATAATTACACTGAAATTGCACACTTTCTCTATTTGCAGCCGACTTAACTATGTTGCCTAATTAGCCGGGTAAGGTTTATTCGTCAAATTTAAGGTAAATTCCTTTAGATAAAGTCAAGCTGTCTCTGCAAGAACTCCTTTTATTTTTATTTCATGTACTTCAGGAGGCACAAAAATTTCAGTAACTATTGTCTTGCCATTTTTCGAAACTTTAGCATTCTCGTCAATCTTCCCATCTAGGAATATCGTTATTTCATGGTTACTTGACATTTCTGGAATACTTAACTTGATAATTCCTCCAGCCGGGTTATAATGGTCTGCTGAAAAGGACAAGGTGTCATCAGCTGCGCTGTAGCCGAAATCTATAATTTTTGCAGGACTCTCCAAAGTATAAGGTATGAATTTACCATCTCCTATATCTAGCGTCGTTATAGGGGCATCAACATCGAAGCCGGCACAGCTAAAATAAACTGCTTTGGCTTGGACCGCCGGAGCTGGATTGGCAACATATTTTGCCTCCTCACCGGGCTTCAAAAGAGGTATTGTTGCTGTCTTGACTGAATCTACCTGAGTACCATTTTCTTGATGAACTGAGGCGTAAACGCTAACATTATGAAGTGCAATATTACCCTCGTTTTTTATCACCCCTACAAGATTCTTACCAATCGTGGCATTCATGGTAGTGTAATTCTGTGTCAACATCTGATAATACGGCTGACTAACCTGTACCACTTCCTTTACGTATGGTGAGCCTAAAACCATACTTTCTTTTCCTATATCTAGCTTGAAAGGGGATTCCGTAAATGGATATATGGTCCTACCAAAAGTAGAATTTGTTACAATAGTTGGAGATCCAGAAAGTGTCTCTGTTTTCAAGGCAACTTGCACTTGAATAGGCATATAACCTTCATTTCTAACAGTGCCGACCATGTGTTGTATTCCAAGAGAATCCACAAAGGAATTCGATTTGGAAATTTTGACAGGATAGGATGCACCTTCAGTATGGGGATTTATCCAAAGTATACCCATACTCGTGGCGGCAAGTAAAGTTATTGCAAGGATATAAACAGTTTTCAAGTGAATCAGATGATTAATTAATTAATATGACATATTTATTCTGTTAAAGCATCGCACTCCAACATGCCATTTAATACTGCGAATAATTGGATTATCTGGTTCGGTTGAATTGCCTCTATTAATTATTTCATAATTCTTAGTCTCCAAAGATTATCTGATTCTTGCATCACAATGAAATTCCAATTTCTTTTCCTGCAAACATTTGGGATGGATTTTAATGCAGATTCATCACTATCGGTAATTATTTCTATACACTGGCCAGTCGTCATGGCACTTAATGCCTTCACGGTTTCGAAAGATGGATATGGGCAAGCCATGCCACGACTATCTAATTGCTTAGAGACCTGAGTCTGAAAAAGGTCAGTCTTTGAATCTGACATTATAACCTTTTTTGCCGAAAATTCACTCACAGGACAAGATCTCAGCCTGCCGAATATATTAGGATTCGTAAAAAATTACATCAAAGAAGTGTTTGGTTAATACCAGATTTCAAAAATGCCAGTAGGTTAAATTTAAATGAACAGTACCATTCCGCCTTTTTTTGTAGCAGGCAATGCCTCGTTTAGAAATCCTATAACATCCTCAAATCCTACTCCTTCCACTATATTTTCTCGAGTTATTCCCATTTGCTGCAACATTTCCTTCGATGGTGCACATGCTGTTACCTTCACTCCCGACTCGATCGCATCTTTCAAATATTTTTCTAGAGGGGGCGCTCCGACCATTTGTATCTTTTCCGCACCGCCTTTCTTGATTATGTCAAGTCCACCCATAGTGCAGTAGATTTTGCATTTTGCACCCATTGCTACTGCGCCAAGTGCCAAAACAAACGCAGAGTAGGCCCTTCCTGGATCATTGGATACCAAAACCAGATGTACTTCTTGTTGCTCAGTTGACATGTTGAACTAGACATCGTTTTCCCAAAAAAACATTTCTTTGTACGCGCTGGGTTGCGATGGGGCCACTTTCTGAGCAAGTGTCATATACGCGTTATAGTTACTTAAGATAAGGAGCAATGGGATTCTTGGGGATTGGAGAGCCACCTATTTTAGATTTTAATTCTGCATTGTTGACAGACTTTTATGAAATCGTTATGGCGGCTGCTTATTTCGAATCAGGCCAATTCAATAGAGTCGGACTTTTCGAAATGTTTACTAGGAAACTCCCAAGAAACAGGAAATATTTAATTGCTGCTGGACTAGAGCAGGTGATTCAATATCTACTAAACTTTCGATTTAAACCTGAGCATATCACCTTTTTGAAATCTCAGAAGGTACTTTCTCATATTAGTGATAATTTTTTTGAGCATCTTCTCGCATTAAGATTCACAGGGGATGTTTGGGCAGTCCCTGAAGGGACTATAGTTTTTCCGAATGAGCCAATAATTAGAGTAGAAGCTCCCCTTATAGAGGCACAAATCATAGAAACATACCTTCTTTCTGTTATGAATTTCCAAACACTAATTGCATCTAAAGCTTCTAGGATTGTACATGCTGCTGCCGGTCGTCCTGTTGTTGAATATGGTTCAAGAAGAGCCCATGGGCCTAATGCCTCAGTCCTGGCAGCCAGAGCAAGTTTCATAGCGGGATGCCAAGCAACATCAAATACACTGGCAGCGTATAAGATGAACATCCCTGTCAGTGGCACTATGGCCCATTCATTTATCATGAATTTTGACACTGAGGAAGAGGGTCTACTAACTTTCTCTCAGGTTTTTCCTTCGTCAACGTTACTTATAGATACGTACGATCCTGTTAATGCGGTAGCAAAAATTAAATCAATGGGGATTGACGTTGCCGCAGTAAGAATTGATAGTGGTGATTTACTAATCATAAGTAAAATTGTTAGAAAGCTGTTAGATGATTCAGGATATACATCTACAAAAATAATGGCTAGTGGAGACTTGAATGAATCAGCAATTTACGAATTGTTATCAAAATCTGCTCCAATTGATTCCTTTGGTGTAGGCACTGAGCTTAGTACATCTAGAGACGATCCTGCCCTGGACGGATCGTACAAACTCGTAGCTGTTAAAATTAAGTCAAGTGGCGATGAGAAATATCAGCTGCGGTACCGACAAAAATTGAGTACCGGGAAGCACACCTATCCAGGTCCAAAGCAAGTATTTAGAATTTTGCTTGAGGGAAAAATACAAAACGATATACTTACATTAGAAGGAGACAGTATAGAAGGGGCAAGGCCGCTGCTAATACAATATATAAATCAAGGACGCCTAATTCAGTTGCTTCCTTCATTGAAAGATATTCAGGCTATTTGCAAAGACCAAGTAAACACACTTCCTGATTCGTATATTGATTTAGGACTTGAGCCGCAGGCTAGCCCTTTAGTCATTAGCGACAAATTGAAACAAATAATTGTCTGAGACTCGTAGTGATTTGATATAGCTGTGAAATATGACTGGTAAACGTGGTCAAAAATCGATCGATGATAAATCCCCGCGATATGTTGTATTAGTAACTGATATGCTTTATGATTTTATTTACGGCAAATTGAGGTCTAGGAGGGCTAAGACAATAGTTCCCAGGATTAGGATATTACTGGAACAAGCTAGGAAAAATAACGTTCCAGTAATCTATTGCAATGATGAGCATAATCCAAATGACCCGGAACTTTTCTTGTGGGGGGCTCATGCAATGAAAGGTACGAAAGGATCAGAAGTGATCCAAGATCTTTGTCCCAAAGTCAAAGACAAAATAGTAACAAAAACTGCATATAGCGCATTTGATGGTGGTGGTCGCCTAGATAGAATATTGAGAGAATCATATAAGAGGAAAGGAGCCACTTCCTTAATCATGACTGGGATTCACACCCATATTTGCATTAAACATTCTGTGTATGATGCCTTTGTTCGCGGATATGATACGATCATTGCCGTTGATGCTGTAAATGCGTTCACCAAGAAAGATCATCTATTCGGTTTAAAATACATGAAGGATCACTACAATTCCAAATTCATGGATATAGGCGCTATAATAGAGGAAATAAATCATTTACGAGATTGAAATTGGGAAAGGAAGATTCACGATGACTTTAAGCAATAACATATGGTCTAGTAACGAACTTGCACAATAGGAAAGAAGTAAAGCCAATACTATTTACTAAAACGGTTCTAACTGGCTTAATTTAAGCCTCTGATAATGAGTTGAAACAGGAATTATGTTATTTCTTACTTCAATAAATCTAATCTTGCTTAATTGTCCTTTTCCCAGTTATACTGTCAAAGGGTTTCATTGCCTTGGGAAGAAAATTTATCAAGTCTGTTGCTACTAGATGAAGTCCATATTGCTTGGCTGCAAGATTAGCCGCAATACCGTTAAAGTAAACAGCCAACACCGAGGCATCAAACGGATTCAATTTAGCGAATAAAGTTGATGCAATTCCATCCAATACATCACCTGTACCACCAACGGTCATTGCTGGAGTAGTCCGTGTCACTCTCGCTACTTTATTTTCAGGATTAGCAATAATGTTTACCCACCCCTTTAGAACAATTGTAATTCTATATTTTTCTGCCATTGCTGCAACATGTGAGATCATGGCGTCTTCATTTTTACCCGGACTTTCTCCAAAAAGTCTCTTGTATTCACCGGCATGAGGGGTTACAATAGTGTTTGATCCAGCAATTGTATCAAGAATATCAGGAATCAAAGCTGAAGCATCTAATATCAATTTAGTTCCTTTATCGATTAGTCTTTTCATGAGTAACACTAATGCTTCACGCTTCGCAATACTCAGGCCCATTCCAATTGCGGCAGTATGCGGAACTTTTGGCAGGATGCCTAGGAGCCTGTTTGCGGAACCAACTGTGAGTCTGTCATCAGGCATGGGTAACGCAATAATATTTGGAGAATAAGATCGAATAGGTATAGAGATGGACTTTGGAATTCCGGTGTAAACTAAATCAGCACCGCATCTCAAAGCTGCTAGCGAGGCCAAAAGTGGTGCACCATGATAAAGACTGCTTCCCCCGACAACAAGGACTATACCGTTATCTCCCTTCTTAGAATATAGATTGCGCGGTACTTTGTTTTTCATGATATAGCTAGGAGTTACAGATAATACTTTTGGCACTATCTCATTGCTATTCTCTAGGCAAAAAAACTTTCCGCAAGTCAAGATGCTGTGATTAAGATTTAATGAACAGGTCTCTTGTAATTAATTATTCAGTTAGAATCAATGATGTATTCTGAAAATTCAGAATAAGTCTAGGCTTTATTTTTTCTAGGCCAAGACAGCCTTCAAAACCACATCTAATTGAAGCAGGGTCAAGGTACCAGCTGAAACCAATTTGGTTTAATCCCTTTAGGACGACCAACAATTGGGATTGCAAACCCGCAAGAGTTACAACGATTCTTACTATCCAATCCCCAGGAAGTTACACTGAATCCGTATCTAGCTACAGCAATGGCATTGCACTCAGGGCAATAAGTGTGCTCATACTTGTGACCTGGCACATTGCCCAAGTATACATATCGCAAGCCTTCCTCCTTGGCAATTTCATAGTGCCTTTCAAGTGTGCTTACTGGAGTTGAGTCGAATTCCATCATCTTGTAATCAGGGTGAAAGCGTAGAAAGTGTATAGGGATGTCAGGACCAAGCTCGTCAAATACAAATTTGGATAACTTCCTTGCTGAATCAAGATCGTCACCAACTTGTGGAACAACTAAATCAGTGATTTCTATATGAATCCGAGTTTTAGATTTTATTTCCTTTATAGTTTGAAAGATCGGATCGGGATCTGGAATTCCAATATAACGTCTGACAAACTCTTTCTTCCCGCTACCTTTGAAATCAACAGTAATACAATCTAGGAATTGATTCATTAAATTGACAGATTCAGGTGTGTCATAACCGTTAGAAACAAAGATATTGAAAATACCCTTCTTATGAGCTGCAATACCACAATCCTTTGCAAACTCTATGAATATTGAGGGTTCATTGTAAGTATAGGCGATCCCTTCTGCTCTGCAGTTAGTCGCGGTCTCTACAACTTGCTCAGGTGTCATTTCTTTGCCTTCGATCTTTCTTCTCTGAGAGATATCATAGTTCTGGCAGTACTTGCATAACCAATTGCACCCAGTAGTCGCAATTGAATATATTGCTGACCCAGGCATATAATGAGTAACAGGTTTCTTTTCTATTGGATCAACATGTCCAGCGATTACTCTACCATATGTATACAACCACAACTTGCCTTGGTTTACTCCACGGATGCCGCACAATCCAATTTTTCCTTCGGGAATTTCACATAGTCTCGCACAGGCAGTACATTTTATTCTACCATTTGGCAAACCCTTGAACAATTCTGCCTCTTTTCCCATGAAGGAAAGTGGATTCACTAACTCTTATAGGACAATACGAACTTATAAATCAGTCACACCAGCACTCCGTACACGACACAATTAATACAATAACGTGTCAGCCTTACACTTGCACAAGATCTGGTAGTTCTACTCCTTAGTTTTCGTGATCGATAGTGAAAATTAGTAATAGATTAGAATAAATTGGCAGCATAAATTTATTATTTTATCCGTCGTTATCATCTCAATTAGTTTGTACAATCATCCCCTTTGCAAAAAGTGCCTGCATCCATTGAATGCTCATGATAATTTGATCGCTAAAATAAGGAATTCTGTTCAGATCAGACAATGCACTATAGGTCTATGCCGTTGCACTTTGGCACAGGCCTCAAATGCTATTGACAAGTAGCAAATGTTTAGAGCGACCACATTCTTTGAAGCATCCACATTTTTATTGCTTAAGCACCATTCAATCTTGTAGATCTCTCCGTTTGTAATTTATCACGCGGTTCTTAATTTGACAATTTTGTTCGACTGAACAAGATCAGTTTTCGTTTTTCCTCAAGCCCATGCTCCGATTTTGTGGATGTTTGCACTTGCAAAGTTGTCTATTTTTGCCATGCTCTGAGAATTTGTGATGACAGGAAAGATAGTCACAAATTGGTTCAGATTCTTGTCCAAGAACATTTATTACTTTGGGCCCGTATGTTAAATGTCCAACTTTTTTATTTTCCGTTGCGTTATTATTTAGAGTAAAAGCTGGGGGTTTTGTTTTCGTAGTACTTTCTTCATCTTTCCAGTGACAACTGTAACATACGCCGCACTTCACACACGTAAACTGGGTTCTTGTAGCACATATTTTACAGATCGTGTACCTAAATAACACCAGATCTCTAAGATATTCGTGCAAAGGCTTATCTTCATCTAATTATTTGATTTATTGTAATATATTAGCTTCATAGTTATGTATATGAATAAACTTACTAGTTAATTTTATCCTGCATATCTGACAGTCTGATGCACCATTGAATTAATACCAAGAATTCACATAGTATTTGATTTTCATTTCCTAAAGGCACCTTTCATTGTCTTATTTGACAAATTTGTAACTTACAACCTTGTATCCTAGAAACTTGTCATAACCAGAGAATCTGTCAAGCTAATATTCCCGTTAGTACATTTGCCTTTTGCTGTACGGATTGAATATAGTTGTAAAATATGAACAAATCTATCTACTCCATAAGTTTTATATGAAGTCTTCAATCCTTTTAAGGCGCTCCGATGGTGTAGTCCGGTTAAGCATTTCGCCCTCTCAAGGCGACGATCCCGGGTTCAAATCCCGGTCGGAGCATTGATTGAGATTGACATTGGAGCTACAGGATTCTGAAGTCCGGTATATTCTCTTCATCTTTTTCTGAGAAGAACCCAGAAATAATAGGGGGACTATCCATGTCGTCATCATCCTGTAGTGGAAAGAGAACGGGTGGTGTTACTTATTATCGTATGTGTCATAATCTAGGCAGGTCGCTAAAAAACTGATGATATCTTTTTCCTTGAAACTTGACTTTTGGAATATTTGCAGAATATGAGTTTTCCTACTGAAGATAGTTAAAGATTTACTTATTCAATTGAAATGAAAGCCAAAGCAAGATGTGTACAGTCAAATCGGACGTGGGACATTATATACCTATTTTGGTAACTGCCAAATGTTCATTCATGAAATATACTTTGAACAGTTCTGAATGTTTTAATACAACCCTTTATTAATTTGCTAAAGATTTACTAAATGTTGAATCATCTATCTATTTACATGCCTTCTATCATTTTCTATTATGTCAAGAATACTATCCCTTATCTTATCTATATCAGCCTTGGATGACGCAGACAAGCATAGAATCTCATCGGTCAGGGGAAAAGTCATCAAAGACACTTTATCATGCTTTGCGATGTGATAACATACCTTCCCCAATCGATCTGTAAAATTATTCAAAACGGCCATATTAGATAACGAGTGAACATATAATTCCTGTTCATCTTCTCCCTCCAACAAAGGTTCGACGCCCCTCTGGAATCCCCCAGCTATTACTTCGCCTGATTTGTTAACAATCCCAACAAATCTAATCTTATCGTCTAGAGCAATTATCTTCTCACACAGGTCGGAATACACTAGATGCTAATGAATAACGTACTATAAATCGATTAGGAACTTGGGCTTGTAATCCTAATGAACTGAAGTAGGACGTTCTGAATCCGATAATCTTATCACTAGCGAGTGCCCATTCTTCGCGTGTAGAGGGTAATGTAGCCTTGCCAGTTCTGCGATGTTCGAATCAGAAAAATAAACTATGTTATATTTGGCCAAGACTACATTGCAATCTTGACAGTATATCTCCTTAAAGACCATCTAATGGAATTTCTTGATGTGTTATTTAATTAAGTTTTATGCCAAGTCTAGATTTTTAATCCCATGTTTTCTGAACCCTTGAAGCTCTTATTCTGTGTGAAATTCACCTTCTCAAGCTTGTAATAGATTACCTCGCCCCTTCGTTCGACCACTGCAACTATTGCGTCCTTGCCCATAATTCTAATATCACTTATAGTCTTTGAGAATGAGCTCAACTTAGTATTGGTCCCTTCGCTAATTCCAAAAACTACATACTTTGCGGGCTTTTTTTCATAGGTTCCGCGTTCATAGACCCTGAAATCAGCCCCAAAACCGAATCCTTCTTTTGCGACATAACCTCTACTTCTTAAGATCTCGATAAATCAGGAATTTTGTCAGTATCTGCTTATCAGATTTTAGAGAAATTCTGAGAATGGAATCAAAGTCCATCAATTGTCCTTTCCTAGTGATATTCAACCGATTGCCATGGATTAGATAAAGAACCTCGAATGGTTTCAGTATGTAGTTAGACCCTAGTAGTTCGCCGTAACCTCTTGTTCGCAACTGATCTCTGACTTCTTTTATCTCTGATGACAACTGAACCTTTCTTAAACAGAAATCCTTCTACAGTAAAAGAAAAATCATTCGTGGCAGATATGGAATTGATTGCTGAAGACATAACGATTAAATCAGACCTTCTGACCCCATTTAAATATTAAAACAGGTTGAAGATAATATTTGAAAGGAGTAAATTATAGAGAGCCTCGTGGTATGCCTTATGTAAGGAGAGAATACATAAGAGGAAAGCCTCAACTAAAAATAGCAAAATTTTCTTCAGGGCAACCTAAGAGTGATTATGATTATAAGGTCGAATTATTGGTTACAGAGAAACTGCAAATTAGGCATAATGCATTGGAAGCAGCACGCCTAGGCAGCAAACAAGACAATGGCCACTGCAGGTGACATGAGTTTTTTTTCAAGATTAACAGTATACCCTCATGTAGTTTTGCGCGAGAATAAGATGATTGCTACGGCTGGAGCAGACAGATTGCAGGAAGGTATGAGAAGGGCGTTCGGCAAGGCGATGGGACTTGCAGCACGAGTTCATCCTAAGCAATCAATTTACGAGGCCTACGTAATGAAAGAAAATTTGGACTTGGCCAAACGCGGCCTAAAAGTCGCAGCAAGTAAGTTGGGATGTCCCACAGAAGTAAGGGTTACTCTCCTAAGGGAAATTAAGTCAGACGAAGACGAAGAATAGTAACTAAGGTTCCCTAACTATCATCAATTAAGCAGGCGTCCTTGAATAGATGGAGCGTCTGAATTTATCAAATTTACCTTTTGTATTTTGAACTATGTTACAGCAACTACCTTGATGATAAGCCCGGGCAACATAAATTTTAGAACTAGAGTATTTCTGGCAAAGGACAACACTTATTACTATCAGCTCCTGAACATTTTTTTACGTATTATTAGGAGGGTAAAGATCATGAGCTTAAATTGATGTCGATGTGTACATCTACGTAGGCATGGCTACCGTGGAGTTCTATACTGGAGAGGCATTAAAAATCTTGTCAAAGTTATCCAAAACTCCACGGCATGTCGGAAGATACCGTCTGGTGGTTACGTCACCACCCTATTATGGACACAGACATTATGGGGCTAGTAAAGACGAATTAGGACATGAAAAACAGCCGCAATCGTACATAGATAAACTCACTTTGATATTTACCAAAATACGAGATCTGTTAACTGAAGACGGAACTCTGTGGATCGTAATAGGGGACACTCGACGCGACGGTAGCAAACTAATGATACCGCATAAATTAGCAATCAGTCTGGTAAGTCAAAATTACTTTTTCAAGGATGATGTCATTTGGTACAAGAAAAATTTTATTTCTGGAGGATCATCAAATAATTTGTCACAAGCATATGAATACGTATTGTTTTTTTCAAAGCACAAACATTGTTACACAAATATTGATAGCATAAGGACTCTCGGAAATGAAGTACTTGAGGCCAAGAATAAAACACCTGCTAGAGAACTAATACAATATAGGAGTTACAAGCCAGATACAATGAAAATCGCTGAAATTAGAAGGAAGATTAGTCATGCCGATGTCGGCACGCCATTTAGTGCGCTACCCACTACAGCGGAAATTTCTTTGGCTTTTGGCTATGACCCTGAAAAGTATTGTCCTACATGTTACAGGAAATTTAAGCGACATGCAACTCGTAAACGTATTGGGGAACATAGACACTATCCAATATTTGCCGTTTGTAATCCGTTAGGAAAAAATCCCGGAAATGTATGGGAAATTTCAACCAAAGCCCACCATGGTAGCGAGCACTTTGCGATTTACCCTGAGGATTTAGTTGATAACATTGTAAAGTATTGTACAGCCCAAACGGATTGGGTCTTAGATCCGTTTATGGGAAGAGGAACCACCGGTATTGTGTGTTCGTCTTTAGGTAGAAATTTTACAGGAATTGATCTCTATCAAAAAAATGTACGACTTTCAAAAACAAATATTCGAGTCAAGAATTCTTTACTTAAGGACAAAGTTAATACCTGACATTGTATTGACCTTGCAGAGTTTGCCTTAAAGAAAAGATATTATATTGTGTTAGAGCTTCATACTATCATGTCTAGTATGAAGAAAGACTTCATTGTGGCTCGCATAGAAGCAGCACAAGATGGGAGTCCTTATGTTTATGTTGGATTCAGTGACCCGAGCGAATACAAGGGTGGAGACAAGCAACAAGCAAATCCTTTTGGAGCAAATGTAATGGCATTCACATCCCCTGAAGATTTGATGAAAAATTTGCCAAAGGCGATGGGCAATATCTCTAGAATGATGGGAGGAGCTGGAGGCCCGACCGACTCCCCTACATTCAAGATCAGTATGAAGGAATATGAGGATATAGGGATAAAAGTTGGGGATAAAGTTACGATAGAAATAAGAAAAGTTGATAACAACATATACACCTAATTTGGTTGACATCTGAATCCTGCTACATAGCTAATCCACTTCAATTCGTAGACATCGGGCTTCAGAAAATGAAAAGTAGTCTTGAGATAAGATGGTTGAAAGTTATTACTTTAGACTGTTTGTTTTATCCATTCATTTAAGGAAAGTTTATTCTACCTACCGAATATGCATACTTGACATAATAAGTTGCTGCGATCAATTTCTGACTTGGATGATCTTCAGTACTATGGAAAAAGGGTACTCGTACGAGTTGATTTTAACGTAAGCATTCGAGACGGCATTATTGGCGAAGACTACAGAATTAGGATGGCAATTCCAACTATAGAATATCTAGCAAAGCGAGGCGCCAAGGTGATATTAGCTTCTCATCTTGGTAGGCCTAACTTCCGCGACCAAACAAAATCACTGGAGCCTGTGTCAAAAAGGCTGGGTGAAATACTAGGTAGTCCTAGAGTATCATTTGCAAGTGAGTGTGTTGGTGATACAGTATTGGATAAAATAAATAAACTAACTCTTGGAGACATAGTACTTTTAGAAAATTTGAGATACCACCAAGAAGAAGAAAATAATGATCGCGACTTTTGTAAGAATCTTGCAGATCTTGCTGACATCTATGTTAATGATGCGTTCAGTACATCGCACCGAAGACATGCGTCAACTTTCGGCGCGGCAGAATTTTTTGATACCCGACTGGCTGGTTTTAGCCTTAAGAAAGAATTTGAATACCTTTCAATGATAAAGGAAAATCCTCAAAAACCGTTTACATTAGTAGTGGGAGGCTCCAAAATCAAAGACAAAATAGGTGCCCTTGAGAACTTGCTTCCGAAAGCAAATAAGCTTCTTGTAGGAGGTGCGGCCGCTTATACTTTCCTCAAAGCAAAGGGCATAAAGACAGGTAAATCTCAAATTGATGAGGAACACTTCCCTTGGGTGTCGAAGGCTCTTGGCACGTACGGAGACAAGATCTTCCTTCCTAACGATCACATTATTTCTTCGTCACCAACTGACACCTCATTTTCATTAGTCAAGGGAGATATCCCTGATGACATGATCGCATATGATATTGGAAATGAAACTTCTCGGCGCTTTTCAACTGAGGTAGGAGGCAGTGGATCAGGTACTGTGTTTTGGAATGGTCCTATGGGCATGTTTGAAGTAGGTCAATATGCAAATGGGACTATCAATATAGCAAAAAGTATGGCACTTGCATTTTGGAGAGGAACTAAGACTCTGGTTGGAGGAGGTGATACACTTGAAGCTATGAAAACTGCCGGCGTGGCAGAAAGTGAAGTAAGTCATGTTTCCACAGGCGGAGGAGCAACACTAAAGTTCCTTGCTGGAGATGGGATGCCTGGAGTGCAGGCAATACAAACTATCTAATACACCAGAATGCAGAACACGTAACTGCAGTAGGGTCGTAGGAACGCATGAAACTAAATGTTGTATTCTCGTATGCGGAGTTCCCTCTCGAAGTATCGGTTTGAGTTAGCACCGGGTACACGTCGATATATTTCTATTTAAGGACGGAATTAATTATTCTAACAGGCAGACAAGCATATCACGCTGACATTCTCAATCTTTGCCAGAGGATCATGTTATCCTCAGGGTAATAGCTTTCATTTGCGACACACGATCGTCTTCCACCCCAATCATCAACGTGTAATCACCGGTACCAGTATCTTGAGAAGGAGTAATCAAAAATGAAACCCTCTTCTCTTCTCCTGGCTTTAATTCAATTGAATCTTGGCTAAATGATGCAGTTGAATTTCCAAAGCCTCCTGTCGGTGTAAGTGTAGAGGAGGCGATCATTCTTACATTTACATCTTTGTCAGAAGAAATTGTAATGGGTATTTCTTTTGTTTGGCCAGGTTCGACTTGGACTATGTTCTCATCGATTTTGACTTTAAATGGGATTGGTGACGATGTGTTTAACATACCTAATTTATTTTCCGTCCATTCACTAAACCAAAGTTGATTATTTTTTCCTATCGAAAATTGAAGAGCATTGGCGATCCCGCATGCAGCTGTAGTCGATTGAGGCTCGCACATTCCCCAAAGCGGGTTCTGTGTGGGGATCCAGTATTCAGTCAGGACATTGTTCTTAGGATCAAACTTGCCAATCTTATTACCGGTATGTTCATTGAACCATAGTGAATTATTTGAATCCGATCTAATCCAATAGGGAAGAGTATAGGCATTATCACTTGATGTCAACCCTGGAGAAATCCTTCTGGAATAAGGGGATGTAGTAAATTCTGTTATCTGACCATTTGTTGCATTTAACATGAAAAAAATGCTTGTTCCATGATCCGTTATCCAAGGGTTTCCATTTTCGTCCAATACTATGCCAACAGGTGAGGTTAATTTTGAGGGTAAGCCATAGGCTGTGACCGATCTATTTGCCAAGTCGTACTTGAAAACTTCGCCTTTCACGCCAAAAGCCAACATCGAAACCCAAACAACATTTCTCTTTGTGTCAACTTTTATCGCACCTGAGTTAATCATGAAAGGATCAACTCCTTTGAATCCCGCTGTGGGCAACTTTACAAAAGATATACCTTCAGATGAATTGTTCTTTAATTTAGTAATATTACCAATCCAAATTGACTGGGATCGTATACCAGCAAAGTATATGTTCCCGTCGTTATCAAAATCAATTGATACTGGATAAATAGTTGCGTCAGGACCTGCTGTGCTCCCAGGAACACGAAAGAAACTGAAGTTTCCTGAAGAGATGTCAAATTTCCAGATTCCATTTTCTTTCTCATCGGTAAACCAAATATTTCCCTGAGAATCAGCTTCTACTTGCCAGGTTTGCGATAGACCAACAGGACTGGAACGTGCGGTCCAAAAGGGTATAGTAAAATTCTCGAATTTCTTCGTTTCAAGATCAAGCCTACCCAGAAATCCATGTTTGCTTGAAACGTACCACACTGAATTATTGTTATCTACCAGAATGCCTAGGGGTATTTCACATTTTTGTGGTAGCAAGTATTCTGTAACATAGGAGTTATTGTTTGTTTTTGTATTCATCCCACAGAACTGGGTTTGAAATCTTTGAATTGCCTCGGCCTTGGATTTCTGAATGAGGTCTTCTGGTATTTCCTGTTGGGCCGATAGATAAATAATTCCTTGGCTAATTACCGCAAAATAAATTAGTACTCCAACAACGCAACCTACTAATATTTTAAAGTGAGTGAAAGTGCGATGTTCACTCTTCCCACTGTTATACGAATCTTTCATGCATTGAATTTCCTGAAGATTATAATATAATTCTAGTGAACGCTTATTATCTTCATACTAAACAAGACTGGATAGCTAAATGGCCAAACGCAGTCTGGTGATAAATCAAAAATGATAATCAAGATTGGGAAATACATAGGGTTAATCTATGTTTTGTGTGCTTCAATCATGTTCGGGTCGGCATTTACTTTGGCTAAAGAGCCACTAAGATCTATAAATTCGCTCACTCTTTCGTCATTGGTCTACCTGATATCAGGCGTCTGCTTACTGCCGACAGTTATTAGATCACCGATTAGAATATCAAGGAAAAAAGATATTTTGACCTTAGTAATTATTGCCGTTCTGGGCGCAGCTGTTGCTCCCTTACTGTTATTCCTTGGTTTGGAGCAAACCGAATCAACGGATGCTGCGATTCTCATTAATGGCGAAATCATATTTACTGTAATTTTCGCCTGGTTATTATTTGGTGAATGGTCTAAGGATGCACGGACCATATTCTCGATAATACTAGTAGTTGTAGGCCTGGGTTTGGCCACAACTGACCTTAGAATTTCTGGAACTCTGTTCCAATACAAGCCGGGAAATCTTTTGATACTTCTGGCCACTGTTTGCTGGGCCCTTGATAATAATATTAGTAGGAGATTTCTTCAATCGACGAATATCGGCCCAGCCTCTCTGGCAATGGTAAAGTCACTTTTAGGTGGCTCAATTTTACTGGTGGCTACCGTGTTGACAGGCCGGATTGATTTTGTGTTTCCTATATCTCTTTGGCCACAGATAGTATTCCTAGCTGCGTTCGCGTTTGGGTATGCGCTGTTATTCTTTCTCAAAGGTCTTAGGAAAATTGGCACTGTTAAGACCATGATGGTTTTTTCTTTGACTCCTATCTTTGGTATTATCATAACCGTTGTTGTAACTGGCTCTTCTATTAGCTACCTCCAGATCATTGCAACAGGTATGATCATATTTGGTATCATATTGATTAGCAAGACCATTCAAGATTGATCACATAGGTTAGTGATCGGATGAATATCCTGATTTAGGGAGTAGGTTAGTTCAATCTTTGCCTATTTTGACGTGACTTGCTCAAGATTAGTCTGTTTTTGCCAAGTTTTTTGGTCTAACCTCGAAAACAATTAATTTGAACTATTTGATGATTCATAGCTTGTACAGTTATGAAATACAAAACAGAGTACTTGACTTTTAATACCAAAACTAGGAACGCCTTTGTCAACATCACTCCGCAGGTGCAAATTGTAATACAAAAAAGTGGAATTAAAGAAGGAATTTGTTTGGTAAATGCCATGCACATAACATCCAGTATTTTTGTAAATGATGATGAAAGTGGACTCCATCATGATTTTGATCGCTGGTTGGAAGTATTGGCCCCACACTCACCAACTAATCAGTATCGACATAATGACACAGGTGAAGATAATGCTGATGCTCATCTAAAACGGCAACTCATGGGAAGAGAAGCGGTCATAGCAATTACCAATGGAAAACTCGATTTTGGTCCTTGGGAACAAATTTTTTACGGAGAATTTGATGGACAGAGAAACAAGAGAGTATTGGTAAAAGTGATAGGCGAGTAAGTAAATCACGTTACCATGATGCAATTCAATAAAACAAATTCGTTAAATTGTATACGAGGGAGAAAAGTTTCGGTGCTTCACTTAAGTTCAAGTTAATTTTTTAAAATCTAATTCAACCAGGTTGGGCTAGTTATCAATTTTAGTCACCTAAATTCATAAATATTAATTTGAGTATGACTTTTTTAGAAAAGATGGTTAATGTTGTAAGTCGTTCATTAATGTAGTTGAATTACCACTCATTTTGTGATCTAGACGGCGCCAGCAAAGAAGAATTAACCTTTTTTTCTTGATGTCGATTGGTTTATTACCATTCATCTGTCATATGGTCACATGATCTCGTACCGGATTGATAAGGATTCTCTTGGTGATGTTCAAGTACCGATTGATGCTTATTACGGCCCCTTTACTGTTCGTGCCGCGTCTCAATACAAAGTAACGGGGGAGCGAACACATCAAAATGTCATAAAGGCTTTTGTCATGATAAAAAAATCTGCTGCACTTGCCAATAGAGATCTTGGAGTACTTGACAACGAAAAAGCAGATGCTATAGTCAAGGCTTCAGATGAAATATTGGGTGGTGCACTTTTAGATCAATTCATAGTAGATGCCATCAACTCAGGGGCGGGCACAGCCGTAAATATGAATACTAATGAAGTAATCGCTAATCGGGCTCTTGAAATTTTGGGCCGCAAGAAAGGAGAGTATGAAATGCTAAATCCTAATGATCATGTCAATATGTCTCAGTCAAGCAATGATACCTTCCCAACTGCAATGCATGTTGCAATTCTTCTTAATATGCTCGAAGCAAAGGCCGCTCTTTCTGGTTTATTCGCCTCATTCAAGAAAAAGGAAGACGAATTCATGAACGTGATAAAAATTGGCAGAACGCATTTGATGGATGCATTACCTGTAACACTTGGTAACGAATTTTCTGCGTATGCATTTTCAATTAAGATGGGTATTGAAAAAATTGATCAATCTTCCTTGGATTTAGAGTACGTGGCACTTGGCGGTACGGCAGTGGGAACTGGGGCAAATACACCTACAGGGTATAAGGAGCTCGTAATCAAGTATCTTGCAGAGCTGTCTGGCTTGAATCTAAAACCCTCGAAGAATATGTTTTATTCACTACAAAGCAAGTTTGAAGTAGCAATGTGTTCTTCTGTCCTAAGAAATATTGCAATTGAACTTACAAAGATTTCAAATGATATTCGATTGATGGCTTCAGGACCAGTAGCAGGTCTTGCTGAGATAATGATACCTGCCGTTCACGCAGGTTCTTCAATAATGCCTGGGAAAGTCAACCCTTCGTTATCTGAATGTCTAAACATGATATGCTTCAAAATAATAGGAAATGACGTATCTGTGGCAATGGCTGCCCAAGCAGGACAATTTGAATTGAACGTCATGTTACCAGGTATGGTAAAATGTGTATTAGATTCTTCTGACATGTTGAAGAACTTTATTCCAATATTTGGGAAGAATATGATTGAGGGAATAAAAGCAAATGAGCACAGGCTAAAATCATATGTCGAAAAAAGTCCAATTCTCGTCACTTTGCTAAACCCTCATATTGGATATATGAAGGCCGCAGAATTATACAAAGAAGCTCTGGCTACAAATAAGAGCATAAAGGAGTTAGTGTTGGAGAAAGGATTAATGACCAAAGAAGAATTGGACAAAGCTCTTTCCAAGGAAAATATTTTAGGCATAAAATGAAGTAAAGAAAAATAAATGATGTGTGTAGGGAGAGGAGGACGAGGAGGATGGAAATCACAGCCGATATACTTCATGATTATTGGTGTTAATGCTGGTGTGAAGTAGTCCAATCATTTGGACCACATAAAAAATGCATAGAACGGAAGACACAAAGAAGGGATCTCAGATCAAAGTTTGCGGGACATCATATGGTACCATCGCGCTTGCTAATTACCGCTTCCATAGGAGTCGTAGCAACAATTCTTGTATACTTTGGCCTGGAGGAATCGCTCAATCGTCCTTCGATCTCCAACATACCTGTTCCTCCTGACCTTGTATTGAAAATTGTTGCAAAACAATTTAATATTTCATCTCAAGACTCAAAGAATCTCAAATTTAATAATGTCTATGTGAACCCTAGTGGGGAGGTTTACCAATCAGATTCTGAATTTCGCTCTATAGGATCATTGTTGGGCAAGACAGAAGTAACAGAGACAGGAGGTAGTCATTATGCATGGGAAATAAGTGACACGTGCAAACAGGAAATCGTTCTATGTTGACCATGTGACAGGACAAGTAATATCCGTAAATAATGATACGATAGTGTCTCAGGTAGATAGTTAATTAACACAATTGCTAGATTACGGCTCCTCATTTATCTGAAGCGAAACATAGGAGCAATCAAATTATACCACTAAATATTTGCCTATCATATGCAGGTCAGTGGCAATGTTCTTGTTTGCGATTCAATAGATGACGCGGGAATTTCATCTCTGAAAAAGTCAGGAATCAATGTTGATTACAAGCCGGAGATATCTCACGAGGAATTGTTAATGTCGGTCAAGAATTATGAAGTGATCGTTGTAAGAAGTAGGACCAAAATAACAAAGCCAATAATTGACGCCGCTGATAAAGTAAAAATAATTGCTAGAGTTGGAGTAGGACTTGACAACATTGATACGAAGTATGCTGAGTCAAAAGGTATCAGGGTGATTAATGCTGGTGAAGCAGCTATGAACGCGGTTGCGGAGCTGGTAATAGGGGATATGATTGCATTGGCACGAAGTATTCCAAGAGCCGACTCGAGCATGAAAAGTGGCAAATGGTTGAAAAAAGAACTGATAGGAATTGAACTCAAGGGCAAATATTTGGGAATAATTGGAGTTGGAAATATAGGAAGAAATGTGGGACGCCTTGCGAAGGGACTTCGAATGAATCTCCTGGGTTACGATATTGTTCCGATAAGTCAGGAATATGTTAAGGAAGTTGGAATGATAACTACCGATTTAAATACACTATTGGCTAGTTCTGATTTTATCACATGTCATATCCCAATAACCGAAGAGACGAACCACCTTATCAATTCCAATAAACTAGCTCTTATGAAATCATCGGCTTTCATTATTAATACTTCAAGAGGTGAGGTCGTCGATGAAGAAGCCCTATTGTTAGCTCTCACGACGAGAAAGATAGCTGGAGCTGCCCTAGACGTATTTGAAATAGAGCCACCAACTAATACCAAACTGGTAGAACTACCCAATGTAATATGTACTCCGCATATAGCAGCTCAAACTAAAGAGGCACAAGAACTTGCTTCCATTGTGATCGCAGAAAAAATAGTTCAAATTATGAGGGGAGTAATTTAATGAGTTCAACACAAGAACAAACACAATCGCTAAAGGGCTGGGTGCGGCCTTTGCAGTTGCGTATGATAACAGCGCTCGATGAATTCAGCAGTGTCTTTGATCTGTATTCTGTCGTCTTAAGCAGACCTTATTAACCATTCACCATCAACTTGTAAATTCTCATAAACTGAATGATTGCCGGATTACACATGATTTTGGAGCAAACGTTCTAGGGTCAGAAGTAATCAAATTGCACTTTAAGGAGAAATTCCCTAATTGTACTGATCAAAAAAAATATTGCCACCAAAAATTTACATAGCCGTTAAGCAATTTTGAGCAAAAGAATGAGTTAAATGACCCATTAATGCTCTTGTTAATCGAGGCTATCTTCAGGTTTATAGTTTTTTAAAATTTGATTGGTTAGGCTTTGATCCATCACTTATTTAGTGCTCCATAGAATGATACTATTGTCCCTTGACATAGATACTACAAGATGAGATTAATCGTAGACAGTTAAGCTAGAGTGGACAGTCTCATTCCGACTAGCCCATTTCTAAGGGTGCGATTTTCCTAATTAAGTGGAGAGTCCTGGCTGGACCATAATAGAATCAAATAATTCGAGCCCTTTTTACATAAGGTTATTATGCAAATAAGTTAATCTGGGCCCTGCCAAATACGCTTTTTCTTTGCAGGGGAAAAACAAATCTACTCACCGAACATACAAACTGATCTCATAAATATTCTAGCAAAGGGCCTATTCCACCCTGGTTAATCAGAGTCAGCATCAATTCTGAAGATAATCTCGCTACACGTTCTATTTGGTAGATAATCTAGAGCGAATAACTTGCTAGTACGATCAAATTTGACTCAGTGTCTAGCCTATTTCTGAATTTCCAATAGTGCCAGTGTGGAAGCTTTATCAAAACGATCTACTCAAATCAAACCTTGTGTGAATATCGGATTTACAATAGATTCTATGTGGTCAACAAAATACAGATATTAAGGGGCTAAGTCGCAGCCGATCTGAATGCATCAATACGTAGCTCAAACTTGGAGAAAAATGTGGAAAAATAATGCCGACGAGTTGAGGGCAAAGGCGATAATTTGGAGAACTGAGCCTACGATAAAGAGGATTGAAAAACCAAGTAGGTTAGATAGGGCTCGTGTATTAGGATACAAGGCTAAACAAGGCATTGTTGTAATCAGAACTAAAGTGGGACGGGGAGGAATGAGGAAACAAAGACCCGTCTCAGGTAGGAGGCCCAAGCACTTGGGTGTTGTGCATATCAAGCAATCTGATAATATGCGCATAGTTGCAGAAAGGAGAGTTAATGAAAGGTACCCGAATTTGGAGGTAATGGGCTCGTATTACTTGTACAAAGATGGTAAAAACATTTGGTATGAAGTAATTCTAGCTGACACTGCACACCCAGCCATTTCAAAAGACAGGGAAATGCGTGGCAAGCTTAAAGGCTTTTGCAAAGTAATACTAGGTGATTGAGTGCCATTATATTGGCGTTGCACAACTAATCTTTTGGTTGTGTCAGGCTTCCGCAATGATAAGAACTGTCAAGGATACATGAAATAATTGATTTATTGCAACGTAGCAACTACTTTCAGAACTTCGTCAATTATTTGTTTGATTTCTGTATTTTCTGTTTCCTTGTCAAGTGTGATACTGTAATGGCCCCATTGTGTCGGAACCGTTAGCATTTTCACTTTTTCATGCTCTGTGTAACTATAATTAACATTACCAACTGCCGGGTACAGTGCTTTTCTTAGATTGGTTCGCATTGCCTCTATAAAGTGATCGTTTACTGCTTGGTCTCTATTAAAAAGTGGTACTACTCCACTCCTTAGCTGACCAGCAATAGTTCTTCCAAAATCATTTATCATGCCTACGTAACGTATTCTAGGTGAAATTGATTGAATTTTTTTACACTTCTCTTTATTCTTTTGATTGTTTTCCTTAGACAAGGTGGTTGAATTCATCTTCTCCATGTCTGTTTTAGGCTGTATGTCCGCAAATATAACTATAACCAAATAATTCGAATGAGTGATTTTTTATTCAAATGGAGCTTATTCGACCAACCAGCTGTAAGCGAACATTTTGCCAAGAGTATATTAATGTGCTTTGCTTACTAACAGCAATAATACGCAACCAATTTATTCACTCACCAAGCTCTGAAGCCCTGAAAAACGTGGATCCAACAAATAAATTATATATTTATAATGAGACTATATCAATATTCTTGTTACTTGATTAGAGACCCACAAGGGTTTATTGTCTATATGATTGTGACATATGTATTTTATGAACCTTCACGTTAACGATATGAAATCGTAAGATGTCGCAGTAGATCTACAGAAATTGACCTTTAAACATTATAATTCAGTCAAAAAATCAGTCAATAATTCCGTCAAGATTTGAGGTGATTGAAGCAGATTTGACAAGATTTTGGGTAGACTCTATTGGAAACCTACAAACTATAATGCGAGATATGCCTTGTTGAAATTGCCTGCAGTCTATCTACTTTCAGACATTTCCAGTAAAATCCAGGTCAAGTCCAGTCTGGTCTATTCCCTTTCGTCAATTCGTCAATTCGTCACTTTGCCTGGTTTGGACGATCTGTTTGATCCTCATGCCCAGTTATTTTAGCATCACATGTACCCAGCCATCTCTTACTTCAACATCATATTTTTTGAGCGGCTGCTCTGCGGGCAGGTTCTGGGGACTTCCATCTTCCAACCTAAACATAGACATGTGAAGTGGACAAGTTACAGTTCTTTCGTCCTCGTTCATGAATCCTGTAGATAAATCCGCGTAAGCATGGGTACAGATTCTGTCCATGGCATATAACTTGTTTTTTGCTTTCGCTACCATTATTTGCTTATCTTCAAAATCAAAATCAAGTATGTCTCCATTTTTGAGCGACTTTTCTTCGCAAACCTTAACCCATTCTGACATTAGGTATTCAGACTCCTATTCTTCCTTAACGGTATTTGTAATGCTTCTCGAAGATATCTTCCCCTTCTCTGTACCTGCTTTTTTCAACCTCGAGAATATGTTCCATAACTTCATCAGTTTTAAGCATTAGAGGCTTACCGCCCCATTTGTTCTCAATCAGATAAATAACCCAAGCTCGTATTGTGGGACCCATCCTTCTTGAGAGTGGTTCTAGAAATCCGCCTACGATTTCCCTTTTAGCCCCCTCTCGAGTAAGGCCCCTAGACATTAGATAGAAAATTTGACTTTCATCAATTTGGGCCACCGAGGCAGAATGAGTAGCTCTGACCTCATTTGTCTCAATTTCGAGTCCCGGAATGGCATCGGATTTTGCTCCTTTGTCTAAGAGGATGGAATGTCCTGCAAGATAAGATTCAGTGGCTTTTGCCTCTTTACCTATCTTTATCATACCCTTAAACAGAGATTTGGAGTTGTCCTTCATTACAGATTTTGAGAGAACTCTACCCCTAGAAGATTCACCATAGTGAATCAGGTTTGAAGTTACGTCGAAAGATTGGTCCTTTATCCCAAATATGATTTCGACATCATCGGCGGAAGCACCTGGTCCCTTCATTATACTGTCAATCTTGTATCTTGATAGTTTTGAGCCGAATAGGCCCAAATACCACGACATTTTGCCGTCCCGTTCAATGAATGCTTTCCGGTTGGAAAAATTAACAGAACTCTCGTCCATTGCCTGCAAGGTGACCATTTCAAGATGTGCGTTTGGCTCAACGTGGCATTCTAACAGCTCGAAATATGCCTGCTGTTGTTTACCTTTGTTCTTCTCTACATTCTGTAAAGAAGGTGCATAAATCTCCTGTACAATAGTTGACTTGGAACCGGTTTCTAAAATAATGATATTTCTTGAAATGGATGAACTTCCATCGTCAGGAAGGGTGTATACCAGTCTGATAGATTCTTCCAAAATTACATTTCTAGGAACGTACACGAATATGCCTGATTGAAACGAGGACCCCTCTAATGCGAGGAATTTATCTTCAGTATAGTTCAAGGCATTTTTGAATAATCGCTCCTTGATAATATCTCCATGGCTCTTAAGAGCTTCTTTTAAATCCAATAGCAAGACTCCTTGTTTTGAAAGCGATTCTGTAATGTGGGAACGAACAATATGAGGGCCGATTTTTAATATGCTCGTTTCATTCTCTTTTTCCAGTTCTTGGATTCTATCTCTTATGTCCTCGTTGGGCTCATATTTTACATCTGTCTGTGGGAAGTGTACGTGCTCAGGCTCAAGTCTGTTTGCGTCAGAATACTTGGAATATAATGGTGAGACTTCTAGGGGCAAGATACCATATTGTGAAAAAGCGGTCTTTCTGATTTCAGACATCCACTTGGGTTCAGAATTTTCTTGACTTATCTGTTCCAAGTAAGGAGTGTCCAATTGCGAAAGTGAGACAAAAGAAGAAGATGGCATATACTATGCGGAATAGACTGACAATGTATTATCTACCTTTCTATTTTTTCAGTTTGTCCCTAGTTAGACTCATAATATTACCGCTGGAATAAACTAATCGAAGTTAAGGTAGAAGGGTGCTATAGTTCGCACCGTCAACTGTTTTCTTGTATTCTATCCAACAGAGTCTTCCATTTCGAGCTTTACCATTCTGTTAAGCTCTACTGCATACTCCATAGGCAGTTCTTTTGTGAATGGTTCCATGAACCCTCCTACTATCATTGAGAGTGCGTCAGACTCTGAGAAGCCACGGCTCATAAGGTAGAATATTTGTTCTTGGCCTATCTTGCCAACTGTTGCTTCATGTGAGATTGTGGCGTCGTCTTCGTTTACTTCTACGTATGGATAGGTATCTGTCCTAGAATCCTTGTCAAGAAGTAGCGCATCACATCGTACTGTAGACTTGACACCTGTTGCACCCTTTGCTACGTGAAGCAGACCACGATAGGTAGTGCGGCCAGTTTCTTTGCTGACAGATTTGCTGGTTATACGTGATGTACTATCTGGGGCTAGATGGACAGCTTTGGCGCCTGCATCTTGATGTTGGTTTTTACCTGCAAAAGCTATGGATATCACTTCAGCATGTGCTCGTCTTCCCAGCATGTAGACGCCAGGATACTTCATTGTCAACTTGCTGCCTAGGTTACCATCAATCCACTCTACTGTGGCGTTTTCATATGCATAAGCTCTCTTTGTAACAAGGTTGTAGACATCTTTGCTCCAGTTCTGTATAGTTGTGTAGCGGATCTTGGCACCTTTTTTGGCTATCAGCTCCACTACTGCAGAATGCAGTGATTCTGTGGTATACACAGGAGCAGTGCAACCTTCAATGTAATGAACTTCTGATCCTTCATCAGCTATGATAAGTGTACGTTCAAACTGACCTATATTTTCGGCGTTAATTCTAAAGTATGCTTGCAAAGGCAGATCAATTTTGACATTTGGTGGTACGTAAATAAACGAGCCACCAGACCACACAGCACTATTAAGGGCTGCGAATTTGTTGTCTTCTGGCGGGATAACCTTTCCAAAATGCTTCTTCAATAAATCAGGATATTTCTTGACGGCTGTGTCTGTGTCTACAAATATGACGCCTTGCTTCTCCAGATCTTCTCTTAGGTTATGGTAAACTACTTCAGACTCGGTACTGGGCACCCACACCAGCCAAGAATTTACGTTCTGCTTCAGGAATTCCTAATTTTTCAAAAGTATTCCTAACAGAGTCAGGTACGTCATCCCAGCTTTTACTCTGTTTTTCTGAAGCCTTCGCATAATAGTAGATGTTTTGAAAGTCAATAGTCGAGAGATCGCCTCCCCAATTGGGCATAGGCTTGCTCATAAAAACGTCATAGGAGCGTAATCGGAATTCGCGCATCCAGTCTGGTTCAGACTTCATACGACTAATTTCCTCCACAGTGCCTCGTGAGAGGCCCTTCTTGCTCAAGTAAACATATTGTTCAGTAGAATCCCTAAAGTCATACTTGGAATAATCCATATCCAAGTCTTTAGATCTCTGAGCTTGAGCCTGTGCTTTAGTTTGAGCTTTAGTCAGAGCAGGGAGCTGGAGCTTGAATCACAGAGTTTCCTTGAGGCATCATGTCGTGTTGAATATTAACTTCTTTAGCAG
>CAWBGD010000009.1:0-92992 GCA_963788355.1 uncultured Nitrososphaeraceae archaeon | reverse complement strand
AGGACTGAAAAATCTCATGACCATTGCTGGCATCTAGACCACATTCCAGGAACACAAATATCGATAACCGTGTAATGCCAATGCAATGCCAAAAAAGTTAGCGAGATTGCGAGAACTACTAAATCAGAAATTACCGGATTTCAATAACGATTTAATTTATCAACAGTCGAAGAACAGAGAACTGAAAAGGGCATTATCTTGACTAGCAACAGATAAGTTATATTGATTACAATATGGGGTTAGCATGTTTTGTAGGTGCTCGAGAACAGATTTCAAACTTATTATGTCTCAAATTATTGAAGCTCCTCTCCTGGCGTCAACAAGAATCGGGGTGATAGTTGGATGAAAAGATTCAATCATAATCCATTTCCAGTATGTTTGATCTGGATTAGAACCTTAACCTTACCTAATGGCTAATATTATTCTGTAATCGTCAAGAAATTGTCACTCTCTATGACTTCTAATTTAGTACAGAGCGAAGAGCCAATATTCTTTGCTTCACACAAACCATTCTGAAAAAATTCAAACCTGAAACTTATTTTCGCTCGCGGGTTTTCCCCATATTTGTGTATAATGAATTGGATAATTTTATGCACTTGTCATGTGGGTCAATGGTTCAGTGATATCTGTTCATTAAACCCATTGCAACTGAAAGGTCGTACCCGTTTTTCTTTAATCGATTTGATCTAAGCAGATTCTCGTACAAATTGAACCACTGGGTTAAAAACATTTGACCGGAATAACTATTTGCCAAATGGCTCTCTCTGATTTCATTACATCTAAGGAAGGTGTTTCTACATATGCAAAAAGAACCAATATATTTGAAAGCAATAACCCTTCGCGATATTAGTGATCTTAATATCATTAAAGAAGATGCCCGAAAACAGATCATATTAATTATCAGGGTTACTCCCCTGGCTCAGAAAGATACGGACAACCTCAGAAAAGCTATCGAAGATCTTTATAATTACGTAAAGTCAGCTGGAGGAGATATTGCTAGGCTAGGCGAAGAAAGGGTTGTAATAACCCCTCCAAGCGTAAAGATATGGAAAGGCGCATACGATTTGAAATGAGTTAAGTAAGTCCATCGTGATCGTTCAATCCTACGTCATAAGAGCTTTATCGATTCATGCACTGACGGATGCTGAGTTGGTATCTTGAATATCTTATTTACATTAGTGGCTAAGATATGACATTTATTTCCATGCCCGTGACAAGTGATAACCTTTCTCAATTTAGGTTTAAGTCGACTTATATAGGCTAATAATTGGTTGTAATCACTATGATTGGTAAAGCCTTTTATAATTTCCACCGAGCAGTCTATTTTAACAGATTTCTTACCGAGTTGAATCTCACGCTTGCCCGACTCAATACTAAAAGCCGGGGAAAACTGATTAACGTTTGAAACTAAGATGACCTTGTTTATAGGGTCAGTACAGATTTCTTTTAATAGTGAAGTTGATTTTCCCCCAATAAGGTCTGGGGATGTGGCTAATATGATATAATTACTCCAATTCTCTTTCATCTTACTCAGTGGAGTCAACAAATCAGTGAATAAAGCATTTTTTTCTCCAGTTTGAATTCTTTGTTTTAAATTTTTTGATAAATACTCAGTATAGACTTCATAAAAATCAAGAATATCTAATATGTTTTCTTCTACTAAAATACCGCTGGGATTGATCTTACCGATGGCAGAGAGCATGCCTAATGTGATGCAAAGTTCTTGTGATAAGCCCAATATGGGGACAGGGATCAGTATTTTACCCCCTAACATAAGGGTCGAATTTATACTCGTGATAAGATTGGTTTCTGAATCCTCCCTAAGTGGAAACATGTCCTCACGACTTCCGTGAGTACTTTCAACTATTAGTGTCTCGACCCTTGGAAAATTCCACACACAATTTTCTAACGTAATGGTCTTTCCAAATTTGAAATCACTAGTATAAACTAAATTGTGATCTCCATTTCCAATATGCAAATGCATTGATGATGAGCCCAACACATGTCCTGAATTTGTAAGCATGAGTCGAAGGTCTGGTGATATGTCGGTAACTGATCCTTGAGTAACTGGCATCGTGTGAACTATAACTTCGTCAATGTCAGTTAATGAATAGGTTGAAGTTTTTTTAGCTGACGATATGAATGATTTTTGTAAATTGATCATCAGTGGTAACGTAGGTTCAGTACAGTAAACTGGACCATCGTAACCATATTTAAAAAGTAGTGGCAAGGCACCAGCGTGTCCTAAATGGGCATGTGAGATCACAACACCATCAATCTCGTCAGTGTTCACACCAGATATATCGATCCTAGGCATGGAATTTAAATTATCATCTTCGTGCTCTTTAAGACCAAAATCAAGAATGACTTTACTCTCATGAGTTACGAGAAGTGTGGAAGATCTTCCGATCTCATTGAACCCTCCAAGACAAACTATGTTTGCTTCCGCTGTTCCGCCAAGTTTAGATCTAAATATTCTTTCTCCAGTACGCTTATAAAACTGGATTCTTTCGCTAGACCTTTGCTTTAGAATGTCATTAATACTTTTATAAATTTTGAAATTCCTTGGTCGCCTTCTAAAGATCATTCTCCATCCCGTTCTTTCAGTTAAATCTATGTCACTCTGTGAAAGCTTATTGAGGGAATCAAAGTCATTCACAAATACCGTTGCTTCTCCAAGAGCAGGATCAAAAAAAACGTCTGAAATATTTATATCCGATCGCGCAATGGAGTCTAGAACATGTCGCGTAGCTCTCTCAGAAGATCTGATTGAATTGTCGGTTCTGATTACAATTCTCTTCTTTATCGAATTGACAAGTTGTGACACAAGCTCTTGGTTTTCTAGCAGATACTTTGGAGTTTTTGTATAGAGTCCAATATAAGGTCCTTCATATTCTATCTTCGTAACACCTGATTCTGAAGGAAGATGTGTCAATATTGTTGTCATTATATTTTGATTCGCAGATTGTCCCTGCGCGATTCTATCATACATTTTGATCTTTCACATATTTCAAATTCTTCTAACTAGAAGATAATAGGTTAGCTTCATTTATTGACCTAAATAACCTTTCGTTCCAAAAGCATGAATGTTCTATCTATACCCGCCGAAACCTACGGTAATTCAGGCTTTTTGCTAGGGAAAAGCAAGTACATCAACCAATATCTTGGAAAACAAATAAAGGCAATACGTTACGCCCTATGTTTAATGTCAAGCCCTACGCATTCGATGGAATTACCAAGAAAGATACTAATAGGTGAGGGTGTAATTTCACAACTAGGCTCGTTTCTAATAGATCTCAACAAGAATGTGCACAGGGTTAGCATCATTTCTGGTAGTGTTGTTAAGTCTAGGACAGGAAGTTCCTGCAGCCAAATCTTAAAAGAATGTTCCATTGTTCCTTCTTGGCACACTGCGCCTGCTGCCACCATTGAGGCAGTTACCTCATTACAGCAAGTTATCGGTACTGATTCTCCTGACTTCTTAATAGGCTTAGGTGGGGGCCGTTCAGTCGATATAGCAAAAATGATTTCATTCGGTCTACAAGTTCCATTCGTAAGTGTGCCCACTTCGGCTTCTCATGATGGAATTTCGAGTCCATTTGTTTCCATAAGAGGACACGACAAACCGTATTCATTAAAAGCTCATGCTCCAATTGGCGTGCTTGCTGATACAGGACTTATTTCCAATGCCCCAGACAGACTGAACGCCTCTGGCTGCGGGGATCTCATTGGAAAACTTACAGCAGTTAAAGATTGGGAATTGGCGAAGAACGAAAATAATGAATATTTTGGAACGTATGCCGCAAATCTTGCGCATCTTAGTTCTAGAATCATTACTGATATGTATAAAGAGTCACCAAGGAGTGAAAAAGATGTTCGAACATTAGTAGAAGCACTCATTAGCGCTGGAGTGGCTTCTTGCATTGCCGGAAGCAGTAGACCATGTTCGGGATCAGAACATTTGTTCAGTCATGCATTGGAATATGTATCGTCAAATAACTGTGGTTTGCACGGAGAAAGAGTAGGACTTGGAACAATTATGATGTCAAAACTACACTGTCTAGAGACGGAATCTGTGATTAAGGCCCTAAAAAATGCAGGTGCCCCAACTACAGCAAAAGAACTAAGTATTTGTGAGAAAGATATAGTACGTGCTCTTGTCGTTGCCCAATCTCTCAGGCCAGATCGATACACCATTCTGAGCAAAATGGGCCTGGATACAAATTCAGCCACAAAGTTAGCCAAATCTGTAAATGTCATTTGACCTACGCGAGTCTAGCTTCGAATAAATTAGTTCAGGATTAGTCTGCAACCACTGACATTCAAAGTCATATCGACTTATCTACGCTTGTGATTGTTTTTTCTGCTCTGAATTCTCTTTTATTGCCTCTTGCTTCTGCTCTGAATTCTCTTTTATTGCCTCTTGCTTCTGCTCTGAATTCTCTTTTATTGCCTCTTGCTTCTGCTCTGAATTCTCTTTTATCGGCTTAACATATTCTTCTATAATTTGGATGTTGCTGAGAGTTGGTAAGTATTTGAAAATATCGTTTGCTATTGCCTTTTTTATAATCTGAATGCCATCAATAAGGGTCGATTCTTCAGGTATCGTCAAAGTTAGGTTTTGACCCTTCATACCTAGTTTAAGCTTTTCTTCCTCTATTGGCAATCTTCTCTTAATGAGAGATACAATTTTTTCATTGTTATCAGTTAACAATTTCAAAATATTAACGCTATATTGTAATGTCCTTCCCGCAAATCGATGGTTAAAGTCTATTTGAACCCTTCCAGAGCCTATGAATCTTACAATCGCTTTACGATCATCAATGTCTATTGTGTCCCCTGGCTTTAGTTCGTCGGCTTTCTCGCCAAATTTTCTTTGGGGAACCATCCTAATTTTGCTCGGGTCTCTAATTCCAAAGCCCTTTTCAGGCGGAATGTCAATATCAAGTTTGTCGCCTGGCTTAGCGTTTGATAGTGCTTCGTCAAGACCTTTGATAACCCACCCATCGCCGATCGAAACCAATCTGGGTTCATATTTTGTAGATGGATCATAGGATTGGAGGTTTTTGGCATCATCATTTATGGTAGTTTCAAAAATTTCACTAGTATCCTTTACTTTAGCAGTATAATCTATTAGAATTAAGGAGCCCTTTTCTAACGTCACAAAGTTTGCTGTCGGTGTACCATAATATTAAGCTTCACGAACAGATTTGTGAAGTTAGCATAATTACGACGTAGTCAGAATTTTATGAGCCACAGATAATCCGTTGCCCTGTGGATTAACGTTGAGTATCTCCATAGTGGATGAAATGGCGGAAAGAGTTCTCATCACATGGTAACTTGTTACCTCACCCATACATCCGATTCTGAATACCTTGCCCTTCAATTCTCCAAAACCACCTGCTAGCAGCACCCTAAATTGTGATGATAGAATTTGTCTAAATTTCTTGTCTTCCATTCCATTAAGATAATTTATTGCAATGACGACATTGCTCCTAGCTGCTTCATCGGCGAATGGCTTTAAACCAAGCTCACCAAGCCCTGCATAAATAGCATTAGCGCATTTTCTATGACGGTCGATCCTATTTTTCAATCCTTCCTCGAGAATAATTTCTAGTGCCTCCCTGAAGGCGTAAAAGAGGCTAATTGCCGGTGTAAAAGGGGTCTCGTAGCTTTCCTCATAATACTTGAAGTATCGCTTTAGGTTAAGGTATTGCGTAGTCGGAGGATTATCTTGCATGTATCTTTTTGCTTCATTACTTATCGAAATAGGTGCGAGCCCAGGAGGTCCAGCAAGCGCTTTTTGGGATGCTGTAACGCATATATCTACATTCCAGTCATCTACTGGTAATTCATCCCCACCAAGAATAGAGACGGCATCAGCAATAAAAAACGCATCATTGTCATCACAAATTTTTCCGAGTTTATCCATGTACCTAAGTGTTGTTCCAGTTGAAGTTTCATTATATACAGCGTAAAGGGCTTTGATTCCCCGATTGGTTTCGAAGGCTTCAATGATTTTTTCAATTGGAGGGTTCTGACCAAAAGGTGCCTTAACTCTAATCGCTTTTCCCCCTATACTGTCGACAAGATCTGCAAGTCTAGTTCCGAACTCCCCGTTCACGGGTACCACTACCAAATCACCTTTCTTTATGAGATTGACGACTGAAGCTTCAACTGCACCTGTTCCGGAAGTAGTCAAAAGAACTATATCGTTATTGGTCTGAAATACTTTTTGAGTTTTTGCAATTATGTCTTTATAAAGGGTTCTGAAATCTTCGCTTCGGTGATTAATCATAGGAGTTAACATTGCACTTGTCACTCGATTTGGAACGTTGGTAGGTCCAGGAAGCATCACTAAATAATCCATTACTATCGAGAAAATGGCAACAAAGCCGTTATTTAAAACTAATTTGGAAAGAGAGATAAAAGTGATTGATATTCTAAAAATGTGCCAAATAGTAGGCAAGTCAAGATTTTGAATCGCATATCCAGAGACGGGTTTACAGTCTGCTGTCATGTTTAGACCGGAGAACATCTTTTACTCAACTGCTTTTTGGGGAGAAGCAGTAGCAATATGCACGAACGATAGTACGAAGTTATTTGTCCCTGAATTAGAAGTTTCACGAGCAGAAACTGAGTCAAGTGAATGTGAAGTAATTCCCAGTCAGAGAGGTAAAGGACTGATCAAGTCACTTTTTCCGTCATTATATAATACTAAAGCATGCTCAGATTGTAATGATTTCTTGTTGGCAAATGCAATTCATTCTAGAGTGAGTAAGGGTAACTTTGTCTGTGATCCCGAGCCCTTTTTAATCATAAGAAGTGTAAAAGAACAGAATGAAATAGACAGGATCATTGAATCATCACATATTTTGGATAAACTCTATCAGATATGCTTGGAGGAAATTAAAGTTGGAGTATCCGAAAGAGCATTGCAGGCTCAGTTGATATGCGAGGCGACTAGGTTAGGTGGTTCAATTCCTAACTACTCCTTCACATTAAACCCTTTCATTATAGCTGCCGGGAGTAACGGTTCCTTTCCGCACGCCGAGATTTCCGACAGGTGCTTTTGCGACGGAGACCTGATCGTAGTAGATTTGACTATACGTTATAAAGGCTACATCTCCGATGCGACAAGAACCTTTGGTTTGGGAAAGGTATCTGATGATAAAAAGAAAGCGTATGATATTGTCAAAATGTCACAGAGTCAAGGTCTAGACGCCATTAGATCCTCAATCAAATGCAAGGATATCGATTTAATATGCAGAAGTTATATTTCCAAACGCGGATATGGGAAAAACTTTATTCATTCCACTGGGCACGGCGTCGGGCTAGAGGTACATGAACGCCCATGGATACGACCTGAAAATGACGATTTATTGCAAGATAATATGGTAATTACCATTGAACCTGGAATATATATCGAGTCCAAATTCGGCGTAAGAATTGAGGATACAGTTGTGGTCAATGGCGAAAAGTCTCATACCAGCAATCCAATAACAACTTTTACAAAGGATTTGATTATTATCTAACAGTAAATGATTCTTTCAAAATCCACTTTCTTAGTGAAGGTTGCGTAATGGATCTCAGTATTGTAAAGAAAGATGATACTAATTCAAAGTAAACCAAAGAATAAATGTAGTATCCTTATCCGTCACTCATGTTTTTCGTGTAACAATTTCTACCAGTTTCTCTGCAATTTTACTCTTCAGCTGAATTGGTAGGTGGCTCACATGGTTATGCTTGTCTACAATAAAAACTTCGCTAGAATCAGATCCAAACTCGCAGTTTCTTGCCGCCAGGTCATTGGCAACAATGAAGTCAGCATTACATTCATTTAATTTGCGTAATGCGCTTTCAAGTAAGGTGTCTTGAGCGACCCCGTATTCAGCTTTAAATGCAACCAATACTATTTTTCTACTCCATTTTTTTACTTCATCAACGATTTTTTTTGTAGGCACCAATTTGAGCAACAATTGTTTGTTCGCACTATCTATTTTTTCAGGTACTGGCTTGTCAAACGTAAAGTCTGAAACGGCAGCTGCGTGAAATAAGATTTGCGGCTTGTTTCTTAATATTTCGCGTTTCATCATTTCGTACATTTCAGTGGCCGTCTCAACTTTTATTATCTTAAGATTAGAAGATGGAGATGGGTTGACTTGCCCGTGGCCGTAAATAAGGGTTACTTCCATACCTTGTCTTGCGGCTATTTGTGCGATACTTATTCCCATTTTCCCTGAACTCAGATTCGTCAAAACCCTTACTGGGTCAATTCTCTCCAATGTTGAGCCTGCAGTCACTAGTACCCTTATGATGAAGATTTTTATCTTTCTGTCTGACCAGCACATTGAGAACTGCATCTAATACTTCCGTAGGACTGGCAACCTTGGCCTTGTTTTCAGCGAGTACTGGTTCCACGAAATATACGCCCATAGATTTCAGGACAGAAATATTTCTGGTGATAATCTTATTTTCGTACATGGATTGGTGCATAGCTGGAGCAATCAGTATCTTAGTACCTGATCCGAATCCAACACTCAGCACTGTAGTTACTGGTGAGTCATCAATTCCATGTGCAAATTTTCCTATAGTATTGGCAGTGCAAGGATAAACGACGATCAAATCTGATTTGTTATAGTCAGCCAGTTTGATATGCTCTAAGTCTGAGGTGAGTTTGGTAACAACGTTGTTACCTGTAGACCATTTCATCATCTGTTGTTTTAGGAAATGCGATCTTGCGGCACTAGTCATAACCGGAAAGACTTCGGCACCATGACGCATCAACAGCCTGCTCAAATCTATTGCGCGATAAGCCGCTACGCTACCCGTGACACAAATTACAATTCGCATATTACAAAGTAATTTGCTTTCTGTAGCAATGATCTCCTTCGAAGGATGATTTTCGTTTAATCGTCGGGGTTGTCTAAAATTTTTGATAGTCATGCTGTTCCATTCGTAGATAATAATTTCATGAGATGTTCTTGTTCCAACTTTTCCATATGGAACGTGTGAGCTTCACTAGGGAAACTGCCACTCCTAACATCATTACTGTATGCGGTAACTGCATTAGTTATTATTTCAGATAGATTCAAATACTTCTTGACAAATCTTGGGCAAAAATCAGTATAGAGTCCTAGTAAGTCGTGGAGTACCAAAACTTGTCCGTCCAACATAACTCCAGAAGCGATTCCAATTATAGGAATTTGAGATTTGGAAGATATAATTCTGGCTACTTCACTTGTTACCTTCTCGAGTACTATTGAGAAAACTCCAGCCTCTTCGAGCGCTTTCGCTTCTCGAATTAACTTCATTGCTTCTCCAGAAGTTCTCCCTCGAAGGCTGAAGCCATGTTTGATTGACGATGTCTGGGGCATCAGACCTAAGTGGCCCATCACTGGAATACCCATTTCTGACAATTGTTTAACAAAGTGAATAAATTCAATTCCCCCCTCAATCTTAACTGCATCACATCCAGATTGTATAAATCTAATTGCATTAGCAATGGCATTCTCGGATCCTGATTGATAGGATCCAAATGGCATGTCCCCGACAATTAATGCCCTTCTTGTTCCATTTTTCACTGCCTTACAAAAAATTAGCATTTCTTCCATTGTAATCGATCTGGTAGTTTCGTATCCCATCATCACCGTCGCTGCACTATCACCAACTAAAATGATGTCAACGTTTGCCGAATCACATATTTTGGCCATGCAGTAGTCATAGGAAGTGATCATAGTAATCTTATTTCCTGTTGCTTTTTTCATTAAAATATTATCTACGGTAATCTTTTGGTTACCGGTTTGTGGTATCCTTATATCTCCTTCTTCCAGCTCAGTACCTTTTTGTATTCCATTCCTAATTACCTCTGTCGAATATTTCAAGTTTGTCTCATTATCAAACTCAGAAACAATTTTTATCAATTCTGATTCTTTCTTACCACGTAATTGGTTTGTTAAATTGACCATATTTGGAACCGCTCGGATCAAATTATCAACTATTGTAATGCTAGATGCTTGAGCTGTTCTGGATAACGGATTTAGGTCAACTGAGATTACATTCTTGCCCTGGCTGCGAAGAGCTTGGGACCTATCTCCATCTTCCAGTGCAAGAAGCACTGTGTCAGCCTTTGCCATGCCATGTGTATCAACAAATCTTCTATTGCTTGAGATTCCATTGATCATAGTTCTTGTAGCAGAGTACAATCCGAATACTTGGTGTGCGCCATTTTCTATCAGGGACTCGGCGATCAGATGTGATCTTCTTTGACTTTGATGAAACAAATTCACTTCTAATGACGCACAGGCAAGTTTGCTCAGTTCTACAATTTCTCTACTACAAAGGGCCGCCGTATTTCCATTAACCGAAATGACTGGATGTTTTGAAATGAGCAGCAGGCAGCAGGCAGCTTTCTCTGCATAGAGCGCACTAGGAGTAGTATTTTCACCTAAAAGGTAATCAAAAGCTTCTCCCCTTCCATGTGCCATCAATCCTTGGGGGACTACAAATCCTGCCTTAAATCCATTAACTAGCTTTTCTCTTATTGTAAGCGAGATATATCTAGGATGATCTATGGGAATATTCTTGTGCAATTTAGGTGGTCTTCACCAAGCGTGCTCCGACGTTATCCACATTCGATACAATGCAATAATGGTCATAATCCTTCAATATCTCTAAGACGGAATTGATTTCATTGTTGGGTACAAGGGTAAACACCGTTTCACCAAACAGTGCCACACTTCCTATAAAACCATTTGACTCTAACTGTTGAATCACTGAGTTACATCTTCCACCAATTATTTTCAAAGCTGTCGAAAATTCATGTGATAACCTGAGAAAGTCGTTAACTGACTTGGACAACATAAGTTGCTTCAGAAAACTTGTGGCCTTCATTGTTAGCCTGTCCTCTAGCCTGTTTATGGATTGAGCAGTGGAGATGGGAGATAAACAAATTGCCACAACTGACATTCCACGTATAGGGATTTTTTCTATCCTTCCGATGCCAGGTGCTCCGGCTAAGGTTCTTAATTCAAGGCCGCCAGTAAATTCGGAAATTACAGTTCCCAATCCCGTTCTGCAATACAATTCCGCACAATGTGCCAGCTGGGCGCATTCTATCACCGATAAGCCGGTTCTAAGAGCATCATTAAGTGAAATGGACAGACTTAAAGCAGCTGCGCCACTAGTACCAAGACCGAAACCAACAGGAATTCTGGTTTCATGACACACCGAAATATGTAACGGCCTATTAATTAGCCTTACATAATCGCCGATGACCTTTTTGGATACTATGGCACCATCTGTCATAGCTCCGTTAATTGAAATCTCGAAGGTGTTTTTAATAGCTGCTTCATAAACCGTAACTCTTGTGCTAACTCCTTCGGCCAAAGAGACTCCAGCACCTATAGAACCGCTTTTTAGATCCGATGAGTAATCCATCATTTTGTGGTAAAATCCAGTAACGTGACAGGGACTGAATGCGCAAGAAACAGTGAAAGGACGGGAAACTTCACGCAGCATCTCATAGTATATAATATTGTATTAATATAAAAATAATGTTTAATTAGTATAAATGTATTTAAATTTAGTATGCGCTCGGACCGAAGATTGCAAGGAATTGGGCAGCAGTATGTTAGTATCATTACCTTCCGAATGGATTAGAACACATTCGCTCAAAAAAGGTGATATTGTATCTATAGAGTCTAGCAATGATAACTCTCTCACGATAATACCGAGGGATTCAAAAAAAGGTTCGCTCAAGGAGGTGACAATTCCCCTGCGAGATCTTACCGCGGACAGATTTCTGAATCAGATCTACGGATCATATTTGTTAGGTTACGATGTAATACGCATTCACGGAAAATCTCCAATAAATTATGAGACAAGGGAAAGGATAAAATCCGCAATCGGGAAGCTAGTAGGTTTAGAGATCGTAGATGAGGATAGTTTTAAAATTACTATTCAATTCTTACTAGATGCACATTCAATGGAAGTTTCAAAAATTTTGAAGAGAATGAGCTCGATTGTTGCAGGTATGCACAGAGATACTATTTCATCTCTATATAATAAGAACGAAATGACGAGTAACTTGATTAAACAAAGAGATGATGAAGTAGATAGACAATACTTTTTGATTGTAAGGCTAATGAGGAGTGCTATGATGGACAAAAAACTGGCAACCAGTTTGAACCTTAGTAACATAGATCTGCTGGATTATAGGATTGCCGCCAATCATATGGAAAGTGCGGGCGACAATATTTCAACCCTCGCTTCGATCATGTTTAAGTCCCTAGAGGACCCATTCATATTCGAGCAAATAAAAGATGCCAATATGATTATATCCCAAATGCATGAGCGATCAGTAAAGGGATTCATCGATAAAGATATTGATACCTCCTTGCAAGTAGTGGGACTCTATTCAAAATTCAACAAAGTTCTAAAGATTATAAATGACAACTATATTACTCATAGGGGGACTAATATGGAATTTGTCGTTTCTACCATAAATTCGACCTCTACAATGGACAAGATTGCGCGATGCTGGGTAGACATAGCGGACTTGATAAAACCTGTTTACCTTAAAGAATAGTAAATAGTGACTGATCCCAATCAGCTAGCGTTACAATGCACGTAAAGTACTTGGCTAGTTCAATGGTAAAATGCCTCATAGCAAAGCGACTGTGCATTATTAATACTTCAAATCTTTTTTCTTTCACATTTCTGGGTCTTAAATCTGAAGAGCGGACTATTCTCATTTGTATCATGTAATCTTTGATAGGAGTATCTTTGTCTTACTCGGCGAAGTGAATCTAGTGATAAGGCATTATACAATGCGAGCATATTTCTAAACTACCTATGAAAAAATTGCGTCATTCTAAAGGGATAAAATTAGAACAAGATATCTTGTTGTAATCATTTAGACAAATAGTCTAAAAAGCGCACCCATTCCGGAAACCACAAATTTTGTTCAGGGATACCAATACCTTTTGACAAGATGTGTGGACTGTTGAAATATAACAAATCGGCACCAATTTCTTTTCCCAATTGTTCATTGAGAGATTCAATACTCGAGATTATTCCAACATATTTATGAGCTATCAACTCTCGATTTTGTGTATAGAGACCTACTTGTCGACCGTCAATCGTTGGAACATAACTTACAACAACTGTAATTGACTTTGCTTGAGCTTTTTTTAAATAATATATGGATTCCTTTACCGTGGCTCCTGTTTGAATCGTTCCTTGTATAATTGCCAGTTTCTTTCCCGCAACGGATTCCTTTATGACAAACTTTAGAGATTTTTTAGACACTAGCAACTTATTCTTGCTCACGTGTTCAGAAAAATCAGTCATATGGTCGGAATCATCGTATCTGTCATTTATGATCCCTTCTGAAATAACAAAATTGTGGTGATGCTCCTGATATTCCCTACAGAAACCAAGGGCCATCGGTCTTGGATAGTCAGGCTCAGCAAATGCTGATTCGACATCAAACTCTTCACCCAGAAAATCAGCTTGAGTCCTGCCCATCTGCTTCCTTATTTCATATACACTTTTTCCATTTATGAATCCAGCGGCATGTGAGTCTCTGATAAACTCAAACGGATCTAACATGGTTCTAATGCCAGGTTGCGAACATACTACATCCTGACCTGACTCAATGCTCATCTTTACCAGCTCACCCGGCTTGACATCCTGAAACATTACATCAGGAATAAAGGCCCCCAATGAATTTTCAGACGCAAAGATGAACAATGAATTCTTGGAGTCCGTTCCTTTTACAAGAGGCTTGAAACCTGTGCTTTCTCTGTATGCATAAACAGAATCGTTTATCTTTATTATCAAATTCCCTCTCAGATGTCAATCGAGGAACTCGCATGCTCTTTCAGGCTTACTTCGTTCCAATAACAATTTTGTAAATATATGGCAAATTTTAAAAAGTGAATCTTTATCTCTTGCATGATCGATACAAGGATGAAGATATAGTTTATCCGTATCTACCAGGAAGCCATCAATCATAGCCGCAATTTGCTTCATACTAGAAAATCTTGGAGACCTTTTGGAAAGATACCCTAAGGCAAGACGAGGGTTTTCCGTAGGCTTGGAAAATAAATTGTTAAGATAGTCATCAGCTGGGAAAGACCCGTCTCCATCCGCTGTGAAACTATCAGTAATCAGCTTCCAATAGGCCTTTCCTCGATGTTGGAGCATCCTCATAGATTGCACAAGGTAGGAAGGGACCCTGTTAGGAGATGGTGACAGATCGCACAATGCCAGTAGGCCTGCCAATGAAAACTAGTTACAAGAACCAGAATAAATTTGCTATGATGCCTGATCCTTGACTACAGTCTTAACAATTCAAGCAAGTTGATGTGTCACCTAAATTATATTACTTTAAGTTGTTTCATCTGCTCGTTATGCAGATTGGGTTGATTGGTAAGGCAAATGTTGGAAAATCTACATTCTTTAATGCTGCAACAGATATGAGCGTGGAAACGGGAAACTATCCCTTCACAACAATTCAACCTAATGTAGGCATTTGTTTTGCTAGACAGAGATGTGTTTGTTCAGAATTTTCAATTAAAGACAACCCAATTCATTCCATATGTATAGATGGAAACAGATTCATACCAGTACATATTGTAGATGTTGCGGGGCTAGTCCCTGGAGCGCATTTGGGAAAGGGTCTAGGTAACAAATTCTTAGACGATGCACGTAAGGTGGATGCATTAATACATGTTGTTGACGCATCAGGTTCGACAGACAAAGAAGGACGGGCTTCCTCTCCAGGTTCGAACGATCCACATGAGGATATTGAATTTGTCCAGAACGAATTCGACCTATGGATATTGTCCATAATTAAGCGTGATTGGTCAAAAAATACTGGATCGCATTTCGAATGAACAGCTTTTATTAAAAAGGTTTTCCGGCCTAGGAATAACCCAAGAAGCTATTGACGCCTCTCTAGCCAGCAGTGAATTAAGAAATAAGAAAATCAATTCATGGACAGAAACCGAGATATTAACATACATAAAGTGTCTGAGACAAGAGGCTAAACCAGTTACTATTGCGGCTAATAAGGCTGATATATCCCTGTCTGATGTAAATATACAAGCATTAAAGCAAAAACATGAGTTCGTTATACCGTGCACATCTGAAGGTGAAATATTGCTGAGAAACGCGACGAAACATGGTTTAATTCATTACCTTCCAGGAGACAAATCTTTTGAAATTAGAAAAAATGTTAATCTTTCTGAAAAGCAGAGTCACGCATTGGATTTGGTTACTAACTTTATGAACAAGTACGGTTCAACCGGGATACAACATGCTATTAATACTGTGTGTTTTGACATTTTGCACAAGATTGTAGTTTATCCTGTTGAAGATGAAGTAGAATTTAAAGACAAGAAAGGGAATGTTTTACCTGAAGCCTTTTTAGTTGACAAAGGCACTACTGCTAAAGACCTAGCTACAATGGTTCACAAGGATATGGAAAAAGGCTTTCTATTCGCAATAGACGCCAGAAGTAAAAAAAGAATAGGCGCAAATCATGAATTAGCTAATAATGATATAATCAAGATTGTATCTACAACCAGCAGGGGATAGGACAAGCTTGCTTTGCTTAGGAATAGAAAGTACGGCTCACACGTTTGCAGCCTCTGTAGTAAACTGCTGTACTAGTGGAAAGACGCCTACTATTCTGTCAGATGCTAGAAGCGTATACAAACCATCAAGAGGCGCAGGAATTCATCCTAGGGAAGCATCTAGACATCATGCTATCGTATCATCAAAAATTATCGATGAAGCCTTATGCTTTGCCAAATTAAAAAGTCCTGAAATCTCAGGTACCTAGCTTATTCTGCCGGTCCCGGTTTGGGCCCTTGTCTTCGAATTGGTGCGGTCGCTGCACGCTCGATAAGTTCGTTTTACAATAAGCCTTTAGTGCCAGTCAATCATGCTGTGGCTCATATCGAGCTGGGAATTGCGCTCACTGATGCTCAAGATCCGCTCGTACTATTAATCTCAGGAGGACATACTCTCTTGGCAATCTTTGCGAATAAGAGATGGAGGGTAATAGGTGAAACTCTTGATATAACATTAGGTCAGTTATTTGACCAGTTTGGACGATATCTTGGACTTTCATCACCGTGCGGACCTGACATAGAACAGCTTGCATCTAAATCTAATTTGAAATACATACCATTACCTTATACGGTAAAAGGGAATGATATAACATTTTCTGGTTTGTTATCAGCCTCGAAGAGAGAGGTTCTATCAAACGTCCCACAACAAGATCTTTGTTATTCGTTACAAGAAACCGCATTCGCGATGTTGTGTGAAGTAATGGAGCGTGCGCTGGTCGTAACTAGGAAGAAAGAGTTGCTCGTCGTTGGTGGCGTCGCTGCCAACAAAAGATTACGCGAAATATTAAATAGGGCGTGTCTCAGGCACAATGTCACACTTTATCCCTCTCCAATTATGTATTCTGGAGATAACGGAGTGCAAATTGCATGGACTGGAGCTCTTAGACTATATCTTTGGTAAAAACAAGCGCTTAGATTTATCACAATCGTTTGTTAGACAATCTTGGCGTTTAGATAAAGTAAATATTCCATGGAAAAGATAGACTTATTATTTGTATGATGTTATCTGTTTTTGGATTTCTTTTGCCCATTTGCCACTATTGAAAACGCTAAACTTATATTCCTGTGTATTGGTAACGATAACTACTTTAGTCAGTATAATGCCCTCCGATCTCACCGAGTCTATTTTACTTAGCGGTACATTCAGAAGGATCGAGCCCACTTTTTTTGATAGGGTAGCAAGTTGACCTTCTGTTTTTTCAAATATCAATCTCTGATTTGTCAAGTCTTAGAATGCCGTTGCCAAGCTTATTTTCGGCACAGTCTTCTTCGAGTATCAATTTCTCGTCAGGATTCGGAGCAATTTCAGGTGGCACATTTTTATTGAAATCTATCAATATATTACTATTGCACCAATATTGTAAGCTAATTGCAAAAGGGGCAGAGTCTAACATATATCTGTCTACTTTCTTTTCTAGGAAAACAATATCAAAGATAAGGTTTCCAAAACCCTATAGACATCAAGCGCTTGATGCTCAGATAAGAAAGCAAAGGACTATTCATGAATCTAAAATGATTTCCTTGGCAAGGTGTGTAGGAGTAAGAACGCCATTTGTCTACATGGTCGATCCGGATAGGGCAGAAATAGTCATGGAATATGTAAAAGGAACTAATACACGAGATAAGATAAATGAGCAAATATGTTTCAAAATTGGTAAGTATACTTCAATTTTGCATAAGAATGACATAATTCACGGAGATCTGACACCATCAAATTTTCTCTTAAGCAATGAATTAGTACTTCTTGATTTTGGGCTTTCGTATCGTTCCAATAGGATAGAAGATAAAGCAGTCGATATTAGATTACTCGAGGAAATTTTTAAAAGTTTGTATCCTTCGAAATTCAAATCGTTTTATGATAGCTTCCTTGAAGGATATGGGACTTTGATCGATAGCAAAGAAGTAAATAGAATTCTAAAGAACTTAAAACAAATTGACTCTAGACGTAGATACGCTTAAGACATGCGATCCTACAATGAAATAGTTTTGCAATGAGAGAGACAATTCGTTTCGTTTCTACTTATTCATATTTGGGATAGATGTAAGAAGGGGATTGAATGAATACTATCATATTCGCAAGCAATAATGAGAATAAATTCAATGAAATTCGTGCATTTTTGATACAATATGATATTAGATTGAATCAATGTAAGTTAGATTTACCTGAGATTCAATCAGATTTATTAGAAGAGATTGCCTCCAAAAAAGTTGAATCAGCATTCGCTGTAATTAGGGAGAAATTAATTGTCGAAGATACAGGTTTGTTTATCGATGCGTTGAATAGCTTTCCTGGACCATATTCTTCCTACGTATTTCGAACCATAGGGAATTCAGGAATTATCACCCTGTTATCCAAAAAAAGTAATAGGCGTGCAACTTTTAAATCAGTGGTTGCATTTTCAAATGGCAAACTAGTCCGTATATTTGTGGGCCAGGTTCGGGGCACTATTAGTAACAGAATGGGAAAAAAAGGCTGGGGATATGATCCAATATTTATTCCTATCAAACAACACGACACCTACGGTGACATTGGAGCAAGGAAAATCGAAATATCTCATAGGACAATTGCAATGAAAAAATTCATAAATTGGTACTCAGATTACTATTACTCTAACAAGTAATGTTGTGAAGGATATAACTATTAATCGTATCCAGGAATCCATCTGGTAACAAACCTACTATTGTTTTGCAATACCACGATCCTTGATATCTCGCTTTCGTCCATAATGCTAAATTCAGAAAGGAATGAAAGAAGGCATTTTGCGTATTCCCGTATTTCTGACATCTCAAGCATATGAGAGCCTTCCAATCTGAGAGTTGACATTCCTACGTGCATGTATGATTTTAACTCTATGAAATGGGGATTAGCGTTCCTGACTAAATCTGCAAATTCACGCAGAAATTTCGGGGAACTATTGTAGCCTCTGATCATTGTAATTCTGAGGACTGTTCTGGTATTAACACTAGACAAGAAGGCTAAACTTCTATTCCACCTATCCCAAGCGTCCTTGTATTTGGGCCGATTTATTAAATGGAACATTTTCCTGTTTGAAGCGTTTGTAGAGAGATATATTTGGGTAGGTAATGCATCCTCTTGCTCAAGCCTCTTAAGCATTTGTGGTTCTTGTCCGTTAGTTACCAAGAATATTGATTTGGTGTTTACCAGTTTTTTTAGATACCTGATCAAAGATGGTAATTTTGGATACATCGTAGGCTCGCCTGAAAGCGAAATCGCATAATGTTGGGGGAGCAATGATTCATTTAGCTTCTCCTTATTAGCATTCGCGTTGCCATAATGACCTACGATCAGTTTCCTCCTTTCCGTTAGGAGGTTGCTTATTATGGTTTCAGGTTCATCGACAAACTCCTCTGGCATATTAAGAGTATCATAGAACTCAGTAGGACGCCAACAATACACACACCTATTTTCACAATTCATTGCGGCTGGTGTAAATTCCATACACCTGTGCGTCGATATTCCATAGAATTTGTGTTTATAACAATCACCACCATCTTTAAACGATTTTTTCGTCCAATGACAAAGTTCTACGGCAGAATGATTAGATATGCCATATTTAGCCTTCTTAAGTTTTTGAGTCGCAAGGGGGGATATTTGAACTAGATTTTCAGAACGTACATGAGAAACATATTCATCGGAACAGCTCATGGCTTTTCATCTATCTAGATTGCATTTAAATCTTAATCTCTTCAATTCCCAACTAAATAAATAGAATTATTGAAATCATCCAATCCGTGGTTGAGAAGTTTTTTTTGAGAGTAGATCGCCAACAACAATACAACAATGACAGCTTGTCTAACGCATTCGAAATAAGTGGTTAGACCATGGTACCGTATAGCATATGAATTCATGTTACTAGGAAAAGGATTTGTAAGTATGAGATCGCGACAGATGTGACATATGTGACTGCCCCTGACCTGAACTTTGCAGGGCATGGGTGGAGCTAAAGTAATAGTTTGAAAAACGCTACGAAAAGGCAAGTAATCTTGCAAATAAAATGATCAAGAAAAGAATCCGGCCTCGCAGCATTACAGTCGCTGTACAAATATTAAAGAAAAATATCCGGATCTACACCGAATGTAACCCTTGTTATCGTCTAAAGAAAACTGTTCGCTCACCATTTGTTATCATTGCAGGCCGACATAAAATGTATATTTCTCATTCTCGAGAACTTATGACATACAGCATCCAGTGGAGTACATCCATGTAAACCATAGTGATCTTTGGCGCTAAAGGAAGATGAATTAAAGTGAAAATTTGTAATATTGAGATTTCAATGAAGTGGCTTGACAGGGTTGATTGTTTTGCAGAGGTAGAAGTCAAGGACGATGTATTAAAGCTATTTCGAAAACCTTGTTACAAATGCGTTGTTTCAAATGAGATGGCCACCAAATAGAGAATCTCGAGGTAAAGTATAATGCACAAATCCTTTGGTATTCTTATATTCTGAAAGGAGAGACCAGATAAGGATTCTATTCAACTGCATGCGACTATTTTTCTAACAATTATATAATGAAACTTCCGAAGAGGAATGTGAGGCCTTCGTAGTATAGCCTGGTTAGTATAGGCGGCTGTGGACTATTGACCAGGTGGTTCTGTTGATAGATACCGCTTGAGGAGGGTTCAAATCCCTCCGAAGGCCTTAGATTGAAAGATTATGTGGAGTGATGTTAAGGTAAATGCCATTGGTATAATAACTTGAGTTGGTAAAAGGATTATATTCGCGAAAGAAAGAACCCTCTTAAGATGATTATACATTCTGGGTTGTTTTATAGGAGGATGGACTGAACTTGTCGGTTGAAAAGAAAAAGGAAATGGTTATTACAAATCATATTTATCAACCTCAGCACGAAATTATTGGTCGAAAAGAAGCTGAGGAAGTACTTAAGAATGTATAATGCGAAACCGAGTCAACTGCCATACATACTTATTGAGGACAAGGGGTTAGAAGGTCTTGAAGTGAGACCAGGAGATATAATAAAGATCACTCGAAAATCTCCAACCGCAGGTCAAAGCGTATATTACCGGTATGTTGTAGAGAGTTAGTTGAGTTATGTCTGAAACATTGCCTGATATGTGGCCTATAGTTCATGATATTCTAAGAAGAGAAGGCGTAGCTAGACAGCATTTAAATTCATATAATGAATTTATGGAACGCGGTCTGCAAAGTATAATCGACGAAGTCGGTGAAATAGAAATTGAAACAGCAGAATATCCTTACAAAATTAAGCTGGGTAAAATAAAACTGCAGCAACCAAGAATAATGGAATTGGATGGTTCGATTACTCATGTAGCGCCAGTAGAAGGTAGATTGAGAAATCTCACTTACGCCTCTCCCGTCATGCTTGAATGTAGTATTGTAGAAGATGGCAAAATTTTGGAATCGCGTTTCATTCACATTGGGGACATGCCTGTTATGGTAAAATCTAATGCTTGTATTCTGCATAACCTGCCTGAAATAAAGCTGATTGAATTGGGGGAGGATCCTAAGGATCCGGGAGGTTATTTTGTAATTAATGGATCAGAACGAGTAATTGTTGGCCTGGAAGATCTTTCTTACAATAAGATTATAGTTGATACGGAGGAGACTACAGGCAGTATACTATACAAGGCAAAGGTCTATTCATCCATAGTAGGCTACAGGGCAAAGCTCGAGCTAATTATGCGTCCAGATGGGTCAGTCGTGGCAAAAATACCTGGCTCTCCCGTGGACATCCCCCTAATTACATTAATTAGAGCGTTAGGACTTGAATCTGATAAGGATATAGCTAATGCTGTATCGCTCCTGGAACTCATTCAAGATGAGCTCGAACCGTCCTTCGAAAAATCTGGGGAGATAACGACTAGCAGAGACGCAATCATTTACATCAGTAAGAGAATTGCTCCCGGAATGTTGGAGGAATTCCAAATTAAAAGGGCAGAGACTTTGTTGGATTGGGGCCTTCTACCCCATCTTGGCAAGAATCCAGAGAATAGGCATGAGAAGGCGCTTTTTCTTGGTGAAGCTACTTCAAAACTAGTCGAACTCCGTCTTGGATTAATCAATGCTGACGATAAAGATCATTACGGGAATAAGGTTATAAAATTCGCAGGACAAATGCTTGCAGACCTTTTCAGGACTGCGTTTAGAAATTTGGTCAGGGACATGAAATACCAGCTAGAACGTTCTGGCCAAAAAAGGGGAATCAATGCCGTTGCTGCTGCAGTTAGACCTGGAATAATTTCAGACAAATTGAATAACGCAATTGCAACTGGTAATTGGGGTAGGGGCAGAGTCGGCGTAACCCAGCTATTGGACAGGACAAACTATATGTCAACAATAAGTCACCTGAGAAGAATTCAGTCGCCACTAAGCAGAAGCCAGCCTAATTTTGAGGCCCGCGATTTACACTCAACTCATTTTGGAAGAATTTGCCCTGCAGAGACCCCAGAAGGATCAAATTGTGGTTTGGTAAAGAACCTAGCATTATCTGCAGTAATTTCTGTTAGTGTTTCTGCTGCTGAATTGGTCGAAAAGCTTTTTGAATTAGGTGTTCATCATGTAGATGAAGCCACTGCAGACATAAAAAGGGGCGGAACGCGTGTTTTCGTAGATGGCAGACTAGTGGGATATTCTGAAGATGGATCATATCTTACCAATACCTTAAGAACTATGCGGAGGTCTGGCAAGATACATCCTCACGTTGGTATTTACCTTTATGCACCTAGAAATGAAAATGCTACAAAGAGACTTCACATTAGCTGTAATGCAGGCAGGGTTATGCGACCTCTTGCTATCGTAAAAGAAGGCAAGACAGTATTATCTGGAGAAGTAGGGGAAAAAATTAACAAGAAATTCCTGTCATGGACCGATTCTATTGTACATGGGAATGATTGAATTAGTGGATGCGAATGAAGAAGAAAACTGTTTGATATCCCTAGACATTGGACAATTAGAACAAGACCATACTCATGTAGAAATTTTTCCTTCGGCTATATTGGGTGTAGGAGCATCGATTATTCCATATCCCGAACATAATCAATCTCCAAGGAATACATATGAGAGTGCTATGGCAAAGCAAAGCTTGGGATTTTCTACACCATTAATGAATGCTAGTACCTACGTTAGACAACACTTTATGTTGTATCCCCAGACACCAGCCGTTTCTACGAAAGCTATAAACCTTTTAGGTTTGGACGATCGACCGACTGGACAAAATTGTGTTGTAGCAGTTTTACCTTACGAAGGCTATAACATCGAGGATGCTGTAGTTTTTAACAAGTCTGCAGTTGACAGAGGCCTCGGGAGAACTTTCTTCTACAGAGTCTATGAGGCTGAAGCGAAGCAATACCCTGGAGGAATGAAGGATACATTTGAACTCCCTTCTCCTGATGCTAATATTAGAGGATACAGAGGCGAGAAGGCATACCGATTGTTGGAACAAGATGGAGCTATTATGCATGAAGCGATAGTAAATGGGGGAGATATTCTCATTGGCAGAACCTCTCCTCCTAGATTTATGGAAGAATATAAAGAATTTGAGGTAAAGGGACCTTACAGAAGAGATACTTCCGTAGGAGTAAGACCATCTGAAAATGGGGTCGTTGATTCAGTTGTTATGACTCAGTCAGTGGAAGGTGGAAAAATGTACAAAATCAGAGTAAGAGATATGAGAATACCAGAGATTGGTGACAAATTTGCCTCCAGACATGGGCAAAAAGGTGTAGTTGGCATGCTAGTATCACAGGAAGATTTGCCATACACAGAAGAGGGTATTGTTCCAGACATTATGATCAATCCCCATGCATTTCCATCTAGAATGACCGTGGGGCAATTTATGGAATCACTTGCGGGTAAGGCTGCCTCGCTACGAGGTAAATCAATTGATGGTAGCGCTTTTGTGGGCGAAAAATTTGATAGTTTTAAGAGCACTTTAGAAAAATATGGCTTAAAGTACACCGGAAAAGAAACTATGTATGACGGTAGAACGGGGAAGAAATTTCCTGCCGATGTGTATGTTGGTGTAGTTTACTATCAAAAGTTACATCATATGGTGGCAGATAAAATCCATAGTAGAGCTCGAGGACAAGTACAAATGCTTACGAAGCAGCCTACTGAAGGCCGCGCTCGAGGAGGTGGCCTAAGGTTTGGTGAGATGGAACGAGACTGTCTCATAGCTTATGGCGCCTCGATGATGTTGAAGGATAGACTTCTTGAGGAATCTGATAAAGCCGAAGTGAACATCTGTGAAAGATGCGGATTACTTTCCTATTATGATGTTAAACAGAGAAGATATATTTGTCGAGTCTGTGGAGAGAAGGCTAAGATATCCTCAGTGGTAATTGCGTACGCTTTTAAGCTACTATTGCAGGAAATGATGAGTCTTAATATTGCACCCAGATTGTTGGCCAGGGAAAAGGTGTAGAGGGTAAGAAATTGGAAGATAGTCTCAAGATTTTAGGTGGCATCAAGTTTACAGTTTGGTCGCCGGTCGAGGTAAGAAAATTTAGTGTTGCAGAAGTGACCGCCCCAGAAACTTATGATGAGGATGGTATGCCCGTTCAAGGGGGTCTAATGGACAATAGATTGGGAACATTAGAGCCGGGACAGAAATGCGGTACTTGCGGGAATACCTCAGCGAAGTGTCCCGGGCACTTTGGCCATATCGAATTAGCAGAACCAGTTTTACACATTGCTTTCGTTGATGACATCCATAAGCTACTCCTAATTACTTGCAGATCGTGCAATAGAATAAAGCTTCCTTCAGAGGAATTAGATAAATATAGACTAATTAGAGAAACAAAAGCTGCATATGCAGTAATTACTCTTGAGAATATCAAGGATGAAATTATAGAAAGGGCAAAAAAAGTAAAAATATGCCCACATTGTCAAAAGGAACAGTACGAGTTAGTGTTTACTAAACCTACAATATTTGTAGAGAAAACAGATATTGGAGAAAATCGCCTTTTACCAATTACGATTAGGGAGAGACTCATGCATGTCCCTGATGAAGACTTACTTTTGCTTGGCTATGATCCGAAAACTGCGCGTCCTGAATGGTTCGTGTTGCAGGTATTGCCTGTTCCTCCAGTAACTGTCAGACCGTCAATAATTCTTGAAACTGGAATAAGATCAGAAGATGACTTGACACACAAGTTAGTCGATATTATTAGAGTGAATCAGAGGTTAAAGGAAAGTAAAGAAGCCGGAACCCCGCCACTTATAGTTCAGGATTTGGTGGATCTTCTCCAATACCATGTTACTACTTATTTCGACAACGAAGTATCAGGTATCCCTCAGGCTCACCATAGATCTGGTCGGCCATTGAAAACATTGACTCAAAGATTGAAAGGAAAAGAAGGAAGATTTAGAGGATCACTTTCGGGGAAAAGGGTTGACTTTTCCAGTAGAACTGTTATATCACCTGATCCTAACCTTGCAATATCTGATGTAGGCGTACCAATTGATGTTGCAAAGAAGCTAACGATACCGGAAACTATTAGCGATTGGAACCTTGGGAGATTAAAAAATATGGTTATAAATGGTCCTAATACATATCCCGGAGCTAATTACATTATCAGGCCTGATGGAGTAAAAATTAGATTGGATTATGTTACTGACAGAAATACACTTTCCGAATCATTATCTAGCGGCTATGTTGTTGAACGTCATCTGCGAGATGAAGATATAGTAATCTTTAATCGACAACCATCATTGCATAGGATGTCTATTATGGCTCACTATGTTCGAGTCCTGCCTTATAGAACATTTAGGTTACATCCAGCTGTATGTCCACCGTACAATGCTGATTTTGATGGGGACGAAATGAATCTACATGTTCCGCAAAGTGAAGAAGCGAGAGCAGAGGCAGCATTGCTAATGCGTGTTCAGGATCAACTCATATCTCCGAGGTACGGTGGTCCCATTATAGGTGCAATAAGAGACTTTATTACTGGGGCGTTTGTCCTTACCCAAGATAGTACACTTCTTACCGAAGAAGAATTCGCAAATCTTGCCCTAATCGGCGGTTACAAAGGCATTCTGCCGCGAGCAAAAATAAAGAAGGAGAATGGTCAATACTTCACCGGAAAACAATTATTTTCCTTGTTCCTCCCAAATGATTTCAATTTTATAGTCACTTCAAAATGGAATAAGGCATCCAAGGGTGAAGGCAAGGATGTGGTTATCAAAAACGGAGAGCTAATTAGTGGTGTTATTGATAAGGCGTCGATAGGCGCCGAAGAACCTGACAGCGTTCTGCATCGGATCGCCAAGGATTATGGCAATAACGTAGCTAAAAAATTCTTGGATTCTGTACTTATTGTTTTGAAAACATTCCTTACACAGCATGGCTTCTCATACGGTTATTCTGATTTGTGGCTGGCAGATGAGACAAGGACTGAAATTAATGGCGTCATCCAAAAAGCATATGAAAAGGTCTACGAGCTGAATTAATCAATACAACGACGGTTCTTTGCCTCTAACACGTGGTTTGTCCCCTGAGGAGGCCTTGGAGCTTTATGTTGTGAATGAGCTTTCCAGGGCTAGGGATAGGGCTGGCAAGACAGCCGACAGAGCATTCCCAGACAATAATTCGGGGATAATTATGGCCTCTACTGGGGCCAGAGGATCCACCTTGAATATAGGGCAAATGACTGCAGCTCTGGGTCAGCAGTCAATAAGAGGAAAACGAATAAACAAAGGTTATCAGGGCCGATCACTACCTCACTTCAAGGTTAATGATTCGAACCCTGACTCAAAAGGATTTGTAAAGTCTAATTACCGTGATGGGCTAAGTCCCCTTGAGTTCTTCTTTCACGCTATGGGCGGAAGAGAAGGCTTAGTCGATACCGCCGTTAGGACACAACAATCTGGCTACATGCAAAGGAGGTTGATTAATGCCTTAGAACATATGAAAATTGAATACGATCAGACTGTGAGAGATCCACATGGAAACGTGATTCAATATTTGTATGGTGAGGACGGAATTGATCCTGCTAAAAGTGATCATGGAGAGGCAGTGAATATTTTGCGATTAATAGAAAGTGAATCGGTAGTTGATGAAGGGAAGAAATCTTCAGAATCAGAAACAACTGACTTAATACATAAGTATGCCCCACACTTGAATGCAAAGCTTAGGGAAAAATTACTGGCATCATTCGACCAGAACAGGTTATCAAGGAAAGGGACAGAAAAAGTAATCAAGAAAGCCATTGACTTGATTGAAAGAGCAATGGCTGAACCAGGAGAAGCAGTTGGCGTGGTAACTGCTCAGTCTATAGGCGAACCTGGAACTCAAATGACACTCAGAACTTTTCATTTTGCAGGTGTTAAAGAAAGAAATGTTACTCTGGGTTTGCCTCGTCTAATAGAATTAGTAGATGCCAGAAAAAAACCTGTAACCCCTACGATGGATATTTTTCTTGATGATATGCATAAAGTCTCAAGAGAAAAAGCATTGGAAGTTGCCCGAGAAATAATTTTTACTAGGGTAAGTGATTTAGTAGATAAAATAGAGACTGATTACTCGGGGATTTTGACTTTTTACATGTCGGAGGCAAAACTTGTTGAGAGAGGATGCTCGATTAACGATGTTCATGAAGTTTTCAAGGGTTCAAAGAAAAAATATGAAGTATTGTTAATTGAAAAGAAACAGAGTATAAAAATAACTATCCCAGGCGAACCCGATGCTCAAACACTATTAACTTTGAAAAATAAACTCTTGAATGCACGAGTAAGAGGTGTGCCTGACATTGAGAGAGTAACCATTGTCAAGCAAGACGATGAATGGGTAATACAAACTGCGGGATCAAATCTTTCAAAGGTTATCTTAGTTGATGGAATAGAACCTACGCGAATAACCACCAACAATGTTTATGAAATATGGCAGACGTTGGGAATAGAAGCAGCGCGTACCGCTCTCGTAAAAGAAATTACTAATACCCTTGAAGAACAAGGTCTTGAAGTAGATATACGACACATTATGCTGGTAGCCGATCTTATGACTTCCAAAGGATACTTGCAACAAATTGGAAGACATGGAATTGCCGGTACCAAAACTTCGGTTCTTGCTCGGGCTGCGTTCGAAATAACAGTGCCGACAATTGCCAAGGCATCTTTGGAAGGACAGGTTGAATCGCTAAGAGGAGTGACTGAAAACGTTATAGTAGGGGCCACAGTACCAGTCGGCACTGGGATGGTAGATCTTTACATGAGCGTGAGGGAAAATGAAAAGTCTAGAAAAGATAATTAAAGAAGCATTGAGTGCAAACAAATGCAAAATTGGAACTAGGGATGTACTCAAATCACTGAAAGGATCGAAGTTGATTATTTTGTCAAGGTCAGTACCTTCAACCATTAAATCAAGAATAGTGAGCGATTCTTCGGCTGCATCAATCCCTTATATCATTTACGATGGTAACTCCTTGTCTTTGGGGCGAATGTGTAATAAACCATTCAGGGTAAGCGCAATTTCATTAAAGATAGGGGATGTCAATGATATCCAAAGCATTTTGAATCCTAAACCTGGCAAGTAATGATGAAACTTGATGTATCGAATTACTAATTCTTATAATCAAAATGGAAAACTTGATTTTTGAAGACTTAAATGTGACTGGATTATGAGCATCAATTATCATTCAATGTCATTATTTTGTTCAATCCTGAACTTTCTAGGGGTGAATATCGAATGACTGAAAAAATCAAACTTACTTCAGATGAGCTTCGATTAATGTCGCTATTTCAGAATGTGACAGGGGCAGTTGCACGAGATTGTATAGTAGATGAAAAAATGGACCGAGTTATATTTGTAGTTAACAAAGGACAAATGGGTCTTGCAATAGGAAAAGGGGGTGTCACAATTAAACAGCTCCAGAGTGTGGTATCGAAGAAAGTGGAGCTTGTCGAATATTCTGATGATCCTTCGGCATTTTTGAGTAACGTGTTAAATTCAGATATGATAAATGAAATAAAAATTAATGACAGATTTGACGGATCAAGACAGGCCGTGGTTGTAGTGGATTCAAGAAAGAAGGGAGTAGTTGTTGGAAAAGAAGGAAGGAACGCTGAAAAAGCACGTTTGCTGGCAAAGCGGTATTTCCAGATATCAACTGTGATGATCGTGAGCGAGGAACAACTTCCTGTAGGGAAGAGCGAGGAGATTTTATAATTGGCAAAATCACCATTAGGATTATTTGCAGGAGGAGTCTTGAAATCCCGGAGGAAGGTGCTTAGATGGTCCAACAAATATTACAAAAGAAGAATGTTAATGCTGGATAGGAAGGCAAATCCGCTTGAAGGGGCTCCACAGGCACGGGGGATAGTTTTGGAAAAAGTTGGAATAGAATCTAAGCAACCTAATTCGGCAGTAAGAAAGTGCGTTAGAGTCCAGCTTATCAAAAATGGAAAGTCAATAACGGCCTTTCTGCCACGAGACGGTGCCCTGAATTATGTAGATGAACATGATGAGGTTATGTTGGAGGGCATTGGAGGCTCCATGGGGGGAGCTATGGGAGATATTCCGGGGGTCAGATGGCAAGTGTTTAAGGTAAATGATGTTTCATTAAAGGAACTAGTTTACGGCCGAAAAGAAAAGCCAAGGAGATAAGTGCATTGAGTAGTAAAGAGTATAACAATATGCTTTTGTTCAATAAGTGGGATTCACGAAAAATAGAGGTGAATGATTTAGGATTACAACGTGTCATTTCTCTCTCTCCTAATGTAATTCCTATGACGTTCGGAAGACACGAGCACCATAGATTGCGAAAGGCCGAAGTCCATCTTGTGGAAAGATTGGTTAACAAACTTATGCGATTTGGCAAGAAATATGCAAAGAATACTGGGAGAATGGGCGGTAAAAAGGCAAGAATTTTCAAGATTGTTCAGACGGCATTTGAATTGATCAATGCAGAAACAGGAAAAAATCCAATTGAATTACTTGTTAAAGCGGTTGAAAATGCTGCTCCAAATGAAGACACAACAAGAATTGTTTATGGTGGAGTAGTTTATCATGTTTCGGTCGATGTGGCCCCGATGCGTCGAGTGGATCTTGCTTTGAGATTTATTGCAGATGGAGTCAGGGAGGCCACTTATTCAAATGTACAAACAATGGAAGAGGTTCTAGGAAAAGAAATAATTCTTGCTGCCAATAATTCGATGGAGAGCCATGCGATAAAGAAACGAAATGAGCAAGAAAGGATAGCCATGTCATCGAGATAGACAACTCGATGGCTTAATTTGCTAACATAAACTCATGTAATTATATGCAATCTTCATTTAACGCACGAAGAATCAGAATTGCGTGTATGCAGAGAAAAATATCAAATTTCATCACATATTACTGATAGTTATTCCCTAGAGTCATGTCTCACTTTACAACTAATAAAGAGTTAGATACGTATCTGTCGAAAAGTGAAAGTCGAGAATCTGAAAGTTAAATAACAAGGGAGTACCCTGAATGGTCTGTAAATGAGTACGAAGGACGAAGTAACTTTTTCAAAAGTAGCGTTAATGAGCACAAAGTCAGGTAAGCTAATCATGAAACAGATTTTACTCCAGGAGAAGGGTTACAAACAATTTAGTAAACATAAAGCCAATGCAGAAAAGGAATTTCCTGAATTCACAAAGAGATTTTTGTTATCTCTGCACGAACAAATCATATCTGATCCTAACCCAAGTTCTACGATGAAAAAATTCATTGAGGAAGTAGGATCACCTGAACTTTCCTTAGAAGAATCGAAAATCCAGTCAGTCAGAGCTAGGCTATCTAAACCCGAGATTTTGGCTGATAGAGTTCAAAGAATTCTAAATTCCAATTTCGTAAAAATGACTTTTCCAGTCTTAAACGCCTTGTTTGAAGCAGCATCTGATTATTACAAAGAAAATATTCCAAAAGATATCAAAAATTCTCTAATTGATGGCCATGTTATTGCGATTGACCTTAGCGAGCCAATGGACAGAATTCTTGATAACGACGAAGACAGGGAATATCTCGAAGACTATAAACTCATGAACCCGTATATTCTCGAAATTGCTAGACAAAAGATTTCGGTCGGGGGTGATGCAGTTTTGAAGGCGTTCGAAGATGGGTTTAAGGATGCAAGAATCGGACAGTATATCGATTATCGATTGAAAACAAAACCTGAATCGATCAGCGACGAAAATATGATCGGCTGTTACAAAAAATATAGAGCAGTGATGGGAACTGCAGGCAGAAACATGGCTTTAAATTTGAATCCTTTAAATGACATATTTCATCTTGGGATGGCCAAAGCTGCAGAAGCCACAGGTTGCGGAAACGAAATGGAAGACGCCATTAGGAATGGTTCAATTAAAGTTCCTTCATGGCCATTGTACTACGCTTTCATAACCAAAGACGTGGAAAAGGCTTTTGAACTCACATTAAAGAAGGGAGAAATTTACCTTGATGAGGCAAAAATTGCTCTAGAAATGTTACCATATAATCTAGAGATTAGACCTTTCTTGGAATTTCTATTTCTTACGGTGAACCATTATAATCAATATTGGTTTAATGAAATGAAGCGCAGGGAATTGTTTCCTTATTTTCAGAAAAACCTTTCATTGAATATTCGAGAATAAGATGATTTGATAAAATTCCACTTATCACGCTACATTGTGGACAATCGAACATCCGACTAAAGTGGAGTACTTTGTCGGAAATGAAAAATCCCGCAAAGAAGTAATAGCCTGGTTCAAAGGATGGATTAGGGGAACCAAGCCACTATTGTTGGTTGGCCCTCCAGGGGTTGGGAAGACATCATTGGTCCAAACACTTTCGATTCAGTTCGGTGCAGACTTGATTGAGCTAAATGCAAGCGATAAACGAAATAGAATAGTACTTTCCGAGAGGATAATTCCCCTTCTAGAGAATTATAACTTAATGGGAAAACAATTTCTTCTCTTCTTGGACGAGGTGGATGGACTATCGGCACGGGACGATTTAGGAGCAATCGAGTTTCTATCTACTGCATTAAAAGAATCAACCGTACCGGTAATTTTAGCCGCAAACGAAATGAACCAAATTACGAAAAATTTGTCTAAGGTTTGCAAAGTTATATCATTTCGAAGTATACCACCTCGCCTAAGCCTATTGTACTTGAATCGTATTCTAGACAAGAAAAATTTCCAGCTGTCTCCTGGAGAGAAATTTTCAATAGTTAGGATGAGCTTGGGAGATATTCGCAAGATGTTAAATGATGCACAGGCTTGGATTTCAGGTTATTCAGCCTTCAGAGACAATCATCTCAACCTTGATATTGAGAACGCTATTGATGGCTTTTTTTCTAGTGCTGATCCAGAACAAGCAAATGAATTGATTTTGAACTCTAACGCTGTTTTTCGACATGCGCGTTTTGGGATTTCACCAGAGGATCGAAGAAAAGACCTCATATACGGATTTTTTTCTAGCATTGTTACTTCCCATATGGATACGAAAGCCATGGCTACGGTATTGGATGAACTTTCGAAGATTGACGCGTTATTAGGTAGATTGCTGGAAAAAAGGAACTGGAGAATTTTAAAATACATAACATCTCTCATAACACTTGCGATTTTTCCTCACACGCGACTGAAGCAATTACAGTACAAACGCTATAGCGTTGGGTTTCAACAGATGGGAAATTATGTCATGCGAGGAATTGGATTAAGAAATACGTTGCAATCACTGGCAGAAGACTTCCATACCTCTAGAAGTAAATTTGGGTCATCAGTTCTTCCTTTTATGTTGCAAGTTCTTGGAAGAACTTTTGAATCTGAGCACTATATTAGAAATTCGTTTCTTGATGATAACTCAGCTGCGGCATTGGACAAGGAAGTTAATAGAGCATCGACCAGTAGATGAGAGGTCAGATAAATTAATGGTATATCATATTGCAAATGACTTTTGATTTATTTGGCAATTGACTCTGTTATTGATAGGTAGGGAATTCCCAAATGAGTTTCAAAGCAGATCGTAATCTTATAAGCTGTCCGGAAGGAAATTGAGCCTAGTTAGCTTCAGGGATTAACAAAATGAAAATCAAGTGGATTTCAACTGTTCTAGAAAACTCTATAAACTCCTTGAGGCAATATGATGCCTCAGTCAATTGCAGGGAAAACACATAGAATTAGTAATATCTTAAAACAGAATTAATTTTTGCCCCAATTGTGGCCATTGCCACTTGCCACGCCAAAATGCAAAAAACAGGTATGAAAATTGAACCAACTCTAACTGAAGTGCATGTTCTTCTAGGGCTAAGGAAGTGCTAATGATTCATAATCAGTTTATATATCTATATTTTTTAGAATTTACTATGCATGATGAAGATTTAAAGCGCCTTTATGAGATGAAGAATTCTGCCGAATCAGGCGGGGGAAGTGATAGGATTGCAGCGCAGCACTCAAAAGGAAAATTGACTGGAAGGGAAAGGATCGATTTATTATTAGATAGTGGCACATTCGTCGAGATTGACAAGTATGTCATGCACAGGGCTCCTGATACTGAAATTAAGAAGTTCTACGGAGATGGTGTAATTATCGGTTTTGGAACTATCAGTGGCAGACAGGTTTTCGTATATGCTTATGATTTCACGATCTTGGGTGGTTCATTAGGAGAGATGGCAGGAAAAAAAATTGTAAAGATTATGGATCATGCTTTAAAAGTTGGTGCTCCGATCATAGGAATTCTTGATTCTGGAGGAGCCAGGATTCAGGAAGGTGTCATGAGTCTCGATGGCTACGGTGACATATTTTTTAGAAATACCATGGCTTCAGGAGTCATTCCACAAATTACCGCGAGTATCGGACCTTGTGCTGGAGGCGCTGTATATTCTCCAGCCATGACTGATTTTGTTATTATGGTAGAGAACATTGGACAAATGTTCGTCACTGGGCCAGAAGTAGTTAAAGAAGTATTGAGTCAGGAAGTGTCCTTTGAAGAACTTGGCGGGGCACGGACTCACGCTACAAAATCAGGAGTTGCTCATTTTATAGCAGCTAACGAGTATGATTGCATGGACAAAATTAGAAAATTACTATCATATTTACCACAGAATAACAGTCAAATACCTAGCATCATTGAGACTACAGATGATCCTAATAGAATAGAAAAGGGTCTCCTTGAATTACTTCCGGAAAATCCGTACGAACAGTACGATATGAAAGATATCATCAAACTGATCGTTGATGATAAAGATTTCTTCGAAGTGCATGAAAATTTTGCTGAAAATATAATTGTTGGTTTTTCAAGAATGAACGGAAGAGTTATAGGAATAGTTGCAAATCAGCCTCTATATTTAGCTGGGGCATTGGATATTGACTCATCGAATAAGGCGGCGCGTTTCATAAGATTTTGTGACTCGTTTAACATTCCTGTAGTTACTCTAGTAGATACTCCAGGTTATCTGCCAGGGACAGATCAGGAACATAATGGGATTATAAGGCACGGAAGTAAATTGCTTTATGCATATTGTGAAGCAACAATTCCAAAGGTAACATGCATTATTGGAAAAGCGTATGGGGGTGCTTATATTGCAATGGGTAGTAAAAATTTGAAGGCAGACATAAATTATGCCTGGCCTTCTGCAGAGATTGCCGTGCTTGGGCCAGAGGCAGCGATCACGATCTTGTACCGAAAGGATCTAAAGAATTCTGCTAATGCTATTGCAACAAAGAAAAAATTGGCAAAAGAATACCGGGACAAATTTGCTAATCCCTATATAGCCGCAGAAAAAGGTATAATAGATTTGGTGATTGACCCTATGGAAACCAGAGCGATGATTATTAGGTCTCTAGAGATTCTATCCAACAAGAGAGAATCGCGGCCATGGAAAAAACATGGTAACATAAATCTTTGAAAGGCGATCGATTGTTGACAAGAAAAATTTCCAGTGTATTAATTGCGAATAGAGGAGAAATTGCCCTACGAGTAATACGAGCTTGCAGAGAGATGGGAATAAAATCCATTGCAGTATATTCCGACGAAGACACTCGTTCCGTCCACGTAAAAAAGGCAGATGCTGCGTATCATATAGGTGCGTCACAGGCGGTGAAAAGTTATTTAGATATGAATAAAATTATGGAAGTCGCATTGAGTGCTGGTGCAGATGCTATACATCCTGGGTATGGCTTTCTGTCAGAAAACTCCGAATTTGCGGAGAAATGTGAAAAAAATAATATCATTTTCATAGGGCCGGGAAGTGTTTGCATGGAATTAACTGGTGACAAGATGAAGTGCAAGGAAATAATGAAAGAAACCGATGTCCCAACAGTACCTGGAAGTCTAGGAATAATAGAAGAGGTCGATAAGGCAATAGAGATTGCGAGAGATGCTGGGTACCCAGTTCTATTGAAATCCGCTTATGGTGGCGGAGGTAGAGGAATTAGATTTGCAAACAATGATGAACAATTACGGGGAGAATTTGAAATTGCATCTGCCGAATCTCGTGCTGCGTTTGGAAAATCGGGTTTGTACAGTTGAAAAGTTTCTGCAAGGAATAAGACATATAGAATTTCAACTGGTAAGGGATACTTATGGAAACGCGCTTCATTTGTTTGAAAGGGAGTGTTCAATACAAAGAAGGCATCAGAAACTAATAGAGATGGCTCCTTCACCTGTCATGGATAGAGAGACCCGAAGCAGAATTGGAGGTTTGGCCGTTAAAGCGAGCCGTCGCGGTGGACTATCGTAATGCAGGAACGGCTGAATTTCTCAGAGATTCTGAAGGAAATTTCTACTTTATAGAGATTAATTCACGGCTACAAGTAGAACACCCTGTTACTGAGATGGTTACTGGTATCGACCTAGTAAAACTTCAGCTCAAGATAGCATCTGATGAGGAAATACCTTTCAAACAGGATGAATTACAATTGCATGGATCTTCGATTGAAGGTAGAATAAACGCAGAAGACCCATACCATGATTTTGCTCCTTCTGTGGGTGTTGTACCGAATTGTAACTTACCCTATGGCCCGGGGGTTAGAGTCGATACATATCTTTATCCAGGATGTACAGTATCAGGATACTATGATTCACTTGTTGCCAAGCTCATAGTTTGGGGTCAAGATTTCAACGAAGCTAGAATGAGGATGCTTGGAGTTATCGATGAATTCATAATCGAAGGAATTAGTACTACCCTTCCACTTTATAAGACAATAATGAATGAAGAGAATTTTATTAAAGGTAATATTTCAACAGAATACTTAGAAAAGTTCGATTTGATAAGGAAGATGGAAGAAGATGGAAGAAAGAAGATTGCTAAACTAGCAGATTCTTCCGTAGCAGCCGCATTGATCCAGACTGAGTTTCTTAGAAAAAGTGAACCGGGAGGAGAAACAAATCGTTATCTTCCTACACGATTACCCGCCTGGAATAGGACGGTGGAACTGTAGGAATGGAATATAATATTGAGAATTTGGATCAGACTATATCTGCATCACTAGTTACCACACAACAGAATGGTACTTTTACCGTTTCGATTAATGGAAAAGCGCGAAAATTAAGTATTGTCAGTTTGGACGCGACTCATTTTGACTTCATTTTGGATAATAAATTCCATAGCAGCAAGATTGTGGAATCTCTAAGTTCACACATCAAGCTTTTGATAGACGGACAGCCGGTCTCCATAAAGAAGCATACAAACCTTGCAGAGATTTTAGGCAAGTCATTGTTACTCGGTGATAAGGGATCTGGAGAAAATCGACTTAGCAGTCAAATACCTGGCCGAGTTGTCTCAGTAATTGCGACAATCGGAAGTGAGGTGAAGAAAGGTGATTCTGTTGTTGTTTTGGAGTCAATGAAAATGCAAGTTGCAATTAAAGCACACAAGGACGGTAAGATAAAGGAAATTAGAGTTAAGGAAGGTGCCACAGTTTCAAGAAATGACATTGTGGCAATTATCGAATGATAACTGACGTCCGTTAAAAGAACGGTACGGGTGTAATATCATCTGAAGTCAATACCATATAAAACCTCAGATCTTGTTCAGCTCGGTTTTAATTAGTTCGTAATCTGGCTCGATCAATGGATTGTCGGAAACCCAGCGATATCTTATGTTTCCTTCCCTGTCAAGAACAAATATGGACCTTTTAGTCGCATAGTAATCCCTTAGTGGACCGAGGTCCTTCATAACTATTCCGTACTTAGATATGGCTTCGCGCTTATAATCACTCAATAACGGGAAATTAAGATTACGATTATTCGAGAAAATCTTATTAGCGAAAGGGCCATCGACTGAAATCCCTATCACGTTTGCACCAATAGCTTGAAGGTCTGGCAATGAATCTCTAAACTTACACATTTCGCTAGTGCATACTGGAGATTCCGCTGCAGGGAAAAAAGCTAAAACAGTTTTTGTTCCTCTTAATTTACTTAACTTACGCATTTGCATGTCAGTGTCTGGAAGTTCAAACTCAGGTGCAGTGTTCCCAACTATTGGAAGGTCCTTAGCATCTTTATGAGACATAGAAGCATATGGACAGTTCCTAAATTATAATATTTGGTTTCTAAAATTATCATTCAGAAATAAATTGAAGATTAAATTACACTTATTGGCAGATATAGAATTTCTAATAAGCATTAATCTTCAACAAAATAGTCATGACCACGGTATCCTCCAATATCAATTGTCACATGGGTGAAACCCAAACCTTTCAATCTGGTATTTAATAGCTCGAGTTTGCGAATGTCAAATAATATTGGGATTTCACGTTCACCTACTTCTATTCGAGCCAAATCTGAGTGATCTCTTACGCGAACTCTTTTTAGTGAAAAAATAGATTTTACAAATAGTTCAGCTATTTCAATCCGATTAATTCTATCCTCTGTAACGCTAATGCCGTGGGCTATTCTTGAGGCCAGACAAGAATTAGATGGTTTGTTATACACGGATAGTTCTTGAAACTTTGCGATGGCTCTCACTGATTGTTTATCCATGCCCAGCTCTACAAGAGGACTCCTTATTCCAAGTTCTCTCATAGCCTTGATACCAGGACGGTAGTCACTTAGATCATCTAGGTTGGTGCCATCAACTATCAATTGAATATCTCTACGCGAGGCTTCAGAGACCAAGTAAGATGCAAGTTCGCTACGACAATGATAGCATCGCAATTTATCGTTTCTTACAAAATTTTGGTTTTCCAGTTGATTGTACTTAATCACAACATGACCAATACCAATTTCTTGCGCTATTTTTCTCGCTGAACTTAGTTCTTCTTTAGACAATGTATCATAATCTGCCGTAGCAGCCAATGCATTATTTCCTAACGACTTCTTCGCTGCCAATGCGACAACGGCACTATCTACCCCTCCAGATAAAGCTACTAATGCTCTGTCCCTTTTATCAGCAAACCAGTTCACTATCCTAACAAAATCTTCTTCTTCGCACACCATATCTTCAAAACACTTGATCCTTGATACTGTCATCTATCTTTCTTTGAACCATTATCGCAGATTGTTTAAACGGAATCCCAAGTTTTTGCGAGATATATTTTATGTCTTCGAATTCAGGTTTCAGATAATTGATGTTTCCATCTTGATGCTTCGATATCTTAACACGGACATTAAATATCTCTTCATTGATAGTTATTGTCATAGAGCAAATTGATCTTTTTACGATAAGTCTATTTGTTTCGCGTACTCTGATGCCAAGGGTACCAGTCTCAGAAAAGAGATTATTAATTACCGGTTCCAAGTGCGATTTATCTGAAAGTATTTTTATCATAATGGCCGGCCTATTCTTCTTCGTTATACCTTGGAGCAATATGACATCCTTAGCTCCATTCTGATACAGTGTATCTATAACGTTACCTACAGTTTCTCCATCCAAGTCATCTACATTTGTTTCAATTTCGTAAACAGAATCGGAATCATATACTTTGTACAACGGGTTGTGTCCTAACAAAATACGTACGACATTGGGTGTACTTTCTTTTCGTTTAGTCCCTCCACCATATCCTATTTTGTCAGGAATCAAGGTAGGATATGATGAGACAGAATGAGATGAAAGATTCACGAGCATAGCTGCACCAGTTGGAGTGGTAAGTTCACCTTCTAGGTATCCAGAAATCAGAGTGAATTCGCGACCTTTAAATATTTCCAAAATTGCATTACCAGGGTTTGGTACTATACCATGTGAAAACTTAACAACTCCACTACCAACTGCTACTCCAGTCGAACAAATCTTGCAATTAAATAGATCTAGATCATTCATTGCCAATGCAGTACCCATTATATCAGCGAGAGTGTCTATACTTGCCGTTTCATGTAGTTTAACGTTATCAAAATCCACCCCGTGCACTCTTGATTCAGCAGATATGAGTGATTTGAATGAATTGAGTACAAATGCTCTTGGCTGAGAAACTAGATCCAAGGAATCGCAACAATCAACAGCCTTTTGATAGAGGACTGAACCCGAAAGTGAATGATGTCTTTCCTTGTAATCAAACAAAAAGCTTGTGCATGAGATTCCATTCGATTTACTCTTTACGAATTCAACGGAATTGATTCTACATCCGTCAATATGATTGGCACATGAGTAGATGCCTTCTATTACTTTTTTCCTTTCAGCTCCCAAGTCTATTAAAGCACTCAGCATCATATCTCCAGATATTCCGGCAATCTGACAATCGATAATTACTGTTCGGGACATGTTGTATGAGAATCTCTTGAAAGTTTGTCGATTGCCTATTAAAAATTATGCTCTAATTATGCACCTCTTAGTCACATGACTAATAATACTAAAAAATTCGAAATATCTCACATGAGACTATGAAGTTTTAAATATTGTATGGCAATTATTCATGATTAATTTAGCTGGCTCGGTTCGGCTATTATTTAGATTTAGGATCACAAACCACAATATCAAATTATCGAGAAATTTCATGCGGTCCTGGACTGTTTAGGTACTTGATTCACAAAATGGCGAAAGTGTAGCGGTGATACAGCATATTTCAATCTTGAAAAAGTCACTTGATGCTACGGACCTGCGAATCTGTCTGAAACTTTAGCCAATCAGTTCCGACGTTCCAATCTTCTAAATTTTTCTGATATTTTTCTTTTTCTATGGAGATCTCATCCCAATATCGCATACAAACTAATTTTTTGTATTCATCTAATTTAATAAGTTCACCTAACGCAATATTTCTGAAAAGCAAATCCGGCTCATTTATACCAGCAGCTGCTCTCATAGCACACGTTGCGGATAAACGAGGGTTTATTTCAAAAACTTTGTTTACCCCGTCAGAAATCTTTGATTGAATATTTACGGCTCCCCTCACACCTAATGCTAAGGCAATTCTCTCAGATAGGATTCTCACCTCAGAAAAATCGTCAATAAACGCCTTATACGTTTGTCCATTTTTCAAGAATTTCTTAATTGAGATTGAGGACATTACCTGTTTTCCTAAATAATCTACGCATACACCGGTTGTAAATTCGTCGTTAGGACCCAAATATTCTTGGATAATAGGTTGCCATCCAACCCTTTCGATACTATTTACGGATTGCTCGAGTTCACTAATGTTATTTGAAATATGAAATTCGACCGACCCAAATCCTTCGCGTGGCTTTACCACGAGCGGAAAATCATGAGTATTGACAAATTTCTTCAGATCCTGAGGAAGTGCGGAGTCAGGGCATGCAAAACCTTTATTTTTTAGGAACTTGAAAGTATTCCACTTATCCCGTGCAATCTCAATAACCTTCGTTGGACTAACTAATATCTTGGCACCAGTTTTCTCTTCGATAGCAATTTTGTTTTTGCTGATAATGTTGAGTTCTAGATCAGTCCCAATAAAGACTGCCTTAACTTCATATCTTTTTATCAACGCCGAAATTGATCGAATAAATTCTGGATCTCGGGCCTTAGGAACTATAGCTCCTTTATCGACTAGATAAAGACCAGCAGATAAGGATGATGCGTCAACTCCAATTATATTGTAATGTGGAGATTGCTGCCTTCTTGCGTTTGCCATCTTCAAGCATTTTACTATTGCTTGCCCTACTATACCTCCTACGCCTGTAACTAAAACATTTGTTCTCTTCAAGAAATGACAAGCATTCCTTCTGAGATTTTAAATTTTAGCTGTATTGCTTGGAAAAGATACTGGGGAAAATAAATCATCATTTTTGTGCAGGGCAGATCTCCAGATAAGCTCTACTTCCTTTAACCCGAAATTAACCACATAATCTATTATGCATGGTCTTAACTCAACAGCACTAATCACTTTCTTAGTCTCCGTGATTAAATTGCGTAGTTGTCTCTGATGCTCTTTGATTAGAAATATCTTGTTCAAAAGTGAATCAATGGGCAAATTTTTTTCTATCAAGTTGCTCCTCTTTTTTATTAGTGGGATTATTACCGATCGTTCCTCCTCTACACTTCTGTACAAGTCCTCAAGGTAAATTTTCATTTCTCGTACGGTCGAATATTTAGAGTACTGTAAAGCTTCTTTTTGTCCAATTCCCAAGTAATTGTCGTAGGACGGCCATAATATTGAAACAGGGGGGTTAATATCTAATGCCTTAAACACTTTGCTTGCGACAAGTGTGTATCTCAAGCTACCACCAGTTCCAGTAACATAACAAGAGGTGTTTAGCTCCCTAGATAGTAACAACAAAATAGGAATAGCACGAGGTGAAATATTAGAAATAATATTTAAATCAATATTTGGATCAGTCGGGTTACCGAAATTGAATAATATGTCATTCTTGCAGGCCATACAATTTCCAGTTCCTATAATCTCTCCAGATCTGAGTAGAAGGGTAGAAGGGGCCTTGCTTCCACATTTGCAATGTAACCAAATAGGTGCATAAAGATAGGAATTGGAACTAAAGCCCTTTCGGACCCCGTATTGATCAAAAGTTCTTTCACAATCTTTCAATGTGGATGCAAGGCGCATATTATTAGAGATTAGGAATTTGTATCCCTCCTCGAATGCCGCAGCTAAATCGGTAAGGTTTACGAATAATGTGTCATAGTTCCATATCTTGTTAGCAACTAAAGACATCAAAAAGGAGTTAAAGTCAGCATATGATCCTGCCCGGGATCTGGAATACTTTACAAGTTTCCAAAAATCTCTGAAATTGTCAATGAACTTTTCCTTATCTTGACTTTGTGGGAGTGAACAATTCTTTATCCAATTGACGACTTGTTTTTCCCATTTCTCAATCACAGCGTTACTAGGTGGGGGACTATTAGACGTCATTTTCCATCGATCGCGTGGGGTTACTCCATATCTCAATTCAAGTATCCCATCAGAACTCTTAATGCTAGGCAATTCTGCCACGCGAGTCCAAAAGTCGCCCATGAAATCATGGTTAATGATAAGAAATAAAGAGATAATATTCTGGCTTGGGTCTATTTTGAGAATATACGATTTGAGTGCGTGGAGTAGAATTATTTTCTTAAATACTCCTCCATAGGCAAAGAGATTGGGCTGATGAATTGCTATCAATATTTTTGTATCTTTAAGGTCCACTAGACGAATAGAATTATTGACCGGTGCAGTTAGTGTACCTGTTTCTTTATGAAATTTACTTATCTGAGTTTTGAGTATTGTCCGACATCTAACTTTCGTACTCTCTGATGAGAACGAATTTAGAACATCGGAACCGGCTTGGCTCAATTTGGATGGAATGCCAGAGATAAAATCGTTAATTGTGGGATCATCAAGTTTTTGGTAGTCCGAAAAAATATATTCAATACCTTGATGTGTATTCATACCTAAGTAAGTCGAAGCGATCAACAAGGACTAGAATTGGGCCCTATATAAACTTCTAGTAAGAAATTGAGATGCTTGATCAGGCAATTTTCACCTTGCCTATATTCCTAATTCTCTCGTGAGGCTGTTCCATCGATAAATGTAATTAAATCGCGAATCGACTCAAAATTACCTATGTCTTCAAGTTTGTGAGCATCACTCCCAAGGTGTAATGGAACATTTCGTTTTCTAAATATGCGTAACCAATCTAGAGGAGGTCGATTGTATTTAGCATTTAGCTCAACTGTCCGGCCATATTTACAAAGTAAGAGTGCTAATTCATCTAATTCGACTATCGTCAAGATTGAATGACTGTTCAGGTGCCAAGTGTCCTATTACGTTGACATACGCACATTGGATTGCAGTTTCAAGTGCATGAATCCATTTACTCTTATTTTCATATTTCGTATGGAAGCTTGCAATTACGAAGTGATCCGAGTATTCTTCAGGAAAATCTATAGCACCATCCTCTAAAATTTTTGCCTCGAAGCCTGTTATAATCTTCACCTTAGGATTAGTGGCTCTCGTCTTATCTATTTCTTCAAGATATTGTGGGATCCATGTTGAAGATTTTCTTACATGCTCAGTTAATGCAATGGCAGTTAATCCCCGGTGCTCCGCAACCTCAACTATATTTCGCACTGAAAGGTTACTAGGACTGTGATCATTAAAATTGGTATGAATATGATAATCTTCCATTACATCTAACATTGAAGATCTATTCATGATATCGACCTATATATCGATAATCGTAAAAACGAATGATAATCGACGATCTTCCATTACATTGTACTTGTATAATATTGAATTAGTGAAAACCAAGGAGTATGAATATTTGAAAACCCCTAGGAATTTTTCTAGGTATAATAAAAAATCTTTATAAACAGTAGTCTAGCGTATGACCCAGGTTACGAATTAAATTCTTTGGACAAAAATGGAATAATGACAGTTTTAGTTCCTGGAGCGGATGGCCCAGCTGGAATCAATACGATTAAGTCATTGCGGATTGGCCAACTTCCCTGGAAAAATTGTGGCTTCTGATTCTAGCCCAATATCAGCCGGATTTTTTATGTCTGACTCCAGTGAAATAATACCTGAAGCCGATGATGATCTCTTTTTGGAGCGTTTAATGAAAATTATTTTGAAACATAAGATCTCCGTATTAATGCCATCCTCAGGATATGACATTTACCCATATAGTCTGATGAAAGACAAATTGTTGAAAATAGGAGTGGTAGCCGTCGTAAGTGATAATAAGACATTGCAGATTTGCCGTGATAAGCTGATGACTTACAAGGTTCTTTCTGGCAAATTTGATTTGCCATTTACCACAATTGATCAGAATCGAATACAAGAATTTCCTGTAATTGCTAAACCTAGATACGGCAAGGGTAGCAGGGATATACTAAAGATTAGTGATGACAAAGAATTGAGGTACATTGTCTCTAGATATGATGATCTTGTATTTCAAGAATTCCTGCCAGGATACTGAATACACGATTGATGTACTTTCAAACCTAAAGCAGGAACCGTTGGTGGCTGTACCACGTATTCGGTTGCAAACAAAAGCAGGTATATCCACTAAAGGAAGAATTGTCCGAGACCAAAGGATCGAGGATATCTGCAAGACAATTGCTAGTTACTTGAAAATTAGCGGGCCATGTTGTATTCAAATGAAGGAATCACGAGAAGGTATTCTCAAAATTGTTGAAATTAATCCTAGGCTTGGAGGAGGAACGATATTTACTACCCTTGCTGGTGTAAACATCCCAAGTTTGATTTTGGATATTGCTGAAGGAAAAGAACCAGATATACCACAGTTTTCTGAAGTTACCGTAATAAGATACTATGAAGAAATTGTGATCCGAAATGAGAATTTATTGAGTTCCGCATCAAAGTCTCAATAGATTTCATATTTTCTGCAAAGTTTTTTTCGCATGACACGTTGCCAATACGCAAAATTTCTGCAATCCTGCAAGGCCAAAAGCCAGTGAATTTCATCATGATTACACTAAATCCTATAATCATTGCTACAGCGACTACAACCGCATCAAGATGAACCATCATTGCTTCACCATAAATGACCTACCGGTGTAAGGCAGCCGATAGTTCCGAATCAAGCGTAGTACCTCATCTCCAACTCCTATTTCGTAAGGTAAATGCTGCATATATCAAAAACCATGTGTAAATAAATGTCGTTATAAATGTGAAGAGTGGTCTATATAACCATAATTTGTCGCCGGGATTACGCAATCTAAAGTCTACTGCATATATCATTCCAGTAAACATAATTCCAGTTATCCAATAAACTAGTGAAATGATATCTCCCCTCAATGGCAAGAAAACTATGCTGTAAAAAACAATATAGGGTCGAACAAATCTCATAGCGGTCTGAATGTAATATAGTAATGAAATTAAAAATGGTCGTTTCCAATAAATACCTCCCGTAGAAAATAAACTTCGAATAAAACTTTTCTTCCATCTTATTTGCTGTCTTATCAAGGCAGGTAACGTTGTGGGCACGCCTACGTTTACCCTTATACTCATACTATATTTTACATTCCAATAGACTTTCGATGACTTGGATAGATCAAAATCAGGATCAGGCGAATTCTTCATATTTTCTATCTCGTCAGCTCCTGTTGCGAAGATTGATGGGTATTTTATCACTCTCATTGGCGGCGTCAACATCCTTGGTATTTGATTGAACTGGGCTTCCTAACACATAGGCTGTCATTCTCCTATCTGTGCAAAATTTGAATTCTGTACCCAAAAACCGATCATGAGCCCACTGATGTATGAAATCTTGAATGGCAACTCTCCGGTAAAAGCTTAAGGATCCAGAGCAACACGTAACTGAACCGAAACTACTTTCTGCCCCTTTTATAGCCCTGCAAGACCCATCAATATAAACATCTTGGAATTTCTGAAAAATATTGCCTTGATGGGCCCCCCGCACACGGCCGTGTGTAGTCAAAGCACCCAGTGTTCTGTCAGAGTAAAATACTTTTACTGCCTTCTCCACCGCATCAAGTGCCATGTCGCAATCACTATCCATGAAGGCATAAATGTCACCCTGCGCAATTTCGCTTGCTGCTTCCACAGCTTGCTTCTTTCCCACACTTTTCGAAAGATGTAGAATATGGAAATTCTTCGAATTGTGTTCCCTGTGCATTTGATCAAGTATTTCGCCGGTCTTGTCATTACTACCATCGTTAACTATTATGATTTCTTTCTTTTCATATGTCTGATTTAGGCAGGAGCTAACACAGTTTCTTATATTCTCTTCTTCGTTCTTGACCGGTACTACGATCGTAACTAGAGGTGGATTTCTAGAAATATCAATATCGATGACCTCAATATAAGGGTCCCTGTACCTAAAGTAAGACAGGAGTATTATATTAAATAAGACAAAACTAGTTAAGAAACTGTAAATGCCTATAGTTAGGTCCACAACATAAATCATGAAATATACTTTGGCAGCAAGGACACAACCTATAGCTGCAAGCATTAAGAATCTTACAAAAACTTTCCTCTTAGCTAATTCTGGCTTCGATTTCTCTTTTAGAAGATTCATTGATCCTCACTCTTTGAATCCATCTTGATGAGCCATAATTTTGTTCGTTGCTCCACCAATTACTTCTGTGCATTTCGCATATTAGAATATTGCCATACCTTGATTGAAATTTTATTTCCTTTCATTTGTTTTAATAATACCATTCGATTTGGCAGATCCATAATGAACATTTTCCTCAACTTGAAACATTATCGTCTTGCTATCTCCGCCCAAGAGAATCAAAGGCAAATTGTATAGATACAATATGTAGCTTGATACGCATATAGAAAACATAATTGGCGATAAGTTGTACATAAAACATTGCTAGGTTTTAACCTCATGTTTCTCCTGTACTCCACGTGCGGCAGTCTATTTTCATTTGTCACTAAACTACATTCCTGTAAAATCGAATCTGACTCATTTTTCCTGGGATTCGACGGGAATGCCAAAACTGATACTACAAACAATTCCAGTGGTACGATTTGATTCATGTAAAGGTGCCGGTTCATGTAACGAGTGCGTTTATTCTGCATTTATAGAAAGGCATCTTTTATACTATAAGATATACCTGAAAATGTCAAATATAGAATTATTTCTAAAAAATAAATAATAATAGTCTACAATAATCAGTGTTACTAGTCCAATGAAGAACTATCCTAAGATCTATGAATAACTTGCCGCGTTAAAATATCAAATAAATAGCGCACTGGTAGGTGTGCAGTATATTCAATATATACACAATTATTAGTAGTCAGTCTAAGATATGGTTTAAATTTAATGCAAATCAAGTTAGAATAATTGCATTACTATAACATTCATGGCATTGTCAAAATTCAGTCGGAAGTACCATTATACGAACTGGAATATTTTGAGTGTGATTCTCTTGTCAATCCTGATCTACTTGTAAGAATTTCTGATTCAGTTCCTGGCCAATTCGCAATGAGAAGGCGAATTATAAGACCTAAGCCATGGGATCACAAATATCTAGCCTACTTTGAACATTTTGGATCATTTGGGGCAAAATTTTCCATTGACTTTTCAGACATTATCGAAATCAATGTGAATAATCTAATTTCTAGATCTAAGAATGTATTGTATGTTAACTTAGTAGAACCGATTTTGAGATTCATTATGATCTCTAAAGGATATGTACTCCTTCATTCTGCTTGTGTCGATTTTAGGGGACACGGGTTACTCCTGTCGGCACCACCCGATACAGGAAAAACCACTACTGTTTTGAAACTTATAAAAAATGGATATGCATTTCTTTCCGACGACATGACTATCATAAGTTTGCCAAATAACGCCCTTTGTTACCCAAAACCCATGACAATAAGTGCTCATACATATAAGACTGCTGTAGAGGTGTCGAATAACGAAGCCGCTTCGAAGGCAATGAAAATAAGGAGCATGGTTCATTCGAAAGGGGGCAGAAGCTTTATGCATAGATTAGCCAAATATAATCTTCCAATTTTCACAATTAATGCAATAGGACAAATGATAGTCAAACCGCCAAAATTCATGATTCAATCACTATTGAATACTATTAACATAAATACCAGCACAGTGATCAAGTCACTTTACTTTTTGAGCCGTGAAGGCAATGAATGTGTGAGTCTAGACACTGAATCGGCACTAGTGTCTGCCTCGGACAATAGCGATGACGCGTTCCTATTTCCTCCTTATCAGGATTTATTGGATCACATAGTAATAAAGGGACAGTCTGCTAGTACATTGTTAGCAGTTGAGAGGCAAATTCTCAAGGAGTTTCTTTCAGGAATAAACTGTTTTACCTTGAAAAGCGATACTAGATCGTGGTATAACATGATCGCTACCTATACTGAAAGTAAAGTAAGATGAGCTGAAATTACCGTTGTCAAATATTATAGAATTTAAACGATATCCAAATATCCTTGGCTTGAATCTAAATCATAGCACCACTACTAAATTTCAGGTTGTAATTTCATAAGGGGGGTAAAGATTTATTTTCAAAGCGATCAGGCATCACGAAGGTTTAGTATTCATAACAGCAGGTAACGTTATTGGTGCAGGTCTTACCGGACTATTTTGGCTTATTTTGGCAGCTATTCAAAATGTGAATGACTATGGGCATATAAACTACGTTATAGCTATAGGTTCACTAGCTGCAAGTATATCTCTGCTTGGGTTGAATACAGCTGTAACTACATTGCTTCCGAAGGGGAATTTTCGGTTCGGTATTCAAGCAAACCAGCTAATCTTGATCTCGAGTGACAATTTGTGCCATCATAGCCGCTTTTTATAGCTGGTTTTTAGTTTTTTTTGTATTTGGAATGTCATTTTGGATGATGACATCCTACGAGCTACTAGGCGAAAAGAAATATCGTAAATACGCTCTGAATGTCATTGGCGCACGAGGCACGCAATTAGTACTTTCACTCATCCTTTTCTATTATTTCGGTACAATAGGAATAGTTATAGGATTTGTAATTTCATTTTTTGTATTTAGTAGAAAATATTTTAGCACAATTCCCAAATTCAGTAAAGACTTCGAAGAAATAAAAAGACATTTTAAGACATTTCTCCATTTATATTCTTATAATCTATCCAATGCATTCCTATTATACTTTGATAAGCTCATTATTGCACCCATTTTTGGTTATGCGATCCTTGGATATTATCAGCTAGGTTTTCAATTTTTAATGTTCTTTAGTATGATACCAATCAGTTTCTATCAGGTACCTCGTACCCGAAGAAGCTAGTGGAAGTAAAAAAAACAGATTGAGGCTATATGGAATTTGTCTTTCAGTCATCCTAACAGTTGTATTGTTTATTTGTAGTCCATATATTATCAAGATGTTTTTTCCAAATTATGTTGCGTCCATAAATTCCATGCGGATATTGAGTTTAGGCATAATACCGATGATGGCAATTGGCATTCTAAACTCCCGTTTTCTTTCTCTCAATAAGACCATTTATATCGTAATCGGGTCCGCTATTTACCAATCTTTACAAATATCCTTAATGATATACCTTGGCAATCAGCTCAATATTAACGGTATTTCACTTGCCGTTGTATTTGCACTATCTGCTCAAGCATTAGTACTTACATATGTCAATATTCGTCTGAAAAATAGTCGAATAACAAAACCCAAACGACAAACCTAAGTCTAGATTCTATCGGACCTTATTCATGGTGCACTGAGAATATAAAATGACCTATTGATTATTTTCCTCAGACTTGTCAACTGCCCATGGAAACCAGCGCCCTATGACCTTACCCCAGTCAATTTTGTAAAATAAGTATATGATAATGCCTATTACAACAACACTGAAAATAGCTCCTATGATCAAGGAAATTGGCGAGATAGATTCTGAGATTATTCTATCAACAAACGGTTTTCCAAAGTATACTGCACTTAAAACAATTATTTCATTGAAGAGGAATTTGCCTGCAAAAGTCGCAGTTGCAAATTTCCAAGGACTATATTTGGCCAACCCGAGTGGTATGTAGACAAGGTCATCTGGAATTGGTGTAAGGGCCGCAATAAAAGCTCCTCCCCATCCATATTTAGCCAAGAGTCGTTGTAATGGAAGCATTTTGGTCCTAATCTTAGGACTTAGACATATTTCTACCATAATAACTCGCGTAGAAAATTATTAACTTAGTCTGCCACTGCTCCAATTGCACTAAAGAGTGAGATTAAATGAGGATCTAAATTCTTGTTAAACGCAGCTGTAATAAGAATTGGAAAGTATGGAATTGGAACAAACACAATTATACTTCCTATGAAGCTTATTAGAAGTATTCCTAAATATCCGAAATCATCATAAAATGCAAACAAATCTTCTATGGAAGTCAAATGTTACTCTGAATTAGACTCTATCAAAGCTGCTCTTTAATACGCTCTGCCTATGACAATCCTGGATTTGGCTTTTAATCCACAGTTTATACAACTCTTGTCACTAAGTGAATCTTGCCCTTCAAATGGGATGAGCCTAATATCTGCCGAAGTTTCTTCTTTCAACTTCTCTTCACATTCGACTTTGCCACACCAATGGGTTGAGATAAAACCTCCTTGGTCTTCGAGAATTAGTTTGGCCTCATCCAATGTTGAAGCTGTCGATGTCTTTTCATTCATTCTTCTCTTTGCCTGATCAAGAAGTCTACTTTGTATGCTCGCCAGAATTTCATTAATTTTATCAATTGCATCTACGTATTTGATTGTGTTCTTTTCGAATGTATCTCGTCTCACCATCTCTAATTGGTCATTTTCGATATCTCTAGGACCTAAATTCACACGCAATGGTACACCCTTCGTTTCCCAATCATTGAACTTCCATCCCGATGTGTACTCGTCACGACTATCCAAATGCGCTCTAATTCCTGCTTCATTTAACATTTTCTGAAGATTTATGGCTACCGAAATAACCCTTTCTTTCGTAATGTCTTTGTAAATGGGAACTATAACTACTTGGATTGGTGCGACCTTTGGTGGAATTATAATTCCCTTGTCATCACCATGAGTCATTATTATAGCCCCTATCAATCTCCAAGAAATCCCCCATGAACTCTGCCATACGAAATGATCCTCAACATCTCTGCCTAGGTATTTGATATTGAATGTTCTAGCAAAATTCTGGCCTAACTGGTGAGATGTGGCCATCTGGAGACATCTCCCGTCTAGCATTACAGATTCTAAGCAAATAGTATATTTTGCACCTACAAATTTTTCTTTATCAGACTTGTATCCAGCTACAGTAGGAATTGCTAGATGGTTTTCTATCAACTCCCTGTATGTTTCGAGAATCAACCGTACCTCTTTATCTGCCTCATCTTCTGTAGCGTGCACAGTGTGACCTTCCTGCCATAGAAATTCAGAATTCCTTATGAACGGTTTTGTGGACTTAATCTCTGCACGCAATGCGCTATTCCAGAAATTTAGCTTAAGGGGCAGGTCTCTATAACTTGAAATCCATTTTGCGAACATTGAATATGCTAATGTTTCAGAAGTAGGACGAAGCGCCAATTTCTCCCCTAGGGTATTCTCTCCTGCTTTAGTAACCCAGAAAACCTCAGGATTAAACCCAGCAAAGTGATCTTGTTCCTTTGATAATAAGGTTTCAGGAATCAATATTGGTAAGAAAGCATTTTGATGTCCAAGGTTTCTTAGTTTTTCATCAAGAATTCCTTTAATAATTTCCCATATTTGATAACCATAGGGTTTCAATATGATAAAGCCTTTCATAGGAGCATAGTCGGCCAAACCTCCTTTTAAGATAGATTGAATATACCAACTGCTAAAATCCTCTTTCTGTGAAGATGTTATTCCTATTTCCTTATTCACAATTCATTAACTCAGTTATTCAAATTCATGTTATTGTAGTCTCAATGGCTCTCCTTTGCAGAAGACTTTTCCGCTTATTCTACTATGAAAGTTACTGCAGACATAGCATTGGATAAATCCCACTTCTTTCTCTAGGACAGGGCAGTCAACAGCTTCAAGTTTCATTCGTTTTAGCATCTTAGGACTTACGCCCTTCAGACTTCAGTTTTCCTTTCTCATCCATCATTCCTATTTTTTGAAGTTCTATTTTTGCCATATCATCCAAACTTACTGCCTTCAATACTCCTTTGATAGGTACAATGAATTTCGCTTCTGGAATATCGCTCATTGAATCTGTATAATACATCGGAGTAATATATCATCTTTCCTACTAAGGCTTCAAATAAATTCGGCTTTTGTTCGAATCAAATACGCTTTTTCAAACCTTGTTTGAATGGAAAATTACTTAAGTTAATGAGAGATTATACTCTTTCTAGATGATTAATGAAGACCTCTTTTACACTTAAACTCGGCTAACGGGTGGTAAATAACTGAAAACGCAGCTAAATAATTGCAAAATTGCAAAGCGATGCTTTTAGTATTTTTGTCCCAAACAAAAAATGTATCAGTAGCTTTCCTTTTATTAGTAACTAAACCAAATTTGAACAAGTTTTCTAGCTTATTCTTATATCAAGATTCCGTAACCCCGACACCCAAGATGAACTTTTTCTTATTGGGAGCTGACTAATTCTAACCACTAGTCGCTTATATATAACTTCTATTCAAGGCGATATATCAGAATGATCAGTTAATGAATCGTATTTTAGATAATGTCGGATTAGCAATTTTCCTAGTAGATATTACGAGGACTGTTATTTGTAATTTTTTGAAATTTTTAAAGAAAGTTAAGTAACCTCAAAAGGTATACTTAAGAACATCTATTACCAAATAAGAGAAGACATGAGAGGAGGCCCACAACGCAGCATTTTACTTCAAGAAACGCTTAGTCATCCTAGAGTAGACTAAATTCCTAAGTTCCGTAGCAGGAAACAGCCAGAAATCAAAAGAGGTTTATGGAATAGGACTTTTACACTTCCAGACTTTCTTACGTAATAGTGACTACTCGGATCAAACGATAGAGTCAATAATTGAATCATTGCTGAGTAATAGAATCAATGTATACACATTATTGGATGACTTTGTATCTGATATCTTAACTAAAAAGCCAAATCTTTCTCCTAACAGCATCTCGTTGTATGTAGACTTGTTTGTCATGTGCATTACTAACTAACGTATATGTATTATTTATGTTATAAGCGCTAGCCCCAATATAACATATATAATAGAGAGTATATAATCTAGCTGTGTCTAACGAAATAGCGTTGGTAAAAACAATTAGAATAAGTGACAACATACACAACAGATTAGCAAAACAAGGAACAATAGGAATGACGTTTGAAGAAGTAATTGTAAAAATCTTAGATCATTATGAAAAGTGTCTTAGGAAATGAATAACATAGATCTTAAAAAAATAAATCAATAGACTGAGCCAAATAGGGAGCGAAGGGGTTTATGCTCCTTTCTCTTTCTAATTTGAATTGGCAATTGTTTTGTCAATTCGAATTTTAGCTAAACCGTCTAGCAGAAGAGAACATTTAATGCAAGAGCATGCGATGAAGTATTTGCAAAAGATTGTTGGAATCAAATACAAAATATTTGATCGCCCGCTCTTGCGATTATCATATCATCTCAATAACTGATAAACATGGCCCAGTAAACGAAACCATTTTTGGCTTAACATGGATAATTTTTCTTTATTTTATTCCATATCATTATTATATAAATTATTTCGTTGTCATGGCCAAGTCTACGGAAATTGATAAACAAATTGTAACATAAATCAGAATAATATCCTAGTTTTCCCAGAATTCATTAGATAGGCCGGAGTCCAAAAACTGGTGCTGATGCGTACTGGTAGACATGGTGTCTTATTAACTTGTGAGTATTGTGGTGTTCAGAAGGTAAGATCTATTGTCAGTACTACGGGCGAAGAGAAAATTTTAATGCATCCTCACAGGGTTTTATATCCTTCAACGAGTATATTTCTAAAATTTATAGCGATGATCTTTAAATCACGCCAAATCTGGGTTTGCCATTATTGCTTAGACGAATTGAAATAATTAATCAATAGAAAATTGATCGACTATTCTGGTTGATAGTTTTTATAAAATTATGGTGTTATGATTGATAGTCGCCAGCGAGGAAATACTGTAGTTGTATAGCGTGATGTACTTATTTTAACTATAGTATGGAGAGGTGACTTTCATGCTTAAATAATCATCTGAGTAAGCCATAATAAAAAATAGTTAAATAATTGAGATGAAGCGGGGTAATTATGGTCAAGAGTAGCGGGAATGGTTTAGGTATGATAGTGGCTATGGGAACAGTTGTCGCAATATTGATCGGGGGATATACTGCAAGCCCTAGTTACGCAAAGGTAACCAAGTTTGAATCTACTTTTGAGTCCTCCTCAATTCCATTGTGGGGTACCAAAGAAATAGTGTTCAGTGGAATTTAAAAATTTGCATTCCGTGAATCTACTAATCCTGATGGTACGACACGTCAGTCGGCCCACATGCATTATGTTAATGTGCGTGGCGAAGGAATTACCTCGGGAACTGAATATATTATACATGAAAATGATCGTCAAGTATTAATCGATGAACAGAACTCCGACAGAATTATTACTCAGATAAAAGGCTCATTCATCGGCAAGGGGAACGCACAGAATACACTAGTTAACCTGCGAACGATAATCATTCTTCATGATAACGGTGATATTGAAACAATTGTCGACCGTATTGACATAAAATGCAATGGGGGAGAATAGAGTGATAGGATTAGAAACTAAATCGAATATGTCCTAATAGAGCAATGAAAATAAAAGTAAATTAAAAAAATATTATACATGGCCATTTGTCCAATTGAACCCCCTTTCAGGTTCAAAAGTGTAATTATTAATAAAATATTAAATGGTTCAATGACACATAGAATTCAATTCAATTGCCAAAGACCAAAAGGTAAGTCAACTTAGTTAGTTCACATTCAGATGACGAACAAGATGGACCACTGGTTGCATATAGCCTGGAAGGTCGTCCTGCTGATTACCTTTACAAGAACGATAGAATACCTTCATTCATGCGTTACATTTCAAAAGCAAGTGAGACAGTGGTTTACGAAGATATTTTTATTCCTGATGTGGATCGACTATGAAATAAGAAATAGTTAGGTCACACTCTAATATCTCCCAAATACTTTATGATCAGATTGAATATTACAATAATAGTAGGACTGTTTGCAGCAGTGACTCTAGCGTTCGGGTCATTGACAACAGTGTAGATGGCAGCAGGGTCAGACGTGTCCACTTTGTAGCGTTGAAGACCCTAGAACCACAGCAAAGAAATTTAGAGCACAGAAGTTAAGGGAGAATGCATTTGAAATACAAAACAGTAACTTGGGAGACCCTCCGAAGGGTGAGATTGTAAGCAGACTGAATGATAGTGCAGACCAGTTAGACACGTGTGAACTACCTGCATGCAGCCCAGGGAGCGGACCAGGCGGCGACCCAGGCGGGGTCAGGTGGCGGTGGCACTGGGGATTAGTCCAACCACTTTTTTATTTTCTTTTAGGTACGAATTTGTGAAGAACAAGCGTCGCAATATCTTTCAATTTTTACGCAGTCTTCCATCGGGTAACAAAGCATTTGAGTTGCTATTTCAAAACAGATTATGCAAGCTGAATGTTCTTTGTTTGTTTTTGTATTCACTAGATTGTTTGTCTAACTTATTCAGTGTCGTATCCGGCGGTATATGCTTGGTGTATGCCTCTTTAACGCCTTCATTCATTGATTATTGTTTTTTTTAGAAACGTATTCTTAGTTTCCTTGCTTCTCTATGAGTGTTTATTGGTACTGCCAGATGTCTAAGTAATCTAGTATGTGGACATGATTATACGTGACTAAAATTGTGAACTTAAAATGGACAATGCTCTATTTTATGGGAGGGAGACTAGCAGGTTAACACTGAGGAATTCGCGACTCCAGGTAATTTACTTCTTCAGGCATTAACCGGTCCTCTGCCTTACTAACTCGCAGTAGGGGTAATGTCTCACAATGGCCAGTGAGAGTTATAAAGTCCCCAATTTGGACAATCATAATTGATAGGCCCTGTAACCATGAGCCTGCAAAATGTCAAATTTAAATGGTAAGAATACGTCTCTCACCGACATCTCTATCATATTGCCTTACATGTTTATTATTATCACGACTGTTGGAAGTTTAACTTTAGTTATACCTTATTCTTCTGTTTTTGGAGTCGGCGGAGGGATGGAGTGGATACTGATGGGGATTGCTTATTGGACGAGTGGGAGTCGTGGGGGGTTGACTTTGATAAAGATGGAACAACCGACTTAAACTTGCCGTTGCACGGAGCAAATCCTGATTATAAGGATATCTTTGTAGAGATCGATTTATATGGAGGGACATTTTCCCGGACTACAAGTAGTAAATAATATCAGGCAATCGTTTGAAGATGCTCCTGTTGATAATCCCGATGGAAATACAGGAATAATCCTTCATTTGGTAATGGACTAGCAAATTCCCCATGAGATTATACGACTGGACTGGAATTTTACGACATTCGGTTGGATTATTTTGGTACTAAGGAGGAAAGAGAGTTCCAAAAACCATCCAATTATTGACTCACATGCAATTGAAGCAAAAGAGTTAGTGTATCATTATGCAATTTTTGACCATCAAATGGAAGATTACCCCACAAGGTCAGGTGGATTTTATGACTATAACACATTTGTTATCACATTAGGCCATTCCTCCTGGGGTAACCATCCTGTTACAGGACATGATGTAGGAAGTCAGGAGCAACGAGAAGGTACACTTATGCACGAATTAGGTCACAGGTTGGGCCTAAATCATGGTGGTGGGACTGGAGTAACTCTAAGCCAAATTACTTGAGTGTCTTAAATTACGCAATTCAATTCCCAAACATTGTAGCAAATAGAAACTTGGATTATTCTAGATTCCAATTAAATATCCTTGACGAACAGAATTTGAACGAAAACCAAGGTATTGATGACAGTACTCCTCCAGGACTGACAACCGTTCACGGGCCTTATTACTTGTATCAGACCTTGACAGGAATTCCAATTGATTGGAATGCAGATGGAGTAGCAAATGATATCTCTGTTGACAGCGACGTGAATTATCTCAGTGGGGTTTGCAATGAAACTCCCTATCGATTGCTATCAGGCGATGACGACTGGGGTAATTTAAATTACCACTTGAAAAAAGCCGTAGAATTTGTGCAAGACAGAAAGGATGACGGGACTACTACGGCTGATAAATTCACAACTGACAAACTTACAAGCACAAGCACCATCTACAAGACCCGTTTCTTCTACTGCGGTTCCCACATTATTATAAAAAAAAAAAAAAAAAAAAAAAAAAAAAAAAAAAAAAAAAAAAAAAAAAAAAAAAAAAAAAAAAAAAAAAAAAAAAAAAAAAAAAAAAAAAAAAAAAAAAAAAAAAAAAAAAAAAAAAAAAAAAAAAAAAAAAAAAAAAAAAAAAAAAAAAAAAAAAAAAAAAAAAAAAAAAAAAAAAAAAAAAAAAAAAAAAAAAAAAAAAAAAAAAAAAAAAAAAAAAAAAAAAAAAAAAAAAAAAAAAAAAAAAAAAAAAAAAAAAAAAAAAAAAAAAAAAAAAAAAAAAAAAAAAAAAAAAAAAAAAAAAAAAAAAAAAAAAAAAAAAAAAAAAAAAAAAAAAAAAAAAAAAAAAAAAAAAAAAAAAAAAAAAAAAAAAAAAAAAAAAAAAAAAAAAAAAAAAAATTTTTTGGCGTCTTTTCTAATTAATATAAAAATAATTAGTGTTTTTGTAATGGCATTAAATCTATATTGAACCATCACACACATTTTATTATCACGTATTAGGGAAACCATGGAATTCTTGCCACATAATACGAATACGAAGGATATTGACTCTTATTTCCATAATTGATAATCAGAATTCCCTGGAAACTATTAGTATCTTTTTTCATCAATTATGACCTATGAATATTTTGGCAATAGGTGCACATCCAGACGATATTGAAATTGGGTGTGGCGGTCTGTTGATTAAAGCGGTTAAGAACGGTCATTCTGTATATTTATACAATGTAACTCAGGGTGAAAAAGCAGGAGATCCTCAACAAAGAATAGGAGAATTGAGAAGGACTGCGAGATATATTGGCGCCAAAGCGCTTTACATCGACAGATTTCCTGACACCCAATTATCTCTTACAAGCGATTTAATTAACCATATCGAGTCATGCGTCACTCTGTGTAGGCCTGACTTGGTAATTACCCATCCAATGACTGACACTCATCATGACCATCGAGTGGTGGCTGAAGCCAGTATAGAAGCCGGAAGAAATGTATCAAATATTTTGTCCTACGAAATGCCTCTCACAAAAGGTTTTGACCCTCACATATACTACGATATATCGGACTCTATGGATGCAAAACTTGAATTGCTGAGTCTATTTCAATCACAAAGTCACAAGATGTTTTTAGAATCAAAGGCAATCAGGGGGCTCGCACAGTATCGAGCACTTCAAAGTAGGTTGGGCTCAGATGTATCTTATGCAGAGTCGTTCCAGATTGTCAAGGTCGCTTTGGACGGGAATTTTGCATTTTTGAACAATTCTTCTCGCATTGACGCAAAAGAGCCTGTCGCGACTCAGAATCCGCAGGAAATGTGTGAATGTATTTATCTATAAGTCCTCTACCAGAGTTATGATGTAATCAAATGAAGATTCACCCTATTTTCGTAGAATACAAATGCGAAAATGGAAATATTTTTTTTTTTTTTTTTTTTTTTTTTTTTTTTTTTTTTTTAAAAAAAAAAAAAAAAAAAAAAAAAAAAAAAAAAAAAAAAAAAAAAAAAAAAAAAAAAAAAAAAAAAAAAAAAAAAAAAAAAAAAAAAAAAAAAAAAAAAAAAAAAAAAAAAAAAAAAAAAAAAAAAAAAAAAAAAAAAAAAAAAAAAAAAAAAAAAAAAAAAAAAAAAAAAAAAAAAAAAAAAAAAAAAAAAAAAAAAAAAAAAAAAAAAAAAAAAAAAAAAAAAAAAAAAAAAAAAAAAAAAAAAAAAAAAAAAAAAAAAAAAAAAAAAAAAAAAAAAAAAAAAAAAAAAAAAAAAAAAAAAAAAAAAAAAAAAAAAAAAAAAAAAAAAAAAAAAAAAAAAAAAAAAAAAAAAAAAAAAAAAAAAAAAAAAAAAAAAAAAAAAAAAAAAAAAAAAAAAAAAAAAAAAAAAAAAAAAAAAAAAAAAAAAAAAAAAAAAAAAAAAAAAAAAAAAAAAAAAAAAAAAAAAAAAAAAAAAAAAAAAAAAAAAAAAAAAAAAAAAAAAAAAAAAAAAAAAAAAAAAAAAAAAAAAAAAAAAAAAAAAAAAAAAAAAAAAAAAAAAAAAAAAAAAAAAAAAAAAAAAAAAAAAAAAAAAAAAAAAAAAAAAAAAAAAAAAAAAAAAAAAAAAAAAAAAAAAAAAAAAAAAAAAAAAAAAAAAAAAAAAAAAAAAAAAACAGGATGGAAAAACTTACTCCTAACTAAAGTTTTCATATTATGAGTAATTAATTCAGAGGAATGGAAGGGAAAGAGTCTGGGAAGAAAGGGTTTTGTCATTTCTGCAATAAAGAAAAATACTTACATCACAGTGTCTTCACATCTCCAGACTGATGTAAAATTGTAATGCGCAGAACGTTTTAAGTTGCCTTAAATGTATGCTTTTGTGACATATGTGGACTGAAGTGCACCACCTATGAAAAACATTTGCTCGTTCACCAGAAGAAAGATTTAGGCTAAACACATTTCAAAATTAATGATAGAATATATTTTTTATTCACTCTGATAGCATTCGTATTCAACACATAGGTCTTATTCATAAATAGCCGAAGGGAATGATGGATATGCATAGTATTATCGGCGTCTTAATAGTAGTTGAGAATTAGTTTGATCCAGTATCATAGTCGATGCATGTGCTTCCTTAATTCAATGTGATACTTCTAATAGATGTATTGGTACCAATGAAAATAATAGAAATTCATAATTACATAATACTAATACCATATTCGGAGGTAGATGTGATGGGAAAAAAAGAAATCCTTTTTGAGAAAGGATTTCTGAGACTACGCAAAGACTACTAAGATGAATTCAAAAATGAGCAGTTAGTCGCGATCATTGGTCATCACAGTGCTGTTTCAAGGGACTAATTCTGAGCCTAACTCAAAAGCATTATCCGATTTGTCTAGCAATTTACCAGATAAAAATACTGAAGTAAACGATGTCCCAAAGGAGGACACTAAAAGTAGATATAAAATGCTATTTTGCTATTTTTGCGGGTTTAATTTGACGAAATGGCCAGATGGGAATGTATAGACCAAATACTAAAAGAATGGCTCCCAGATGAGTACTAAATGTCAATTGAACGTTCTTGCATAGCCGTAGTGGAAGACGAGGAAGACCTCGCGACTCTCTTTAAGGAAGCGTTATCCTACGACAGATTCACAATAACTTCATTTACTGATTCAACCGCCGCCTTCGAACAAATCTCACTTCACCATCTTGAGTATCAGCTGATTCTTTCAGATATCCGAATGCCTCGTATAAATGGCCTCGAATTAATAAGAAGAATTTCCAAGATAGACAATCACATCAAGTTTGTTCTGATGAGTGCATTTGACCAGCCAGATATATCACATGAATTGCCTCTACCACGATACGAGTTTATTCAGAAACCAGTAGGTATAGAAGTACCTCAGGAAATTTGTTCATAACAACGCAATGCAAGATTAAGTTAATTATCTATTCTCATAGAATGTCCAAAATTTGTTGACAATGCCAAAATTGGAGTGACAAAACAATTATGCCCCGACCAGGAGACAGTTTATAGCAATTACCCAGAGAATAATAAATAACCGATAGTTGAAGCTATATGGTGAAAACGTCACATATACCCATTTCAACGGTCATGACCGCTGTTTGTGACGCCAAATCTTTTAATATTTTAGCTACAGTTGCGCACGCGGAAGTCGATAGCCAATTTCTTTTATTAGAAACGAGATTATCTACAAAGGCATTTTACTCTCGCATGTCCCGACTTTTGAAAGCAGGAATCATATCTAAAAAGAACAGAAAGTACGTCATTACCTCGCTGGGCGAAGTCGTTTTTTATTGTCTGGATCTCATAGCTTCGGCTCTGAATAATTACTGGAGACTTAGTGCGCTGGACTCTTTAAGCGCCCTAGATACACTTCCTAAATCAGAGTACATTAAGACTACAAAGATTCTGCTGGGAAATCAAAGAATTGGGACGATACTGGTGCAGCATTTGGAACAATCGCAAAATGATAATTCAATTTCCTTGATTGTGGCTCCTCTTAGCACTTAAAGATCTAGTGGCACTGCAAGTAGAAGTCTAGCGAGCGAGCTACATTTATTGTCATTTGAAAAGCAAAATAGGAGATCAATTTAGCCACTTATATTATGTCGGTCAAAGAAATCAGAGCCCAACTAAACTCGTTGATCAAACAATATGAGGAAGCTGTGAATAATGTGATAAGTTCACGGGCTGAGATCATGGAGATAGTAAACAATGAAAATTATGATGACGAACATATGAAGGAGAAAATTATGATGAGGCTTATTGATGCCAATCACAAGATTAGATCTTCTATTGATTGAGGATTAATGTATAGATGATCCCCCTATAACGAATTGGCATCTAAGGTGGCTTAAAGTTTAGATTATTAGCAGTTAGTACTTTGCCGCGGTTCTGAAATGGTCCGTCAGCTCGTTGCTTATTACACCACCATCATACTGGCTTGGTAAAATTCTTCTTGAAAGTTGTTCAACATGTTCTTATTACAGGATTATTAACAATACCGTCATATTTTAATAATTTGTTAACCAACATTAAGAAAAGAAAAGAAATGCTAAGAATCAGGAACAATGGAACAACTCACGAAATCATAATTCCTTCCGATCAGTTAGAAATAGTGCAGAAAATTGTAAAATCTAACGTGTCTGAAGTGGTTAAAGAGAGCATAATCAAGCCGTTATCAGGTGGGGCGAAAAGGAACCAAACTCCTATTGTGTAAGATTTGCCAAAAAGAATATGGCATTCCTAGCTGGATAAAGTAAGTCTTTTTAGCAACTTGCGATAATAAAAAGTACATAGATGGGTTCAGTAGCCCGATACCGTTGCGAAAAGTGTGGATTGGAATTTGATAGTATAACACTGTTAGATGATCATGATCGAACTGCTCATCCAGGCATAGATCAAGTATGAAATAGCATGATACCGGATATTGAGAAATAAATTCCTAATCTCCCTCGTTCAGAGACTTACCGCATACTGTTATCGTTTGAGTGAAAGCGAACTTTTATGGAAGTATAAAAGTCATCTTGGCCGACTCGTTGCTTAAGGTCAGTTAGACCCAAGATTTTTCGTTAATCTTATCATTGAAATAAGCCGAAATTATGTTACTGTAAACCAGTGCGGGTCTCGTCAGCCATCTCATTTTGTAAGATTAATCGATAAAAGTACCGATTGATCAAGTGGAACAGAAGAAGCATTAACTACTAAGTCATATTTCATACCACAGTTCTCCAAAGAACGATGCCGCATATTACTACGAAGGCTGCTTGGAAAATCTCACTGTTACACCTAACTCATCTACAGGATATTCTACGTAGGTAACAATTGACATTATGCTCCCAATCATACCTGCATAGTACCATTTTTTTTCCAGCTTTTTCATCACGGGAATAACCCAGAGTAACTGAAAAAGGCCCGATATTAGGAAAAATAAGGATGGCCAACCAATTTTCATATCAAAAGCAAACAGGATTAGAAGTGAGATTCCTGCGAAGAATGTAGTCACAGACGCTAAGTAGTAAAATATTCTAGACAGGAAATTTAATTGGATTGACTTGTATATTAGTAGCTGTTACAGAAATACCTAAAATTCATGGGAATGTACATGCGCTTTAGGATTTGACATTCAAAGAATTAGCAGCACAACTTAACAAACTACAAGAATTCACTACTACCGAGAATGAAAAGCTACTTAGTAAATTGAAGAATAAACCATTCTGGATATGGGATGAGCAAAAACATCAAAAGTCATTTTTGATGACAAAAGAAATTGTTGCTTTAATCATATCGTAGGTTTACTACAGAAAGACGAGAGGTATTTCCCATTATTCGATTATGAAAAAATATTATACGACACCTTAATGTCCAGAGATGGAAGTTTCAAAGACAAACATCTTTGGGTTAAGAAAGCAACAGGGTTAGGCGCCACTTGTCTACATCTGGAGGAATTGCAGTTTTACCGTATTCATCTGATAAGTATATTCTATTAGTGATTTTTTGCTCACACGTTTGGTGCTGTAATTTTAGGGGTAAGTCAGTATAAATCCCTTCTTCATCAATTTTCTGCAGTTTAAAAGATTATTAAGATACAGAGAATTAATCGAGAAATCATTGTTAGAAAGAGATATAATATGATATGCATGCACTTACGCTATTATGCGGCTTCCGTCTGAACGTATCACTTATGCCAAACTGGGATAAAATATGTTTGAAAACTTTTTCTATACTGTTCATCAGAACATTAAGTATACCTCTGAGAGACAGTTAAAGAAAGTTAATATACTGAAAGAAGTTGAGCTTTCAATACACGGGTCGAAATGCTAATTATCTTTGACGTGGAAGGTGTTCTTCTAAATGCAGAATACTTGCCAGTGTTGGCGCAAAGGTTTGGTCCTAATAAGGAAAAAGAAATTTGGGACATAACTAAACAGGGAATCCGGGGAGACATTGATTGGGAAGAAGGGTTGCGCAAACGAGTCAATGCTTTACGCGGCATTTCTTATGAAGAATGTCTGAACATAGGCCGTAATTTGGAAATAATGCCTGGAGCAAAAATCCTGTGTAGTGCTTTGAAAAAAGCAGGATGGAAAATGATTGCTGTGTCAGGTGGATTTACATTGATCACTGACCGCCTCAAAAGTGAGCTGCTCCTCGATAGAATTTATTCAAATGAACTGATCTTCTGTGATGGTAAGCTCGATGACGTTAAAATCAACGTAACTTCTGATAAAGCGAGGGCCGTGAACAGTATTATCAAAGAGTGGGGGATCCGAAGAGAAGATACTGTAGTTGTTGTAGACGGAGCAAATGATCTTAAATTGTTCGCAATAGCAGGATTTACTGTTGGTTTTTGTCCGGTAGACATTGTGAAAGAAAAAGCTGATGCAATAATAGAAATCAGGGACTTGACTCTATTACTAAATCTCCTAGAAAAGAAATTTGGAAAAGCTTTCCTTACCAATACGAGTTTTTGATATTCAAAAGTTACTTAAGAGGAATAAATGAATAATCCAGGCAAGGTAGAAATCATTCCAATACGTGTTGCTAAAGATATAGCAGTGGGAGAAAATATCGTTAAGATCATATCCGACTACTTAAAAAAAAATAATGAATCTTTGAAAGATAACGATGTTTTGGTTATTACACATAAAATCATATCAAAATCAGAGGGTCGTATTTTTGATTTAACCCAAGTAAAACCAAGGGCTAAAGCCAAGAAAATTGCTGCTAATCATAATAAGGATCCAAGGTTGGTCGAACTTATTATGTCTGAGTCACTCCGATTACTTAAATTGCGACAAGGGGTTATTTTAGCAGAGACAAAACATGGCTTTGTGTGTGCCAACGCGGGTATTGATAATAGTAACGTAAATCAAAATCATAACAAGGTTACGTTACTTCCAATAGATTCTGATCGTTCTGCACGGACAATAAGTAAAGAAATCCGCATCAGGGAGAAGAAGACCGTAGCAGTAGTTATTTCTGACACATTTGGCCGACCATTTAGAGAGGGACAAGTCAATGTTGCTATAGGAATCTCTGGACTGGAGCCAGTGAAAAGTTACGTGGGCAATAAAGATATGTACGGCAAATCACTTAGGGTAACTGAAATTGCGATCGCAGACGAGATTGCATCGGCTGCAGAATTAGTAATGGGAAAAACCTCACGCATACCTATAGCTATTGTCAGAGGGTTGCAGTATGATTCTAGAAATGCCAGCATATTAAGGCTCATTAGACGAAAGGAAAATGATTTTTTTAGATAAGAAAAATCATGCGAATTATACTAGTTCTTTTACGTTACGAACCGACACGATTAATAATATAATGATAGCAACAAGAACCCATTTGTATGATGATCGAACAAGTCGCAAACATTTAATAAAAATCGCATCGGTTTAACCTTATACGGTATAGAATAAAATGACAGATAACGAAGAATCGTTTGAGAAGGTCATCGATGTAAGGGGATTATACTGTCCCGAACCAGTATTCAGAACTAAAATAGAAATTGAACGACTAACTATTGGAGACAAGTTGAAGGTATTATCGGATGACCCTGAATCTGAAGAAGACATTTCTAGATGGGTAAAAAGAACTGGCCACGAGCTCATATCAATAAATAAAAGGGAAAAAGACCTAGAATTCCTAATAAGGAAGGGGAAGTAGATGCCTTCGATAGCTTTGCCTAATCTTTTGCAACATATTGGAGATACCCCGCTAGTTGAATTATCGAGTTACTCTACAGATAAAATTAGGTTTTTCGCAAAATTAGAATGGTATAATCCATTTGGTTCGGTCAAAGATCGTCCAGCATTTTGGATGATTCGGGAAGCAGAGAGGAAAGGTATCATTCAGAAAGGAAAGAACATACTCATCGAACCTACCTCAGGTAATACTGGGATAGCTCTAGCTGGAATAACTGCCTCAATGGGATATAAGGTGGAAATTGTTATTCCTGAAAAGGTAAGCAAAGAAACCAAAGATATACTAGTAAAACTAGGAGCTACCTTGCATGAAACTTCAGATGATCTATGTCCAAGAGTAGGAGCGGGGACTGATCAGAGTATAGCCCTAGCCAAGGCTATTGCTAAGCCAAGACCTGACGTTTATTTTATGCCCAATCAATATGAAAATGATGCGAATTTTTTGGCACATTATGAAGGCACAGGTCGCGAGATTTGGGAACAAACTCATGGCAAGGTAACTCATTTTTTTAGCGGTTGGGCACTGGGGGAACCATAACTGGCGCTGCCTACTTTCTTGAAGGAGATGAACGATAGTATCAAGATTGTTGCGATCCAAGCGCAACAAAATCATCTACTCCAGGGATTGAGAAATTTTGAGGAGTCCGCCAAGCCAGAATTATTCAGGCGCCGAGAAGATGTAATCGATCATTGGTTTACAGCCACTAATGACAAATCATTTGAATACGTAAGACAAATATTGATTCGTGAAGGTTTATTCATTGGGCCGTCTTCAGGTTCTGTAATGTCTGCTATGGTTGATTTCTCACGGTCCATCCAAGAGGGATTACTCGTAGGTATTTTTGCAGATGATGGAAGGAAATTCAAGAGCCTGTATCGGGAATTGAATTTACTATCCGGAAATGATTTCCGCGCGGCGGAAGAGAGTCTACCTAAATTAGCTTATTCCCATAGCGCCTAAGGATTTCGGCTCTTTCCTATTCCTGTCGGCTTCAGACTTGCCTAACCATTTCTCAACATCCAACGCTGCCATACAACCAAATCCTGCTGCACTTACAGCTTGTCTGTATCGAAAATCATGGACATCGCCTGCAGCAAACACACCGGGTACACTAGTCTTAGTGTGTTCCGTCAAAACAATATACCCTTTATCACTCAGCTGCAATTGATCTTTGAATATTGATGTATTAGGTTCATGACCAATTGCCACAAACAGGCCACCAACCTGAATTGTCTGAACTTGTCCGTTTTTCAAATTTTTAATTTCAATTTGCTCTATTTTCTTGTTACCTTTAATTTCCGATATAATATTGTCCCAAAGAAATTGAATTTTGGAATTTTCTAATGCCTTTTCTTGCAAAATCTTGCTTCCTCTCAAAGTATCTCTTCGGTGAATTATCTTCACGGAACGACCAAATTTCGTTAGAAATGTAGCCTCCTCCAGGGCAGTATCTCCACCACCTACGACGGCAATATCTTCACCTTTGAAAAAAGGTCCATCACATGTTGCGCAATAAGAAACTCCTCTACCTGCAAATTCGTTTTCTCCAGTGATTCCCAATTTACGAGGTGATGCTCCTGTACAAACTAGAACTGATAGGGCTTGAAACTTTTCGGAGTGAGTTGATACTAAAAAAGGATAAGTCTTAAAATCCACATTCGTTACTTCATCGTCCAAAACGATTGCTCCAAATCTTTCAGCCTGTTGTCTCATATTCATCATTAACTCGGGTCCAAAAACACCATTTGGAAACCCTGGATAGTTCTCGACCTCACTTGTAGTCATAAGCTGACCACCTGGTAGATTCCCTGAAATTATTAGAGTTTTCAACTTTGCCCGTGATGTATAAATTCCAGCAGTGTAGCCGGCAGGGCCCGAACCAATTATTATAACCTCATAGGAGTTGGTATCGTTTATCTTGCCAAAAGAATCACGAAATTCATTATTTTCAGCATTGGACATAGAGATTCAAGTGGATAAGATTGTGTCACTAATTAATAACTTGCTAGTTGTTTCACGAATCATGGTATACATATCAATAAAAATATGATTTGCAGGTTTTTCTTATTAGGCTAATTAAGTTCAAATTTTTATTTCGTTTACTAATTTATTTAGTAAATGTTTTTGTTTTGTACATCATTATTCAATAAACTATAACTTGTGTGTTCACTACATCAGAGGCGCAAACTGGTTTGTATGGAATGGACATCAGTTAGTAAATTAAGACAGGTTTCATTACGGTTATATTTTAGTTTTGATGGTCATTTGGAATTAAGATAGACTTGAACAGAAGTGTGTATTTCCCCCGTGTTAAAATACAGAAAAAAACTGGGATATATTTCAAAATTTTTAATTGTAGTAATATAAAATCATGGTTACCAGACGTAAGTAAATCACTACTAATATACACTGAAAACTTTATGAACTTATCAGTAGACTAGTGGGTGAATTTGTTAACCACAATGTAGCCTAAAAAGTGTAGTATTCTAAAATGCACAACGACTCTCCTTTTAGGCATAGAACTATCCAGGAATTAATTAGTCACATCGAAGACATTGAGCGGTTATCATTTTGTCTCGAAATTCATATCAGCATAGTAGTGTTTGAGCCTTTCAAAAATTCCTGAAGCCGTGTAAGTACCTTCATAAAGGTATTCCATATTCAATACATATTTGTATATCTTAGATTATCTTGACTAGTTAACTTTTCTCTACGATATCCCTTGAAAGAGCAACGTTAACATAAACTTTCTCTTTAATGGCTTTAGCACCAGTGTCTTCATATTTTTATTTTCGGCTGAGGTTGAATTCCCTTTAACTTCAATAGACTTATCTGTGCGGCCTTTAATTCCTGAAAGCAACATGGAACCAAAAGTAGGGCCCATACGTGGCAACCCATGAGTTTCAGTGACAGCCATGCCCGCAGCTATTAGGCCACTAAACACTTCTCCAGTACTATGCACAACAGCGTCTTCTCCGCTCTGTATCCACATGGGATCCATTCCCTTCCATTTTACATAACCTCTGTCCATCATTCTTCGAACTGCCACTGAATCATGGCCAGAAGCATCTATAACAATTTTTGATTCCAATGCTACAGGATCCACACACGTTATGTTTCTTGGTAACGCAGAAACTGGCATCCAATTAACTACGACACCACTAACTTTATTATCTTTAAGGACTAAATCGTCAAATTTAGTAAGCTGAAGAAATCTTACGCCGGCGTCACAAGCAGAGGCAATAAGTTTTGAGCAGGCATGAGGACCCCAACTGCAAATAATCTATCCGAAATTTTTCTGTATGGTACACCTAGATCATCCCAAATACGCTGTGCCGGTGCTCTTACCGTGACTGGATTCATCATATATCCTCCCACCCAATAACCTCCACCTAAATAATTATTTTGTTCAATTATGAGGGTTTTGATACCATTGACTGCTAAATCGCGACCAGCCATCAAGCCCGCAGGTCCAGCACCAATTATAATCACTTCAGAATCGCTATATTCTTGAATTGTTTCATTGAACATAGATGCAATTGCTCTAGTAATTTCCTTTTCACTTACATCCGCAAATACTTTTTCCATATTTACTCTCTCTCAAACTAATATTAATATGCTTTCTAGGTTTTCCAATTCCCGAATAGTAAATTTCTCTTGATTTAATCTAACCTACTGCTTTCACCTAAAGATTTTTCAGCCACCTTTTCTTTTCAAATAATATTGCGTAATCCATCATATGCGTTATAACATTAAATCTACCAATTTGTAATTTGCAATATCTTAGGTTCCGTCTTGCAGATTTTTAAAAGCCTGCAGGAGAAATGGAGTTTGTTCAGTAATTTGAAGTCGAACTTGTATGAATTTAATATTTATTATATCTTGGGTCAGTCGTTACAGTCTTCTCATGAGTTTTCATAGTAAATCTCGCCGACCTGACGTTTAGACTAATTATCAATATGTGCGAAATATTTCATGTAGTTTTGAATGTCATTATAAGTTAGTTTTCATTTACCATTAGGAGTTTTTAATGCTCAATATTCGCCTTCTAGAGACCCCCTTCTTACATAGGGAATAGGACACAAAAGTCAATTAATAGGGCCCCTTTACTTTGGTATCTCAAAGTGAGCAATTCAAGAAGACCTATAATAACTCTAAGTATGATCAAGATACCATACTGCTATATGTTTGAATTATCTAATCCCTATCGAGGTTCAGATCGGAATTAGCAAAGAACACGCTAATGTAGACTTATAACAACTCCTAGAATCTGCATCAGATGGGACTATTTTCTTTTTTCATCACCAGAGTAATCAATCAAGCCAATATTACTACTGGATTCAGTAAATAAAATATTGAGTAAATCATTCTAGAACTTTCCCCTAATTACTCCTAAGGATTATCTTAACGAATCATGCGCAAAAACCAATATCGTTTTTGCAATTTCTATAGATTAATTAGTGCTTTGACACAATTAATATCTATCCAACAATACCGACCATTCAAATAAACAACTCATTTTTCTTAATTAAATAAACGCTTTTAATTCTTTAAACATCATTTATCGATCATTTTGGAAACAGGACCTTGTCTTACTTTCTCTCTCACTTCACCGAGTCGTTCTAATATTTCAGATTTATGCGAAGTTAGATATTCTTGTCCTCTATTTTCTAATCTTATACGAAATAAGCGGAGGTCCCGATGCTGATCAAAAAATTGTTCTAACATTGTGCTTCCATGTTTTGTAGGACTTATTAACTGATCAAATACCTCCTTAGTCTGCGACAAATCACCTAATTTGACAACTTCCATTGCCTTATCTAAAGACTGAAGTATTTCCTTTATTTCCTGAACTGGTGCAGAATATTCTCTCTTAGATTTAAGCAAACCGACTCTTTTCATTTCGCCGATTTTTGCAGTCAAACCCTTTGCCAATTCATAGTATTCCTCTTTGCCTGTAAAACTTCTCTTTTCTTTTCTTATTACCAAACCTTTCATATCCAGCCTAAGCAATGCATCTGCTATGTCCTCTTTACTCATTCCAGTTATCCAGACTATTTTCCCAGGATAGTCGTAACCTTGCCTGATCGATTCAAGAACTACTACTTCAATTATCCTCATAAAACCTTCTTCTGCATGTGCGTTTTCAAAATCCCTATCCCTTACAGCCTTCTTAGCATGACTTATGTCGATTTCGATAGCTCTTCTTAAAGCCTCCATCCCCTCGTCAATTCGATCACTTAACGTTAGATAACATGCCCGATTATACCATGACATGCCGTCATTAGGGTCAGCGTCTATGGCCTTATCGCTGCACTCCAAAGCCTTAAGATTGTTTTTCATTTTGTAATAGGCTAACCCCTTCAGATTCCAAGCCTTCTGCATTATCTAAGTCGATGTCAAGGGCCTTATCATAAGATGCAATACCAAGATTATACTCATCCAAAAGAAAGTGTGCGTATCCCTTCTTAATCCACGCGTCGACATATTCAGGATCTATTCGTAAGGCTAATTCGAAACTGCGAATTGCATCTTGCAGCTTATCATTGGACATATGATTTATCCCTTTATTGTACAAATCCCTCGATTGTACTTCTTTGTAGTCTGAACTCTTGTTCGGTTTGCTAATTGACATCGAATCGGGAGATTCTGTTTTCTTATCTGACCGCTTAAAAAAACCTCCCATGAAACTGTACAAGTGATTTCGAAAATAAATACATTTGGAAGTGATTAAACCCCGCAAAATTCTCTACGAGAGAATTCGAAAATACTTGCATTTATGAATAGATAGACTAACCTAAGGTGAAGTCTCGCTTGGCGGCATCGAATCTACTTTTTCGAAGTGATGTAGGGCTTCTACTCCCCCCCTAGATTCCTGCTCTTTTTTTCCCTTTGGAAAATTGTTGAGCGCAGGCTTCACAAAAAATATTCAACCTTTATGATTTTTTGATTTCATCTCCCCCCATCGCTTTGAATCTCATATTCAAGTAGCGAGCGCCAACCCGCACAGGCTCCGAAACCCAAGACCTTTCTGATTCGGCTATAGTATTTCTGGCCAAATGTACCGAATTGTTTTATCAATTCTCGTTGCTTCCGGTTCTTATCTACATAAATATTTGACATGGTTAGAAGAGTAAGTTAATGAAATTATTTCTGAAGTTTCTAAAACAGGTACGGGTGGATATGGATTCGTACCAAAGGCTTGGATAGGAAAGAAGGTCAAAGTTACTTTATTAGATTGAAGATACTTACTACTAATATGTCTCACTTGATAGGAACAAACCGAAAGTATCTAGAATGTGATAAGGAAGTTATAATTATCGATGTAATCCCCTGAAGGTGACCATCTTATACAGATATTGAGCTGTGGACATACACCAACAACATAGAACGAACAGTCGAAGAACGGCGACATTCAAGACAAAGGAGTTGTTTGTTTTCAATATTATTAGGTCCCCACTGACCTTGTGGCTTTATATGGTCTACAGTAAGGTCTTTTCCTCCGAGCAAGTTCTCGATTGTAGCTCGGGCCCCGGTTCCTAACTTAAGAGGCTTGCTTATTAAAAATAATTTCATGTTATTTATCATAAGTAACGTCTAGCCAAGCTGATATCAATGGTTTTAGTATGATTAGATATGGAGTCTCTGAGAGTTAAGCCGTGTAAAGTTGGTCCAACGGTAACGGAGACTTTGAAGGCCTTATCTAGTGAATCTACCTTCAACATCATCAAAACTCTAAGTTCCTCATCTAATATGCATAATTCCTTGACTCTAATGGAGGAATTGAAACTATCAAAGAAGCAGTTTTATGTCGCGATTTCTCACCTTTCAAATCAGGGTATAGTCAAAAGAACGTATGGACATTATGGGCTTACTTCTTTTGGAAAACTTATTCTAAACTCTCTAAACCTTGTGGAAGATGCTATCAAAATATATTCCAAGGCCAAAGCTATAGATGCTATCCAGTCTTCACATGAGAGTACAAAGGAGGAAATTCTTGAGTTAGTGAACATTTTGATAGATAGCGATCGAGTCAAAGAAATCATAAAATTAAGATATTTTCTATGATTTCTCATTGGAGAATAAAGACTTCCTTTTTCATTTAGAATTTCCAGACAGCACAAATTAAATGAGGAGTCCTTTTTCCCTTCATTATAATTCGGGAGTATAGACTATGACTGTTAGTCGACGGATAAATTTTGATGAACCAATACCACAATTGATTGAACGACTGAAAGCAGAACACATTATGTTTGAATCTAAATTAGTTCAAGTTGAGGATAATATGAAAAGAAATGATATCTGGAAGGGGAGAGGATCATGAAAGAGAAGGACGCGTGGATTTTACTGACAAATCAGGTTCTGTTCGAGAACATGATTGCATTTGGTGTATGGCTTGCGTATCTGTTTGTCCTCCTCAAGCCATCAAGGTTGATCAAAGCAACCCTGAATATCATGAGAAATCTGCAGGAACGTTTAATGAAGAATTATCAAAAGGTAGTGAACCTCCGCCACACGCGCATTAAAAATGTTCAAACTAAGATTGTAGCATTGCAAGAAGGAATTACAGCGACCAGCAAACGACTTAATATGATATAATTCAGATCTTCGTATGGCATTTCTTTTGGTCTAATAGTATTTGTTTTGCAATTGTTATGTTAGTAATGATATAGCGTTTGTGATTCAATGCATGGTTTACTTACTTGACATAACCAAGTAAGTACTTTAGATGCTTCAGTCATCATACAAAAATCATATCCGTGAAATACTGAGCCTTGTCTCCAATCGCGACTGAATGGAGAGGTTACCAATTTACTGGCTCCGGTGTGGAGGTATCATCGGTGACTCGACTTCAATACAAGGAAAAACACAGCTTACGCCTATTGCCTGAGGGAGTTATCAATTGTACCCGAGGCAATCTTATTTTAGTAAGAGCATGTAGACACAGAAGGAGAGTTAACTAGTTAAATCATTAGTGAATTCCTATGTTGCAATATAATAGTTTGTCTGAGATGTAGATGGAGATGGAGATGGACATCAAGAAGTGACCAGCGGAGGGTTAAGTTAGAAAACCAGTAGATAAGTTATCTTTTACTCTTTGAGCGGCTACCAACATTTCATTCTTGGTTTTATCAGCCATGACCAACATTTCATTCTTGGTTTTATCAGCCATGACCAACATTTCATTCTTAGTCCTTTCAATCTGAGTATCAGTTTGATCTTTCAAAGAACCGCTCATAGAACTTAGATATTTCATGGATGAGGAGATCGTCTCGATGTTCTGTTTCATTAGATTGGAGGCCATCTCGATGTTCTGTTTCATTATATTGGAAGCAACCTCTATATTCACTTGTATTTGGCTATAAGCAATTTCGATGTTTTTCCTCATTTGTCGAACCAAAGCGCCATTTTCTTCAGTCATCCAATATACTCAGTTCAATTGTTATTTAAGCGATATGACATTCTAATTATAGCAAATAGTGGAGGCAGAGGGTCCTAGAACTGTTGACAGTTAGTAAGCATATAGCGTTTTTGGTTCTCATAATGCCTTAGCTTAGAATCAAGGGCTTATACCTAAGTACACACCCCTGAAAAATGTTCATGCGAATTAATAGTGGCCTTCTGATTTGGAGGTGTAAATCACAATCGCAGTGTAAGATTCTGTTATATTACTGCCTTTCAACACTGCATGACTTGAAAATTTAATGTCTTTTAACTGCGCATCGTCTATGGTACGTAAGAAGGCATTTAACTCGTCCTGCAAACCAGAAGAAGACGGATGCTCCAAAACCTTTGCTTGAACGATAGCCATACTTATATCAAACCACGTAGTCGCATTTAAATCTCCACTTTAGATACCTTTGTCCAATTTAGGACATACATTGCTTAATATTATTCAAATTACTTGAGCATTGTAATGTAATGATTTGCCTCTTTAGTCTACGTAGTCTTTAGGACTCGATGCAATTGACTAGTTCCGCAGAAATGACATACCATTTTTCTTGGGTCATCAGTAGGTTTCAGATAATCACTTTTACATTTTGGACATAGTTCTTCAGTCTAACTTCATTAATTTTTCTTCGGATATTGGTATTCAATTCATAATTGAATAAACTTGTTCTAAAAGATCACTATTGCTTATAGGTTTCTTAGCGAAATGTCTCTCACCCATTATAGGATACACTTTGCTCGAAGGAGTGCTATACGCCTCTACATCACCAAGCGCTGTGAGAAATAATGTCTTAATATTTGCGTCTTTGGACTTGAATTTATTGTATAATTCAAAACCATTAATTTCCGGCATCTTGATATCGAGTATTACCAAATCATAGAAATCTGGTTTGAAGTTTCTTAAAGCCTCAATAGCATCTGTAAAGGAATCTACCTCAAACCCGTAATCATTCAATACAATCTTTATCGAGTCACCTACATCCCGCTCATCATCTACTATCAATATCCTCTTTTTTACTGGGACATCTACCATTCTCGATACGGATGAGGGTAGGTACTATATCACAATTGCCTGACTGTTCGCCTAATCTTCGAGATATATTTGACGAAAGCGCAGTGTTAATCTTCCCAATCTGACCCCCGCGGAACACGTCCATTCTTTTCTATTATCAAGTAACTTTATCCAACCTAGAATTCGGAGATTGACAAATTTCTTTTCAGTATCGAATACGTTTTTGGCATTCTTTAAGGCTCTTTCCTCCGTTTCTAACTTACGTTCAACTAAAGCGGCTAATTCTTCTGTAGTGATACTAGGATTCGACTCTAACACTTAGAGTTTCCCTTAGTAACTCTATCCTCTTTTCAATTATTGCGGTAAAGGTAAGTGCATGCTTGGGATGAAGTTCTATCTTCGAATTTTTGATCTCATCGAGTAATTTCCTTTCTATGGCTTGTATTTCATCGGACCACTCAAGATCGTATTGCACGGACTATAGAAAAAGTCCTGGAGTTATAACGGATAAACCACCGAAAGGAGGGGGACCCCTGCTCTTGAACTTTGAAATATTTTATTAGCCATTATTGTTTAACCGAGCTCATTTGTGCATCCTCGAGCCTCAGGTCTACAAGGAGCCTGGGTTCCAATTTTCAGTTTAGCCGTTGCTATTACTTCGTTCTCAATTTATCAACGGATTGCATTTGATTAATAAACACTCGTTGATTAACGAAATGGTAATGAACGAAACATGCGATAATTGTCATCTTAAAGTAGACGGTTTGATTAGTGTCTCGGGTCCTGGAGAGTTGCACTTATTCGACAGACATTGGTGTTTTGCATGTGTCTACGAGAAAGGTTTGGCCGATTCGAACAGGCGAAAACAATCAAAGATTGTTAAGTAATTAATTTAGGCTTATCTGGGACTATCGGTTTTCTGCTAGCAGGGCCACCTGGCCTTATTGCTGACTCAATTTGATAACCTATGATCAACAAATGATGAATAGAAGACCTAAAAGAAACTAGATAAGTTCGAAAATCTTAAATTCTATTTCAGATATTGCTGTATTTCCACATTTAGGTATGATATATTACATCTGAACTGAGAGATAAAAATCCTTTGTTCTTTATGAAAACACAATCACGCAAATCCATTTTTCGAGCTTGAGTGGCGAAGATCATTTGCTGAATGAATATCGAATTCATAATTTTCTCAAACATAGATCTATTCCCAGACTTGACGGAAACGACATTCAATTTCAGTTTCGATAGCATTTTGCGTATTTTACTTTCATAGGCATCTTGTTTGGTCATGTTCTTTTCGAAAATGAAAACGCAGTCATTTATTCTTAGACTAAATATTGGCGCATGAAAAAACTCATCTATGCTATATGCATTAGAATGGAAACCGAATATCTCGTTTACCTTAAGTTTCCCGTAAAGGGCACAGGGATACAGAAAATCGTTTGCAAGAAATACATACAGGCAATTATTGAATGAGATATCAGCATGCTTTTGAAGATTCTTCTTGCATTTAAGAAAAATTGAAGGGATCAAGCTAGTGTTAACTTCTCTTGTAACTAATCCCATACAAATTAAGGCTGAAGCGGAAAACGTCAAGGTGCCCGAAGTTAGTTGAGTCGAAATTGGGACCTCAATCCTTATTACATCCTTACAAGTCTTTGCCAGAGGGCTATTATGATCCGCAGTAATAGCAGTTGTTTTGATATTACACGAATTCATAACCTTTGCTCGCTCGAATGTTAGCGGACGTTTTACCTGATATGGAAACAAAGAATACCTCATGTCCTTTAGCAATCGAGGGAAAAGTAACGATTTCAGACGGTGTGAAGTCTCAGTGACCGGAATCCTGATATGTAAGTCGACAATAACCCGGATACGTATGAATCGCCACTTCCTACAAATATGCAACGTTCAGGGTTTCTTGGTTTTGGCAAATGTAAAGAAGGTAAAATATTTCTTTGTGATTCGATTTCAAAATTCATAGTTTCAATCGAATTCATGGTGTCATTTTGATTACATGCTTGAACTATTCAGTTTTGCGTTAGTATTGCTTAATCTCAGAAGGGATTAATTAGTACAACATGATAATTAGATGTGTGAAAGATTACTACAAGGCATTGAGTTTAGACAGAGATGCCTCATTTCAAGACATTAAGATATCCTTTCGAAAACTAGCTTTGAAATATCATCCGGATAAAAACAAGAATTCTGAAGAATCAAAAAAAACATTTATGTACATTGTGGAAGCATACGAAGTGCTTTCAAATGAATCCTCTAGAAAAAAATATGATCAGTCTCTTATCACTGGGACATCAGAAAGTCGCCTAATCCCTAAGTGGTCACCCTCTTCTGATTTTAAAACTATTTACAGTTATTCAAATCTAAAAAATAGATCTGAACGTGGAGGAATGTGGGATATTAGCCAAACGGCAAATAGGGGAATGTGGAAGGCAACGGCCGTACTGTTCGTTGCCTTGGGCATAATCTCCATACTTATCTTCATATTGAGTTAATCCGTTCATGTTAATCGTGTCGATGGATATTCATGTTCTCCTCCTTAACTTAACCAACTTATAGGCAAAGAAACATGCAAAAATCAAGTTTGGGATAGAAAAGAATAAGAATATCATAGAAAATGTTACTCCAAAAAGAACAAAACCGAAAATAGAGACACCTGTAGCTATACCAAGGAGAATTTTGAGCTGCAAACTTGTTGCTGCCAACTGCCTAGATTATTCAAGACCACTATAAAAGCAAGATGAATGATATTAGGCTAAGATTTTTTTGTTGAAAAAAAATCTTTAAAACATACTTGCTAGCCAAATAATCTGCTATGACGCAGATAGTAGGGATAGTTCTTTATCATTTTTTAACCACAATATAACAAGTTACGCTATTTATTTTATTATTTATGATGTAAATACATGCATTGAATTCCTACTAGTAAGACTAGGGGGCCCGTGCCATGTTGGACATAAGGTATGATTTGCTCTCAGGCATTTTGCCGAATACATGATTCGAAGCATTAGACTTACTTGTACATCAAGCGATACTATTGATGAGTAAGGCCAGCGACCTTGTCTGATGCACTTCTCTTTTTTCAAATTTTGACTTTATCTAGACAGGTAACGGATCAATTATGTGTACCAATATACTAATTCACATGATACACCACGCAGATACTTCTCATTTTGAAAACTATCGCACGAGTATGTTATTCAATTAAACTTTCTCACCGTGACATTGGAGGTCTTGAAAACCTGTTATTGGCATCCAAATGATATTCTATAGACAAATTCGGATCCTTTTGTTTTCCTGTTAATATTCCTATTACGATGTCATCTCTCTTAATTATTTCTTCCTTCCTCAGTTTTTTAATTCCAGCTGGAACCGCACCCGAGGCCATTTCACAGTCAAAGCCATTGAGACCAACTATTGCCATTCCATCACTCATTTCTTTATCAGTTACTTCAATAACTACTCCCCTAGTGAATTCTATTGCCCGCAGAGCCTTGATTATATTTGCAGGCCGTCCAATTTGAATAGCTGTTGCTTTCGTTCTAGGTCTAGAACCACTGATATCCATATTTTGGTAGTACTTATTCAAAAGGTCATAGTCTGGTTTACCGCTGTTCCACTCAAGCCTTTTTCCCAGAAATACGCCATTGGTTAACTCATAAAATGTATTAGCACCAACAGCATTTACTATTAGGAGTCTAGGTATCTTTTTAATCCAACCCCATTCGTATAGCTCCATTAATGCTTTTCCACAGCTAGACGTATTTCCAAGTGCGCCTCCAGGATAAACCACCCAGTCAGGTGAGCTCCAATCGAGATGCTCTAAGGCTCTATAGATGATAGTTTTTTGACCCTCGATTCTAAAAGGATTAATTGAGTTCACTGTATACCCTCCATCCTTGGACGCGACTTGAAGCGAGTAGGATAGAGCATCGTCAAAATTTCCATCTATCTGTATTACTTGAGCTCCAAATTGAAATGCCTGCCCAAGCTTCCCTGGAGCGATATCCCCTTTGGGAACAAAAACTTCGCAGTGCATATTCTCATTAGCTGCATACATTGCTGCAGAGGCGGAAGTGTTACCGGTAGATGCACAAATAAGTTTTCTTATTCCCAGCATTCTAGCATGCGTGACCGCTGTCGTCATGCCATTGTCCTTGAATGATCCACTTGGATTATATCCTTCAGGCTGCAAGAAGAGATTTTCGATATTCATATCAGCATATTCTGAAACTTTGCTCATTTTGTATGGCTTGGATTGCCGTCCTTCAGATCCGTCCATTGAGACCAATGTCCTTGAACATTCCTCAAAGTTCTCTGTATCAATATTTGGAAAGTTTATGAGTTCACGGAATCGCCATACTCCGCTCTCGTTGAAAATATTACCTTTTGGATTTCGTCTCTCGTAAAATGATTCCGTTAGTTTTTTTTGGGGTTTATTAGGATAAATGATATCTAAAAATGATCCACATTTACAAGTATAGATTGCATTTCCTATCTCATAAATTAGACCACAAGAAGGGATTATGCATTTCTTAATCGGATAGTCTGCCATTAATACGCTTTTTGTAAATTCATATTTAGACGTTTATAGTATACTTCTATCCTGATGAAAGGTCACCTTGCATCCCCTCAACGGGGAAGGCTCCGCAAGTATGACAATATCGTCTCGATCTCATAATAGCTGCATAGCAATAAGGACATTTAGTAGAATAGTTTCTATCGACGTAAGGGGGCGACGAAAAAGGATCGGTACAGAGTATAATAATACATTTGCTCTTTTGTAGTAATGAGGACATGTTCAGCTAGGCTTTGCCTTTTATATAGCTCAAAGCCTTGTCACTTATCATTTCCTCAATAATCATAGATACTGAGTCCATTTTTGAACCATGTTCTAGTGCCATTTTCCTACGCCACACCAAATCTCCCAACTTGCTTTCAAAAGTTGTTCTCAAAATATACTTTCCCCATTTATTGCCCATTTTTTCTCCAATCTTTTCCTGACAATCAAGAGCTTTGGCAAAACTTATGAAGGGTTCATCCAAGTATGGAGTATGAATATTCATACGAAGTGCTGCACCGATATCCTTCGAAGCGAAATTCATATTTTCCCACAAGTCTAAGCAAGACCTTTTCAAAAACGCGAGGTTCGGAATAGTATCTAAGGAGGTAATTATAACCTGCAAATAGTTCATCAGCTCCATCCCCAGTTACTACTTCAGAATAACCTAGACTTTTGAGCTCCATAATCCCTGCATAGAGAACACTAGAGTTTCTAACTTCTATTGGATCGAATGTTTTTAATATTTTTATTACGTTTGATGCCAACGACTTAAATTTATGGAAATCGATAAGGATCTCTATGTGAGTTTTACTGTACTTTTGAGCCACAATCCTAGAATGAATAAGGTCTTCTGAAATGTCTCCGAATGAAATTACCATTGTCAACTGAGGCTCTATAAGGCTACAAATGATAGTACTATCAAGACCACCCGATAAGAGCAAAGGCATATGTAAATACTTCGAGGCAACTTGGCTCAGAATATTGGCCAGTTCATTCTCATGATGACTAACTCTCATTTTCGGAGGTTAAATAGTCTAGTCTAGTTCTTAAATGGACAGTATATTTTTATTCCAGTGGCGTAACTACCTGAGCGTTCTGTTCAAGCAATTGCATTCCTTCTGTAGTAATATGATAATGTTTTGAGCTCTTTTTTACGTATTGAACCATTCGCTCCAAGTGATAATAGATCGAGCCAGTTGACAGGGCTGTTGCATCCTTTATCTCAGAGAACCCAGCAGACCCGTTCCTGTCAGCTATTGCTTTTAGAATCTTCATTCTAGTTCTTCTTGCTCTTAGCTGAGTTTCACCGGTCATTGGCGTCCTTATGTGGAAAAAAATATTTATCCTTTTCTCTAGAATTTACCTCAACCAGGGACAATCGATTCAATCAATTGAGTTTCTGGATTCTTAATAGTTGTCTAAGTAGATTGAATTCAAAAACCTCCTCAGATTCTTATGTTGCGTAATAATTATATGAGTATATCTGCAGAAATCAGTTTATGCCCATTGATCCGGTATGCGGGATAGAAATGGATGAAATTCTTGCCACTATTTTAGAGCATCGTGGTAAGAAGTATTATTTTTGTTGCGAGGGCTGCAAGGGAATATTTGCTCGAAAACCTAAAAAATATGTCAAATAGTTAAGTATTGTTGAATATTCGCGTATTCTTCTTTCATGGATTAATTATGCAAATTTGTTCAATTTGTCATGACGTTTTGACAGTATCTTACTTAACTTATTGCTACGTCGAAACTTAGTATTCTTGTCCTGTCCTAATATAGAAATAATTTGTACAAAGTGCGGAAGCCTGGCAAATAGATCACTTTATCTTAAATCAGTGAAGGATATGTTAAAACCAACTAATAGTCGGTGCAGAAATTGTGGTGTCCCTTTAAGTCATGTTGATTTTACCATCTCATTCGAAAAAAGATAGCATCATCTTCACTCGCTCAAATGGTGCCATTTCAGTTCTCTGCGTCTGGCTGAGTGAAAAAAAGATGACATCGATCTCTCGATTCTATGAACTTAATTTGTTATTAAGAACGTTTGACATGTCAATAGAACTAGAGACGATGATTTTTCCCACCTTTTCTTTATGATCCTGATCGAAGAATAAATAATTACCTAGAGTAGTAAAGGTATATTCAACAGTCTCTCCAAATGGGACAGTATTGCTGAGTAACTTTGAACCTGTATTACTATTGATCAATTCAATGCTGTGTTTATTAATCGGATCCAAATTTATCCAAATTGCCTTAGTATTATTCTTGACTTGGAAAGACAAAAGTCGTGAATTTGGATCTACGTTTAGGTTATCGTAAACATTCGTATATCGTCCCTCCCTATTTATGACTATGTAAAGAGTTCCATATGAAAGATCGCCTATTTTGCTTACGTTATCACCATAAGAGTTTCTACTAGTTATGTCTGATTCGGAGATAATAGATGTCAATGCTGATGAAAGTCCATCTGAGCCATCATTATAACGCTCTGAAATTCGTCTGTCTGTTCCACAGTTAGTGGAATATCTTCCATGACACGATACACAACCAATCGTGCACTCAAATTCACTATCACCCGACCATAGACTTTTTGAAATTCCGAGTCTGAACCTGTTCCCGAGTCTGAACCTGTTCCTGAGTCTGAACCTGTTCCTGAGTCTGAACCTGTTCCTGAGTCTGAACCTGTTCCTGAGTCTGAACCTGTTCCTGAGTCTGAACCTGTTCCTGAGTCTGAACCTGTTCCTGAGTCTGAACCTGTTCCTGAGTCTGAACCTGTTCCTGAGTCTGAACCTGTTCCTGAGTCTGAACCTGTTCCTGAGTCTGAACCTGTTCCTGAGTCTGAACCTGTTCCTGAGTCTGAACCTGTTCCTGAGTCTGAACCTGTTCCCAGTCTATCCTGTTCCCGCTGCATGAGTTCCCAGTGCATCCTTCCGGCTAGGCACCCTTCGCCGTTACAATCAGGTGATTTAGAAAAAGTTTGATTTTCCAAAGAAAGTGAAATTAAGAGCAAGAGACCAAACATCAAAACAAATAACGGACTGTAACCCATATGAGTAATTATGAAATATATTCATACAAATAAGGATAGCTACTGGTGATGGTTGCTCTGGTTCACAATTGCTTTTTTCAAGATTACTGTGCCAGTACGAGTTTTCAATTATAATTGTCACTTTGAGTCGTTAAACTTGCAAAATATTTGCCATGACCGAATCGCAGGATATAACTCAATCTGTGGAACGAAGCTCTGATCGAAGATCAGTCTTGACTTTAATCTAGTTCGTAATAATTCACTACTTTAAGGTGACACAATAGAGTATGTTCGATCAGGGTTAATGCTATAGAAACGATTTGCTTTTTTTGTAAAAAATCCAACTTCAATCACACCTGGAACTGTTCTTATGTCCTCCTCCATTCCTCTAAGGTTATGAGTTGGTGGAAAAGCAGTGTCATATACTACATTACCGTTTTCCGTTATGTACGGATAACCTTTTCCAACTAGGCGAAGTTTAGGAGACAAACCCATCTTTTCAAGCGGCTGAAGAACTGAAATCCTTGCAAAAGGGTGCACCTCTATTGGCACTGGCATTTCAAAGCGTTCAACAAACTTGACTGTATCAGCAACGATAACAAAGGTCCTAGCCGCTTCTATTACAATTTTTTCCTTTAGCAAAGCACCTCCTCCCCCTTTAATCATATTAAAATTTGAGTCTATTTGATCCGCTCCGTCCAAGGCAAAGTCTATTTCTGGAATTCTGCCTTCATCTGCAATATTGAGACCAAGTGATTCAGCGGCGATCTTGATCTGAATCGAAGTTGGAACGAATTTTAAGTCTACGCCGATTGATAGATTCGCCAAATGGACTAAAGTCGACGCCACCGATGATCCACTTCCTAGTCCAATAATCTTACTACTAGAAACAAATTGTTTGAAAATGTCAGCGGCAATTTTGCGAAAAGGATCTTCTTTCTTAATCTTCAAATTTGATTCCTCTGGATATAACATGATGACATCTAAATTGAAGACCCTGTTAACTAATTTTAAATCTTTTTCCTGTGTCATTGACTAGAAGGTGAGAGTATATCGCCACTTAAGATATCGAAAATGATTCAATACTCTCCTGCAGGAATCATTATAAATCCTGGCCGTAACTAAACATGCGCATGGTAGAATGACAGCGAGTATATATAAGAAATGATCGGTGAATAATTTAACTATGACACAGATGAGTGGTGCCAAGGCACTTATTTCTTCTCTTGAAAAGGAAGGGGTTGAAATTGCTTTTGGTCTTCCCGGAGGGGCTAATTTGCCCATTTATGACGCATTGGTAGAAGCTGATTTCAGGCATATCCTTGTAAGACATGAGCAGTCTGCAGCGCACATGGCAGATGGATACGCCCGCGTAAAACGGAAAGCTGGTGTATGTTTTGCAACTTCCGGCCCAGGGGCTACAAACCTAATTACGGGTATTGCAACTGCATATGCAGATTCCTCTCCTTTGATTGCAGTAACAGGACAAGTTCCCTTGATGATGATCGGCAAGGATGCCTTCCAAGAAACTGATATTATAGGAGTCGCAAATCCATGTACAAAATATGCATTTCAACCCCGGACGGCTATTGAAATTCCAGAAGTGGTTAAGAAATCATTTTATATCGCGGAAAGTGGACGGCCTGGCCCAGTATTGATTGATATTCCCAAAGATGTTCAACAAAGCGAAGCAGAAATCTATTTTCCAGATCTCATTAAGGTAAGGGGTTATAATCCGATAGTAGATCCCGACTTGACCAACGTGGGTAAAGCAGTCCAACTGCTCCGATCTGCGCAAAGACCGATCATAATGGCAGGTGGAGGAGTCATTCTATCCGGTGCTTTTTCAGAACTTCAAGCACTTGCTGAACTGCTTATGGCACCAGTAGTGACCACGTTCAAGGGGAAAGGTGCGTTTCCTGAAAATCATCCATTAGCAATGGGCCCTATCGGAATGCACGGTCATCCTGAAGCTAATAAGATAATCCTCGAAGCGGACTTGATTGTAGCAGTGGGCGCCAGATTTTCTGATAGATCTGTGGGGAGATTTGATGAATTTGGCAAGGGCATGAACATAATTCATATGGATATAGATCCAGCGGAAATAGGCAAAAATAAGTCAGTGGACATAGCGATAGTAGGTGATGTAAAATCGTCGTTACGATCTATGGTAAAAATGCTTTCAAAAGACATTATCAAGAAGGATTCTGATAATGAATGGTTGAAAAGAAGAAGGGAATTGATAGATTATTTCCTGGAAACACTTAAAGATTATTCACGGGAAATAACTGCTAAGAAGTCACTTAAGAAACTTCGTGAAATATTGCCCGTCGAATCAATAGTCACTACTGAAGTTGGTCAATGTCAGATGTGGGCCTCGCTACACTTCGATGTAATTTCTCCAGGAACATTTTTTAGTTCAACTGGACTAGGGACCATGGGATTCGGTTTTCCTGCTTCAATAGGTGCTAAGGCGGCTAAACCGGAGGCTCCTGTAGTAGATATTGCCGGCGATGGATCCTTCAATATGACCGAGAATGCGTTGGCAGTGTCTGTTCTTGACAAACTTCCGGTAATAGTCTTTCTCCTAAACAATTACATGTTAGGGATGGTTGCGCAGTGGCAAAGAACCTTTTATGACAGGAGGTATATGGGGGTGCATCAGAGGAACTGTCCAGACTACGTGAAAATCGCGGAAGCATACGGAGCAACTGGGATCAGAGTGGGATCAATGACTGAGTTAGAAAAGGCATTAAAGTACGCAGTCACATCTGAAGTAGCAACAGTTATAGATATTCCTATTGACCCTGAGGAAGATGTCTATCCCTTTGTGGCTCCAGGAACTGGACTAAAAGATATGATAACTGGTGCATAATAATTGTCTGGTTCCGATCCACGGTCAATTCACCTTCATATAATATCATCCTTAGTAGAAAATAAACCAGGTGTATTGTTTAGGATTACAAATCTCTTTAGGGCCCGTAGCTTTAACATTGAAAGTATAACGGTTGGAACAACTGAGCAGCCAGACCTGTCTAGGATGACAATTACTACAAAAATAGATGAATATACACTAGACCAACTTATTAAACAGTTAAGAAAGCTGATAGATGTTGTTGAAGTAATAGAACTAGATGTTCCAAATACTGTTTATCGAGAACTTGCGTTGATCAAGATGCATGCAGTTGACCCTGTTACAAAAATGGAAATAACGAACTATGCCTCGATTTTCAGAGCAAATATACTTGATATCGGTAAGAAATCTATTACAGTAGAAATTACAGGGACGCCAGATAAAATAGATGCATTTAAGAATTTAATTGATCACTACGGAATTATTAAAATGGCACGAACGGGTGTGTCTGCACTTCCTCGAGGTGATTAGATTAGGCGCGGATTCACTAGTGAGGATATTCGACACCACATTGCGAGATGGAGAACAGACACCTGGAGTGTCTATTACTCCTACTCAGAAACTTGACATTGCAATAAAGCTCGATGAGATCGGTGTTGATGTTATCGAGGCTGGATTTCCCGTCGTTTCCGAAGGTGAGATCACGGGGATCAAGAATATTGTGAAGCAAAATTTAAGGGCAGACATTTGCGCCCTCGCTCGTACAGTAAAATCGGATCTCGACGCTGCAATAGACTGCGGCGTCGAGCTATGTGCACACCTTTATTGCTACATCTGAAATTCACATGGCATACAAATTAAAGATGTCAAAAGAACAAGTCTTGGAAAAAGCAGTCTGGGCGGTACAATATGCAAAGGATCATGGCATGAGAGTAGAATTTTCTGCTGAAGATGCTACTCGTTCTGACCGTCAATTTCTTTTGAAGGTATTAAAAGCGGTATCAGATGCTCACGTTGATAGAATAGATATTCCCGATACAGTGGGATATGCTACACCTACTTATATTCAAACACTAGTAAAGGAAGTAATTGCAGCAGCTAATGTTCCAGTCAGTGTACACTGTCATGATGACTTTGGTTTAGCCGTTGCTAATTCTATCTCTGGAATCCTAGCTGGCGCAAGTTGTGCACACGTAACAATAAATGGGTTAGGCGAAAGAGCTGGAAATGCGTCACTTGAAGAGTTGGTAATGGCTCTTCAATGTTTGTATGGTAAGAAACACAATATTAAGACGGAATTATTATTCGAAGTTTCTAAATATGTCTCGAATACAATGGGAGTTATAGTGCAACCCAACAAAGCAATTATCGGAGAAAATGCTTTCGGGCACGAATCTGGAATCCATACTCATGGTATAATAAGCAATCCCATGACGTATGAACCAATCAGTCCTGAATTGGTAGGTAGGAGAAGATGGCTACAAGCTGGTAAGCATGCGGGCGCACACGGCATTCGTGCCATGTTATTAGAATTTGGTATCGAACCAACTGATGAACAATTGCACAAGATTGTTGAAAAACAGAAAAACATCGCAGACACAGGAAATTCGATAACAACCTCAGAACTTTTGTCTATTGCTGGAGAAGTTCTAAACAGTAACAAATTTGAAGAAAAATTCAAACTACATGACTTTCACATAGTCACTGGAATGAAAATGATCCCGACAGCTGTAGTAAGACTTAACACGCATGGAAAGAATTTCATTGCATCAGAGATCGGTGTTGGTCCAGTAGATGCCGCACTGAAGGCAATACAGAAAATAGCTGACTGAAGTAGCCAATATACGGATTAGAGAATATAGACTTGATTCTATTACTGGGGGTTCTGATGCCTTGGCAGAGGTTTCAGTAAAGGTAGAAGATTTAGACGGAAATGTAACATCTGCAAAGAAATCTGGCGAGGATGTTGTCGTAGCTTCAGTTCAGGCCCTAATGGATGCTATTAACAAAACGATGCTAAGGAAGTTACTCGATTCAAAACATCCACAACTGTGAATAGGATAAAATGTATCAATGGATTTCTTCAGTGTATTCATTTGACGCACTATAAAATATCGCTTGTTACAGGTGACGGCATAGGACCGGACCTTGCCGGTTCCGCACTGGAACTGCTGAACAAGATAAGTGACACCGGTAACGGTTTAAAATTCGAGGTTATTCAAATTGAAGCAGGAGATGATGCGAAGAAAAAATACGGGATGGCTCTCCCAGATTTTTCTTTTGAATCAATCAAGAAATCTGATGTATGCCTAAAGGCTCCTGTCGGAGAAAATGCTGCTGATGTGATCCTAGTTCTTAGACGATACTTCGACCTTTTTGCGAACGTTCGCCCAGCAAAATCCTATCCCAATGTAAAAAGTCTCAATCCATTTATAGACCTCGTGACTATCCGAGAGAACACTGAAGATATCTATTTGGGATGGGAATTTCCAGTCGATGAGCATACTATAGTTTCGCTAAGGCTTACTACAGCAAAGGCGTCTACTAGAATCGCAGAATATGCGTTCATGGAATCTGTGAGAAGAAACAAAGCAAAAAAAGTTGTCGCAGTTCATAAAGCAAATGTACTCAGAAAAGGTGACGGTTTATTTGCAAAGATTTGCAGAAAGGTGGCAGAAAATTATCCAGAGGTAAACTATAGCGAGCTTTACGTAGATGCATGTGCAATGAATCTAATTAGAAACCCTGAAGATTTTGATGTAATAGTTACAACAAACCTATTCGGAGATATTATTTCTGATGAAGCTTCCCAAGTAACAGGAGGATTGGGATTAGGTCCAGCAGCTAACGTTGGAGAAAATTTTGCGATATTTGAACCTGTGCATGGGGCGGCATTTGATATTGCCAACAGGAACATAGCCAATCCATCATCGATGTTTCTATCCATTAAATTAATGTTTGAATGGCTGGCGACCAGAACAGAAAATGCTAGGAACTCTGCAGAATTGTCTAACGGTAGCGAGTAGAATTGAGCAGATTTTGATAGATATGTTGAAAAAAGACATAAAAACGAAAGACATAGGTGGTTCTCTTCATACAAATCAGTTTACAAAGGAATTCATATCAAGACTCTCTTAAATCGATGGATCTCATTAATTTGAAAATTCAACGTTCTATTGTAACATATAGTTCTCGGCCTTGATTACCCTAGAAATTACCACTACTTCGATGTTGATTCACAAAATTCGGCCAAAACTCCATGTAGTGATTTAGGATGAATGAATGTTATTTTACGTCCGTAAGAACCAGTTCTCAGATTTCCGATTAACCTACATCCGTTCTCTTCAGCTCTTTTGACATCTTTTTCAATGTCATCAGCAGTTATCGCTATATGATGAATGCCTTCACCTCTTTCAGAAAGAAATTTCATTATTGGGCTCTCCTTTGAAGTGGGTTCCATGAGCTCTATTCGAGTATCCTCAAGTTGAAGAATTGCCACTCTTACTCTTTCATTTATGACTTCTTCAATGTGTAAACTGTCTATCCTAAAGACATTTTCGAAATTTTTTCTGGCTTCATCAATATTGTTTACTGCAATTGCCACATGATCTATTCGCAAATCCTAGTTATTCCCCCTAAGTTCAGTCTCCCGCTTAAAAAGAGAATTTAGGTTGGTATCTTCCAAATACTTGTTCAAGAGCATCGCTTATTTCCCCCAATGTCACTCGAGTTTTAACAGCATGTATGATGTAAGGCATGAGATTTTCATCTTCATGTGCAGCGTCAATCAGCTTTCCAATAGATTGATTGACTTTAATACTGTCACGATTTCTTTTAAATTCCTTCAGCTTATTCACTTGTCGTTTTTCTATTTCACTATCTAACGTGTTTATTTTAGGTTCAAGATCGCCAGGGTCTTGAAATTTATTTACTCCAACAAGGACTCGTTTTCCTTCATCGGCTTCCTTCTTGAGTTGATAGGCATTACTCCTGATCTCCTCTTGGAAGAACCCACGCTCTATTGCAGCGATTGAACCCCCAATCTTCTCTATCTTTTTCAAGTATTTTTCGACCTCATCTTCTATCCTTGATGTCAAGTACTCCATATAATAAGATCCTGCCAGAGGGTCAACTGTTTTCGTTAGACCAGTTTCATTAGCGATTATCTGTTGTGTTCTAAGAGCAATCTTAACTGATTCTTCTGTCGGAAGAGATAGAGCTTCATCTCTGGAATTTGTATGCAATGATTGGCACCCGCCCAAAACAGCCGCAGTTGCTTCAAGGGCAACTCTTACAATATTGTTGTCAACTTGCTGTGCTGTAAGTGATTCCCCACTAGTTTGCACATGAAATCTCAAGTGCCAAGATTTGGAGTTCTTTGCATTAAATTTCTCTTTCATTATCTTGGAATAAATACGACGTGCGGCTCTAAACTTGGCGATCTCTTCTAGGAAATCCATCGTGCAACAGAAGAAAAATGAAAGCCTCGGAGCAAAGTCATCAATTTTCAACCCCTTTTGGGTACATGTATTAATGTACTCAATTGCATTAGCAAAGGTGAAAGCCAATTCTTGGATAGCATTTGAACCAGCTTCGCGCATATGATAGCCTGATATGCTTATTGGATACCACTGAGGAACATATTTTGAACAATATTGTATCATGTCCCCTATTAAGCGCAAGGAAGGCTTAGGAGGATAAATATAAGTATTCCTGGCGATATATTCTTTCAATATATCATTTTGCGTCGTTCCTCGTAGGGAGGAAGTCGGTACTCCTTGGGATTCAGCAACAGATATGTATAATGCCAATAAGATTGACGCAGTGGAATTAATAGTCATTGAAGTACTTACCTTATCAAGCGGAATGTTTTCAAAACAAGTCATCATATTTTGGATAGAGCTAATAGCAACACCAGTTCTACCTACTTCTCCTTCTGAGTACTTGTTATCCGAATCACGCCCAGTTTGAGTAGGAAGATCGAACGCAAGAGATAATCCTGTCTGTCCATGGTCCAGGAGGAATTTGAATCTCTTATTTGTCTCATCTGCACTTCCGAATCCGCTATATTGCCTCATTGTCCATAACTTTTGCCGATACATAGCAGGATAAAGCCCTCTAGTAAATGGGAATTTTCCTGGCTCTTCATTGGCCATTTCGGACCTGGGTATCTTCTTTGAATTATAGAGTCGCTTTACCGGTATGCCAGAGTCAGTTTTTATCTGTTCGACCATTTCACGTTACCTCATTTTCGTCGCGATACAATGGAACGCCCAAATTTTACGGCCACTGTATAAGGATCTATTTCTTTGTTCAATATTTTATCCAAATATTTACCGTACTCTTTATTTTTTGCTAACAACTCCATCGATTCTTCTTTAACGATATTTAAGATCATATCTAGCAGTTCTGACTCTATCATCCGACGCTCCTTTTGAATGTATTTTTGTTCATTAAGTGACTGATGTAAAACCTCTGCCACCTGTACTATTCCTTTTCCAGTTCTGGCTGAGCATTTTAGAACCTTCTTTTTGTTGGCATCGGCAATCAAGTCAAGTAATATACCATAAAGAATGGACGCTCCCTCCAAATCAGATTTGTTTACGATGTAAATATCTCCTATCTCGTTTAATCCAGCCTTTATTGCCTGAATTCCATCTCCAGTATTTGGGGTAAATAGCACTACCGTGATGTTCACTGTTTTGGATATTTCGATTTCAGACTGGCCAGCTCCTACACTCTCCACCAGAATAATATCATATCCAGCTGCATCAAGAATTCTTATGACATTTCTCAGTGACCTAGAAACACCGCCCTCTGCTCCTCGAGATGCCATGCTTCTCATGTAAATTTGATCGTCTATGGATGATAGCATTCTAACCCTATCTCCCAAGATAGCACCTCCACTGATGGGACTAGATGGATCCACTGCGAGTATGGCAACCTTTAGACCACGTTTTTGAAATTCACCTGCCAGCTTACCAATGAGCGTACTCTTTCCCGCGCCACCAGCGCCCGTAAAACCGACAGTTCTTGCTCTCCCTGTTTCCTTAAAGATCTCTCGAATTATTATCGTAGAATCATGTTCATCGTTGTCAATAATTGAAATTGCTTTTGAAATGGATTTGTTGTCTCCTCTCAAGATACCTTTTACAATGGGCAACATCTAAGTTAACTACACTATAGCGTATTAAATAGTTCACGAAAGCAGTAAACAAGTTCTACGCTATCGACTAAATTCAAATTCTCTAGTTAGATTTAATCGCCACTTTTGGATTCCGATAAAGAATTTAAACATGCGTCAGTCTTATTGATAGATGTCATTGCAGCATACTAAGAAAAAGCGAATAAGGGTTCTGGTTTCTAAGTTGGGCCTTGACGGACATGACAGAGGAGCCTTGGTAATTTGCAGAGCCTTGAGAGATGCAGGCATGGAAGTTATTTATTCTGGTCTGTTTTGTACCCCTGAGCAAGTTGCAAAGATAGCGATAGATGAAGATGTAGATGTAATTGCCATGAGCTTACTTAACGGTGCACACTTGACACTATTCCCACGAGTAAAAACGTTGTTAGACAAACAAGGGGGGGAAAACATACTGCTGATAGGTGGCGGTATAATACCTGAAAGAGATAAGAAGCTTCTTGAAGAGAAGGGAATTCGCGGTAATTTTGGACCAGGTACATCTCTGCATGACATAATTGAATACATTGCTATCTAATGTTTAAGTATCCGCGGGTTTTCTTGATCGAAGCTGATCTCTCTTTTTCAAACACAGTGAAGAATTGGCTACACCTATTGTTTCCACATACTTTTTCTCATTTCTGCGCCAACGCTTTCTATCTTGTGCCTTGACAATTCGTTCATCAGGCCTTCGAAGGAATTTTTTCCAGATTTCTTGTACACGGCTTGCCATTCTTTAGCAAAGTATCCAGATTGAATTTCTTCAAGAACTTTTTTCATCTTTACCTTTACGTCATCATCAATAATTCTCCTCCCTCGGGTCAAGCCACCGTATCTCGCAGTTTCGCTAACTCGATTATACATGCCTGTTAGTCCGTATTTGTGTATAAGATCTACAATTAACTTCAGTTCATGCAAGCACTCATAATAGGCGACTTCCGGCTGATATCCAGCATCAACCAAAGTATCAAATGCCGATAATATGAGGGAGTGTGTACCACCGCATAGATCCACTTGTTCTCCAAACCAATCAGTTTCGACTTCCTCTTTGAATGTTGTTTCGATCACGCCAGGTCTAGTACTTCCTATCGCTTTTGATAATGCTAGGACAATTTCTTGTGCTTTTCCTGTATGATTTTGAAAGACGGCGACAAGCGAAGGCGTACCGAAACCATCTTGAAAGAGCTCTCTTACCCTTTGACCTGGTCCTTTAGGGGCGACCATAATCACATCTACATCCTTAGGAGGCTGAATCCATTTCCAATGAATCGAAGCACCATGCGAGAAACAAAGTGTTCTACCAGTTGATAAATAAGGGGCAATATGATTTTCATAAACTTCTGATTGTTCCATATCTGGGACTAGAATATGTATTATTTCCGCCAACTTTGAGGCCTCCGCTATTTCTTTTACAACGTGACCGTCTTTTTTTGCAAGATCCCAGCTCTTTCCCTCTCTTCTAAGACCTATTACAACATTCAACCCCGAGTCCTTCATGTTACACGCCTGTGCTCTGCCTTGAATTCCATATCCAATAACTCCCACACATTTTCCCTTCAGCAACTCTAGTGAAATATCATCATCAAACCACTTCTTTGCTACCATAGGACTGGATACGAAAGTGCTCTATATATTCAATGTCTAATCCTAAGATTGTAATATAGATCTTCGATAATTAGGGTAGCATGAAAAAGCCGACGAGTCAAACTATTTAATTGATTAGAATATTGAAAACATGTTATATTTCCATCTGGAAAAAGCATTTCTTGCATTCGACAACGGTCTTATTATCAGTATTTTCAATCAAGGTAAATTTGTTCCACCCACATTTACTGCAAACAGGGCAATGTCGTCTACGTAATTTCAATATAATTCCAACTTGAAACCTCGTAACAACCGATGCCCCATCCTTTGATTTTTGAAGTTTCGTCCAAATTA